>JBDSZL010000015.1:0-15578 GCA_039925145.1 Vicinamibacterales bacterium | reverse complement strand
CTCCACTCCTCGTCACTCACATCACTCGGGTAGGCAGTGGATCGCGGACGGGGAATGCGCTTGGCCATCCCTCCTTGTGCCAAATTCCCGCGCCCAGTACAAGAGAAAGTACATAACAGGCTCTAGGCGGACTTCCGCATCGCCACCACCTTCTTCGCGCGACCAGGTCGTCCCGTGCGTGGCCGGCGCGGGGCCGGCTGAGTTCGGATCGATACCTCCACCTGGGCACCGAGTGCCGTCGCCACGCGCACGAGGGTGCGGAGCTCGACGTTCTTCGGTTGCGCGGCCTCGAGTTGCGCGATGGCGGACTGGGTGATGCCAAGCTGGGCGGCGAGCTGGGTCTGCGAGAGCCCCCGCGATACGCGGAGGGCGGCGAGCCGTTCCTCGACCTGCGCGTGAAAGGTAGGCGACTCATGGATGAGCCCCTCCAACCACGTCTCAGCCGCCACGACGGTCCCGTGCTTCTTCATCGTCTCCCCTTCTGACCTGCCGCCACGACGGTCGCTTGCAACGTTCGAAGCCGCCGGAGGACTGGCGTCGGAATCTTGTGACGCGCAAGCCGCTGCGTCAGTCCGGAGATAGCGTTCCGTCTCGGTGCCTGTTTTGAAACTCGCGGGAGTTCTGTTTGAACGCACAGCGAGCGTTGAATCTCTGGGATGCGGCGCAGGCGATCGCCAAAGACATGACGCGCATCGAGCCCTCGCAGATCGAATCGATCAGAGTCCGGTCGCAGCATAAGAACTGTCTACGACCTGGCGGCAGAACATGGCCGTTGACGCCCGTCCAAGGCCCACCATCCCTGACCATCTCAGACATTCAGTCGGGACGTCTACTCGATTCCTTCACGGCCTGTGAGCGGCGTCGCCAGCATCGCCGAAGGAAAAAAGGCCCTCAACCGACCATGACGGTCAATTGAGGGCCGAATTCATTGAAGATTTCGGTCGGGGCGAGAGGATTCGTGCCGAGCACGGCGAGAGCCGGGCGAAGCCTGAATGCCTCGCCGCCGACCCCGAAACGAACGAAGTGAGTGAGTGGTCGGGGCGAGAGGATTCGAACCTCCGACCCCTCGGTCCCGAACCGAGTGCTCTACCAGGCTGAGCCACGCCCCGACAACGGTTTATCTTACTCCACCGAAGACGACGAGCGGTAGGCCCTTCTGAGCGTCGGGATCTTCCCACGCTGGCAGCCCTGGTCAGAGCACCCCGTTGCCCACTCGCTGCAACAGCGCCGCAACCCGATCGAGCACCGCATGATCGGTCAAATCCGGTTGCAGCGGCGTCACCGAGATGAACCCGTCCCGCACGGCCTGGTAGTCCGACCGGTCGTGCGGCTGCCAGTCATCCTGAGCTTCCTCAATCCAGAAATAGGGCCGCTGGCGCGGATCGAGACGACGGTCGATCTTGGTGACGTGGTTGCGCTTGGCCTGCACAGTGACCCGCGTACCGCGAATCTCCCCCGCCGGCACGTTCACATTCAGAAACGACCGCGCGGGAAACGGCTGCGCCAGCAGCCCGGCTGCCAGCGACGCGGCCACCGCCGCCGCCGGGCCGAAATCCCAGTCCTCCACGGTGAACTGCGTCGACACCGCAATAGCCGGGTATCCGAGCAGCGCCCCCTCGAGCGCCCCCGCCACGGTGCCTGAATACGTCACATCGTCGCCGATGTTGAAGCCCTTGTTGATGCCGGAAACCACGAGATCGGGCGGGCCGTCGAGCACATTGTGGATCGCGATATTGACGCAGTCGGTGGGCGTGCCATCCACCGCGAAGACGCGGTCTGAGATCTGCTCCAACCGCAGCGGACGTCTCAACGTGAGCGCGTGCCCCACGGCGCTGGCCTCGAGCTGGGGCGCGACGATGGTGACCTGGCCGAGCGGGCCGAGCGCCTCGGCAAGTGCCAGAATACCCTCGGAGAAATAGCCGTCGTCGTTGGTAACGAGAATGCGTCGCATTGGTGCCGGGATCTTATCAGCGGCCTGTGACTCGACGGGTCAGACGGACTCGTCGCCTCATTGGCCGCGGCGCGCGTGTCAGCGGGGATGACGCGGCCATCCCCAGCTGTATCAGTTAGATACAGATTCGCCTCCGCCGGAGACGTGGCCGGTTGACGCCCGCACGACCGGGCCGTAAGCTCAGCTGGCTGTCGATAGCAGGCCGCCATCCACGGCCTTGCGGGCACCTGCCGGCTCCCGCCGCACGGACTTCGAGCCGATATATCTACAGCGCTCCTCAGCAATGGCTTTGCACCTTCCTCCAGACGTCGTCTACCGCTCCCTTGGTGCCTCCGGCGTCGTCGTCAACCTCCGTACGAACCAGATCTTCGAGTTGAACACCACGGGGGCCCGCATCTGGGACCTGATTGCCGGGGGAGTTCCAACGCCGGAGATCACTCGGGCGCTCGTCGAGGAGTTCGTCGTCGATCCGGAAACAGCCGCCGCGCAGACGAGACAACTGGTAACCGATCTGGTGCAGCACGGCCTGCTTCAGCTATGACGCTGGCCATGGCTCGACCCTCCGGAACGGCACAGCCGGCGTTACACACCACTGGCTGGGTCATAACGGTCGAGCGCGACGAGCGCGGCCGGGTGACGCTCAGTAGCGGTCTTCCCTGCGCGCAGCGCGGTGCACTCCAGGTCTTTTTCGATGGTCTCTTGTTCGACCGGGCCCGGATTGCCCGGGCCGTTGACGCGCCGCCCGATGCGCCGCCGGCGGAGCTGATACTCCGGCTCGTCGAGCGCAAGGGCGCCGCGGCGTTTTCAGAACTGCGCGGTAGCTTCGTCGTCGGTCTGGTGGACGAGACCGCGAACACCGTGCGCGTCGCGCGTGATCCGCTGGGCTCTCATCCGCTGTTCTACGCCACGCCTGGCGGCCGTGCGATGTTCGCGTCGACGCCGCAGCCGCTGCTCGCCACCGGCGACATCTCGCATTCGCTCAACCGCGCGGCCCTGGCCGACCATCTCGCCAAGCGATGGCCCGAACGTCAGGAGACGTTCTTCGACGCCATTCGACGAGTGCCGCCGGGGTGGGAAGTCATTGTCAGTCGCAGCGGGGTTGAGGCCAGCCGTTACTGGCATCCCGTGAGCGCTGAGATCGACTACCTGCCTGAAACAGACGTCGCGGCGTTCGACCAGCACCTCGACCGCGCCGTCGAGCGGGGTCTGGCAGCCGGCCGCACGGGCGTGTTCCTCAGCGGTGGCTTCGACTCGGTCAGCGTCGCCGCTGTCGCGGCCGACCGCGCGCGCCAGTTGGATCTACCGACCCCGTGGGGGTTGTCGCTCGGCTTCCCCGATCCCTCGTGCGACGAGCGCCTGGTGCAGACGTCGGTCGCATCCAAGCTCGGCATGCCGATGCACCTCGTCGACTTTCGCGAGGCGGTCGGCCCTCGTGGTCTCCTTGCTCAAGCCATCGATCTGAACGCAGGCCTTGCCGCGCCCCTGTTCAACACCTGGGCGCCTGCCTATCTGAGTCTGATCCGTCACGCCCGTGCGCACGGAGTCGACACGATCCTGACTGGCGAGGGCGGCGATGAGTGGCTGGGCGTCACGCCGTTTCTGGCGGCGGATCTTCTGAGGCGTGGTCAGTTGCGAGCCATGCTGCGCATGGCGGCGGTCAACCAGCGCTCGTACAGCCAGGGCTGGCTCCTCGCGCTCGGCACCACGATGTGGCGCTACGGCGCACGGCCTCTCGCCGGAGCAGCCTTGCACGGGCTCGCCCCGCGCGCGTGGAATGCGCATCGGGCGCGAAAGATGGTGGGCGCAGCGGCGGACTGGCTCGCCCCTGATCCCGCGCTCAGACAACTGCAGTACCAGCGCGCGCTTCACAGCCTGGCGCCCGCCAATCCGGTGGGGGGCTTCTACAGCCGCGAGTCGCAACTGTTCCTCGATCATCCGCTCACGTCGTGGATCTTCGAGGAGCAGCACCAGTTCGGCCAACGCCTGGGCGTGCGGTACATTCATCCGTACTGGGACGCGGATCTGCTCGTACACGTCTATCGAACCCCTCCCGAACGGCTGAACCAGGGCGGTCGCAGCAAGGGGCTCGTGCGCGACACCGTTGCGCGGCGGTTTCCGTCACTCGGCTTCGAGCGGCAGAGAAAAGTGACGGCGCTCAACTTCTTCTCGTCGCTCGTGACGGCCGAAGCGCCGGCGATTGGCGAGAAGTTCGGCGACTTCCACGCACTGGCCTCCCTCGGCGTGGTCGATCCAAAGCTCGCGCGTGCCTTCATGCAGCGCGCCTGGTACGAGGGGCCACGTCAATTGGGCTACGCCTGGAATCTCGTGAATCTCGAAGCGTGGGTACGGCAGCAGATCAGTTGAGTCTTCGAAGGGACAAATGATGAGCAAAATTGTGACGGCCAAGCAAACGGAACCACACACCCGGCGCAACTGGCAGCAGCCAGAGGTGAAACCGGTCGGCACCATCGGCGACGTGCTGAAGGGCGGTAACGGCAAGATGACGGTCATCACCGGAGACCCTGGCGAACCCCAGAAGGTCCCCGCGATGGACAAGTAGCTCTCTGGCGGGTGGACCTGAAATGCTGAGGCTCACCTTCGATGGGGCTGGCCTGTCGCGACCAGGTCACGCGTCAACTCGACAGGTCAACGCGTGGGCAGATGACTCGGGAGAAGTATTTGCCCGGGCCTTTGCCGCCGATGACGCACGTTGGATCGACTGGAAAGGTCTCGGCACCTTTCACTTCAACGACGCCACGCGCGACGTCCACGTCTCGCCCGCCACCGGATCGTCGCCTGATGTCATTCAGCGCATGTTCGATCGTGTCGTCCAACCTGTCATCCTTCAGACGAAGGGATGGCAGGCGCTCCACGCGAGTGCCGTCAGCGGTCCCCACGGCGCGCTGATCTTCTGCGGCCAGGGGCGGTCCGGCAAGTCAACGCTCGCGTACGCGCTGGGCCAGCAGCCCGGGTTCAGACAGTTATCCGACGATGCGGTCGTGATTCGTGCCAGCACGGCGGCGGTTCAACTCTGTCCGCTGCCTTTTCAACCCAGTCTTAGACGAGCGTCGGCTGAGTTCTTTCGGACATCGCCGCATGGCCAGGCGCACACAGGCTGGACGGAGAGCCCGACGCCCCCCCTGCCCGTTCATGCGGTGTTCGTGCTCGCCCAGGACGCGAGCGCGCCGACGCGCCCCATCGTCGAGCGCGTTGCCCCCGCCGAGGCCTTCTCCGTGCTTCTCACGCACGCGCACTGCTTCGACGAATCGGACGCAGCGGCGACACGGCAGATGGTGCAGGCTTACCTCCTCGTCGCCGATGCGGTGCGCGTCCACCGCGTCACCTACCGACCTGACTTCGCGCACCTGTCTGAGTTACTGGCGTGTGTCTCCGGCGACTCACTCCTGCCCACCGATACGCAACTCCGCCACGCCGCTGGCGCGCTCTACGTGCCGCAATGAGGTCCGTGGCGCTGCGGGCGAGGACCGCGGCCACGATGGTGCGTCTGCTGCCGCTCTATCTCACGTTTGGACTGCTGAAACCACACGTGTCCCTGCAACGCCTGGCGCAATGGGCGTGGACTCCCGCACGATCGAATCCCGTGCGTGGCGAGCAAGAGCGAATCGTAGGTTGCGTCGTTCGGCTGCGTCAATTGCTGCGAGTCATCGATACCGACTGCGTGCCACGCAGCCTGATCCTGTATCGCGAGCTGTCGCGGCTCGGGCGCAACCCTCGACTCTGCGTCGGGTTCAAGAACTCCGGCACCACGCTCGAGGGGCACGCCTGGATTGAAGTTGATGGACGCGCGATTGGCGAGCCAGACCCTGCCGCGGCGGGATTCCAACGCAGGCTGAGCTTTGCGGCAGACGGCGAATTGGCGGCGTAAAGAACTGGACGGGTGGAGAGGGTTTATTGACGGCGCTGGTAACGCGACAGGCGCCACTCGGTGCCCATGTTGTCATCGGTGATTAGCTCCGCGCCATTTGTACGGCTCAGAATCCTGTCTCGCGGCTCGAGGTCGCCAGCAGCGTCAGTCACCAGAAGCTCCTGCAGATCGCGGTCCGAGGCGCGCGAGAGGTCCAGACTCGGAGCACCATACAGACGGTATTCCCCAAGCTGCCGCCTGAACGTCGTCAGGTCCGGCTGGATGGGGCCGTCACTCACCGCCATCATGTTGTAGAGCCGCCAGGCGAACGGGAAAGCCGTTGCGGCGGTCCTCTGCACGCGTGGCTCGCTCGTCGTGTTGAAGTAGTACACGCCGCCAGGTCTCAAGTGCTGACGCACTAACTCCAGAAACTCGACGGACAGCAGACTGCTCGCGTTCGCGCGCCAGTGGTAGGTCGTGTTCGCCACGATCAGGTCGAACCGGTCGTCGTGCTGACGCATCCAGTGTCGGCCGTCGTCGATGACGATGTGCACGCGGGCGTCTGAGAGCAGCCCGGCCACAGCAGGATGATCGCGCAGCAGGGTCACGTATCCGGGATTGATCTCCACGACGGTGAGATCCGTCACCTGAGGGTGGTTGGCCGCCACAACCGCCCACGATCCAGAGCTCAGACCGATCATGAGCACGCGAGCGGGCGCCGGATGAAAGAGCCCGATTGCGTAGGCCTCCTGAATGGTGTTCAGCCGTGCGAGCCTGAGGTCGGTGTTGTAGAACCCGTCATGGACACCGGCGCCGTAGACGGCCCCGTCTGCAGTGACACCAATCACGCCGCTCCTGTTCTCGACAATCTCCGAGAAGTGCACTGCGGGGTCATAGCCGACGCGAAAGAACAGTCGTTCATACAAGTGGGCAAAGGCCGGCCCGTGCGAGGCGACCGCACCCGCGACGAGAAGGGCGACGCAGGTGACCGGCACACGCCACCGTCGACAGTCGAACGCGACCAGCACGACGAGTCCTGCCGCCATCAGCGCGCCGCTCAACGCACTCGTGATCGCGGCCAGACCAAAGCGGTCCATCAGCCAGAACCCGGTGACCACGCTGCCGCTGGAGGAGCCGATGATGTTCGCGAAATAGAGACGGGACGTCACCCGTCCGACCCGGCCCTCCGCCGGAACACTGGCGTGGACGACCAGCGGAAAGACCAACCCGAGCCCGCATGAGCACGCGGCGACCAGCACCGTGGCGATGCCCCAACTGCGGGACACGGTGACCAGCCACGCGAAGCCTGGGACGAGCACATAGCCCAGCGCCGCCGCAGCAATGAGGATCCAGCCGAGCTGAGGTCTGGGACTGCGACTTCCAAGCCGAACGCACAGTCGGCCACTGAGCCATGCTCCCACGCCGATCCCGGCGAGATACCCTCCAAGCAGCACCCCGAACGCCTGGGGCCTCGCCATCAACGCGATGGAATAGGCGCGGTACCACAGCAATTCGAACGAGAGTGCGACGAACCCTGCCAGAAACGCGACGGCGAGGGCTGCAGCCGTGCTCATGAATCCTTGTCGTTGCGTGCAACGACCACCACGCTGGCCGCAACCACGAGATTCAGACCCACGGCGACCAGCACGCTCCCCTGCTGCCCGAGAGACCCGACGATGAACAGCACAGCCACCACCGCGCCCGCGGCCGAGCCGAGCGTGTTCACCGCGTAGAGGTTGCCGACCGATGCGCCGACGTTGCGGAGGCGCCGGTTGAGGTACGCGGTCAGCAGCGGCAGCGTCGCTCCCATGAGCATCGTAGGAACCAGGAGCAGCAGTAACGCCAGAGCCCACACCATTTCGATTCGTGCCGTGGCCGTGAGTCGCCCGACCCAGTGAAAGGTCGGAATCGAGACGAGACCAAAGAGGCCGATTGTAAGCTCGACCCAGGCGAACCAGAGCGGCACATTCACGCGGGGTCGATCGGCGAGCCAACCGCCAGCGAGACTGCCGAAGCCCAGCCCCAGCATGAACGACGTGACGACAACCGTGACCGCCTCGATGCTCGATCCGTACATGCCAAGGAGCACGCGCTGCCAAATCAACTGGTAGATCACGGCAGCGGCGCCCGAAAGCAGAAAGACGACGTAGATGGTGAGAGTGAACGCGCGGCGCGGTGGGGGCGACGCCCCGACAGGGAAAGCGCCCTGGCGGACGCTATCGGACACGATCGATCAGATCGTTGATTTCGCCTTCGTCGGCTGGCGGGTCGTCGTCGATGAATTGGACACCGGATAGATGGCCGAGCGGAGCGGAACCGGGCAGGAGCGGGTCGGTGCGAACAATACGGCCGGTCAGTTGAATGGTGGCGCCGTCACCGAGCGTCAAACTGAATTCGTGGGTGGATCCGACAACGAGAGGGGCCGTCGTTTCGACCGACATCCCTCCTAGACTGATTTCCCGCACCCGCACAGCCAGATCCAGGGCGACGCTGTGGCCGTGCAACCGGCCTAGCATCTCGATGCGCGGAGAACGACGCCGATCGCTGCTCATGACCTGGACCCGCCCGTAGACAGCACAACCGCCGGTTGGGACCGGCGGTTGCAGAGAGTTCGCCGCGCGCGGTTCCCGACTGGGATCCGTGACGCTGGGCGACCGAGACGCACAGCAGGACTCAGCGTCCGGCGCGCGCCACCTTGTAATTGTGATCGACCACCATGGCGTATGCCGAGTTGATGGCGAGCAGGGTGGCAATGGCCGCCACCTTGTTCTTCTTGGCCAGCGCGCGCGTGGCGAAGATGGTGCTCGCCGCGACGCCGGCTTTCATGGCGATGAACGCGGCCTTGTTGCCCGCAATCCCCTTCATCATCGGATTGCCTTCGACCGCACCGGCGCTGAACGCCGTCAGCGTCGAGTGCACGTCGAGCGCCTGCATGAGGGCCGTCGATGCGTAGAGCGACAACATCAGCGTCGACGGCGTGGGGCGACGGAAGCCGCCTTCCACAGGCATGCGTAACGACGGCAACTGCTCGGCACCGACGAGGGCCGCCGGCACGGCCGCGTTGGCGACCGCCGCCGTGAAATCCACCGGTAGAATGCGTTGCTGCGCGAAGCTGTTCTGTGCCGCTGCCGGAGCCACTGCGAACACGGCGAGGAGGGCGCTGATGAGGAACCGGCGTGACATGAACAGCCTTTCGGGTCAGAAGTGACCAGGCTGTCCGTTTGAATCGCGCCGCACCGGATGTGCGGCTCACTGGGCAGCCGCAGTGCAGAATGGCAATGGGCATGCCATGACGCGCGGCGGCGCGGTTCTCGAGAAGCTGCGGCAAAAAGCCAGATTTCAGCGAGGCTGGCGCGTCGATCAGAATCGTGCGCACGGATTCGAAATGCCGTCGCACAAAACCGTGCGTCGATGAGCCCGTCAACATGCTCGCGCGACTCTCATCGAACCAGAGGTGACGCAGAGTGCGTCTTGAGACCAAACAGGCGCCTCAGACGGTCAAGCATGCTCAGGTCACTGCCGTCCTGGTCTGCCTGGACGAGCGCCTTGAGTACGCCCGCCACGTCTGGCACGGCGGCGATGCCCAGCCGCTTTGCCGAGGAGGGCACGCTCGCCTGCGTGCCCCGCCAGACCAGCACGGCGCCAGCCTTCGAGTCGAGCACCACGTCGAGACAGTTGTCAGGGCGGTCGTCGATCACCACGTCCAGCGCGAGGGCTTCGGCCACCTTGCCGCGCGATCCGTGCACGACGTACAGACTCGGCAGCGGAAACCCCATCTCGTGAAGCCAACGCTGACTCTGGCGCTGAACCGTTCGTCCGGCCGACTTGGGCCGGCTGGTGATGAACAGCACTTCCCAGCGCCGCTCCTCCGCGACCGCGGCGAGCTTGGCGATGGCCCCCGGCTCGATCTCCTTCAGCCCCTCCCAGAAATTCTCGGTGGCGGCCAGGTGTCGCCACACCGCGTCCGACTGCCGGCGTGTGAGCGGCACGTTGGGCAGCATGACACTCGGCGATTCGTCGTGGTCCGCCTGATCGTCCGGAGGTGACGCGCCGATGTCGGCGGCGCCGATCGCGGACGCGTCGAGCTCGGGGTAGAGCCGGATCGCCGTCCGCACGAACGGGGTGTGCAGATCGGCGAGCACGCCGTCGAGATCAAATGCGAGACGCATGGGGTCGAGACTGCGATGGACGATGCGCGGCGAGCGCGATCAGCACGACGAACAGGACCATGTTGCCTGGCATCTGCAGGCTGAACTCGACTGTCGACTGCGCCAGAATCGCTACCAGGCCCGCGACGGCTCCGATGCGGGCCCAGGCCGTGAGCGGCGCATCCTGCCCAGACCGTAAGCGCCGCCTGATGACCCCGACGATCACCACCGCAGCGACGATCACCGGAATAATCACGACGAGCCCGCCTTCGGAGAGCAACTGCAGGTAGTCATTGTGGGCCTGCGCGTACATCGAGGTCCGTCCGCTCGCCTGATAGACGAGCATCGAGCGCGCGTAGGTGCCGAGCCCGGTGCCAAACAGCGGAAAGTCCGCGATGATCCTGGAGGTGTCACGCCACGCCGCGAAACGTCCTTCGAGTTCGACGGGGGCTTTGCCGAAGCGGCTGACGAGCAGATCGGCGCCGCCCCACGCCAGTCCGCCGATGACAATCAGTCCGAGGGCGCCGGCAGCCAGCCCTCGGCTGCGGCCGCTCTCGAGCGTGCGCCACACGGCGCTGCCCACGCACAGCAGGCCCAGCGCGACGCACGCGATACCCGATCGCGAACCGGTCAGCACGACGGCCAGACTCATGACGACCGCCACCACCCCGACGAGCAGGAATCGATTCGCCTCGACGCTCGCGAGCCAGCGCAGCCATGCGCCTCTCCCGCGTCGATCCGGCGGAGGAGCGCGGAAGAACAGCGCACAGGCATAGGCGGCAACGACCGGAAGCACCATCACCATCCATCCGGCGAAGTGGTTCTTGTTGACGAACGGGCCAAACGGCGACGCTCCGTACATCGGCTTCCAGAACCCGTACACCAGTGGCGCGTCCTTATCGATGAACGTGTGCTGGACGATGCCGACGAGCGAGAGCGCGGCGCCGAGGCCGAGCACCTGGCTGAGGAACCATTCCATCCGCAGGTGCTTCATGGCGCGGGTGGCGCCAAGCAGCAGCAGCGCGAAGGCCACGAAGAGCGTCAGGGCGACAAACGTCGATGCTGGCGATATCGACATCGGGTGCAGCGAGGCGGGGTGATAAGCCAGCGTGTACTGCCTGAGGAAACGGTCGACGCCCGGCGACAGCGCACGCACGACCGAATACGGAAGGGCGACGAGCTGCAGCGCGATGGCCGCCGCCACTGCAGCCAGTGCCATGGCCACGACCCGAAACGTCTGATCGCGCCACGCCCGCGTAACGACACTCGCCCAGACGCCAAGTCCTGCACTGACGAGCGCGAGCGGACCGTACGCCCAGGGATAGACGGCGCCAAATGCCAGGGCGCCCCACGCGATGACGGCCATCAGCAACCAGCCGAATATCACCATGTGGTCATGCCCGCCTCAGCCAGCGTCTCGCGCCGAGCACGGCCCGTCGCACGTACAACAGCGGCAGCGGCACCCGGCTGCTGGGCGCGTACACGCCGCGCATGTAAGCCGGCGCTGGAAACAGGTGCTGACAGGCCAGCCGGTAGCGCTCGTTCCACGACCCCAGTGACCGGAAATCTTCGACGATCCGATGGATGTGCGGCCGTTCCGCTACATAGACGCCAGCGTCCCTCTCGTTGTGGCTCGCCGCGGTGAGGCGGCCAATGACCGCGGCCGGCGTGTGCGTGCCGAAGAGCTGCTCTGCCCCCCTCAGACTGCGCAGACACGTCCCGGCGATGCCTCTCTCGACCGCCAGCGTCTCGAAGCGTCCCCAGTCAACGGGCGAAAGCGTCGCGCCAATCACATGCAAATCGTAGCTCCAGATGAGGCGCGCCGCATCAAGATGGTGCGCGACGCGGTGTACGCACGCAAGGAGCAGCGCGTGCACCGCCGAGGGGGCCACGGCCCACGGCAGCCTGACGAGCGGCACGGCGGCGGCGCGGATCTCGCGACAGGTGAGAAAGGTGGCGAAGCGTTGTGCGTTCGAGATCCGCCAGTGCACGTCGACGACGTGGGTCGTGGCCGATCCGCGCCGTCTCGTGTAAGGCTCCTGATACATCACCAGATCGCCCTCGGTCTGGGCAGACGGCTCGTAGCCCAGGGCCGTCAGCACGCCGACGGCGGCAGCGCGGTCGGTGGGCTCGATCAGGAGATCGGTGTCGAGGCGGGGCCTGAGATCGGGCCGCTCGTAGTAGTGGTACGCGAGATGTGCACCCTTGATCAACAGCGGCGCGACCCCAGCTGCGGCCAGATGCTCACACAGCCCCTCGAGGTCAGGCTGGCGCACAAGATCGATCGCCGCCTCGCGTTGGGCGTGATCGTGGAGAGCGCTCGCGAGGGCGTTCCCCACGACCTCCACGTGCCGGGTCGCAAGATCGGCCACGAGCGGCAGGACGCCGTGCGCACGCGCCACACGGCACACCTCGTCGGCTCCCACCCGATCGAGCTCGTGCCACGCCGCGGCGTCACCGGCCAACACGCGTGCAAGCAGCGCGACAGTAATTCCAGGCGCCTCCACGTCAGACCGACGTCGCACTCCGCGTCCACGATCGAAACACGATGCGGCGAAAGGCAGGATGTCCCAGCAGCGCAATCGCCGCTTTCCGATGCCAGTTGAAGGCGGCCGTTTCCTGCAGCAGTGGGACGACCCCATCGACACCGGCAAGCTCGATGAGCTCGTCGATTGACTGATCGCTGAGGCGCGCCGCGATCTTGCGAAATGCGAGGCCGACGCGGATCTCCCGTCCCAGGCGCTGACGCCATCGAGTCTCGTAGTGGCGCAGGGCCCGTTCGGACAGTCGGTCTCGGGACAAACCGTCGTCGAGCACCTCGGCAGCGATGGCGCCGCTCAGCAGGCCGTAGTAGATGCCGCCGCCGGTTGTCGGCTTCACGAGCCCTGCGGCGTCGCCGACGGCCAGCACGCGATTCGCATACGACTTGTCGATTGGTCCGAGTGGCAGCATCTTCTGCCGGGGCATCGGGATGGTGTCTTCGTCGACCCCCGCGCGCTCGGCCAGGGATCCGATGAATGCGGCACATCGTTCCCCGCTGCGCGTCTCACTCATCAGGCCGATGCGTGCGTGCGGCACGCCCTCGCGCCGGAAGGGCACCATCCAGGCAAACCCGGATGGCGCGACCTCGCGCCCGAACCTGACTTCTATTTCTTGCGTGTCCGGAAACGGCGTCTCGACCTGGGCGCTCTGCAGGAACACGCGGGGCATGCCCAGGCCGAGCTCGCGATGCCAGCGATAGTTAGCGCCGCACGCGAGCACGCAGGCACGCGCCTCGATGGGCCGATCGATGCCTCGCGCTCGCACCACCACGCTTCGGCCGTCAACGGCGATGTGTTCGGCGCGATGGCCGGTGAGCACCTGGGCGCCGGCCGATTCGGCCTCGCCCGCCAGGTAGCGATCGAGTCTGCCTCGGTCGATCACGACGGCGTTGATGCGGCTGCTCTGAACCGGAACCGACTGGCCTGCGGCACCCCAGAAACGGGCGACGCCGGCCTCGGCGAGGATCAGATCGGATGGAAGATCGAATTCGGAGAATGCCTCGGCGCCGAGCAGGCCCGTGCAATGAACGGGCGCCCCCACCACGTCGTGCTCTTCGAGAACCATGACCGAGCGTCCGCGCTGGGCGAGGCGCCTGGCCGTGATGGATCCGGCCGGACCTGCGCCGATGACAACGACATCAAGCACGCGCCCACCCTCTCAAAACTTGCGGCCTCGGACTTCCCAGCTGCCGCGGAACGTGATCCAGAACGACAGCGCGATCAACCGCAGGTCGAGCAGGAATGACTGGCGGCGGACATACAGTCTGTCATAGCGGAACTTGTGTTGACGCGCGATGTCTCGCGGCGCGTAAATCTGCGCGACGCCGGTCAGACCGGGTCGAACGAGGCAGCGCTCGGCAAACCCGGGCACGGCTTCGAGCGGCACGAGCGCGCCGTTGCCGTTCACTTCGATTTCGCCAGGGCGTAGCGCCCGCGGTCCTACGAAGCTCATGTCGCCACGAACGATACTCCAAAGCTGCGGCAATTCGTCGAGCGCTGTTGCGCGCAGGAAGTGGCCGACACGCGTGATGCGAGGGTCGTTCTTCGACGCCTGCAGCGCGCCTACGCGGGCTTCGGCATCCGGAACCATCGACCGGAATTTGTAGACGCGAAAGATGCGTCCGTGCTGTCCGACGCGCTCCTGGCTGTAGAACACGTCGCCGCCGTCCTCGAGCTTCACGGCGGCGGCGGCTAGCAGCCAGACCGGCATTGACGCCAGCAGTCCCGCGCCCGAGAGCAGCACATCGAGGGTGCGCTTGGCGGGACTGATGGCTCTGCCGCCGACCTGCCGCCGGTCCTCCGCGGCAATCCGTGTCAGCGACGGAGCGGTTGACGAGGCGAGATGACCGAGGGCGTCGGCCATCAGGCGCTCCGCTCCGCGGCAGTGACAGTCGATGCCGCCGTGCGGGGCAGCACGCTGCGAAAGAGATCGAAGTAGCGCGCAACCTGCGTGTGGCGATCGAACGTGAGCGCCATCTCCCGGGCGTGACGTCCATAGCGTGCCGTCAACGCGCGATCGCGGTAGAACGTCAGGACCCGATCGGCGAGCTGCTCCGGGTTGCCGGGATCGGCGACGAGCCCGCATTGACCGGAACGAGCCAGGGCCGCCACCTCACAGCCTTCTTCGACGGCCGCCACGTAGGGCCGGCCGGCCGCGAGAATGCCGTAGAGTTTGCTCGGCACGATGTAGCCAGCCAGTCCGCGTTGCAGCGAGACGACGAAGACGTCGGCCGCGGCAAACGACTCGCTGAGCCGAGCCTTGGGAGCGAACGGCAGAAAGGTCACATTCGTGAGCCCGAGCTCGCGGACCCGTGCCTCGAGTTCCGCCTTCGTCACGCCCTCACCCTGAAACACCATCTGGAGATCTGGAATATCGCGCAGCAGGCGCGCCGCCTCCACGAGTGTCTGCAGACTTTGAGACAGGCCGAGGTTCCCTGAGTGCATCACGACGAACTTGTCCGCGAGGGCGTGCTCGCGCGCAAACGCATTGCGCTTCTCGCCCGGGGTGATGCTCGTGGTGTCTGCCCAGTCGGGGATGATGATCGTCTTGGCCTCGGGCGCTCCCTTGTTCTCGATCAGGCGGCGACGCATGGTCTCACCGAGCGCGACGTTCATTGCGGCGTGTCGCACCAGAAACCGATTGACGCGTTGCAGCGCGCCGTTGACGGTCTCGTTGTGGAAGTCCTTCAACAGCACCGTCACTTCTGGAAACAGGTCTTTGAACGCCATCACCAGCGGTGCCCGAAACCGCTGCCCGGCGAGCCAGGCAGCCAGCCCGATGATCGGCGGGTCGGTGAAGGCCACCACCACGTCCGGTCGATCGAGCCGCAGCCCCGCCAGGGCTGCCGACGCGAAGTACGTCATGTAGTTGGTGGCCCGGCCGGCAAACCGGTCTTTGTTGAAGCGCGTGCCCGCCGCCCGGAGAATCTGCACACCGTTGTGCATTTGCCGCACGCAGATACGCCTCTGGCGGGCCTCCGTGCCGGCGAGCGGCAGCAGCGGCGGCCCGGCGACCACCGACACGCGGCATCCATGCTCGCGCACGAGATCCTCGCAGAGATCGGTCAGGAGCT
>JBDSZL010000014.1:0-7041 GCA_039925145.1 Vicinamibacterales bacterium | reverse complement strand
CCGCGCGGACGACTACGCCTACCAGACCCGCCGGCGTTGTCCCGACAAGCGCGTCTTCCTGACGGGGGAAATCATTCACAACCCCCATGTCAACGATCAGTTGCGCGCCCAAGGGATCCGCATCCTCACAGACCCCGGCGAAGATCGCACGTCGCTCGGCCCAGACGACGTGGTGATTCTGCCGGCGTTTGGTGTGTCAGTCGGGGAACTGGCCGCCCTCGATCGGCACGGTTGCACGCTGGTGGACACCACGTGTGGCTCCGTCCTGAACGTCTGGAAAAACGTGCGCCGATTCGCCCGCGAGGGCTTCACCTCCGTTATTCACGGCAAGGTGCACCACGAAGAGACTCGCGCCACCGCCTCACAGGCCACCGACGTGGCCGGCGCGCACTACGTGATCGTCCGCGACGAAGACGAAGCGGCGATTGTCTGCGAGTTCATTCGGCGGCCCGCCGACGCGGACGGTTTTCTCTCGCGCTTTGCCGGCGCGGTCTCCGATGGGTTCGACCCGCTCACGCATCTGGAACGCGTCGGGTGTGCGAATCAGACGACGATGTTGATGAGCGAGTCGCTGAAGATTGGCGAAATGCTGGGCCAGGCGATGGCCGACCGCTACGGCGCCGACGCACTGGCCTCCAGGTTCCGAGCGTTCGACACCATTTGCAGCGCGACGCAGGAGCGTCAGGACGCCGTCCAGGCCCTCCTCGATGAGTCGACGCTCGATCTCGCGCTCGTCGTCGGGGGATACAACAGCAGCAATACGTGCAACCTGGCGAAAATCTGCGCGGATCGGGTGCCGACCTTTCACATCGCTGATCCGGCGTGCCTCATCTCGGCGCACGAGATCCGGCATCGGCCCATTGGCATGCCGTCCACGTCGGTTGTCGAGGAGGACCGGGCGCTGAACTGGCTGCCGTCGGGACTCGTCAAAGTAGGGCTGACCGCCGGTGCCTCCACGCCCAACAGCATCGTCGGCGAAATCATCTCTCGACTCGAAGTCCTGGCAGGTCAGCCGTAAACAATTGGCGCAGCAAAAACGTAAATCAAGCGTGAATCTGACACGACTCTTGTCTCTCCGTGCCGTGGCCGGCGCCGCCCTTCTGCTCGGGTTGGCGGTGGGTGGCCCCGGGGCAGGCACGACCGGCGGCGTGGTGGGCGCCGCTGCCCTTCAGCAGCCAGCCTCACCGCCCGGCGGACGACCGGTTGAGGGCCGCGAAGGTCGTGGCGGACCCGGCTACCCGTGGCCGTGGTGGAACGACGCAGACGTCCGGAAGGAAATCGGACTCTCGGCCGAAAAGGCCAAAAAGATTAACGACATCTATCAAAGGCGCGCCGACGATCTGAAGAAGATCGTCGACGAGTGGATGAAGCAGTCCGACGACTTGCAGAAGATGACCAAGGCGGCCCTCGTCGACGAAGGCACGTACGCACTGCAGGTGCTGCACGTCGAGTCGCTGCGCTCGCGGCTCAACGAAAGCCGCACAGTGCTCCTCTACCGCATGTATCGGGAACTGCAGCCCGATCAGTACAAGAAACTTCAGGACATTTTCGCGCGCCGCTCTGCCAGTTTTGGCCGCGGCCGCTAACCGATAGGTCTCAGCACTCATACCGGCGCCGGACCTGCCCGTCTGGCCGCCTCTTCAGGAGTAAGAACGGCGATGATGAATCTTCTGCGCAATCCCAGGGTTTGGGCGCTCACGCTCGCGGCGGGCGTGCTGACTGTCAGCATCTCGGCGCAGGCGCCGCAGCAGGGACCGGGTGCCCCGCCGCCGTCGACGCCTCAGCAGCCGAATACGCCCCCGAACGAAGGGCGCCCCGGAGCCCCGCCTCCGTCGACGCCGGTTCAGCCTCCTGTGGATCAGCCACAGGCTCAGCCCGCCGCGCCGACCCCAGCGCAGCCACGAGCCGTTCCGCCATCCGCGCCACCGCCTGGGATTCCGCAGACGACCCCGGCGCCCGCGTCCCAGTTGCCGCAGTTCGCCACGCCGCGGGGACCGAGTCAGACCGAACGCTATGTCGTCGGACAGGCCGTGCCTGTGCCGCCGAGCGGTGGGACGCTGATGAACCTGACGCTCGAGCAGGCTATCGAAATCGCCCTCGAGCGCAACCTCGAGTTGAAGGTCGCGCGGATGAACCCACCCGGCGTCGACTATCAGATGGCGTCGGCCAGGGCGGCGTTCAATCCCCAGTTCACCGGCACCTACCGGTACAACAACCAGGGCCAGATTTCGACCGACAACCTCGACAAGGTCTCGTCCTTCAACACCAAGGGCCAGACCATGAATATGAGCATGTCGCAGACGCTTCACTGGACTGGCGGCAGTCTGAATGCCCAGTTCAACAATGGCCGTCAGGTCAGCACCAATCCCCGCTCGCCGTACAATCCGCAGTTGACCACGGCGCTCGCTGTCACCTTTACGCAGCCGCTGCTTGCGGGCTTCTCCATCGACAACAACCGGAATCAGTTGCGCACGCTGTCGATTCAGCGGCAGATTGCCGACATCCAGCTGCTCACGACCATCGAAAACACCAAGGCCAGCGTCCGCACCGCGTACTGGAATCTTCGTCAGGCCATCGAGCAGATCGAGATTCAGCGGCGCTCGCTCGACCTCTCGCAGCGCCTTTTTCAGGACAACAGGACCAAGGTTGAGATCGGCACGCTCGCGCCGATTGAGACGACAACCTCCGAAACAGCCGTGGCCAACGCCGAGCAGCAGCTGCTCAACGCGCAGATCTCCTGGACTTCAGCTGAGCTGACACTCAAGCGTCTGCTGGCAGCCAGCCCCGAAGACGACCTGTACAACGCCACCCTGAATCCCGTCGAACAGGCGGCGCTGTCGGTCCAGAGTGTCGACATCAAGGGTGCCGTCCAGCGCGCCCTCGAGCAGCGCACCGACATCATGCAGGCGAAACGGACCCTCGACGTGAGCCGGCTCAACCTCGAGGTCACGCAGAACCTGACCAGGCCGCAGCTCAATCTGCAGACCGGCTACTCAGGCAGCGGCGCCAATAGCAAATTGACCAACGGCGACGTCACTGGGTACGGGACGGCGTTCAGTCAGCTTGGCAGTTTCGAAGTGCCCACCTGGAACGTGCAGTTCAACTTCACGTACCCGCTCTTCATGGCTGCCGCCCGAGCCAATTTCGCACGGGCGCAGCTGGCGATCGACCAGTCGCAGGCTAGCCTGAAGGCGCAAGAGCTGACCGTCACGGCTGATGTCACCAACGCGGGGCTGGCTGTGGAAAACACATTCAAGCAGCTCCAGGCCGCGCAGAAAGCGCGCGAGGTTGCCGAGCGCAATGCCGAGGCCGAACAGACCCGCTTCGATGTGGGAATGTCGACCAATTACAACGTCGTGCAGGCGCAGAACAACCTGACGACGCAGCGTTTGACGGAGTTGCGCGCCCTTATCAACTACCTGAATTCGGTGGCTGAATTCGATCGCATTCAGCGCGTCGGTCGGTAGGCGCTTTTTCTGTCAGGTGCATCGATTGTGACGCGTAAACTCCTGCTCGGACTCGTGGTGGTCGCCGCGCTCGGCGCCGGTGTCTGGTACTACCAGTCAGGCGCCTCGGACGCGGCGGCTGCTCCCGCTAATACGGCAGGAGCCGGCGGTGGAGCCGGTGGCGCCAGAGGTGGACGTGGCCGTGGCGGCACGACGATGACCGTCGAAGTCGCACCCACGGGCCGCCATGAGGTCATCGACTACATCACGGTGGTCGGTAACCTGATTGGCGAAGCGACCGTCGACGTGGTGCCGCGGGTCGCCGGCCGCATCGAGTCGATTCCCGTGAAGCTCGGCGATCGGGTCACGAAGGGGCAGCTCGTCGCCAAACTCGAAGACCGGGCGTTGCGCGAGCAGATCAACCAGGTGCGCGCCAACATCGACGTGAACCAGGCCACGGCCGTCGCTCGTGAGAACGACGCCAAGGTTGCCGCCAACAACCTGGACCGCGCCAAGACCAGCTTCGAGCGCGGACTCGTCTCCCAACAGGCGCTCGAAGACGCCGATTCGCGCTACAACTCGGCCGTCTCGCAGGTCACCGTGGCCAAAGCGCAGCTGGCGTCGACCCAGGCACGCCTCGAGGAGCTGTCCGTCACGTTGTCGGACACAAGCGTCATGTCTCCCGTCGACGGGTTCGTCGCCCGACGCTTGCTCGATCAGGGCGCGTTCGCCGGGGCGAACACCACGATGCTGTCAGTCGTGGATATCAGCGTCGTGCGAATGGTGGCGAACCTCGTCGAGAAAGACTTCAAGCGGATCGTTCGCGGGGCGCAGGCGCTCGTGGAGGTCGACGCGTTTCCGAACGAGCAGTTCACCGGCATCGTGAGCCGGGTGGCGCCCATCTTCGATCCGGCCACACGCACGGCCACCATGGAGATCGAAGTGCCCAATCCCGGCTTCCGGTTGAAACCGGGGATGTACGCCCGGGTGCGGCTCACAGCGGGCCGCAATCCCGATGCGCTCACCGTGCCGCGCGCGGCGCTGGTCGACATCGAAGGCAAACGCGGCGTCTTCACGATCGAGAGCGACGTCGCCCATTTCGTGCCGGTCACGACCGGACTTGTTGATCCGGATCGCGCCGAGATCCTCCAAGGGTTGCAGGAGGGCACGCGGGTCGTCACCACCGGTGCGCTGGCAATTCGCGACGGCGACCGTGTGGTCGTCGGTCGCGGCGGCGGTGGCCGCGGTGGGCAGAGCCGCAGTGGACGAGGTGCCGCCGCGGAGACGACGGCTCCCCAGGCCGGCGGTCAGCCACCCGCGGCGCCCGGGACGCCCGGCGCCCGATCCGGTCGAGGCGGTCGCGGTCGCGCGGGCGAGGGCGCGGGCCGGTCGCAGTAACGGCCGCTCCCGAGTGACCTCCGTTTCGTGACCGACCAGCCCGCACTTCCCCGAGGAGTTTTATGAGCATCCCCCGCTTGGCAATCGAACGGCCCGTCACGATGTTCATGGCGTCGGCCGTCATCGTCCTTCTGGGTGGCATTTCTCTGCTGAAGCTGCCGGTCGACCTCATGCCGGACGTGACATATCCGAGCATCACGGTTCGCGTGAGTTACTCGGGCGTCGGGCCGCTCGAGATCGAGCAAATCATCGTGCGGCCGATGGAGCAGGCGCTTGCCGCCGTGCCAGGCGTCGAGACGATCTCGTCCACGGCGTCCGAAGGCTCGGGCAGTGTGGTGCTCAACTTCGCGTGGGGCACCAACCTGTCTGAAGCGTCCGATGAAGTACGGACGCGGGTCGACCGCATCCGAGGGCGGCTGCCGCTCGAAGCCGACGCGCCGAGCATTCAAAAGTTCGATGCGTCCGCCTCCCCCATCGTGCAGGTGGGCGTCGAAGGCGACTTCGATCGCGTGACGCTGCGTGAGATCGCCGAGAACGACCTCGTGCCGCGCTTCGAGCGCGTCGAGGGCGTGGCGGCGGTTGGCGTCAACGGCGGGTTGCGCCGGCAGATCCATATCGAGCTCTCCAAGGAGAAGATCACGGCGCTCGACCTGTCTGTCGATCGCGTCATTGCCGCCATCCGATCGGAAAACCAGAACATCCCGCTCGGCGAAGTCGACGAGGGCGACACGACGTACCTGCTGCGCAGCCCCGGGCAGTTCCAGAACCTGCGCGAAATCCAGGACCTGGTGGTGCTCACCAAGAACGGTGTTCCCGTGTATCTGCGCGACATCGCGGAGGTGAAGGACACCACCGAAGACCTGCGATCGTTTCAGCGCATCAACGGCAAGCCCGGCGTGCAGATGATGATCTCGAAGCAGTCGGGCAAGAACACTGTGGCCATCGCGCACGCGGTCCGCGCGGAAATCGAACGCACGAACCGTGAGGTGCGGTCCGTGCACTTGACGCTGCTCCAGGATCAGTCGACCTATATCGAGCGCTCGATTGCGTCGGTGCGCGACGCCGTGTTCCTCGGCGCATTCCTGGTCATTGCCATCATCTTCATCTTCCTGCGCGACGTCCGGTCCACCGTCATCATCTGCCTCTCGATTCCGATTTCCATCATCGGCACGTTCGCCCTGCTCTACTTCGCCGGATTCACCCTGAACACGATGACGTTCGGCGGGCTCGCGCTCGGCGTGGGCATGATCGTCGACGCGTCGATTGTCGTGCTCGAGAACACGTTCAGGCACATGGAAATGGGCAAGCCGCGCATGCAGGCGGCCATCGACGGCAGCGAAGAGGTGTGGTCAGCCATTCTCGCCTCGACGCTCACGCACGTGGCCGTGTTCGTGCCGCTGCTCTTCCTGTCGGGCGTCTCGAGCGTGCTGTTCGTGCAGCTATCGTTCGTCGTCATGTTCTCGCTCTCGATGTCGCTCTTTGTCGCCGTGACGGTCGTGCCCGTGCTCTGCTCGCGCTGGCTGCGCGAATCAATGCACGCCACCACCGAACGGACGGGGTGGACGGGCCGGCTATTCACATGGAGCGAGCGATTGTTCGATGGGCTCGACGAGGCATACCGCCGGGCATTGCATCGGGCGCTGATGCATCGGCCCACCGTGTTGATGGGGGCCTTCGGCCTGACGGCGCTCGCGTTCGTGCTGCTGCCGACCATCCCCACCGAACTGGTGCCGCAGACCGACGAAGGCCAGGTCTCCGTCTCGGCGCGGATGCCGTCTGGAACGCGCATCGAGCGCGCCGAAGCGATCGCGCTGCAGATCGAAGACATCGTGCGCACCAACGTGCCTGAGTTGACCGACATCATCTCGAACGCGGGCGCTGGCGGCGGCGGAGGGGGAGCTGGTGGCGGCGGCCTCGGCGGCGGGTCCACGGTGAACGTCTCGGTCCGTCTCGTCGGCCGCGACGAGCGGAAGCGCACGAGCGATCAGATTGCCACCGATTTGCGGCGCGTGCTCGTGGGGCTCCCGGGTGTGACGATTACGACGCGCGCCTCGGGTGGCAACACGCAGCTCACCCGGCTCCTCAGTGGTGGTGGCGGCGGCGGCGGCGGCGGTCAGGACACCGGCCGGCTTGCAGTCGAGATTCGCGGCGAGGACCTCGCCGCCTCGACGCGCGTGGCCCAGCAGGTAATCGCCGT
>JBDSZL010000013.1:0-31112 GCA_039925145.1 Vicinamibacterales bacterium | reverse complement strand
GCATCGAAGACGTGATGATCTCGGGGCCGGGTCTCATTGACGGCAGTGACACGAACGCGGCGGGTGAAGTCGTGGGCGTTCTCACCGGCGACGACCCGCGTGAAGCCAGCATACGGACCGATGCGGGGGAACCCGGCGCCGCCAACAAGGCCATCGCCATCGTCAACGCGCGTAACATCACCTTTCGCGATTTCTCCATCAAGAACGGCGGCCACTTCGGCATTCTCGGCACCGGCATTGTCGGGTGGACCATCGACGGGATCATCGTGGATACGAATCGTGACGCCCTCGATATCGACGCGTCTCAGAACGTCACGGTGCGCAATTCGGTCTTCAACTCGCTCACCGACGACGCCATCGTCCTCAAGGCTTCGTTTGGACTCGGGCGCTTCCTGCCAACTCACAACGTGCTGATCGAGAACTGCACTGTGAGCGGGTACGACGCTGGCTCGGTGATCGACAAGGTGTACTCGACCGAGAAGCTGGTCGCCACCGACAGGGACGGCCCCACTGCGCGCATCAAGCTCGGGACCGAGGGCACGACCGGATTCGACACGGTCACCATCCGGCACGTGCGCTTCGAGCGTTCCCGCGGGTTTGCCCTCGAGTCGGTGGATGGCGCCGATCTGCACGACATCATCCTCTCGGATGCCCGAATGACGAACGTCAGCAGTTCGCCGATCTTCATCCGCTTGGGAGATCGGGGCCGCACGCCCGTAACCGGGCCGTCTGTGTCCGAGGTCACCACGCCGACGACGAGCATTCGGCTGGACGACCGCGGATGGGTACTGCCGAATCTCCCGGCCCGCTATGGGAATTACCCGGTGGTCCGGTTCACGCCCGCGTATGACAAGAGCATGGCCGTGCCACTCGGCGGCGCCAGCACGCCGTTTACGATTGTCAACGCGGCATCACCGGTTCGGCTCAACCCGAACGGCGTCGACCCCGCCAGTCCGATGGCGGCCAACGCTGTCGGTGCCGGCTTTGCGCACGTGCGCAATATCCGCATCAGCGATGTCATCGTCGACAACGCCGATCCCCGGTATCCCATTCTGTTGGCCGGACTGGTCGACCATCCGATCGAGAACGTCACCCTCACGGATGTGACTGTGCGGTACCGCGGCGGCCTGCTGATGGAACACGCCGTCGAGCAGCGTCAACTCAATCAACAGTACAGCTACCGCGCATACCAGTCTCCGATGGCCACGCAGTCACTTCCGTGGCTGGTGAACACTTTCTTCGCCAAGAACGAAGCCCTGCTGCCCCGAGTTCGTTGGACCGCGGGTGCCGCCGGGGGCGAAGGCCACTGGGACGCCGATCCGTACAACGTCCCCGAGATGCCCCGCGAGTACCCGGAGCCGAGCAACTTCGGCATCCTGCTGGCGTACGGCTTGTATGCGCGACACGTGCAGGGGCTCACCCTCGAGAACGTCTCCTTTCATCTGTTGACCGCCGACGAACGGCCGCCGGTGGTGCTCGACGACGTGGACACGCTGCGAGCCGTGGGATTTACCGCCGACGTCAAACCCGGAGCCGCCACGGTGGTCCGCGTCACCAACAGTCGCAAGCGCATCGCCGGCCGGGAGTACGTGCCCGGCGAGCCGTACAAGACGACGACGGTTCGTAACGTGAGCGTCCCTGCGGCGCTGGTGGTGCAGGAGGTGGTCGTGGACCGGCCCGCTCCGGGCACGCCGCCGGACTCTCTGTATCTGTTGCCGACAGCGCCTAGCACCGCACATCCGTATTCGTACGCGGTGCCCGATGCCAGCTACACGAAACCACCGACCGTGTACCGTCCGTCCTTCAGCGGCGTCGGCGCGCCGCGCGTCACCGTCGGGCAGGCCCTCGACCTGGTTGTGAGGGTCACGAGCCCTCTGGGTTTAGAGCGACTGCGGTACTCGGCGCAGCAGTTGCCAACTGGTGCCACGTTCGATGCCGCGACCCACACGCTCCACTGGATGCCGACGCCCATGCAGGTGGGCACGCACACCATCAGGCTCACCGTCGACGACGGAGTCCTTCCGGAGCATTGCGACGTCGTCATCACCGTGGTCCGCTGAGAGCGGACTCGGATACTCGCACGAGGTTCAGCGGTCGTGTTTGTGACGGTGGGTGAGCCGTCGGCCGTCCATCTCGGGTGAGGGGCCGTGGGCATCGCTGAACTGCGACAGAATACGGAGCGATGTCTGTCAGTTCGACTGCCGCCGCTCTGCACGTCCGCGGGCTCCGCAAAAGCTACAAGGACGTCGTCGCCGTCGACGGAATCGATCTCGACGTCCATACCGGTGAGTGTTTCGGGCTGCTCGGCCCCAATGGCGCCGGCAAGACGACGACGATCGAGATTTGCGAGGGTTTGACGGCGACAGACGAGGGTGTTGTCGAGGTCCTCGGCATGCGGTGGGCGTCGCAGGCTCGTGAGCTGCGGCAACGGCTCGGAATCCAGCTGCAGGAAACGCAGCTCTCAGAGAAGATCACCGTGCTCGAGACGGTGGAGCTGTTTCGCAGTTTCTTCAAGCAGGGGCCAGCGCCTGCACAGGCGATTGCCCTCGTCCAGCTCGAGGAGAAGCGTGACGCCCGCGTGGGCGCCCTGTCGGGCGGTCAGAAGCAGCGGCTGGCGCTCGCCTGCGCGTTGATCGGCGACCCGGAACTGCTCTTCCTCGACGAGCCGACCACAGGGCTCGACCCGCAGGCACGCCGGCAGCTGTGGGATCTCATCGAGCAATTCAAGCGCGACGGCCGGACGATTGTCCTCACCACGCACTATATGGACGAAGCGGAACAGCTGTGCGAACGCGTGGCGATCATGGATCATGGCAAGGTCATCGCCTCAGGCACCCCTCGCGAGCTGATTGCGTCGATTGGAGTGGAGCACGTGGTGGAGTTTTCGACGGCGAGTCCCGTTGATCTCTCACCGCTGCGTCACGTAAACGGCATTCGCGATGTGCGCCTCGCCGACACTGCCGTCCGGATGCAGGTGACCGAGCTCCATCTTGCGCTGCCGGCGCTCATCGAAGAGCTCGGCCGGCAACGGGTGCCGCTCACCGAGCTCAGAACACATTCGGCGACCCTCGAGGACGTCTTCGTCGCCCTGACCGGAAGACACCTGCGCGATGTCTAGGCCCGGCTGGATGCGTCACGCGCTCATGCAGCTCACGCTGCTGCGGCTGCGGGAGTTCACCCGAGAGCCGGAGGCGCTGTTCTGGGGGTTCGGGTTTCCGATTCTCCTGGCGATCGGGCTGGGCGTTGCCTTTCGGAACCAGCCGCCCCAGATCCTCAGGATTGCGGCGGTCACGCCAACGCTGACAGAGGCGCTCGCGCGTGAGCCACTCCTGGAGGTTCGCGAGCTCGGGCAGCAAGCCGCCGATGACGCACTGCGAACCGGGGTGGTGCTGCTCGTCGCGGTGCCGGGTCCCGAGGACTCGGTCATCTATCGATACGACGACACCAACCCCGAGGCGCGCACGGCACGCATGATCGCCGACCGGGCGGTACAAGTCGCCGCCGGACGCTCGGACCCCGTGCGGTCGCAAGACGATGTGGCGCGCGATGTGGGGTCTCGCTATATCGACTTTCTCGTGCCCGGTCTTGTGGGCATGGGGATCATGGGCAACGCGATCTGGGGACTCGGGTTCTCGATTGTGGATGCCCGGCGCCGCAAGCTGATGAAGCGCATCGTCGCCACGCCGATGCCGCGTCATTACTATCTGCTGTCGTTTCTGATGTGGCGCATGCTGCTCCTGCTCGTCGAGGTAGGGGTTCCCGTCGGATTTGGCGTGCTCGTGTTCGGGGTGCCGGTGAGGGGCGCCGTGCTGCACCTCACGGCCATCTGCGTGCTCGGATCGCTGGCGTTCAGCGCGCTCGGTCTGCTCATCGCCTCACGCGCACGCACTATCGAAGCCGTGTCGGGCATCATGAACCTCGTCATGATGCCGATGTGGATTCTGTCCGGCGTCTTCTTCTCGGCGCAGCGCTTCCCCGACGCCGTCCAGCCCTTCATCAAAGTCCTGCCGCTCACCGCGCTGGTCGACGCGCTCAGGGCGAATATGCTCCGCGGCGTCGGCCTCAGCGACCTGGGAGCTCAGATCGTGCCGCTCGTCATCTGTCTGGTCCTCTGCTTCAGTCTCGCCCTGCGCGTCTTTCGCTGGAGGTAGGCGCGACCTCGAACGGCTTCGTCGTTGCGGGCGGGCGGCGGCAGAATAATGCTACTCTTCGGGTTCTCCCATGCTTCGCTGCAGTGCTGTTCTCACGGTTGTGCTCCTGGCGACCGGCTGTCAGTCCGCCCGGTTGTCCTCTCTGGCCATTGGTGCCCCTGCGCCGGATTTCGCGCTGCCCGGGGCCGACGGGAAGCAACACACGCTCGCCGAGTACAACGCCAGCCCCGTGCTGGCGATCGTCTTCACCTGCAATCACTGCCCGGAGGCGCAGCGCTACGAGGCGCGCCTGCAGGCGCTCCACGATGAATATCGCGGCCGAGGCGTGTCGCTCGTGGCCATCAATCCAAACGCGGGAGATGCCATTCGGTTCGACGAGTTGAGCCACACGGAGGTCGGGGAGTCGGTCGAAGAGATGGGCATCCGCGTGGAGGCCCGCCGGCTGACCTATCCCTACTTGTCCGATGGGGCGACGCACACCCTGACGCGCCAGTTCGGCGTTACAGCAATGCCTCAAATCTTCGTCTTCGACAAGAGCCGCCGACTGCAGTACCAGGGCCGGATCGACGACGACACCACGGGGACACGCGTGACCAGCGAGGACGCCCGGCGTGCGATTGATGCGGTCCTTGCGGGACAGCCCGTTCGCGTGTCGAGCACCCCCGTGGCAGGCTGCCCGCCGGTGACACGCGCGGACGCCGAAGGCCGCGAGGCGGATCTTCGAAAATTTGCGGCCGAGCCCGTGACGGTTGATTCGGTGGATGCGGCCGGCCTCAGGCAGCTGCGCCAGAACGGCACGGGCAAACTGTTGCTAGTGAACTTCTGGGCCACGTGGTGTGCCCCCTGCGTGTCCGAGTTCCCCGATCTCGAAGCCACGTACCGGATGTATCGCAGCCGCAGTCTGGAGTTTGTCACCGTCTCCACCAACGACCCGCAGGAGCGCCCGGCCGTCATCGCGTTCCTGCGTAAGGAACGGGCGGCGCATCGCAATCTGCAGTTCGGATCGCCCGACGTTTACGCGCTACAGTCCGCTTTCGATCCCGAGATGCCGGCCCCCGTGCCTTTCACGCTTCTGCTCGGTCCCACCGGCGACGTGCTCTACCAGGAGCTCGGTGCATCGGACATCCCGAAGCTGCGCCGCGCCATCCTGGCTCATTTGCCTGCCGATCAGCGGTCTGCTGGCCAGCAGGCGTACTGGACCCAACCGTGACGATCCTGTCACGCATCCTCGAGGCCTCTATGACATCAGCAGATCACACGCATCGGTCGAGCCCGCGCGTGGGCCCACGCCGGCACGCAGCGACCACGACACTGACGGGGGCGCTTCTGATCGCCTGCGCCGCCATCGCCTGGCCAGCGGCCCAGGCTCAGACACCGGCGCCGCCCGCGGCGCCGCCGGCCGCGCCGACCGGCCGTGGGATTCAGGCGGCTGAACACCCGGTGCTGCCGATCGGCTCCCCTCTGCCGGAGTTTGCCCTGCCCGGCACCGACGGCAAAATCCACAAGAGCAGTGAGTTCACCAAGGCCAAGGCGCTCGCCGTCGTCTTCGAGAGCAACCACTGCCCGGTGTCGCAGCTGTACGAAGCGCGCATCGAGAAGCTGTACGACGAATACCGCCGCAAGGGCGTGACCTTCGTCGCGATCAATCCAAACAACGCCAAAGCCGTGCGGCTCAACGAGCTGGGTTACACGGACGTGACCGACTCGCTCGAAGAGATGAAGATTCGGGCGGTGTTTCGCGGTATCACCTGGCCCTACCTGTACGACGGCGAAACGCAGGAGCTGTCGATGAAGTTCGGGGCGGTCGCCACGCCACACATCTTCCTGTTCGGGGCCGACGGCAAGCTCCAGTATCAGGGCCGCATTGACGACAACCAGCGCGAAGACCTGGTGAAGAGCCAGGATGCGCGCAACGCGCTCGATGCCATGCTCGAAGGGCGTCCGGTGGCTGTCGCGACAACGCGCGCGTTCGGCTGCACGACGAAGTGGATGTCGAAGTCTCAGGACGTCGCACAGGAATGGACGCGCATTCAGGCCGAGCCGGTCAAGGTCGACATGGTCGGCGCCGACGAGCTCAAGGCGCTGCGGTCGAACCCCACCCAGAAGATCACCCTGGTCAATTTCTGGTCGGCCAAGTGCAAGCTCTGCACCGATCAGTTCCTGCCGCTCGAGACGACCTACAGGATGTACCGGCTGCGCGCCTTCGATATGGTGACCGTGTCAACCGATCCGCCCGCTGACAGCGCGCCGGTTCTCGCGTTTCTGAAATCGCAGTATGCATCGAGTCAGAACAAGCAGTTTGCGTCGGCCGACCGGCCCGCGCTGCAGGCCGCCTTTGGCGCCAAGTGGAATCCGTCGATGCCGTACACGATGGTGATTGCTCCTGGCGGAGAGGTGCTCTACCAGAAGGAAGGGAAGATCGACATCCTCGAGGTGCGCCGGGCGATTCTTGCCGCGATGCCGGATACGAGCGGCTACATCGGATCCAAGGCCTACTGGGTGTCGGTGCTGGCGTCGGCGAAGAAAGGCAAGTAGGGTTTTCAGAGATCCGACGGTCTGACGAGCGGGTGCCGCCCGCTCATCAGACCGTGGCTTCGACCGCTCGGTCGCCAGACCGCGCCAGCAACACGCCAATACCTGCCAGCCCCGCAGCAGCCCACGCCCAGAGCCCCAGCAACTGATGCTGGATGAATAGGCCCGCCAGCACCGGCGCCACGATAGACGCCATCGACATGAGCGACTGCGTGAGGCCGCTCACCACTCCGACCTCATGCCTGCCGGCCTGCTGCGTGATTAGGCTCGTGAGTGACGGCCGCAGCACACCGTTACCAAAGGCCGTGATCGTGCCGGCGACGAGCAGCACGAGCACTGACGACGAGGCGCCGAGCAGGCCGTAGCCGACGAGGAGCGAGACGAAGCCGGCGGCGGCGAGCCGCTGTTCGCCGAAGCGACCCACGAGCCGTCCAATCAGTCCGCCCTGCAGGATGATCCCGAGCAGGCCCACGTAGCCGAATGCGTAACCGATCTCCCGCGGACCGAACGGGTGACCGTGCCATGCGAACCGCCGCTCCGCGAAGAGCGCGAATCCCGAGATGAACATCGAGAACGAGAGCATGAAGAAGAGAAACTGCAGCAGCAGTGGGCGGAGCAACGGCCGGGTGAAGTACTGCGTGTAGGTGCGCCAGCTGAGCGCCTCGCGTCGATGGCCGAGCGGTGTAGCCGTCTGCCCGCCTTTGAGCAGCGTCGCGGTGCAGACGATGCTCGTGGCTGACATCAACGCGGCGGCGTAGATGGGCGCGGTGAGACCATGACGCGCGGAGAGATAGCCGGTGAGCGCCGGACCGACGAAGAAGCCCAGCCCGAAGGCAATCCCGATGAGCCCGAACGACTTTGCCCGGTTCTCCGGCGCGGTGTTATCGGCGATGTAGGCCTGCGCGATGGAGAGATTGCCCGCCGTGGAGCCGTCGATCACACGCGACAGGAAGATCATCCAGAGCGCCGATGCACGGGCGAGCACGATGAAGCCGATGAACGTGCCGACCTGGCTGATGAGCAGCATGGGTTTTCGCCCGGTGCGGTCCGAGGCGTATCCAATCAGTGGGCCGGACACGAGCTGGCAGGCCGAGTAGACCGAGACCAGCAGTGTGGCCTGCAGGGCGGTCGCGCGAAAGCTCTCCGCGTAGATCGCGAGCAGCGGAATGACGAGCGTCAGACCGAAGACGTCGACGAGGACGATCAGGAACACGGGTAACAGCGAGACGCGCGCGGGGATTGGTGTTTCGGACGTGTGGGGATCGGCCATGCGGGAGTCAGCGAGACGGCGATCCCATCATGACACGGGACCCTGGCCGTCCATGACAGAATGCCTCCACTCGAGGAGAAGCCATGGACACATCGCGACAGTACTCCCGTCGGGATGCCCTCAAGTATCTGGGTGCCGCTGGAGCCCTCGCGGCGAGCGCGCCGACGATGGCCGTGGCACAAGACGCGGCCACGCCCCTGGCGGCGGCGCCGATTCCGCTCGTCCGGATCGGTTATGTGGGCATCGGGGGGCAGGGTTCGAGCCACGTGCGCAACCTGCTGGCCATTGCGGGCTGTCGCATCACCGCGGTCTGCGACGTGCGGCCGGAACGCACCGCGTGGGCCAGTGCGGCGATCACCGCGAAAGGCGACCCGGCGCCCGCGGTCTACACGCGGGGCCCGCGTGACTTCGAGCGGCTCTGCGAGACCGAAGATCTTGACCTCGTGTATAACGCCACGCCGTGGGAATGGCACGTGCCGATCGTGCTCGCCGCCATGGCGCACGGCAAGCACGCGGCAACCGAAGTGCCCGCGGCGATGACGCTCGACGACTGCTGGGCCATGGTGGAATCGGCCGAGAAGCACCGGAAGCACTGCGTGCTGATGGAGAACTGCAACTACGACCGCATGGAAATGATGGCGTTCAACATGGTGCGCCAGGGCGTGTTCGGTGACGTCCTGCACGCCGAGGGGGGCTACCTGCACGATCTGCGCGCCGTCAAGTTCGCGAAGCAGGGCGAGGGACTGTGGCGCCGCGCCTGGGCCACGAAGCTCAATGGCAACCTCTATCCGACGCACGGTCTTGGGCCGATTGCCAACTGCCTGGACATCAACCGCGGCGACCGCTTCGATTACCTCGTCTCCATGAGTGGCCCGTCGCGCGGTCTGCAGAACTGGTCCGCGGATCATTTTCCCACTGACGCGCCGGAGCGCCGGGAACGCTACGTGCTCGGCGACATCAACACGAGTCTCATTCAGACAGCCAACGGCAAGACGATTGTCGTCCAGCACGGTACCAACCTGCCGCGGCCCTACAGCCGCATCCACAAGGTCCAGGGCACGAAGGGGCTCTTCGAGGGGTATCCGCACCGTGCGTACATCGAAGGCCGAGGAACGGCCGACCAGTGGGTGGAGGCTGCGTCGCTACTGGCCGAATTCGAGCATCCCCTGTGGAAGGAGATTGCGAGCCAGGCGCAGGGCGCCGGTCATGGCGGCATGGACTTCATCGAGGACTACCGGCTCATCAAGTGTCTGCGCGAAGGCCTGCCGACCGACATGAACGTGTACGACGCGGCCGCGCTCAGTGCCGTCGTGCACACGAGCGTGCAGTCGGTGGCCCGCCGCGGCCGGCCGGTCGACATCCCCGATTTCACGCGCGGACGGTGGAAGACCACGGCCCCGCTCGGCATTCTTCACATGTAAGCGATGCGGCTCACCGCGCTCGACTGGGCCATCGTTCTCGCGTCGATCCTCGTGGCGTTCGCGCCGGCGGTGTGGCTGGCGCGCCGCGCGGGGTTCAACACGGCAGAGTTCTTCACCTCTGGACGCGCGGCGCCCTGGTGGCTCATTGGCGTCTCGATGGTCGCCACGACGTTCAGCACGGACACGCCGAACCTCGTCACCAGCCTCGTGCGCGAGGGCGGCATTGCCGCCAACTGGGTCTGGTGGGCATTTCTGCTGACGGGCATGACCACCGTCTTCTTCTACGCGCGGCTGTGGCGCCGGCTGGGTGTGCTCACAGACCTCGAGTTCTATGAGCTGCGTTACTCCGGCCGCGCCGCTTCGTGGGTCCGCGGTTTTCGCGCGGTGTATCTCGGGTTCTTCTTCAACGTCATGATCATGGCCGCGGTCACTTTGGCGGCCGTCAAGATTGCCAACGTGCTGCTCGGCTGGCCGATGTCCCGCACGCTCGTTGTCTGCAGCCTCATCAACGTCGTGTTTGCGGCCACTTCCGGGTTGTGGGGCGTGCTCGTCACCGATCTCATCCAGTTCGGTCTGGCGATGACGGGATCGGTTGCGGCCGCCGTGTATGCCTTGCGACGCCCCGAGGTGGGCGGTCTCGCGGCGCTGATGACACGGACGGATCCGCACACGCTGGGTCTGTTGCCCGACTGGAGCGACTGGTCCACCGCGGCGGCAGTGTTCATCGTGCCATTGACGGTTCAGTGGTGGGCAACCTGGTATCCGGGATCGGAGCCCGGCGGTGGTAGCTATATCGCACAACGGATGCTCGCCGCGCGATCGGAACGCGACGCCTTGTCGGGCACGCTGCTGTTCACCGTCGCACATTACGCAGTGAGACCGTGGCCTTGGATCATCGTGGCCCTGTCGTCGCTGCTCGTCTTTCCCCAGGTCTCCGATATCCAGCGCGCGCTGCCTCATGTCGATCCGGCGATGCTTGGAAACGACATGGCGTATTCCGCGATGCTGACGTTTCTGCCACCGGGCCTGCTGGGGCTGATGGTGGCTGGACTGCTGGCCGCGTACGTCTCAACGATCTCCACACACCTCAACTGGGGCACGTCGTACCTGGTTCACGACTTCTATCGCCGATTCCTTCGGCCTGGAGCGGGCGAGCGGCACTACGTGCTCGTTGCGCGGATGGTGACGGTGGTACTGATGATCGCGGCTGCGCTGTTTGCCACGATTCTCGGCTCGGCACGCCGCAGCTTCGACCTGCTGCTGTCGGTGGGCGCGGGGACCGGCTTGTTGTACCTGCTGCGCTGGTTCTGGTGGCGCATCAACGCGTGGAGCGAGATTGCGGCCATGGGCAGTTCCTTCATCCTGGCCGTCGCTCTTTTCGTGGCGAGCAGCCGCGGCGTCGCTCCCGACGCCGACGTGTCGCTCGTGGTCACTGTCGCCGTGACGACGTCGGTGTGGCTGGCTGCGACGTTCGTCACGCGACCGACCGACGAAAAAGTGCTCCTCCACTTCTATCGGCTCGTGCGTCCGGCCGGGCCCGGATGGAGCAGAGTGCGCGCCGCGGGTGGAGATCTGGCGCCGGCCGACGACCTTCGCGTCGCGGCGGTGGGATGGCTCTCGGGCTGCACCTGCGTGTATGCCGCCCTGTTCGGCACGGGCCACGTGCTGCTCGGACACTCCGCGGCGGCGCTCGCGTGCGGAGTGCTGTGCATTGCGAGTGGCGCGGTCATGCGGGACGCGCTCCGGCGGACATGGGCGGCGTAAAGGCGGTGGTACTCGCGCGAGGGCTGGGGACGCGAATGCGCGAGCCCGACCCTGCGGCCGTCCTCGTCGAGACGCAGGCCCACGCCGCTGCGGCCGGGTTCAAGGTGTTGATGCCGGTAGGCGAGGCGACACGCGGTCAGCCACCCCGGCCGTTCCTGGACTATGTCCTCGGCTCGCTCGCCGATGCCGGGTTCGTGGAGACGGCCGTCGTCATTGGACCAGAGCACGACGCCGTGTGCCGCCGCTACGAGCACGACTCGGTGCCACGACGCATCAGCGTGAGCTTCGTCGTGCAGCCCGAGCCACTCGGCACTGCCGACGCGGTGCTGGTAACGGAGGCCTGGGCCGGCGACGCCCCGTTCGTTGTCGTCAACGGAGACAACTTATATCCAGTCGACGTGCTACGAGCACTCAGGACGTGCGACCACCCTGCCGTGGCTGCCTTCCCGCGTGCCGAGCTTCTCGCCACCAGCAACATCCCGCCCGAACGCATTGCCGCCTTCGCGCTCCTCACGGCGGATGACGCCGGGTATCTGGCGAGAATTGTCGAGAAGCCCGCTGCCGACGCCGTTGCGGCCGCCGGCGCCAACTCCCTCGTGGGCATGAACTGCTGGCGGTTCGACGCGCGCATATTCCAGGCCTGCGCCGTCGTCCCGCTGTCGACCCGTGGCGAGCGCGAGTTGCCCGACGCCGTGAATCTCGCCGTGCAGCGGGGCGTTCGCGTCAAGCTTGTCCCCGCACACGGCCCGGTGCTCGATCTGTCGAGACGAAGTGACGTCGTTGAGGTATCCGCGCGACTCGGCGCACGAGCGCCGGATCTATGACCGAGGCCGTCGTCGCGGCGCGCTTTGTCGCAGCAGGTTTCGATGAACACGACGTGCCGTCGCGTGTGGCTCTGGTCGGCGCCGTGACGGCCCACCTGCGCGAGTGGACGGGTCGACGAGCAGAGGCCGCGTGGTTCGTGCCGGGCCGAATCGAGATCGTCGGGAAGCACACGGACTACGCGGGTGGGCGGTCGCTCGTGGCTGCGGTGCCGCGCGGAATCACCGTCGCAGCCGCCCCCCGCTCGGACGGTGTGGTGAGAGTCTACGACTTGTTCAGGCAGGGTTCCGTGCAGCTCGACCCCCTCCAGCCGTCGTCACCGCTGCCGGGCTGGGGCCGCTACGTCGAGGCGGTCGCGCGTCGATTTGCACGCAACTTCGCGGGCGCGGCGAGCGGTGTCGACCTGGTGATCAGAAGTGACCTCCCGGGTGCCGCCGGGCTCAGCAGCTCGAGCGCCATGATCGTCGCCGCGGCGAGCGCCCTCATCTGGCGCGGACAACTGGCTGAGCGGCCCGAGTGGCGGGCCTCCATCCGTTCCGTCGAGGATCTCGCGGGGTACCTTGGCGCGGTCGAGAACGGCCAGGCCTTCTGCTCGCTCGACGGCGAGGTGGGTGTGGGCACGCACGGCGGCAGCGAAGACCACACGGCCATCCTGCTGTGCCGTGGTGACACTGTCAGTGCGTACGCCTACGCGCCGGTGCGGCACGTGATCAGCGCGCCGATGCCGTGCCGCTGGCACTTCGTGGTGATGAACAGCGGCGTGCGTGCCGACAAGGCTGGCAGCGCGCGCGATCGCTACAACCGGGCGGCACTGGATGCCGGGGCGGTCGTCTCGCGCTGGAACGAGCGTGCAGGTGAGTCGCACGCGAATCTGGCCGAGCTCGTGCGCTGTCGTCCAGGCGTTCTCGTGGATTGGGGTGGGATGACGACGGATGCCGCCGCGCCCGCGCACCGCAGCCACGACTTGCTGCGGCGCCTGACGCATTTCATCAACGAAGACGGGCGTGTTCTGGCGTGCGCGGACGCTTTCGCACGCGCCGACATGGCTGACGTCGGGGCGATCGCGCGCGCGTCTCAGGAAGAAGCCGACACGCTGCTGGGCAACCAGATACTCGAGACGCGTGAGCTCGCGTCACTGGCGGTGCCGCAGGGCGCGTTTGCAGCGACGAGCTTCGGCGCAGGATTCGGTGGGAGCGTGTGGGCGCTGGTGGAGGGCGAGGCCGCCGACGCGGCCGTGTTTCTGGCTCGATGGCGGCAGCAATACCGCGAAGTCTGTCCGCAGCACGGCCACGCCTCAGGGTTTGTGGTGCGTCCCGCGCCTGGTCTCGTGGAACTGCCTGTTTCGTGACTGGCGTGGGGCGTCAGCGCCGCGTCTGGTCCCGCTCGAACAACACGCGCTGTGCCCGCATGCTCACGGTGGCAGTCCGGTTGGCGAGCTTCCAGCAATCAGTCTGTGCCGATCGGGGTGCAGCTGGATCGGCGCTGCCCCACCAGCTCTGATCGATCCGGGCGCTGGCAGGCAGTGCGAATCCGAGCAGGTCTTCGATCTCGCCGAACGTCAGTACGAGCCGGTCCGCCATCCGATCGCGCAGGTACTTGTGTAGCAGCTTGTATTCACCGGCGTGGCTCCTGCCATCCGGCGCCGAGTCGGCTGATTTAGGTTCCACGCTCGACCGCCTTCTTTGGAATGAACTCAGAGATGAACTGACGCCGCCGTACGCCTCACAGCATGCCACTGTTTCCAGCGGCACGTCGGCGCGCCTGCGTCGGCCGTCAGTCGTGGAGCACGACGGTGAGCAGCGAGCTGTTGATTCGGATGCCCGCGTCGAGGTCGGCGCCGTACGCGATGAAGCCGAGCTTCTTGAACTTGTTCATGAAGAAATTGACGCGCGCGCGTGTGGTTCCGATCATCTCCGACAGCGTTTCCTGCGAGATCTTGGCCACGATGTGGTTCGGCTTGGTCTGCTCGCCATACCGTGCGAGCAGCAACAGCGCACGAGCCAGCCGCTTCTCGCTCGAGTTGAAGAGCTGGTCGATGAGATCCTGTTCAATCCGGATATTCCGCGAGAGCATGTGCGAGATGAAGCGGTCTGACAGCGCATGGTGCTTGTGCAGGACGCGAAGCATCTGCTTCTTCTCGATGACCATGATGCTGCTCTGGGCGACCGCGGTCGCGCTGCCGATGCGCAGGGGCTGACCAGCCAGGCATCCCTCACCGAAGAAGTCTCCGGGCCCGAGCATCGCCACGACCGCTTCTTTGCCGGTCTTAGAAAGCACCGACAGCTTTACGCCGCCGGTCCGGATGTACATGACGCTGCTCGACGGATCGCCCTGGAGGAAGATCCCGATGTTACGCGCATAGTCGACAATGCTCTTGGCCGCACCGGCCGTCTCGAGAAAAGTCTGCGCGTCGAAGCGCTCCTGGCGTTTTGCCATCTCCCTACGATAGCCGCCGGGACGTGAAACGGCTGTCTCCTATGAGACAGTCGCGCGGCGCCAATTTCCCCCGACGACGCCCAGAAAGGGGCTTACCGGTGGATTCGGATACGCCGTTGGCCCGCTGGTCGAGCCCGCCCCAATCAGGCCTGGCTTTCGAGCGCCGCCCAGCGCAGCCAGTGACGCCCGACCACCGTGACGACCGCCACCGCCGGCACAGAAAGAAAGATGCCGGCCACACCGCCGAGCTCGAGGCCGGCCAGTACCGCCACCAGCACCACGAGTGGATGGAGCTCGATGTCGCGCCCGATGAGCCGTGGATACACCATGTAGTCTTCGACGATGCGCAGAACACCGAGGAATGCGACGGTCTGGAGCGCGAGGCTCACGCCATGGAAAGCCGCGATGGTGCAGGCCACCATGGCCACGAGCAGAGGGCCGACCAGTGGAATGAACTCGAGCACCCCGGCCACCACACCGAGTAGTGCGGCATAGGGCACGCCGAGCAGCGCGAAGCCGATGCCGCAGGCGCCACCCACTAGCACGCACGCGATCAACTGCGCGCGCATGTAGGCCGCGAGCGTGTCGTTCAAATCCTCAAAGAGCCGGTGAACGGGCAGGCGAATCCGGTGTGGCAGTCCAGTCAGCGTGGCGCGGCGGAAGGTCGATACGTCCTTGAGGAACAGAAAGGCCATCACTGGAATCAGGACCACCCAAGGCACATAGGCCAGCGCTCCGATGACGGTGACGACGGCGCCGCGGGCGTATTCATTCGCGGTCTCGCCGGCCCGGCTCAGCGATTGATCGATCCCGCCGCGCAACTCCGGAGGAATCCGCAATCGGTCGTAGTAGCGGGACCACCCACGTTGCCACACGCGGAACGACTCGGTATAGGCGGGTGCATGCGTGATCGCCTCGCCAATCTGCTCGGTCACCCTCGGGACGAGAATCAGTGCGCCGGCGCCCACGACACCTGTCAGCAGGAGATAGACGAGCAGAATGGCCGCAGGGCGTGGCAGATGGCGGTTCTGTCCCCCCACTCGATACGGACGCTCGGCCAGCCGCACCAGCGGCGCGATGAGATAGGCGAAGAACATCGCCAGGATGAGCAGCAGGACGACGCCCTTGAGCCGGTGGAGCGCCCAGCCACCGGCTCCGACCACGGCGATGGCCAGTAGCACCTGGAGTACCACCCGGCGTTGCGACGGCGGCTCGGCCGGAACGGCCACGTCGTCGACGGAGGGTGGTGGAGTCGAGTCCATTCGTTGTGGCCACGATAGTGCCTGGCGCGCGTGGGGAGTGTTCAGAACGGTACAGCCCACGGCCCTGGCACTCACTAGGATGGCCACATCATGCGTACATACCGGCAGGTACTCTCTCTCGTTGTGGCGGCCCTCATCGGCACGTCATCGTCAGTCTGGGCCCAGGGGACGAGTCACGTCGCGGATGCCGCGGCGTTGCAGCAGGCCGTGCAGGCGCGGGCTGCGGCGACCGCGGCCGATCGCGCGGCGGTGGCTCGCGTGCTCGCGTCACCTGACGTTCAGGCTGTCGCGACGCGTCTCGGCGTGGATGTTGCGGTTGCGCAGGCGGGCGTTGCGACGCTCGACGGCGCGCCTCTCGCGGCGGCGGCCTCGTCTGCCCGCGCGGTGGATGCGGACCGCGCCGCAGGCGCGAATACGGTGGTGATTTCGACGACCACGCTGCTGCTCGTGCTGATACTCGTAATCCTCATCGCGCGCTGACGTCTGCCAAGGAGCCCAGGTGCTTTCAACCATCGTCGTCGTTCTCATCGTGCTCTGGCTGCTCGGCATGGTCACATCGTCCACCATGGGTGGCTTGCTCCACATCCTGCTGGTCCTGGCGATCATCGTGATCCTCGTGCGCGTGATCCAGGGCCGCCGCCCCCTCGGCTGAACGCCGGCTAGGAGCGCCGGCTAGGAGACCGGGTCTCTTAAGGGCAACATATACTTAACTGACCACGAGTAGGTCGGTAGGATGGGCTCATGTCGAGCGCACGCGAGCCCCGGACCCTACAACAAGCGATTCTGCGCTTTGCGGACTATGCGAACTGCCATGCGGCCATGATGGCGGTTCGGTGGCCGCGCGGCACGGTTGTGTGCCCGCGTTGTGGCTCACTGCGCGTCTCCTATCTGGTAAACGCCCGCGTGTGGAAGTGCTACGAAGGCCACCCGCTCGCGAAGTTCTCGCTCAAAGTCGGCACCATTTTCGAGGATAGCCCGCTTCCGCTCCAAAAGTGGCTACCGGCGCTGTGGCTCGTCACTAACTGCAAGAACGGCATCAGCAGCTACGAACTGGCACGCGCGCTCGGCGTGACTCAGAAAACCGGCTGGTTCATGCTGTCGCGGCTGCGGCTCGCGTTGCAGGACCGGGAGACTGGCGGCAAGCTCGGTGGAGACGTGGAAGCCGATGAGACCGTCATCGGCGGCAAAGCCCGCAACAGGCGCGTCGGCACGCGCAAGCGCGTCATCAAGGGCAAGACGGGCGTGACCGGCAAGGTCGCCGTGATGGGCCTGCTGGAACGCACCAAGGGCGACCGGCTGTCGAAGGTTCGCGCCAAGGTTGTCGAGAACATCAAGAAGCCGGGTATCCACGCGAGAACAGACGTTCCGGTTCAACCAGCGTGACGACGTGGACGGTGGCCGGTTCCAGACTGCCATCGAGGGCGTCGTCGGACGCCGCGTCACCTACAAGGCCCTGACCGTTGCAATGGAGCCTGAAACGTGCTGAAAAAGCCAAACCGCACGAACTCCGAGGTCGTAGACGTGCCCGCCGATGACCCGGTGGGCACGATGGACCGTTTCGAATCTGGCTTACAACGAGTCTTGTTGGCCAACAGGGAACACATGAGACCTCACGCCAAACGTAAGAGGCCGTCTCCACGTCGGCGTCGTGCCACTTGAATAAAGGGCAGACGCGCGGGCCCCAATGTTGCGCCCGAAGAAAAAGAAGGCCACTGACGGGCTGGTCATGACCGTGCTCCCGACTCAGGCCACCGAATTCCGCACACGGCGGTGTTCTTCGCCTCGTCAACGCGAGTCGCATTGAGCCACTCGAGTCGTTATCGTGCGGGCTAGCCAGATCGGATCGGCCGCGCGCGTTTCGACGCGGAACGTCAGAAGAGGTGCCCGTGACCGAGGGGCCACCATCGAACCTGCACTCTACCCTTGATGTATTTCTCGGGCACAGGCCCGAACAGTCGACTGTCAGAACTGTTGTTCCGATGGTCTCCGAGCACGAAGTAGAAGCCCTCAGGCACCACCTCGGGTCCCCAGGTGTCGCTGGACCGGTACTCGTCCGGGACAAAGTCGTCGGGCACGGGCACGTCGTTTCGGTACACGCGACCTTTCTCGCTGCGCACGACGTCGCCCGGCAACGCAACGACGCGCTTGACCAGCGTCGTGTCCGGGGCGTGAGGGGACGCAACCATGACGATATCCCCCACCCGGGGCTTCTCCCATAGGTAGACCAGCTTGTTGACGATGAGGCGGTCCTGGTCCTCCAAGGTCGGCAGCATGCTGCGCCCTTCGACGCGCGCGACCTGCCCGACGAAGGTGACGATGAGGGTGGCGTAGACGGCCGAAGACATCAAAGTTCTCAGCCAGTCGACGACCTCTCGAGACGTCCGCCTCCACCTCGATTGCGGTGATTCGGCCCCCGGACCAAGGAGGACATTCGTCGTGACCGGACCTTGTTGTGCGTCTGGAGTGACCATGCATCCGCTCCTTCGTCCTAGGATAAGCCGAGGCGCTGGGAGATCGCGCCGAGGATTCCGTACAGCCCGCGGCTGAACGCGGGCGTTAGCCTAGCCAGAAGGGTGACCTCATGAGTCAGTCGTGTCCGCACTGTGGTCTGCTCAGTGCAGATATGGCGCGGGGCTGTGATTGCGGCTACGACTTCACGAAGAGGGCAGATTCACCCCTGCGGCACGCGGACAGCCGGAACGCGCCGAGACTATCGGACATCTGCTCCGCGGCGTTCTGGCTCCACCTCGGTGCCGCGACGGTGTCAACGGTCACTGGATTGGCAGTAGCACTTGTGCTCGGCTTGGCCGGCAACGTTGCCCTCTTTGCGCCAGTGGCGGCAGCGGCGAGCCTCACGGGTTGGTTCATGGCAAGCCGGCTGAATGCGGCGAAAGCAGCTCTCGTATGGATGCCAGCGACAATCTGGTTCGTGGGCTGGGCATTCGTGAGCCTCTCGGAGACACTCGAGGACTGAGAGCACGCCGATGTTTCAGATGCCTCACTCAGACGTGCGGGGCACGCCCGCGAACGGCGACCAGATACGAAACGCTCCCCACGAGCGGACTGGTGACAAGCAACTGACCTGTGCAGGAGAAATCTCCACAGTACCCAGTGCCCACGAACACTCTGATGAAGTGATCGAGCCCCTCCTCAGAGGTTCGCCACTGGACCTGTTCGTCCCGTCTCATGGCACACGCAGACGCGTGATCGGATTTACGAGACGGAGTTGTTGCGTCACAAGATTGCGGCGCGACCAGCCATTGCGGATGGTCTGATTTACGTCGCGGACTTCAGCGGGTTTCTTCACTGCCTCGATCAGAGGACGGGGCAGCCCTACTGGACGCACGATACGTTTGCCGCGATCTGAAGCTCGCCGATTTTGATCGGCGACAAGGTCTACCTCGGCGACGAGGACGGTGACGTCAACGAGTGTCTTGAGCTGCGGGTGAAGGACATCGATCTCGAGCGCCAGCAGATCATGGTGTGCCGTGGCAAGGGCGACAAGGATCGGCCGGTGCCACTTCCGAGGATGGTGCGCGAGCGGTTGGACCTGCACCTCGAGGAGGTCCGGCGCCTGCACGCGCGCGACCTGGCGGCGGGCGTGGGAGGTGTCGCGCTTCCAGGGGGCTGGCGCGCAAATATCCGAACGCGGGGACGAGCTGAGCCTGGCAGTTTGTCTTTCCTGCCGGGCGGATCTGTCGTGATCCGCGGTGGGGCCAGCCGACGCGATACCGCCTGCACGAGACCGCCATTCAGCGGGAGGTCGCGCGCGCCGTCCGCGCGGCAGGCCTGTCAAAGCGAGCCAGTTGCCACACGTTCCGGCACTCGTTTGCGACCCACCTCCTCGAAGACGGCTACGACATCCGCACGGTGCAGGAGCTACTCGGCCATGCGGACGTGAGCACGACGATGATCTACACGCATGTCCTGCAGCGCGGTGCGCTCGGTGTGAGAAGTCCTGCGGATCAGCTGTAGCTGAGTGCCTCTGACCGTGGGCTGGAATTAGGCTGACGGGCCATTGAACGCTCTTAGCCTGACCGGTTCGCAGCCTATGGTGGCCCAAGCCGGCGGGCGTTTCGTCGTGCTACCATCCGGGCCTTCCGATGGTTGTGGGCCAACGCCGAGTTTTGCGACGGCGGAATTAGGCTGACAGATCGGGCAGCGGCGGGGGATGGGCGCTGCAGGTCCAATGTACGTTAGACGGATCAGAATCATGCGGATCGACGGAGCCTTCCGTGCCAGGTACCGGGAGCTTGAACAACGAATGCAGGCGCTCGCGGAGGCCGATGGCGACGTCTTTCTCCCGAATCCTGAACCGGAAGGCCCGGTCCACTGGTTACTCATCTGCATGGAGCCGTCCTTGGGCCGGTGGGCTCGTTCGGCGGACCAGGCACGTTCGAAAGTCGATGCGGGATTCAGGAACTTCCTCTCTTCGATCGACACCGCCATTCTTCACTTCTGCATTCGGCGCTATCTGTGTGGGCCTGCGGAGCGATACCACATCACGGATCTGTCTAAGGGGGCCATGCTCGTCGAGCGTGCGGGCCGTGCCAGGGTCCAACGATATGACCGCTGGTACCCCCTACTGAAAGAAGAAATTGACCTCGTTGCCACCCCGGGCGCAGACATCGTCGCCGTGGGCAACGTCGTTGCAGGGTATTTGTCGCGACAAGGTTTCCCGAGGCCCTTCACCCGGATCATCCACTATTCGGGTCTCGCGGGTCGCGCGCGCAGCGCAGGTATCGTGGGGCGCGAAGACGGCTTCGAGGCGTTTCGGGATTCGGTCTCCCTGGAAGATCTGGTTGCCACCGCAGGTGCCGTGCTCAGTGCCACGAGTGTTCCTGCGGCGATGCGTGAAGAGATAATGACTCAACTGGCGAGAGAACAATTGAGCACGTCGCGGCAGCACCTCATCTTCAACTACAAGAGCGCGTTCGAATCGACGCGGCAACGGGAACGCGTTGTGCCATACCATGAGCCCGTCTAACCTCAGCTTGCAGCCGACGGCGGCCGTGAGATGCCGAGCCGCCGCGGCTGAAGCTGCACGTTAGCCGGATCAATCTGAGATTCCACGTTCAGAGAAAGGTAGTCGATGAAGACCAACGTGCCCGACAAACAACGCGGCGACGAAGCTGTGAACTCTGAATGGGTGGCGACGTTCACCTTCCTCGACGTGAGCGGTGCGGTCACAGCGTCCCAGTGGCGCCGGGTCATGGCACCATTAAAGACGGCCTGGCGACGCGCCATCAGCGGGCAAATCGGACCTCGCTGACGGTTGCAGTTGGTGGCGGGCGTCGGCCGGCGAATCTTGTACACACTCGGTTGCGGCCCGAACAAGGGCGGAGGTAGGCTCTTTCCTATGACCACAGTGGCAGAGATTTCGGGCGCCGTGCGGCGGCTTCCGAAGCGAGAACTGGCCCGGTTCAGAAAATGGTTCGCCGAGTACGACGCGGCGGCGTGGGACGAGCAACTGGAGCGGGATGTCGCCGCCGGTCGGCTCGACAAGCTGGCCGACGAAGCCCTGCGTGATCTCAAGGCTGGGCGGACGACGGCATTGTGAATCATCGGGCGACGCCCAAGTTCTGGGGGCGCTACAACAGCCTGCCCAAAGACGTTCGCACCCTGGCGGATCGTTGTTACGCGCGGCTGAAGGCCGACCCGAGTCACCCATCGCTCCACTTCAAGAAGATTGGCAGGGTGTGGTCGGCACGAGTCGGCCTGCACCATCGCGCGCTCGCTGTCGAAGATGGCGAGAATCGGGCTTGGTTCTGGATTGGCACCCACGCCGAGTACGATCGTCTGCTCGGCCGACAACCGGCTAACACGCGTTTGCAGCCGACGGCGCCGAGCCGGTCGACCAAGAAGCGAAGGCTGCCACCGCGGCTGAAACGCTGACGTTAGGCGGCCAATTGCGTAATAACTGGAACGGACACTCGGCAGGAACAACCCTCTTTCGAGGATCTCATAGCGTGCTTCTGATGACGCACCGGACGTTCAGGCTCGATCTGGCGACATTCGTGACTCGGTTGCGGAGTATGCAGGGAGATCGACGCTGGGTGACGTGGTGGCTTGGGACCAATCCGATTCGCTTCGCCGCTGGTGCTTGGATTGCGGTCGCCGTTCTAGCGGCGGTTGTCAGCGCTGAGTTTCTCATCTACCCCTGGATCTATGAGCGCGTCGCACATGGCGGCGAGGCTGCGGTTGCGCCGGGTCAGTGGTTCGCCATCGACTTCCTCGTTGTCATCTGGAGCTGCGCATCTCAATTGGCACTCCTCGCTGTCGGCCTCGCGGCCTGGGCGACATGGCGCGTGTGGGCGCGCAGAGCCTCGCTTCTCACTTCGAAGGTCACCCGCAGCCTGGTCCTGAGCGGAACATTGATCTCCTGTCTCGGCGTCGCCGCCCTGGCGATGGTCAACCTTCCATCGGCGCTCGGTCTGACGCTGCGGATGGGTTGTGGGACCCGCACGTTCGACAACGCTCTCTCGCCGAATGGCCGGTATGTCGCAAGCGTCGTCGAAATCGACTGCGGTGCGATGAGCAGTACCCACCGACAGGTCGTGGTCAGACGACGGCTGTTGTGGTGGACGACGGCGTCAGTTCTGTACTTCAATGACGAGCCATTGCTGCATCTTTCGTGGAAAGGGCGGACCCTGACCATCAGCGGCGATCGACCGGTGAACAGCATGGCCCACCCGCCACCCGATCCCATGGTCTGGGGTGGTGTGGTTGCCCGGTACGCAGGACCCAGGGAGTAGGCTGCGGCCTGCTGACCAACCAGCCGCCTAACACCTATCAGCCCTCCCCCCGTCAAGTACGCAGATCTTCTCCGTCCGGTGGTGCACGCGCGAAGCGCCTCCGGTGAGTTCGATCGTCGGCCGCGTCTTCCCCTTCTCCGCGATCTTCGTTTCCAGATCTGGCGCCTCGTCAATGACGCGGCACCCAACACCTATTGAGGCTCTCGCTCCACCGAGGCGGAGTGCGAACGCGTCTGCGCTCGCGGCCTAGAAACTCAGTCGTGCCCTCGTACCGGCCTCCTCAAAGAAGCGACGTCGCCGAAGCGCGTCCGTTGTCTCCAGGCTCGGGGGAGGGGCCGCGTCAAGCGGGAATGCGAACTCGGCGTCTCGAGGAGAGGGTGGGTGTCCCATCATCGCGGCTCGCTGCCGGACCACAGGTTCCTGATCACGCGTGACGCTCTGACGTACGGTCGGGCGCAATCGTTGGCGAACTCGGTCCCGTCGGCTCGAGTTAGGCGTCTGGCTCATCCCACCCTCTCCCCGCTACGCCGCGAGGAACTTCTCCATCGAAAAGACCGTGCCTCGCGACAGCATGTAATAGACGGCGCGCCCGATCTTGTGCGCGAGAATCGAGAGCCCCTTTCCTTTCCCGTGTTTCTGTTGCAGCCGCGCGAGGAGCTGCTGGCCCTCGCGATTGTGGCGGAGAAACGTCACGGCCGCCTCGGAGAACGCCCACTTGAGATGCACGTTGCCCATCTTGGCGCCGCTCGTGCCGAGCTTCTTGCCGGCCGATTCCTTCTGGCACTTGATCAAGCGGGCGTAGGAGGCGAACTCCTGGACCCGATCGAAGCGGGCCACATCGTGAATCTCATAGAGAATCGTCAGCCCGAGGACTTTGCCGATGCCGGGCACGGATCGCAGGCGTTGGAACGCGTCGCCGTCGTGCTGTTTGGCCTCGCGAACGATGGTGAGCTCCAAGTCCGTGATCAAGCCATCGTAGAGCTCGATGAGCGCCAAGTCGACTTCGATACTCTTGCGAACGCGGGGATCCGGGAAATGATCGGCCACGCCTTCGCGATTGCCGGCATAGGCGAGCTTGCGATTGAACGTCGGCAGGTTGTACTGCGCCTGTGTGTTCTGGATGTGGGACAGCAGCTCGCCCCGCTTCCGGACCAGATGCAGGCGCCGCCGCAGCAGGTCGCGCGTCGACCGCATCGCCGCAGGATAGACATAGGCCTGCGGCAGCATCCCGCCCCGCAACAAGACGCTGATCTTATGGGAGTCGATCTTGTCGTTCTTCGCCTTGCCTCCGTGAATGGCTTTCATGGCCAGCGCGTGACCGAGCACGAACGTGATCCCTTCCGCCGCACAGAGGTCGGCGAGCCAATACCACGTGAACATGCACTCCGCGGCCACGACGAGATCCGTGCGGTACGGCGCGACCGTCTCCAGGAAGGCCGCCGGTGTCGACGCCACGTTGCGGTGCACGAGCACCTGGCCGGACACGTCGAGGATGCAGACGTACATGGTCTTCACGTGCAGATCGATCCCGCAGTAATACTGGTGTTGTCGGTTGTAGAATCGCATCGGTCCTCCTCCTGCGCGACATGCGCATTTACCCTGCGTCAGCCTACTCACTCGAGTAGGAGCAGGGGGAGGGCTGTATGAGGATCATCGCGCTGCACCCGACGGCCGCGGTGTCAGGAGCGCTGAGCGGCGGCGGGTGAGCGCGCGCGTTATGCCGCTTGAGCTTCGACGATGACCGCACCGCACATTCAAACAGAAAGGATCAAGCTGGTTCCCCAGACCCTCGAGGAGGTTCGTGCGCGGGTCGAAGGAATGGCCGCTAACCAAAAGGCAGAGCTGTCATCGGAGTGGCTTGCTCAGCTTCAGGCCGCGACAGTGGATCTATGGACGCTGGGCTTCGCCATCGTGCATAGAGCCGATGACACCGTCATCGGGGCGTGCGGTTTCAAGGGCCCTCCCGGAACGGACGGCATAGTGGAGATCGCCTACGGCGTGGCGCCAGACTATCAGGGCCACGGATACGCGACCGAAGCGGCCGAGGCGCTGGTCGCTTACGCGTTCAACAGTGGGCAGGTTCGCGTGGTCCGCGCCCACACATTCTCTGAGGCGAGCGCCTCGACGCGAGTCTTGACCAAGTGTGGCTTCCAAGCGGTCGGCGAGGTCATCGATCCCGAAGACGGGTTGGTGTGGAGATGGGAGAGGCAGCACGATTTGACGGCATAACATCCGGCTGCACCCGGCGCACGGGGCCCGCTCGCGCGTGCCCCGTGTGCCCGCGCTCCGGTGATATCGTGACTCCGCGCGGCGCGGGTGAACCGGACTGTTAGAGAGCGCAGACCGTTGAGAATTGGAGGGCCCACGATGTCTCTGACGAGGGCTGTTCTTGTGCTGACATCGATCGCTCTGATCGAATCCGGGATCAGCGCGAACCAGGCGCCAGCGGCCACGCCCAATCGATGTGCCAGCCCTGCCGCTTCCGCGGCCGCCGATGCGCTGGCTGCAAAGTTCGACGATCACCAGTTCGTCTTCATCGGGAGCACACACGGCGACCTCAAGATCGAAGAGTTCCTCGTGTGTCTCGTCTCACGACCGGCCTTCACGACGCGGGTAACCGACATCGTGGTCGAGTGGGCGAGCTCAGGCCATCAACGCCTGCTCGATCGCTACATGCTCACCCTCGACGAGGTCCCCGCCGATGACCTCGCACCGATCTGGCTCGACACCGACACCCCGACCATGTGGACGACACTCCCGCAGGTCCGTCAGTTCGTCGCCACATTGCGCGAGGTGAATCGGGCGCTCGCCGCCGCGAAGCGCATACGCCTGGTCGGTGGAAACGACGGGGTCGACTGGACCAAGGTGCGCGCGCCTGAGGACCACGCGCCGTATCCGTTCAAGACCAACCTGATGCCGCATCTCATCATCGAGCACTTGGCCAAGACACCAGGAAACCGCACGCTCGTCGTGTACGGTGACGGCCATATCCGCTACCAGGGCAACAATTTCATGGATGAATTGGAGGCCGCGCTGGGCCGAGCCAAGCTTTTCGTCGTCGGAAGAATTGGCGAGCTGCGTGCCGACGAGCGCGCGTATCTGGCGGCCATCGGCGACCCGGGCAGACCATTCTTTGTGGAGGCCCGGCGATTCCCGACCACCATACCGTGGCCGCCCCCGCTCAGAACCAGCATGGAGGAGCGCTCGCAGCGCCTCGCAGACTACATCGATGCCTTCGTCTACCTTGGGCCTGAGCCGGACAAAGATCTCACCGGGTCACTGCTTCTGTCAGCGGCGCAACTGGGTGAGCTCGCCAGGCGCGCCGGCATCATGTCCGATCCGCAGCGGACGATGCGGGCGCGATATCAAGGCCGTGATCAATGGTTTCGCTCACACCCTGATGACTTCCCGCCGCGGCCGCAGCCGCAGCGCTAGGTGCGGAGCTGCCGATGCACTTTTTCGCAGGACCGTGGTGCGATTGCGAGGCGCTCTCTAACAGGGCTTTGCAGCCGACAGCGGCCTTGCGATCATGCGCCGCTGCGGCTGAAATCCGACGTTAGCCGGATCCGTCGACGTGTCGCCATCTTCGAAAAATGGAAAGCAGGCGCGGGTTGCGCTGAATGCTCCCGCAGAGCGCTCCGAGATCGAACAGCAACCCATGGCAACGAAAGGAGGCCTTCCGATGCCGGAACCCGCGAAGGAGAACCAGCAGCTGGAGCCATTGATTGGCGAGTGGAGCATGGCGATCGTGATGCCGGACCAAGCGCGCCCCGACGAGCTTCCCGACATAGGCGCCCGGGTGAAGTTCGAGTGGATGGGGGAGAAAGCGTTCGTGCTTGAGCGCTGGATCGTGCCGATCCCCGAGGCGCCCGACGGGCTCGCAGTGATCGGGTGGGACGAGGGCCGCGGCGCTTTCCTCCAGCACTACTTCGACGAGCGCGGGATCGCGCGCATTTACGAGATGAGCCTAGAAGGCGACGTCTGGAAGCTCGAGCGGACGAAGCCGGACTTCGCCCCTTTCGAGTTCTCCCAGCGCTTCATCGGGACATTCACTAATGATCGGAAGAGGATCGACGGGACCTGGCAAATCGGCCGCGCCCACAATACGTGGGAGAAGGACTTCGACCTAATCTACACGCGGGTCCCGTAGGGTCCCGGCTCGCGCCTCGGAGCGTTTTCATGGTTGCGGTGACCGGCTAACCGCGCGTTGCAGCGGACGGCGCTTGCGCGCCGCCGCTGAACGCGTGATCGGTTAGGCAGTCTGAGGAACCAACGGCATGTCATCTTCATCGATCGCCCTATTGCTTCTGACGGCGTTGGCGTTCATGCAGGCTCCTGGCGACGCTCCTCGGCGGTTCGCTTCGCGAGCTCTTGCGGTGGAGGCAAGCTGTCGCTTCGTCCCGGTCAAGGGGCCCGCGACAGACACCTGTGTCCTCGCAACAGTCGCGGCGGATCCAATGCACGTCGTGGTCTACGACCGCTCGCGAGATGGTTACATCGCGGCAAACGAGATGGCGATTCCGTCCTGGTCCGGAGCCGCGAAGCTGTCATTCGAAGACGTTCTCGGCGCCGGCACCGACTGGCTAGCCATCGACACGGTCGGCATGCACGGAACCGGCATCTTTCAACGGGCCCTTCTCGTGGTCGCCTGGGACGGCACCAGCTTTCGAACGGTTGCTGCCGAGTCGTTAGGTTACCGGTGTTCTCGACCGACGGCGCCCGCCGATTACGAGCTTCAAGTGACTCACTCGTTCGCGACCACAAGTGGTTCACGAACCCTGCAACTGCAGTACGACCTGACGAGGGACAAGCAGGCGATCGGCCGCTGGTGCGACAGTCTTCGCTGGAATGCGGCCCAGTTCGCGTTCGTACCTGTTCCGCCTACGGTCGATGTGTCGAATCCAATGATTGAAGGAATTCGCGAGAGGATTGCACGCGTTCGAGATTATGCAATCACACGTCCACTCGATCCTATCGATGGCTCGAATCGGTGGCTAGGAGACAGCGGCATGATGAACGTTCTCGACCCGGTCTGCGTTCAATAGCTGCCTAACATCCAAATGGAGCCGTCGATTCCGCGGGTCGGTAGCGGGCCGGAGCTACGGTGCGAGGCCGTGGACCTCACAGGGTAGAGGCCCGTGTCGATATCAGAGGCCGCCCAACAAGCCGCTGCAGCCGACGAGCGGCGCGGGCGCCGAGCTGATTCGTAAGCAGGAGAACGCCGCTCGCGGCTGAGCGGCAAACGTTAGCCGGACGAATCGCGTACCACCTGTGTTGCGGTCCAACTGGGGTGAGGGGTAGGCTGATCGCATGACGACCGTGTCAGAAATCACCGGAGCCGTCCGGCAGCTCCCGAAGCGAGAATTAGCGCGGTTCCGGAAGTGGTTTGCGGAATATGACGCAGCTGCCTGGGACGAGCAACTCGACCGCGATGTCGCTGCGGGACGTCTGGACAAGCTCGCGCGGGAAGCGGAGCGTGAGGTTCGAGCGGGTCGCGCGACGACGCTGTGAGGCACCTCGCGACGACACGGTTCTGGCGGTGCTACCACGCGCTACCAGAGACGATTCGAGACTTGGCCGATCGGAGTTTCGCGCAACTCAAGGCCGATCCAGCGCATCGATCTCTCCACTTCAAGCAGATCGGCGAATTTCGATCAGCGCGTGTCGGCTTGTATTACCGGGCATTGGCTCGCGACGTTGATCAAGACTTGGCGTGGTTCTGGATCGGAACACACGCTGAGTACGACAGACTGCTCAGTCAACGGCCGGCTAACAAGCGTTTGCAGCCGACGGCGGCGCGCCTGCAGAAAAAGAAACGGACACCGCGCCGCCGCGACTGAAACGCAGTCGTTAGACCGACCTGAACCCAGACTCTTCACGCGACGTTTTGGTAAACGACATGGTTGGAATGATGGCCAAGGCGCTTCTGTCGCTCACGATCCAGCCCAAGACCAAGACTGATCAAGAGAGACTCGCCCGCGGTCTTGGCGCGCTCATGGCCGAAGATCCGACGATGAGCGCGAAGACCGACCCGGCGACGGGGGAGGTCGTCATCGCCGGCATGGGCGAACTGCACCTCGAGATCATTGTCGACCGTCTCAAACGGGAGTTCAACGTTGAGGCGAGCGTCAATCGTCCGGAGGTTAACTACAAGGAGACGCTGACGCGCCAAGCCGACGGTGAAGGTCGGTATGCCCGGCAGAGCGGCGGGCAGGGCCAGTACGGCCACGCGAAGGTCCACCTCTATCCGGGCGAGCGGGGATCCGGCTACGTGTTCGAGAACGAGATAATCGGCGACGCAATTCCGCAGCCGTTCATCAAGTCGATCGATGAAGGGATTAGAGAGGCGCTCCCGGGTGGCGTCCTCGCCGGCTACCCGGTGGACGACGTCCGCATCGTGCTCTACGACGGCTCGTGCCACGACATCGATTCGTCGGACGTGACTTTCAAGATCGCTGGCACCATGGCGTTTTACGACGCGGCCAAGAAGGCACAACCCGTGCTCCTCGAGCCGGTCATGCGTGTTGAGGTCGTCGTGCCGAAGGAGCACATGGGTGACGTAATGGGCAACTTGTCGAGCCGCCGCGGGCAGATACAGTCGCGGGAAGATTGCGAGGGCATGCGACGCATCAACGCCCGCGTGCCGCTGTCCGAGATGTTCGGGTACGCGACAGACCTACGCTCGCGTACAAGTGGCCGTGGCACTTTTGCGATGCAGTTCGCAAGCTATCAACCGTTTGATCCGGCTGACAACCAGGACACCGGTGACGACTCGAAGGTGGGTGCCCCACGCAAGCCCATGCCCACGTTACGTGAGTCGAGCGTGGCCCTGCCAGAACCAACGGAAGACGACCTCCGGGACTGACGGGACGAAGTGGGTTGACACCTGAGAGGGCGCAACGGAGCGGTCTAACCTAACACGCGTTGCACCAGACGGCGGCTGGCGCGATCCCGAGCCGTCGCTGGTGAACGCTCGCCGTTGGGCTGTCAGATCGACTCCGCCCTCGGAACCATAACCAACTACTGCAACTCGCTCAGTAATTGCTCCATCTGCAGCCTTCTCTTGTTGAGCTTTGCCCGAGCCGACGCCGTACCCAGCCCTGCCGCCACCCAGCCCGCGCCGGTGATTGCCCACAGGACGAAGGCTTCGGAATGGGCTCGGTCGCGGTAGAGCCAGAGACCGATCATCGCAACGCCCACGAAGATGGGGGATGACCATATCGGCGCCGTTTTCATCAGCACGATCTGGCGCGCGAGCATGGACGCGGTCCTTTGAAGCTGCGAGCAGGCATCGGCCGGTCCAGGCAGCGCCCGCCGAGACCAATCCAGAAACATCCACTCGGCGAACACGGCCACGGCGCTGCCAGCCGCCATCAACGCGTATGCTGCACGCACGAGCGGCGTCACACCGTGCGCGGCCGCCCACAGCATCGTCGGCAACAGGCACACCAGCACGAGCAATAACCCGACGCGGATCCCGCGTTCACGTTGGCGTGCCGCGCGGTCCCGCTCGAGAACGGTGTCGATGGATGACATCACGTGCTCCTTGTCCACACGTTGCCCCGACATCCAAACGGCCGAAAGCGAAGATGCGTCGTTGCTCATGGCGTAACCTCAACTGGTTGCAGATGTTTGCGAATACGGCTTAGACGGACCGCGACCGTCGCGGATTTCACGCCCGTCACTTCCTCAATCTCAATCGCCGACAGTCCTTCGAGCCACAACAGCGTCAGCGTGCGATCCCCTGGAGTCATGGCCGCGATCGCTCGCTTCAAGGCGAGGCGGCGAAGGCCCATCTCTGGGCCAGCCGCCGCATCTTCGTCTTCCAAGGGACTCTCTCGAGACTGCCGGCGGCGGTGACGCGCGCGCGAGGTCAGCGCAACGTTGTGGGCAATTCGGTATAGCCATGTCCGCACGCTTGCGTCGCCACGAAAGTCCGGCAGCGCACGCCAGACCGCGAGAAAGATGTCTTGAAAGAGATCCTCCCGGTCGGCTGTGCTCTCGGCATATGCGGCACACAAACGACGAATGGGACTCGCGTACGCCTCCATCAGCTCACTAAAGTGCCCCCTGTCGTCGGGTGTATCCGTCACAGATTAGATGGTCTCGCGTACGGACCGAAATCTAACAGGACGGATGGAACAAAAGTGGGCGCAGCCCAACATCCAAATGGAGCCGACGCGCCCATCGTCTCGTGCCATCATGTCGCCCAGGCGCGCGGCTCATTTGAAACGTTAGGCAGACATCACCGCAGACATCACCAAGGAACCAATGGGTAGCGTTTCGACCGAGGTCGTCCGGCATCTCGAGCCACTCGTCGGCCTGCGGCTCTCGGTTGCGCGCCGCGCCGCTGACTTGCGGAACTTTCAATTTGGTCGAATGCGGGAAGTCGAGGGCGGCACTGTGGGGGACTACGCCTTGCACATCCAGTGTGCCTGGCGCATTGAAGGACCGAGCGGGATCCTGACAGGGCGTTCGGACTTGTGGGAACCAAGCCAGCCTGGGGACACCATCGATCTGGAGAAATGGAAATATGACGACGGCAATCTTGAGGATCTGCGCATCCGGGCCTTCCTAGAGCCTGTTATGTACTTTCTCTTGTACTGGGCGCGGGAATTTGGCACAAGGAGGGATGGCCAAGCGCATTCCCCGTCCGCGATCCACTGCCTACCCGAGTGATGTGAGTGACGAGGAGTGGA
>JBDSZL010000012.1:0-28846 GCA_039925145.1 Vicinamibacterales bacterium | reverse complement strand
GCGGCCGCAGGCGCTTCTCCGTTCAAGCGGAATCAACAGTTTAGCGGCAGGCGGGGATCCGCGCAAAACCAAACTGTGACGTGAGGTCGTCGCCGACCTCGACGACGGTCTCGATTTCGGCTGCGTTTGCCGCTTCCCCGTTGCCGGTACCCGCATTGCGATTGCCCGCTTCGCCGCGTCGAGCGCGTCGCGCTTCGCATCGATCCGGACGTGCGAGTAGTGCTCCAGCATCCGGCGCGACAGGTGGCCGCTGATCGACTCCAACACGTGGTCGGCGATGCGAGTTCGGCCAGCTCCGTGATGACGTCCGCGACGTACACCCAAGAAGAGTGGAACCGAGCATTCGGAGCCGCAGCTCTCATCCGATGAGCGCTACTCTGACGGGGATGTTTTGATCCTTGATAGTCATGCCCAATTAGGGCATGATTATGCCCATATTGAGTGTGACAGGCTCACGCAAATCGCGCGGAAAAAGCCTAGCGGACGCTCTGTTGACCAAGACCCAGCAGCGAGTCCTCGGTGTCCTTTTCGGCCAGCCCGAGCGAAGCTTCTATGCCTCGGAGCTGATTCGGGACGCAGGTACAGGCTCTGGGGCGGCGCAGCGCGAGCTTGCGAAGCTGGAGGGAAGCGGGCTGATCTCGGCGCATCGGATTGGCCATCAGAAGCACTACCAGGCCAACGCTGGGTCACCGCTGTATTCCGAGCTGCGGAGTATTGTGTTGAAAACGGTCGGTCTTGCGGAGCCGCTGCGCGATGCCCTGGAGCCGTTGTCGAAGGCCATTCGCGCGGCCTTCGTGTATGGTTCCGTGGCCAAGGCGACCGACCAATCGGCAAGCGACATCGACCTGATGATCATTAGCGACAGCCTCACGTACGGCGACGTCTTCGGCGCGCTTGAGCGGGTCACGCGCACCGTGGGTCGGAAAGTCAACCCGACGGTGTATACGGCCGCTGAGTTTTCAAAGCGCGCCCGTACAGAAAACGCGTTCGTGACGCGGGTGCTCGAGCAGCCGAAGCTCTGGGTGATCGGATCGGAACATGACCTCCCCGTCGCCGCTTGAGCGCCTCGCGGGTCCGGGAAGTGTCCTCGCAAAGGAACCTCCCGATGCGAAAGAGTTTGCAGGTCTCGTCCGTTCGGCCCTGGCACGGCTCAAAGATGCGGAGAATGAAGCGAACTCGCTGGATAGCAGGTTCGATCTCGCCTACAGCGCCGCTCACTCACTGTGTCTGGCGGCGCTCCGGCACCACGGATTCCGGGCGTCGAAACGGTACATCGTCTTTCAGGTGCTGCCGGACACTCTTGGCCTGGGGCCGGAAGTCTGGCGAGTCCTGTCGAAGTGCCACGACATGCGGAATCGGAACGAGTACGAAGGCGCCCTCGATGTTGATGAGAGGCTGGTCTTGGATCTGATCGGCGCGTGTCGCAAGGTTGCCGAGAAGGTAAAACGTCTGCCGGCGATTCAGGGAAAGTCGAAGTGAGCCCCAAGTAGACATGGCCCTCAAGAAATCCGATCTCTATTCTTCGCTCTGGTCCAGCTGCGACGAACTACGCGGCGGCATGGACGCCAGTCAGTACAAGGACTACGTCCTTGTCCTTCTGTTCATCAAGTACGTCAGCGACAAATACGCGGGCCAGCCCTACGCCGCAATCACGATCCCGAAGGGCGCCAGCTTCAAGGACATGGTCGCCCTCAAGGGCAAGCCCGACATCGGCGACCAGATCAACAAGAAGATCATTGCCCCGCTGGCCAGCGCCAACAAGCTGTCCGATTTCCCCGACTTCAACGACGCCGCGAAGCTCGGCACCGGCAAGGAGATGGTGGACCGGCTCACCAACCTCGTTGCCATCTTCGAGAACCCGGCGCTCGACTTCTCGAAGAACCGCGCGGAAGGCGACGACATCCAGGGCGACGCCTATGAATACCTGATGCGGCACTTCGCCACGGAGAGTGGCAAGAGCAAGGGGCAGTTCTACACGCCCGCCGAAGTCAGCCGCATCATGGCGAAGATCATCGGCATCCACGACGTAAAGACCAGCGCCGCCACGACCGTCTACGACCCGACCTGTGGCTCCGGCTCGTTGCTCTTGAAGCTGGGCGACGAAGCTGGCACTCCCGTCACGCTGTACGGGCAGGAAAAAGACGCGGCCACCAGCGGCCTGGCGCGGATGAACATGATCCTGCACAACAACCCGACTGCGCTCGTCGTGCAGGGAAACACGCTGTCCGATCCGAAGTTCAAGGACGGCGACAGCCTCAAGACGTTCGACTTCGTCGTTGCCAATCCACCGTTCTCCGACAAGCGTTGGAGCAACGGCATCGATCCGCTGCATGATCCCTATGATCGGTTCGAGCCGTTCGGCACACCACCCGCCAAGCAGGGCGACTACGCCTACTGGAGATCCGTTGCCAGCAGCAGTCGCAAGGACCCGAACATCACTGGCAAGGACATACGTGATTTCCCCCTCGCCCTGCCGGACCTAAGAGAACAGGAAGCTATCGCCGAGGCGCTGAGCCATGCAGAAGGGCTCATGGAATCGCTAGAGCAACTCATCGCCAAGAAGCGCCAGATCACGCAGGGCACCATGCAGGAATTGCTCTCCGGCAGGAAGCGCCTGCCAGGATTCGAAGGGAACCGTGAATACAAGCAGACGGCGGCGGGGGTTCTGCCGACTGACTGGAACGTGGGTCCAATCGGGCGAGCCATCGAGAGGCTCGAGGCAGGAGCGAGCGTAAACTCTGAAAAGGTCGAAGTACCCGAATTCGAAAGCTATCCGTGCGTCTTAAAGACGGGAGCGGCTAACGGATGGTTGTTCAACCCTCGAGAATCCAGGAAAGTTGCCGGCCGCGACCTCTGGAGGCTCAACGTCTCAGTTCGCAAAGCCACGATCCTCATAAGCAGGATGAACACGTTCGAACTCGTTGGCGAGAGTGGATAACCTCGCAGCAAGGCTCGTCAAAGCCCGCCGGATCAAGCAGGGCATGATGCAGGAACTGCTGACGGGCAGGATCCGCCTGGTATGAACGGGCGCGAGCGGCCTACCTGCTGGATCATCGCCGGCCCCAACGGCGCCGGGAAGACGACGTTCGCGCTCAAGTATCTTCCCGAGGCAGGTTGCCAGTATTTCGTGAACGCCGACCTGATCGCGGCGGGCATGTCGCCGCTGGCTCCGGAACGGGAGCGGATGTCGGCAGGCCGGCTGTTCCTGACCGAGATCCAACGCCACATTCAGGCGCGTCATGATTTCGGCTTCGAGACGACGTTGGCGGGGCGGGGTTATTTGCGCCTGATCCGTCGGTTGATGGCGTCGGGCTGGCGGTTGGAGTTGATCTATCTGGCCCTGCCGAATCCGGAGATGGCGAAGCTGCGCGTCGCCGAGCGGGTGAGCCACGGCGGCCACGATATCCCGGTTCCAGATATCGAACGACGATTCCTTCGAAGCTGGGAAAACCTGATCGACGTTTATGCGTCGCTTGTGGATCGGACCGTCTGTTCGCTCAATAGCGGTGACACTCCGGAAATCGTGTTTACGCAGCAGGGCGAACACCGCGAGGTGATACAGCCTGGAATGATGCAGATGCTACAGAGTTGGAGGCGGTCATGACGCAGGGGCACGAGTACGAAGCCAAGGTTCTGGAGGTTCTCAAGCGGGCGGTGGCCGAAGCGCTGGAACGCAAGCGCAGGCTGGGCCAGTACGCGGTGACCTGGCGCGAGGGGCGCGTGGTATGCACTGGGCCAGATGCACCAGCAACGCCGGACGCCCATCAACCGTGAAGCACTCGTGGTCGCGTGGGCTCAGAAGTCGCTGGAAGTAGCAGTCACCAAAGCGGGCCGGCTCAAACAAGGCGTGATTTAGGAACTGATGACCGTGAGAACCAGATCGATATGACCATGCACGATGACGCCTCTCTCCCGTACGGCATCGAGCTCCACAAGCATCGTTTTGCGGCGTGGGCCGCGTGCAGAGCCGCATCGGTCATGAATGGCCGGTTCGGCGTAGAGCAGGGACGGACCGTTCTCGAGACGTGCGGTTTCACCTCGAGCTTTTGTCGACCCGAGCAGTTGCCGGAGCCGGAATCTCACGCCGTCGATGACGCACACCGGCAGTGGCGAGCCGATATCATGCGCGCCGCCACGTCATCCGGGTTGCCGTTCACGCACGGGGTGGCCGCAAAACTTGTCAACATCTACCTCAAGAGCCGCTTCGTCTGCGGAGGACACCATGCCCACGCGCGAGTGCAGAGCCTGCATCCACCGATCGACAGCGTCTTGCTGAACGGTCTCGCCGAGGCGAGTGTCGGCGGCTACAGAAAGGAATGGAAGCAGGCAGCAAGGACGCGGTGGTCGAAGTTCGGGTCAGACGACTACGAGCAAGTGATCGTGCTGATCCGCCAATCCTTGAAAGGTGCCCCCCTCTGGAAGGTCGAAGAGCACTGGAAGGGGAATCAGTAAACCGTCGAGTGCGGCCAAGCGAGGACGATGCAGGAACTGCCCAGCGAAGGGACTGAAAACGCATGAAGATCTCGACCATCCTCGACCACATCGACAGTGGGCACATGGCATTGCCAGAATTCCCGAGACCTGAGCATCCGGCGCGACAGGTGGCCGCTGATGCAGCGAGAAGAGACTCCGTTCAATTCGCAATGTGTCGCGAGAGAGCGCACCGATGGGAGTTCGAGCGCAACTACCGGCTGATGGCCCCTCTTGATCGCTCCGCCATCAGCAGAAGCGGCGCGACGCATGCCGACGCATATCGATTCTACGTCGACCAATCCGTTGGCGCGTCCTAGCGACGAACGCCCGCCAGTCCGAGGTCTGACGTGCAGTTCGGGCAACGCGATGCCTTGATCGAGATTGTCGACGCGCAGAACTGACATTCCTTGGTCACAGACTCGGCGGCGCTCGGCTTGTCTACCGCGCTCTTGATGCGATTCACTTGCTTGACAATCAGGAAGACCGCCAGGGCCACGATGAGAAACCCAATGATGTCATTGAGGAACTGGCCATAGGCAATGACCGGAATTCCCTTGGCTTTTGCGTCGGCAAGCGAGGCCGGGACGCCCTTCGACGTGTCCAGCACCGCGAACAGGCTTGAGAAATCGACGTTGCCCAGCAGCAGTCCAATCGGCGGCATCAGGATGCCTTCGACCAGCGTCGTCACGATCTTGCCGAAGGCCGCACCGATGATCACGCCGACCGCAAGATCCATGACATTGCCGCGGGCAATGAAGTCTCGAAACTCTTTCCACATGCCGTCCTCCTGATCCCACACCGTTGCCGCTTGCCGACGCACTCGATCGATCGTGCCCAGGGGCAGGGAAGGCGCAGGCCTTGACCCGGCTTGATCTTGTCCGGGTCCGAGAGCTGATCCTTGTCGAGTTCGAAGATCCCCCCAGGAATGAAGTCTCCGGCGTCACCTACGGCAGCGCTCCCTTGATCGCCGTAAGCAATGTCTCAGCAGTGTACGGCTTGGCCAAGAAATGCGTGGCACATTCGGCAGCCACGTTGGCGTCGCTTGCGAGGCCACTGGCGCAGATAATGCGGACCCCAGGGTTCAACCGAACCAGTTCCAGAATCATTGCGGACCCATTCATCACGGGCATCATCATGTCGGTCAGCACGACAGCCACGTCCGCCTGGTGCTCTGCGTAGAGCGCGACCGCCTCTGCTCCGTCGCCGGCTAGCAGGACCCGATAACCGAAGGCCTTGAGCGTCCGCTCGGCGATCTGCCGGATAGCTGCTTCGTCGTCCACGACCAGCACCGTCTCGCCGTTGCCCCGCGGGCGGATCTCCGCGCCCACAGCGGGCAAAGGGGTCGCAAGCCCGGACCGCGCGGGTAGGTAGATGCGGAATCGGGTAACGATTCCGGGGTGGCTATACGCGCGGACGAACCCCTCGTGTCCCTTGACGATGGCCAACGATGTGGCCAGGCCCAGCCCCGTACCTTTCCCGATGTCCTTAGTCGTGAAGAACGGGTCGAAGATCCTGTCGATGATTTCCGGGGAGATGCCGGTGCCCGTGTCCTCGACTTCGATCATCACATAGGGGCCGGTCCGAGCGTCGATGTTCATCGCGGCGAAGGGCTCATCGATGACGACGTTCTTCGCCGTGATGGTGATCCGCCCCCCGGCCGGCATCGCATCGCGGGCATTCACGCACAAATTGAGCAGCACCTGATGAAGCTGGGTGGGGTCAGCCTGTAGGGTCCACAGGTCAAGGCCGAAGTGACTTTCGAACACGATGTTCTTGGGGAAGGTGTCGTGAACGATCGTCCCGAGGTCTAGAATCAGGGGCATCATCCGGACTTCAATCCGTTGGCCGTCCATGCCCCTGGCAAACGACAGGACGCGACTGACCATCGCCGCGCCCCGTTTGGCGCTGGTCTCGATCGTCGCCAGCGTCTGGAGCCGCCCGGGATCGTGCTCGTCCTCCTGCAGCAGCCCGATGGACAAGAGAATCGGCGCGAGCACGTTGTTGAGATCGTGGGCGATCCCGCCGGCCAGCGTGCCGATGCTCTCCATCCTCTGGGCGCGCAGGTACTGCCGCTCCAGCTGCTTTCGCTCGGTGATGTCCTGGAACGCACCCTGCAGCAGCGTGATCGTGCCGTCGGCTCGGGGGGCGGCTTCACCGCTCACGCGCACCCACTTTCGCGTACCCTTGTGCGTGAGAATCTCCACCTCCATGTCGAATGGTGTGCCGTCCCGCGTGCAGGCCTGAATAGCGCCGCCGAGTTTTTCACGGCCGGGCTCGAGATAGAGGGCCAGTGCCTCGGCAAGGGGCGGGACGCTGCCGCGCGGGAATTCGAGAAGATCGAACACCTCGTCGGACCAGGACACGCGCTCGTCGGGCATTTCGATTGTCCAGCCGCCCGTGCGCGTGATTCTGCCGGCGATGCGGATGAGCACGTCTTTCTGCCGTATGTCTTCTTCGGCGCGCTTTCGCGCGCTGATGTCGGACGAAATACCGACGATCCCGATCAGGTGTCCTTGTCCGTCCAGGACCGGTGAATCCGTGATCTGCACCGGGAACACCCGGCCTTGGCGGGTCTGGACCAGGAATTCTCCGGTCCACGTTTCCCCAGCCTGCAGGCGCGCCATAATCTCTTGGCCCTGTTGCCGGGAAGCCTGCGGAACGGTCACCTGCGTAATCGACAAACCCAACATCTCGCCTGGACCCCAGCCATAGAGCTCGCCGGCAAATCGATTGGCGTACGTGACGCGCCCGCCGGCGTCGGTCGCGATGACCGCCCGACCGATTTGATCGAGCATGTGCGCCTGCATGCTATTGGCTTCCTGCGCCCGCTTGAGGTCGTCGACATCGGTGCAGGTCCCGATCCATTTCGTGATTTGGCCGGCCTCGTCACGAAACGGCAACCCGCGAACGAGCATCCACCGATAGCCGCCATCGGCGCCCCGCAACCGGCACTCCACGTTGTAACCGCCGTCGGCGATTGCCTGCTGCCATGCGTCCCACGCCCGTTGTCGATCGTCGGGATGGAACGGCGTGTTCCAGCCGTGCCCGGAGCTGTCCTCGAGGCTCAGTCCGGTGTAGTCCACCCACCGTTGATTGAAGTAGATATTCCAGCCGTCGGGGCGCGTCATCCACACCATCTGCGGCATGGCTTCAGCCAGCGTCCGAAATTGGGCTTCGCTGTTGCGTAGGCTCTCGTCGGCGTGCCGGCGATCCGTCACGTCCTGGAATGCGCCGTGGAGACGGGTGATTGTTCCCTCGGCACCGCGCACCGCCTCGCCGATGGAGCGCACCCAGATCCGGCGGCCCGTAGCGGTGAGTTTCGGCAGCTCGAAGTCGTAGGGTGTGCCGTCCCGCTCGCAGGCCTCCAGATGCCGGATCACCTCCGCCCGATTCTCGGGCAGATACAACGCGAGGCCTTCCTCGAGCGTCGGCTGGTAGCCCGGTGGCACGTCGTGAATGACGCAGTTTTCGTCCGACCACGTGAGCGTTCGAGCGGGCAATTGCAGGGTCCATCCGCCCAGGTGTGCGACCCGGCCGGCCGTGCGCAACAGCGCCGCGTTTTCGATGAACTGCTCGCGCTCGAGCCGCTGCTCGGTGATGTCCATCACCATGCCCGTTTGGCCGATTGGGTTTCCCGCGGCATCCAGATCCACCTCACCGCGCGAATGCATCCAGCGCACCACGCCGTCGGGCCGACGGATTCGGTACTCCGCCTCGAACAAGGGCTCGGATGCAGACGCGCGGGCATTCGCGGCATCGTAGACGGGCACGTCTTCAGGAAGAATGAAACTGTGGAACTGATCGAACGCACCGTCGAACTCGGCCGGCGCGATCCCGAACAACTCGCAGGTGGCATCGGGCCAGGCCAGCCGGCGAGTGCGGAGGTTGAGGCTCCAACTGCCCATGCGGCCGATGCGTTGCGCGTTCGCGAGGAGCGTGGCCTGCTCATGCAGAGCGTCCTCGGCGTGCTTGCGCTCCGTGATGTCGTTGAGAACCGCGATGAAATGGGGCTGTCCCTGATAGTCGACGGGTTCGGCAGTTAACAGGGTCTGCCGTGTGGCTCCGGCCCGGTTGGTGAAAACAAACAGACGCTCCGGCAGCCTGCCCTTCTCGCGAATCTCGGCGACATTCTTCTCGCGCTGTTCGGCCGACACCAGCCCCAGCTCGGTCGCCGTCCTGCCAATGGACTCCTCGCGCGAGCAGCCCACGAGCGCGCAAAAGGCCGGGTTGATTTCGATAAGCCGATGGTCGCTGGCCCGCGTGATCGCAAGAGCCGACGGGTTCGCGCGAAAGGCTTTTCCGAATAGGTCGTCGCTTCCGCGCCACTTCCTTTCGTTGGCCTTCAGCCTGGCGATCAGCATCACCAGGGCGCTGCTGGCGAGAGTGAAAATAACCAAAACGTAGGCGCCCTTGCTCGTCAGCGAAAAGGCGTAATAGGGTGCGAGGAAGAAGTACGACGCGCTGAGCGCCGACAGGGCGATCGCTAGGGCGGCCGCGACGGACACCAGGGCGAGCACCACGGTGTGGCGGTCCCGCTTCTCAACTAGGAGGTTCGGTACAAGAATCACGGCCGTCGCTCACGAGACCGACGCCAACGCGCCGACACCGATGCCATCCGAGGCCGCGGACACCGGGTCGTCGGCCGCTCCCTCCATCACGCGGTGGCACTCCTCGCACATCCCATGGCTGATCGCAGGCAGGGCGGTGTGTTCGGACAGGCCCAGCAGGGGCAGCGCGTCTTCGATCTCCATCCAGCGGCCGCTGCCATCAAGCGCTATTGGCATAGATTTCAGGCAAAGAGTGGGAAACCGTACTATGACCGTCTCAAACCCGCTCAGGCTGTCCCGTTTCGAACAGGCCCCTGGCCCGTGCAATACCGCAGCGGCAGGGCTTCGGTACACATCGTTACGTGCAGACGGGACGCGTGTAGGCCGTGAACGCGTCCGCGTTCCTATCGTGTGACAGCGTCCGGGGCTGTCCGCCGTCATCCTAAAAAGGGATTTATGGTCGTCCGCCGAGCCCCGGCAAAGTGGGCGCAAACTTTTCGGTCATGGCATGCGAAGATCTGTCCCGTACCCTCTCACACTGGAGGTTTTCGCAATGGAGATCAGACGAGCAGGTTCGCAGCCGTCCGCCAAAGGACCAGCTGACTGGTTCACGGGGACGGTGCGTGTCGATCCGCTGTTTCAGGCCGGCACTCCGGCCCGCGCGGCCGGAGCAGCGGTGACGTTCGAGCCGGGAGCGCGCACCGCGTGGCATACGCATCCGCTCGGACAGACGCTCATCGTCACCGCCGGCTACGGGCGCGCGCAGCGCTGGGGTGAGGCCATCGAAGAGATTCGACCCGGTGACGTCGTGTGGTTCCCGCCAGGCGAAAAACACTGGCACGGCGCGGCGCCGACAACGGCGATGACGCATATTGCCGTGCAGGAGGTGCTCGACGGGAAGGCCGTGGAATGGCTGGAGCAGGTCACCGACGATCAGTACAACCCACGGTGACCTGCGCCGGCTCGTGACGCCGTGGGACGGGAGACGATGGTTACCAGCCGGGTCGAGTGTCTCAGAATCCGATGACGACGCAAGGACGTGCCGCACCAGCGGCTCGTTCGCCAAGGCATACTTTCGAATGGCTAACGCGGTTCGTCGCTACGCCGGATCGGATGACAAAGCGTAGTTCTCCGAGTCATCCTCGTCGGCGTCCTGCTGTGACAGCCTTCGTCAGGGCCCGAAAAAAATCATCGTTCAGCTTGACGATCTCAGGGGTAAGCCGGGTTCTCGGAAGGGGCCGGATAGAATACCGACGCCTTAAATCTTCGGTCGGGCAGCCCGATATAGACAATCCAGCGTTGCTGCGAGTCGCAGCGTTCAAAGTCCTTCGACAGCGTTCAAGCAGACCGGCATTGATTCACTCGACCTGAAACGCACCGCCGCTCCATTCCTCCGGAGCGATGTCGGCGATAGTTTCGGTGAAGTCCCAGCGGTGGCCACAAGAGTCTTCGGCGTTGTATTGGCGCTCGCCGTAGGGCTGGTCTTGCGGCTCGGTCAGGATGATGGCTCCGTTCTGCCGCGCCCGCTCGCAGTGCCCCTGGGCATTCTCGATCCGGACCTGAATGACATGTGAGTTGTTTGCCGCCGCCGTGCCTTCGGCGATGGTGACGCAGCCGTCGCCGGCCTTCATCTGAATACGGTGGTTGGCGATGCGCAGGCGGACGGTAAAGCCGAACGCTCGCGACAGCCAATCCGCTGCTGCGCCAGGGTCGGGGTATATGAGCACAGGGATCACGGTGCAGGGTGGTACCGAGCGATTGAATCGCATTTCGGAACTGTAGCAGACGCATCGCTTCAGGAATTGACACGTCCCAATGACGGAACGCAATGCAATGGCTGGAGCGTTCACCGACGATCAGTACGACGCACGGTGACCTACGCCGGCTCGTGATCGTGCAGCTTACTGATGTCGGCCCGCAGACGGCTGCCGTTGTCGCCCCGTTCGAAGATGGAGATGAAGCGGGCATTCCAGACGAGGTCCTCAGCGCGATACGAGGATCGCGTATGCACGGTCTGCGCGAAGGTGTCGTCGATGCCGGTGAGCAGCACGAGAATCTCCGCTTCGGCGCGCTCCAAGTCCGAGGTCGTCTTGTCGCGCAGCGGACTGCTGTCGGTGATGGGATGGACGACGGTCCAGGCGAGAGGGAAGAACGTGACCTTGCTGCGCTCGAGCGGCAGCGCGTGGTAGCGCCGCACGCTCCCGCCGCGGCCGTCGGGCTCCATCAAGCTGAACAGAACCTGCGCTTCGAGCTGGATAATCTGGTTCTTGCGACGATTCGCGATGCGGAACTGCAGGCTCCGACCGTCGTTGTAAGGTGCGATGAGCGCCGACCGGCTGAAGAGGATCGATGCGGTCGGTCGGGAAAAGCGCGCGAACAGTAATCCCGTCGCCAGCGCCTGAAACATCAATCCGACCAGCGCCTCGATCGTCACCAGGGCGTTGGGTCCGAAACCGTTGGGCCCAATCTGTCCGTAGCCGATTGTGGCAAAGGTCTGAACGCTGAAGAAGAACGCGCGACTGAACAGCCCTCCCAGCATGTCGGAGCCGGGACCGAGCAGCGCATCGCGGCCACAGGCGACGAACGCGACGGCGAACAGGAGGTTGAACGCGAAGTAGATCAGGGCCAGCGCGCCGAGGAACGCTGTCCACGGCATGGTGAGCAGCTGCTGATACGGCGCAATCGTCTCGAGCAGGCCCAGACCGGATCTCGTGACGTTGAACGATCCGTCGGCGTTGAGCAGCCGCTGCCGGCTCTCGCGCCCCACGACGGCACCGAATCCGAGGTCGCGCTCGTGTTCGTGTTCGTGCTCGTGGGCCCTGTAGTGCGATGACAGGGGACTGGCGTCGGACTGAGCATCGGCCATGGCGAGATTGTACGCTCGCGGCAATTCAGCCGGGGGACCCGCCCTTAGCCGGAGGCTGTACCTCTGGCTCGGCCGCCGGCCAGTGTCGAGCGATCTTTTCTCGAAGAAATTTCACCGAACGCTCCAGCGGCGCAAAGCCGTCGACGCCATCTTCGATACTAATCCAGCCATCGAACCCTGCTTCGCGCAGCAGTCCGAAGATCGCGTCGTAGTCGTTGAGACCACAGCCGATTTCCCCGTGTCGCAGCCGCGCGGCGTAGCCGGCCGCGCTCTCCTCTCGTCGCAAATCCTCGATCGTCCCGGTCGCCAGATACCGGTCCGAGGCGTGCATCGTCACCACGCGATGCCGCACGCGGCGGAGTAGCTCGAGCGGGTCGTCGCCGGCGAGGATCGCATTCGAAGGGTCGTAGTTGACGCCAAAGTTAGGCCACCGTTGCGCGTCGATCGAATCGACCAGCGCACAGAACACGTCGAGCTGTTGTGCAAACTCGGGGAAGGTCCAGTAGTTGTCCTTGTAGTGATTCTCGAGCGTGAGCGTGATTCCGCGGTCGGCCGCGTACGGCAGGCACGCCACAATGCTCGTCGACGCAAGCTCGACGCCCTCGGCGACCGACAGGTCGGGACGCCGCTGGCCCGACAGCACGCGGCAATACGTGCCACCGAGGGCGGCGGTCATGTCGATCCACTGTTTCTGCCGATCGATCTCGACGGCGCGAAACGCCGGATCGCGATGCGTGAAGTCCGGCGAGCAGCACAGCATCGGCATCGTCAGGCCCGCAGCCTCGATACGCCTGCGCCACTCCAGCCAGCCGGACGGCTTCTGCAGATCGATCATCCCGCCATAGAGCTCGAGTCCGTCGATGTCGAGGGTGCGCGCCATGTCAATCCAGGCGCCCAGCGACAACCCGCCGGTCTGGCACAGATCGTCCAGCCAGGCCTTCGGGAACGCTGCGAGCTTCGGCATGGTCACGAGCTTACATTGGTGGCCCTTTGCCTTCGAACCTGTAGGACACTATCGGCGCACTCATTCTCCGGAGAATTGATCATGCCGACTATTCGTTTATCGACGTATGCGCCGCCCGTGTGCCTCTCGACACCGCCGCGTTACATCGAGTATTTCTCGGACGATCGCGTGCTCAGCTTCCGCCGCCTCATCAACAACCAGATGTCCCACCGGCAGGGCAAGGTCGTGCTCCGACAAACCCCCGGTCTGGGCTTCGACTTCGATCAGAACGCGGTGGCGAAGTATGGGAAATGGACCAGCGTTCCCTGATCGACGAACCCGCGGTGGTGCGCAAGGTCCGGTTCTGGCCAGACGTGACTATCGAGACACACGCACGGTGACGCCGACGCGTCGCGGCGCCCCGAAATGTGTGCCGCTGAATGGATTGCCGAAGTTGAAGGCGTAGCGCTGGTTGAACACGTTGTCCATCCAGAACACCGCCGTGGCAGACACGCCAGTTTTTCGCGCGAACCGCCACTGGGCCTGGATGTCGGCCACGATTTGTGGACGAACACGGCCGCTGTCCTGATCAACGGTTTCGGCGCCCGAGCGGCCGGCCAGATCCTCGAGCCCCTCGTCGTCGAGCTGCATGGGCGTGCCGCTGCGATATCGAAACTTGCCGCTGATCCCACATCGAGCCCCCGCGGGACCGTAGGTGCCGGCGATGCCGAGCGCATGCCGCTGGTCGTGATCGGGCGCGAAGCCGTCGCCGTCGTCGTCGATCGACGCGACGTCATCTTCGAGAAAGAGTCCGCCCGTCACGGGACCGTACTGCACCACGCGCGCGTGACTGTACGTGGTGTCGAGTGTCCAGCCGCGCCAGGGCTCCATGTTCAGCCGGAGATCGAACCCGTGGGCATGCTGGCGCGCCACGCTGTTCGGAAACGTGACCGTCGTGCCGAACAGCACGTTTGGATCGTTTACGTCTGTACCCCTTCGGATCCACGCGGCCACGTCGACATGCCACCGGTTGCCGAGTGAGCGCGCGATGGAGGTCTCGAGGGCAGTCTGCCGCTCAGGTGGCAATGCAGCGCCACCTGCGCTGTCCGGGCCGGCGAATGGCGAAAGTGCCTGGGCAGCTGGAGACGACGCCAGCAGGAGGTTCTCCGACTGCGGCGGTTGGAAGAGCCGCAGCAGCGCGACACGTATCGTTGTCGAGGAACCAACACGATAGGAGAGACCCGCGCGTGGGCTGATTTGGCCGGTGCTCACCAATAGTTTGCTGCGATCCAGGCGAACGCCGTAGTCGAGCGACAGTGCGTTGGACACGCGGAATGAATCCTGCGCGAAGGCACCAATGAGCCACGGCGTCGCGGTTCCGCTAAAGATGAACGGGTTCGAGCGTGTGAACGCGAGCGCACCGGTACTGAGCCCGGCCTCGGCTCCGCCTGCGAGGTCGGTGACCGCAAACGTAAACTGCTCGTCGAGGTGCAGAAGGGACCCTTCTGCGCCGACTTTGTACAGGTGGCGTCCGCGCTGGCGCGCCACGCTCCAAAGCACTCCCGTGCGCACATCGCCGCGTGTGCCGCCCGAGGTCACAGGCGTGTCGGACAGCGAAGACGCGAGCGTGGCGCCGCCCGATCGCCGGTACGCAGACAGCTGCCACACAGTGCTGTCGGATACAACGCGCTGCCACGACCCCGAAACCGTCCATTGCGACACGCGCTGCCGCTGATCCTGCCCGGCCAGTTCCTGATCCTCATCGTGCGGCACGTCGAACTGGCTGCGGGCGTGCTGCAATGACCACGTGAACAGGTTCAGGCCGCGGCGCGATGTCAATTGCGCACCGGCCGCATGCGACTGACCGGTGTTGTGGAAATTCTCCGGTGTTACCGGATCGAGGAATCTGGCCGATCGTTCCGCAGACGCCGTGAGCATCAGCCCAGTCGACGCGCCGACCGGCCCGGCCATCATCGTCTCTGCATGCCGGCTCGATCGATCCGCGAGCCCCACCTCGACGGAGCCCGTCCATCCCCCCTCGAGACCCGAGGCTGAACGCACCTGTACCACTCCACCGCTCTTGAAGCCGAACTCGGGAGGGATATACCCGTCGATCACGGTAATGGAGGCGACCGCCGCAGAGTCTGGCGCGGTGCCAAAGAGCCGGTCGAGGCGCGCGTAGATGGGAATGCCATCCTGCACGTACAGCAGGCCGTCATCGACGCCCCGGACGTGGAGCAGGCCATTGTCTTCGGCCATCCATCCGGGCAGCGAGGCCAGTGCATTCTGCACGCGCTGCCCCGGCAGAGACGACACGGCCGCGCGAATGGCATCCCCCGCAATCGACCAGGGCTGCTCGACGGTGTTGGCTGAGGCGTCGCCGCGCACGACGACGTCTTCGCGCACAGCGGACGTGCCGACCACGAGCGTCAGCTCGATGGGCAGCGCGCCGCGGACGACAAGCCGTTCGGTGACGAGGGTGAGATCGGAAACCGACGCCGTGAGAATGTACGAGCCTGGCGCGATGCCCGCCAGCGAGAAGCGGCCGGACTGGTCCGTTTCGACCGCGGCGACCTGCTGGTTCTGCGGATCAGACAGCCGGATGTGGGCCGTGGCGAGGGGCCGGCGCTGCTCGTCGAGCAGCACGCCGCGAATCTGCGCTATTTGAAGCTGGGCGAATGCGCCGCACGGCCACAGCAAGCTGATTGTGATCAGCAGCATTACGGCTCTCGAGCGGAGGGCGCGAACCGGGCTGGGATGTGTCTGAGCGGAGCCCATGTCTGGCTTTATCTTAGGCACAGCGGGCCCCCGCAGGGTCTGCCTCGTACTCGAGGCGGTCGCTCAGTAGTGTTTGACGACGAACGTGTAGTTGGCCGCCTGGGTGAGGGTGCCTGCGTCGAAGATCTGGACGCAGTAGGTGCCCTGTCCGAACACGCCCAACGCCGGCAGTTCCTGGTTGATCGCGGCCACGCTCGACGAATAGGTGGCGCTGCGAGTACAGGTGCCGTCGAATGCGGGGACACCGAACCCGATGCCAATCGTGGTGGTGATCGGGGTTGAATTGGCGCTGGTCGTGAGCGACGTCACGGTGACGCTCGCGTCGCTGGCCGAGAGGCTGTAGTTGACAGTGAAGTTCTTCGAGCTCGAACCGAGGACCTGCAAGCTGCCCGTGAAGGTCTCCGTGGTGAGCACCGGGGTGGGGGCCGCGGGATTCTTGCTGCAGCCGGCAGCCGCGGCGGCCAGTAAGAGACCTACCACGAGCGGCGAGCGCCAGGCGCGTACGTTAACCATCTGAGAGTCCTCGGCTGGTGTCGAACCGGCCCGTCCGGCAGGTCACGCAACTGAAAAAGTGCAGGTCGAACGCAGCATACAGGATTGGTGAGCGGTCCGTGCTGCCGCAGTCGCGGCCGAGCAGTGCACAGTTCAAGCCAGCCGTATCTTTCGCCTGAGTGCGGCGGACGCGTCGCGGCTGTCCTCGGCGAGCGACGTGTCATGACCTGTGCGTGCTCGCCGGAGGTCCCCACTCTGTTAGACTTCGTGAGATCCCGCGTCGGACCGCGGTCCGGACCCTGTGCAAGTTCAGCCGACGAACCGCGTCAGGGCCGGAAGGCAGCAGCGCTAAGTCGAATCTGTGCTGTGCCGCAGGCCCTCCGGGCCGCGGTCGGTCGCGGGCGCACTCCACCTTTTATCTATGTCTCATCTCGCCCTTGCCAGAAAGTGGCGTCCTCAACGATTTGAGGACGTGATTGGTCAGCGGGGTGTCGTCGACACGCTCAAGAACGCGATCACCACGGGCCGGCTTGCGCAGTCGTTCATCTTCGCGGGCCCGCGCGGCGTCGGCAAGACGACTACCGCGCGCATCCTCGCGCGGGCGCTCAACTGTATTCACGGTCCCACCGGCGAGCCTTGTGGCGTGTGCGACGCGTGCACGGAGATCGCGGAGGGACGCGACGTCGACGTGCTCGAGATCGACGGCGCCACCTACACCGGTATCGATGACGTCCGCGAGGTGATCGTCGAGCCGCTGTCGATCTCGCCCATGCGCGACCGGTTCAAGATTTTCATCATCGACGAAGTGCATCGCCTGTCGAAGAACGCCTTCGACGCGCTGCTGAAATCGGTCGAAGAGCCGCCGCCGTACGTGAAGTTCATGATGGCGACGACCGAGCTGCACAGCGTGCCGGTCACTATTCAGTCGCGGTCCCAGGTCTTCGAGCTCAAGGCGCTGCCGTTCAACGCCATCCGCGAGCAGTTGCGCGCGGTCACCTCGCGCGAAGGCGTGCAGGCCGACGATGCGGCGCTGGCGCTGGTGGCGAGATCGGCCGAAGGCAGCATGCGCGACGCGCTGTCGTCGCTCGATCAGATTCTCGCGTTCACGAGCGACGCGGTGACCGCGCACGACGTCAGCACCGTGCTCGGCCTCATCGGCCGCGATCTGCAGTTCGACATTGCCGAGACCGTGGCGCGCGAGGACCTGGCGGGCGCTTTCACGCTGGCCGAGACCGTGGTCGAGGCCGGGTTCGACTTGCGGATCGTGTGCCGCGAGCTTGCGCGGCTGATGCGCGATTTGCTCGTCATCCGAATCGATCCCACGCGGTTGACAGACCCGGAGATTGCCGCCGAAGGGGAACAGGATCGGTTGAAGGCGCTCGCCGCCGCCTACTCGCGCGAAGATTTGATGCGCGCCTTCGACCTGCTCTCGCGGTCCGAGTTCGAGATCCGCGGCTCGTCGCAGCCGCGCCATCAGTTCGAGATGGCGCTGGTCAAGTGGATCCACCTGCGGCAGCTCACCCCGATTGCAGACATCATCAGCGGGCTCGAAACCGGACGGCCCATCGCGTCCTCTCCGGTTGCGCGAACCCCTTTACCGCCCGCGCGGCCGCCGATGCCGGAACGGAAGCCGCCGCCGCCCGCCGGGCCGCCCAAGGCCGCCGTCGTGCGGCCCAACGCCCTGCCGCCAGCTGTCGCGCCTCCGGCCGCCGCACCCGCCGCCAAGCCGCTGCCGCCGAGCACCGCGACTCCGCCGTCAGTGCCGCTGGCAGACTTCAAGCCGGCGCTGCTCGCGTCGATTCGCGAGCACGACAAGACGTTTTACGGCATGGTGGTGGCGCAGGCGCAGAAGATCGAGGCGGAAGGCGACAGCATCGTCTTCACCTTTGCGCCGGTGCACAAGCTGCTGCGATCGCGGCTCGAGGCCAAGCGCGCGTGGGTCGAACAGCTGGGCGCCGCCGCGGCGGGTCGTCGCGTGAGCGTGGTGATCAAGGAAGCGGCGGCCACGGCACCTGCGACGGCGGGCCCTGTCGACGCAGCGGCCGCCAAGCGCGCGGAGATGACGGCGCGGGCTCGGGCCGAGCCCGCGGTGCAGGCTGTGCTCGACGTCTTTGGGGGCGATCTCGAAGACGTGGAAGACCTTGGCGAGACCTAAACGGGAGTGTCCATGAACATTCAGAAGATGATGCAGCAGGCGCAGCAGATGCAGGATCGGCTGCAGAAGCAGATGGGCGAGATGACGCTCGAAGCCACGGCGGGCGGCGGCATGGTGACCGTCTCGGTTGACGGGCACAAGAACCTGCGCAAGGTGACGATCGATCCAGAAGTCGTCTCCAAAGACGACGTCGAGATGCTGCAGGATCTGATCGTGGCCGCGATCAACGACGCGCATCGAAAAGTCGACGAGGCCTTGCAGGGACAGATGAAGGGGCTGATGGGCGGCATGGGCCTGCCCGGGCTCTCCTGATGACGCGGGTCGATCCGCTGGCCGAGCTGGTGGCCGCGCTGCAGCGGCTGCCCGGCATCGGCGCCAAGAGCGCGCAGCGGCTGGCGTATCACCTGCTGAAGACCCCGCGTGAAGAGATCGAGGCCCTGTCCCTCGCCATGTTCGGCGTCAAGGATCGGGTCACGTACTGCTCCATCTGCGGCAACATCACCGACGTCGACCCCTGCTCGTACTGCACCGACTCCGACCGCGACGCGCGGCTCATCTGTGTCGTCGAGCAGCCCGAGAACGTGGCGTCGGTCGAGAAGACGCGCGGCTTTCGCGGCCGCTATCACGTGTTGATGGGAACCATCGCGCCACTCCAGGGCGTGGGCCCTGACGACCTGCGCATCAAGGGACTTCTCGCCCGCGTCGTCGGCGACGAAGTGCAGGAAGTGATTCTCGCCACCAACCCGACCGTCGAAGGGGAAGCCACCGCGTTGTACGTGGCGAGACTCCTCAAGCCGCTCGGACCACGGGTCACGCGCATCGCGATGGGCGTGCCAGTCGGCAGCGACCTGGACTACACCGACGAGTTCACCATGTCGAAGGCCATGGAGGGCCGCCGCGACATGTAAGCGGGCCGGCGCGGCTTCTCATATGATGAGAGGCCGCCAGCCTGGCCCTCCCGCGCGTCTAAGCAGGCGTGGAGCCATCGGCCGGAATCCGACTATGACTGTTGCGACCTCGAAGTGTCTCGTGCCCCTGCTGCTCGTTGCTGTCGCCCTCGTCACCGGCTGCGACAAGATGCCGACCAGTCCGACGACGCCAGACCAGACCTCCACCGCGAGCGTCATCCCCGGACACCTCGAGCCGCGCAGCTCCACGGTGGTCTACTTCGATGTCGGCACCAGCGCCGCGGTGCGGGTCAATTTGGCCGGAGTCACCATCAACGGCCAGACGGAGTCGCTCGATCCGGTGCTCACGCTGCGGGTTGGCCGTCCGCTCGAGGACGGCTGCACCGAGGTAGCCGAAGTGAACACGCCACCACGCCTCACCGCTCAGCTGCCGCTTTTCTTTTCGGCAGGCACCTACTGCGTGCAGATCTCCGACCCCGGAACGCTGGCGCAAGCCGTCGACCTGGTGATTCGCGTCGTGATCGCGCCGCCCGATAATGGCAATTCAGCGGGCACGGATACATTTTCGAGCAACGTGGCGCAGGGCGGAACGGCCGCGCGAACGGTGATCGCGACCCAACCAGGCGACGTGCGCGTCACGCTTGCCAGCCTGGGCGCTCCGGCCGGCACGATCGCGGCTCTGGGGCTGGGTCTGCAGGGCGACGAGGGCTCAGGCTGTCAGCTCTCGAAAATCGTGCGCACCACCGCTGGCGGCGGGCCCCAGCTCAGCGCGTCCATCGACGCCGGTGTGTACTGCGTGAAGCTCTTCGAGGTGGCCAGCCCACAGGTGCTCACAAGCTTCACGATCAACATCGCGCATCCATAAAAACACGGCTCGGGGCTCGCGGCTTGGGGCTCGGGGAAGATGGCTCGGGGCTTGGGGCTCGAGGCTCGGGGCTCGAGGCTTGGGGCTTGGGGAAAGACGGCTCGCGGCTCGAGGCTCGGGTGTCCGGGCTCGCATTGCAGTTATCGCCCGGGGTCGTTGCAGATTCTCAAATGCCCTGGCGTTGTTTGGGGGACGCGGCGCTGAGTGGCCGAGTCTCGGGTGACGGCAGTTGATTTGCTCATGACTCGTTCATGAGTAGAGACCACAGACGGCTCAGAGTCTTCGGCGAAGTTGATGTGTTGGTGGCGGATGCTTATCGCGCCACGAGGCAGATGGCCGTGGAGGAGCGTTTTGGGCTCCAGGCTCAGATCCGGCGGTCGGCTGTGTCGGTGCCGGTAAACATCGTTGAGGGCTCGGCACGCGAGAGCACGTCGGAATACTGCCGCTTTCTCGAAATCGCCAGGGGTTCAGCCCGCGAGTGCGAATACCTGCTCAGGCTTGCTGGTCGGTTGGAAGTAATTGGAGCCGAGAGCGCGGAATCTCTCGCCAGCCGCTACGATGAAGCCGCCGCAAAGCTCCTGGCCGCCGCGCAGACACTCACCGGAAGCCGGCGACGCACACAGTAGACGGCTCGGGGCTCAAGGAAACACGGCTCGGGGCTCGTGGCTTGGGGCTCGAGGAAACACGGCTCGGGGCTCGGGGAAACACGGCTCGGGGCTCGAGGCTGGAGGCTCGAGGAAACACGGCTCGGGGCTCGAGGCTGGAGGCTCGAGGAAACACGGCTCGAAACTTGAGGCTTGAGACTCGAGGGAGGCACTGCCCCAAGCCCCGAGCCATCTTCCTCAAGCCCCGAGCCCCGAGCCCCAAGCCCCAAGCCGCGAGCCATCTTCCTCAAGCCCCAAGCCGCGAGCCATCTTCCCCAAGCCCCGAGCCATCTTCCTCAAGCCCCGAGCCGCGAGCCATCTTTTCTGGCTCCGTTTCTCGCCCAGATCACAAACCCCACAGCGGCCCAGACGATGAGCCGCGAGGTGCGGACGAGCGCGAGGACGATCGCGACATCTGGGCGCACGCCCACCGAGTCGGCCACGGCGCTGGCGGCGGCCTGATCCACGCCCCACCGAAATGGAATCACGCGGAATGCGACGTTGATGACCCGGTTCACGCTGTCGAACGCGAGCGCGGCCAGCAGCTGGGATGCTCCCGTGAGCAGCCAGAGTGTGTACCAGCACTCGGCGAGGCTCACGAGATGAAAAACCGCCTCGACGAGCACGACGCGCCCGATGGGGGCATCGTGCCGCGCGACAGCGCCGTAGGCGCGCGCTTCGAGCTGCTGCACCCGTTCGAGCAAACCGGCTACCCGACGTGACGGCACACGCGCGATGAGCGCGCTCGCGGCAGCCGGCTTGCGCAAAGCAATCCACGCAGCCGTGCCGAGGACCAACCCCATGGCAGCGAGGCTGATGCATCCGTAGATACGCACGGCAGGCGAGAGCGTGAACGCCGAGAGCAGCGCCACGCCACCGATGCAGATGTAAATCGCCACTGAGACGCTGTAAAAGAAGTTCTCGGCGGTGAGCGCGGCAAAGCTGTGCGTTGCCGGCGCATGGGCTGTGAGATACACCGATTTGGCGGGCTCACTGGCGGCGAGTCCCAGTGGCGTCACGTTGCCGAGCGCGTCTCCGCTGATGGTCGCGGCCACGGCAGCGCGCAAGGGCGCCGGGTGCTCGAGCAGCAGCATCCACGCGTACGACCGAAGAACGAATCGCGTGAAAGACAGCGCGAGGATGACGCCAAATCCCCAGCCCACCGTGAGCAGCCCATCGCGAACCTTCTCGATGCCTGTTTTGCGGATGAGCCACGCGAGGAGGACGAACCCCGCGATCGACAGAATGATGCTGACTACGCGGCGTCGCCTCATCAAAGCTGCTGTTGATGATGACATAATCGCCGGATGCTCCCGGCGTCCTATGCCACGCCTGCCGCCGTCATCCTTACGGTTGGCGGGCTGCTGTCCTGCTTTGCGGGATACCGTCTGTTTCGCTTCGTCCTCGGCCTGTATGGGTTCATCCTCGGCGCGATGGTGACGACGTCGTTCATGGGCACGACGAGCACGATGTCCCTGGTCCTGGCGGCGCTGGCGGGCGGTGTCGTCGGTGCGGTGCTGATGATCGTCGCCTACTTCACGGGCGTGGGGCTGATCGGCGCGGGCCTGGCGGCTTTGGCGCTGCACCTGGTCTGGCGATTCGTCGGCGGCGATCCGCCGACCGTGGTGCTCGTGATCGTCTGCGTCCTTGGCGCCCTCGGTGCATTGTCCGTCGCACGCTGGGTCGTCATCATCGGCACCTCCCTCGCCGGGGCATGGACGCTCATCGTCGGCGCATCAGCCTTGCTGGGACATCCGGCTGCGCTGCACGCCGCTTCGGCCGGGACCGTGTGGCTGGTGTATCCGCTCAGCGGCGGATGGATGTACAGCGTGATGGGATTCGCGCTCGCGGGGGCCGGTGCCATCGTGCAGCTCGGGACGAGCGCCAAGGGCGGCGCACGAAAGAAGATCAAACGACCTGCGGCCTGAGCGCATCGCCCAGTCCGCGACAGACCCAGCGCATTCAGGAGGCTTAACAGACATGGCGACATTCTCACGACAGACGACGATCGACTGGCAGGGCACCATCATGGAGGGCTCCGGTCAGGTAAAGGCCGGCACCGGGGCGTTCACGCTGCCCGTCACGTTCCCAAAACGAATCGCCGAAACGGAGCAGGGCAGCACGAGCCCCGAGGAGCTGATTGCCGCGGCGCACGCGACCTGCTACGCAATGGTCGTGGCCGGCATGCTCGGCCGTAACAACGCGACCACAAAGGCGACACACGTAACCTGCACGGTCACCGCCGACAAGGGGGATGCGGGCATCAAGATCACGACGTCGCGGCTGGATCTCACCGCCGAAGGGCTCACCGGCATGAGCGCGGCCGACTTCGAGGCCAAGGCGAAGGAAGCCGAGGGCAAGTGTCCGGTGTCGAACGCGCTGCGTCCCGCGATGACGATTGAGGTCAACGTCAGCGTCAAGTAGAGATTTGGCGAGAACCCGCTGATGTGCGGGTGAGACGACGGTATCCCGTCGGCTCACCCGTCGTCAGTCTCCCTATTCGTCTGCATTTGCTCCCAGCAAACGCGATCTCGCCGATGGCCGGCAATCGGCGCGGCTGCAGCCCGCGTGTCGATCGGCCGATACGCTGGTGGGCACGTCTCCCTACAATCGAGCGCGTGGCGTACGGCACACCGGTGACTCCGGCGTCCTGGCGCAGTGTTCCCCCTTGAACACCCTCGCAAGCCCCTGTCAGGGCACCATCTACAGGCAAGCTGCCGTCTTCGAGCGCCGCGAGGCCTCGAGACGGCACGACGTCGGCCAACGGTGTAAGGAGCAGATCGATGGGGATTGCGGACATCGTCGCGATCGAGGGCAGCGACCGCGGCAAGGACTCGCGGCACGCCGAGGCGCTGCTCAAGACCGGAGCCCTGCAGGCCGCGATCTTCAACAGCGCAAACTTCTCGAGTATCGCCACCGACGAAAAGGGCGTCATCCAGATCTTCAATGTCGGCGCCGAGCGCATGCTGGGTTACGCCGCCGCCGAAGTCGTCAACCAGATCACCCCCGCAGATATCTCGGACCCGCAGGAGGTCGTGGCCCGCGCCAAGGCGCTCAGCGCGTCCATCGGCACGCTGATCACGCCCGGGTTCGAAGCGCTCGTCTTCAAGGCGTCGCGCGGCATCGAAGACATCTACGAGCTGACATACATCCGCAAGGACGGCAGCCGCTTTCCGGCGGTCGTCTCCGTGACCGCACTGCGGGACACCGAAGACGGCATCATCGGCTATCTGTTGATTGGCACCGACAACACCGCGCGCCAGGAAGTGGAGGAGGAGCGCAAGAAGCTCGACCAGCGCCTTCGCGACCAGCACTTCTACACGCGCTCGCTCATCGAGTCGAACATCGACGCGCTGATGGCGACCGACCCGCGCGGCATCATCACCGACGTGAACAAGCAGACCGAAGCACTGACGGGCTGCACGCGCGACGAGCTCATCGGCGCGCCGTTCGGCAACTGCTTCACCGACCCCGTTCGCGCCGAGGCCGGCATCCACCGCGTGCTCACCGAGGGGCGCGTCACCAACTACGAGCTGACCGCGCGAGCCCGTGACGGCACGCTGACACACGTCTCGTACAACGCGACCATCTTTCACGATCGCGATCGCAGGCTGCAGGGCGTGTTCGCCGCCGCGCGCGACGTCACTGATCTGAGACGGTTCGAGCAGGCGCTGCGCCAGAAGAACGTCGAGCTCGAAGCCGCGAGCCGGATGAAATCCGAATTCCTCGCCAACATGTCGCACGAGCTGCGAACACCGCTCAACGCGATCATCGGCTTCTCCGAAGTCCTCAAAGACGGGCTGATGGGCCAGATGACCGATCAGCAGCGCGGCTTCATCGGCGACATCTTCAGCAGTGGCAAGCATCTACTCTCGCTCATCAACGACATTCTCGATCTGTCTAAGATCGAGGCCGGCAAGATGCAGCTGGATCTGGAGCCGGTCGATCTGGCGTCGGTGCTGGCCAACAGCCTGTCGATCGTCAGGGAGAAAGCGGCCGAGAGACAGATTCGCCTGAAGCTCGACGCGGGGGATCATCTGGGATCGTTCGTGGCCGATCCGCGCAAGCTCAAGCAGATTCTCTACAACCTCCTGTCCAATGCGGTGAAGTTCACCAACGAGGGGGGAGAAGTCGTTCTGCGTGCGCATCTGGTCGATCGCAGCGAGGTCGGCTCGCGCCGGGGTTCGCGCCCAGCGCGCAGTTTCGCCTTGCCCAATCATCACTTCACCCGGTTTCTCGAGTTGAGTGTCTCCGACAACGGCATCGGCATCGCGCCGGCGGAACTGCTCATGCTCTTTCAGCCGTTCACGCAAATCGACAGCGGGCTGGCGCGCAAGTTCGAGGGGACGGGTCTCGGGTTGGCGCTGGTGAAGTTGCTGTCCGACTTGCACGGTGGCACGGCCGCGGCCGAAAGCGCCGTGGGCGAGGGTTCATCTTTCACGGTCTGGCTGCCGGTGCGCGCGGTGGCGGAAGCCGTCAGCGTCTCTGCGACAAAGGCGCTGACTCCGGCGCCGACGGTGGCAGAACCTGCGGGCCCGCGCACGGTCCTGGTCGTTGAAGACGACTTCAAATCCGCCGAGTTGTTGCGCGTGCACCTCGAGACCGAGGGGTTTGTCGTGCTGCACGCGGCGTCTGCCGAAGCGGCCTTGATGCTCGCCATTCAACAGCCACTCTCCTTGATCACGCTCGACATCATGCTGCCGAACATGGATGGATGGGCATTCCTCGGCCGGCTCAAGCGGATCCCGGAGCTCAGACGTGTGCCTGTCGTCATCATCTCCATCGTGGCCGACGCGACAAAGGGCCTTTCGCTCGGCGCAGCGGCCGTGATGCAGAAGCCGATCTCGCGCCAGGAGCTCTACGAGTCGCTGCTCGACCTCGGGCTGTTTCCCGTGACCGACGGACGCACGCTCAAGGTGCTGGTGGTCGATGACGACCCGAAGGCGGTCGATCTGATCGCCGCCCGCTTGACCGGTCTCGCGAGTCCGGTGCTCCGCGCCCACGACGGACTCGACGCGATTGAGACCGCGAGGCGCGAGCTGCCCGATCTGATCATCCTCGACGTCATGATGCCCGTCATGAACGGCTTCGACGTCGCCGCGGCTCTCGAGGCCGATCCCCACACCGCCCACATTCCTATCCTGATGGTCACGGCGAAGGAGATCGACGATGACGATCGAGGCCGGATGAGTCGCAACGTCGCCACCATCATGAAGAAGGGTGAGTTCGACAGCGATCGATTCAAGGCGCAGGTGCGTCGGGCCATGGCCGGGCGTCCCTCGCCTTCCTGACATATATGGCCAAGATTCTGATCATCGAAGACAACGCCGCCAACATGACGCTGTCGATCTTTCTGCTCGAGTCGGCCGGGCACACCGTGTTGAGCGCTACCGATGCCGAGGCTGGCCTGGCGATGGCCGCAGCCGAGCAGCCGGAGTTGATCCTCATGGACATTCAGTTGCCGGGGATGGATGGCCTGGAGGCAACCGGGCTGCTCAAGCGCGGCGCTGCCACGTCTGCCATTCCAGTGATCGCGCTCACGGCGCTCGCGATGAAAGGCGATGAGGAACGCATTCGCGCCGCCGGGTGCGATGGGTACATCGCCAAGCCGATGGCCTATCAGGAATTTCTGGCCACCGTCGCTGCGCAACTGGGGCGCGCGTGAAGCACCTGCCCGATCGCGCGCCGCACACGCCCCGCATCCTCATCGTGGATGACGAGTGCACCAACCGCCAATTGCTCGAGACGATGCTCGCGCCCGAGGGGTTCGTGCTCCTCATGGCCGGCAACGGGGAGGAAGCACTGGCAGCCGTCGCCAGACAGCGGCCCGACCTGATTCTGCTCGACGTGCTCATGCCCGGCATGGACGGCAACCAGGTCGCCGCCATCGTCAAGGGCAATCCCGCGACGACGAACATTCCGATCATCATGGTGTCGGCGCTCGACGACCGCGCCGCGCTGATGGGCGGGCTCGACGCCGGCGCCGAGGATTTTCTGAGCAAGCCAATCGATCGCGCCGAGTTGCGGGTGCGCGTGCGCAACCTCTTGCGCCTCAAGGCCTACAGCGACTATTGCGGCAGCTACAGCCATATGCTCGAGCGGGAAGTGGTCGCCCGTACCGCCGAGCTGGTGGAACGGACCGCCGCGCTCGAAGCCTACGCAGCGGCGCTGCGCACGAGTGACGAGCGGACGAACTTCGCGTTGGGCGCGGCGCATATGGGCGTCTGGGAGCTGGATCTCGTCTCGCGCCGGCTCACGTGGTCGGCCACCATGGCGTCGGTGTTCGGGTTGACGACGGAGCAGGCGCCGACCAGTGCAGAGGGGTTCTTCGCGCTGATTCATCCGGACGATCGCCAGGCGGTTGAAGACTCGGTGGAACGTGGCCGGGCGAATGAGGCGATGGACTTCGAAATGGAGTTCAGGGTGATCTGGCCCGACGGCGCCACGCACTGGGTGCGGGGCCTGGCGCGACGGCTGCCCGATCAGAATGGCGAGCCGACCAACCTTCTCGGCGTGGCAGTCGACATCAGCGAGCGCAAGTCGCTCGAAGCGCAGTTCCGGCAGGCGCAGAAGATGGACGCGATTGGGCATCTAGCTGGGGGCGTCGCTCACGATTTCAATAACCTCCTCACGGCAATGCTTGGTTACACCGACTTCGTGCTCGAGACATTCGATCTGAAAGACCCGCGTCGATTCGATCTCGACCAGGTCGTCAAGGCCGGCAATCGCGCTGCTGGATTGACGCGGCAGCTTCTGGCTTTCAGTCGCAAGCAGGTCCTGCAGTTGTCGGCCGTCGATCTAAACGGGCTCGCTGAAGGCATGGAGGACATGCTGAGCCGTCTCATCGGCGAGCAGGTCGAGCTCGTCCATCGTCTCGATCCGGCGGTGGTCGTGGTGCGCGCCGATTGCAGTCAACTGGAACAGGTGCTCATGAACCTGGTTGTCAACGCGCGCGATGCCATGCCTGGCGGAGGGCGTGTGCTCGTCGAGACGGCAAACGTCGAGCTCGATCAGTCGTTCATGCCCGATGTCGCCATTCAGCCGGGGTCTTACTCCATGCTCGCGGTGAGCGATACCGGCATGGGCATGAGCGAGGCGACGAAGAAGCGTCTGTTCGAGCCCTTCTTCACGACGAAAGAGGTGGGGAAGGGGATTGGGCTGGGCCTGGCGACCGTCTACGGGATCGTCAAGCAGAGTGGCGGCTACGTCTGGGTGGACAGCGAGCTTGGACGGGGCACCACGTTCAGGGTCTACCTCCCGCACGCCGCCGGTGGAGGGCCGGCGCCGGCGCACACCGGGACTCAGCCTGTGCTTGCTGTCGGCACCGAGACCGTGTGCGTGGTCGAGGACGAGGAGCCCGTGCGGATTCTCGCGTGCCGCATGCTCGAGCGAGCCGGGTATCGGGTGTTTGGCGCGGCCGGGCCGAAGGAGGCCGAGGCGCTCTTTCAGGCGCAGGAGCGTGCCGTGGATCTGCTCGTGACCGACGTGATCATGCCCGGCTCGACCGGTCCCGTGCTGTTCGCGCGGCTCGCGCTCTCACATCCTGGCCTCAAGGTGCTGTACATGTCCGGCTACACGACGGACACCGTGGCGCAGCACGGGGAGGTGGCCGCCAGCGTGCGGCTGTTACAGAAGCCGTTCTCGGCCGTGGCGCTGAATCAGCGCGTGCGCGAGGCGTTGGATCACAAGGGCTAAGGCCGCCGCAGCGAGGCCTGGACCCGGTGGGTTGCCGCGAGTGTGTTGCACGCAGGTCGGGCGACGGCCTAGAATTGGGAGTTCGTCCGGCGTCCCGAGGCCCGGCCTGGTGGCCGGCATCCGCCCTCGGCGTTGGCGCGCGCCCTGTTCCTCGGTAGCTCAACGGCAGAGCATCCGGCTGTTAACCGGAGGGTTGCTGGTTCGAATCCAGCCCGAGGAGCCAATCTCCAGTTTCACTCCCTTTCGCGAATACGTCGAACGGCTTAATGTAGGTGGGGGAAAGACTTCCGCGATCGAACGTGGAGTTCGATACCAGCGTTTTTATCAAACGCGCCTGTTCGTGCGGATTTTTTGCAACATACGAGGAATAGGCGGTTTGCGCGAGTTCTAGAATTTGGAGCCCAGCCGTCTCGTACGCCTGACTGGCGACTTCGTGACGCTCCATCTCGGTTCGCACTCGCCGGAGCTCGTCCTGCAGCG
>JBDSZL010000011.1:0-24531 GCA_039925145.1 Vicinamibacterales bacterium | reverse complement strand
CCCCCATCGCTGAGACGCTCGCCCTTCGCTACGGGTCCGCTTCTTCTCACTGGCGATGGGGCCCCACCCCCATCGCTAAGACGCTCGCCCTTCGCTACGCTCAGGGCTCGCGCTAGTACACCGACCGTCCGCCGCTGATGTCGAACACCGACGCGGTGGAGAACGAGTTCTCTTCCGAGGCGAGCCACGTGACCATCGAGGCGAGCTCGTCGAGGTGCAGGAATCGGCCGCGCGGAATCTTCGAGAGCATGAACTGAAGGAACTCGGGTTTCATCTGGTCGAAGATGCGCGTCTTGGCGGCGGCGGGTGTGACGACGTTGACGGCAATGTTCTCGGTGGCGAGCTCCTTGCCGAGCGATTTCGTGAGCGCGATGACGCCGGCCTTCGCGGCGCTGTAGGCCGAAGCGTTGGGGTTGCCTTCTTTGCCGGCGACCGACGCGATGTTCACGATGCGGCCGTACTTGTTGGCCAGCATGTGTGGCACGACGGCGCGATTGCAGTAGAACGCTCCGAGCAGATTAATCTCCACGACCTTGCGCCAGTCGTCGACCGGATATTCCCAGACCTTGTGATTGGGGCCCGCGATGCCCGCATTGGCCACGAGGATATCGAGCTTGCCGAATGCTTTCACCGTGGCGGTCGTGGCCGCGTCGACCTGCTCGATCTTCGACACGTCCATCGCGTATGTGTGGACCGTGCCCATCGGGGCCAACTCCTCGGCGGCTTTACTCAGTTCTGCCGGGTCGACGTCCCACATCGAGACCTTCGCGCCCGACTGAAGAAACCGCTCCGTAATCGCGCGCCCGAACCCCTGGGCCGCCCCCGTCACCACCGCGCAGCGTCCGCTCAAATCGAATTTGTTCACTGTCACTCCTCGAACTGGTCTATTACTTCAGCCCCAAGCCCCAAGCCCCAAGCCCCAAGCCCCAAGCCCCAAGCCGCTCAGTGCGACTCCCGCGTCACCACCAGGCCCCGGCACCCGGCCAGAAAATCGAAGTCTGCGCCGCGATCGGCCTGCTGCACGTGCTCGACGTAGAGCCGGGCGTAGCCGCTCTTGGGCAATGCCGGCGCCGTCCACGCGGCCCGGCGCGTGGCCAGTTCCGCGTCGGAGATATCGAGGTGCAAGCGACGGGCTTCGACGTCGAGCTCAATCATGTCGCCGTCGCGGACGAGCGCGAGCGGTCCACCCACGGCGGCCTCCGGCGAGACGTGCAGCACCACCGTGCCGTATGCGGTGCCGCTCATGCGCGCATCCGAGATGCGCACCATATCCGTGACGCCCTGTTTGAGCAGGGCTGGAGGCAGGCCCATGTTGCCCACTTCCGCCATGCCCGGGTAACCCTTGGGGCCGCAGTTCTTCAGCACCAGCACGCAATTCGCGTCGACGTCGAGCGCCGGGTCGGCGATGCGCTGTTTGTAGTGTTCGATCGTCTCGAACACCACGGCGCGTCCGCGGTGCTTCATGAGATGGGGCGAGGCCGCCGATGGCTTGAGCACGGCGCCGTCTGGCGAGAGGTTGCCGCGCAGTACGGCGATGCCGCCGTGCGCGACCACCGGATTGTCGATGGGGCGAATCACCTCTGTGTTCCAGTTCGGCGCGTTCTGGCAGTTCTCCCAGGCGGTTTTGCCGTTGACACTCATGGCGTCGCGCTGGAGCAGCCCGTTCTCTCCGAGCGCCCGCATCACGGTCGGCAGGCCGCCGGCATAGTAGAAATCCTCCATGAGGAAACGGCCGGAGGGTTTCAAGTCGACGAGTGTCGGCACATTGCGGCCCAGATCATCCCAGTCGGCCAGGGTGAAGGGGAGTCCGACGCGGCCCGCGATGGCCAGCAGGTGGATGACGGCATTGGTCGACCCGCCGAGCGCGCCGTTCACGCGCACCGCGTTCTCGAAATTCTCGCGCCTCAGGATCTTCGAGATGCGGAGGTCTTCGCGGACCATCTCCACCGCCCGGCGGCCGGCCACGTGGGCGAGCGCGTAGCGGCGCGAGTCTACCGCCGGGATCGCGGCATTCTGTGGCAGCCCCAGTCCCAGCGCCTCCACCATCGAGGCCATGGTCGACGCCGTGCCCATCACCATGCAGTGGCCCGCTGAGCGGGACATGCAGCCTTCGGCCTCGCTGAACTCCTGCAGACTCATCGTGCCGGCCCTGACGTCTTCGCTGAAACGCCAGACGTCAGTTCCCGACCCGATATCCTGGCCGCGGTACTTGCCATTGAGCATCGGCCCGCCCGACACGACAAGAGCGGGCAGGTCGCAGCTGGCCGCGCCCATGATCAGTGAGGGCGTCGTCTTGTCGCACCCGCAGAGCAGCACGACGCCGTCGACTGGATTGGCGCGAATCGACTCTTCGACGTCGATGCTTACCAGGTTGCGGTAGAGCATGGCCGTCGGCCGCATGTTCGACTCGCCGGTCGACATGACCGGAAACTCGACAGGCAGGCCGCCCGCTTCCCACACGCCCCTCTTCACATGCTCGGCAATGACGCGGAAATGCGCATTGCACGGCGTTAGCTCCGACCACGTGTTGCAGATCCCGATGACAGGCCGGCCGTCGAAGACATCCTCGGGCAGCCCCTGGTTGCGCATCCAGCTGCGATGGATGAAGCCGTCTTTGTCGGGTTTGCCGAACCAGGCGGCAGAGCGGTATTTTTTCTTGTCGTCAGCCATTGTGAGAGAGAGCGGGGCGGTCTTCTCGAGTCAGTTTCGCGTGTAGATTCGAGCCACAAGTCTACTAGGAAACGCGCGGGGGGCGGAACAGCGGATGAGGTCACCGCGGCCTCATGGGCGTTCGGGCGTCCGGCACTTGGCACGCGGCACCCGGCGCTGTTAGTGTTACGCATCCGAATTCCAGCCAGCAGCCCGGCCGCGCGAGCGCGGGCGACGCGGCAAGGCGTTCCCGGGAAATACAGGAAGGTCCATGGCCACATCTTCAGCGCCACGATCGCAGATTTCAGCCGCCCCTACCGGCGCGCGCCACACGGTGACGTTGTTCGCGGTCCTGCTGGCCGTCGTCATGTACGTCGATCGGGTGACGCTCTCGCAGGCGGCCCCGTTCATCCAGCAGGATCTCGGACTCACCAAAGGCCAATTGGGCGTTGCGTTCGCGATGTTCGGGTGGGCTTACGCGTTGTTCGAGATTCCGGGTGGATGGCTGGGCGACCGCATCGGACCGCGGCGCGTGCTGATGCGCATCGTCCTCTGGTGGTCATTTTTTACGGCGGCCACCGGGCTCGTGTTCAGTCAGATGTCGCTCGTCATTACCCAGACGCTCTTTGGCGCTGGCGAAGCTGGCTGTTTTCCCAATCTGACCAAGGTCTTCTCGATCTGGCTCCCGAAGCGTGATCGTGAACGGGCCCAATCGATTCTCTGGCTCGCCACCCGATGGGGCGGTGCGCTGACCCCGATGCTGGTGATGTACCTGCTGCGGTACGTCCATCTCTCGTGGCGCGTCGTGTTCATGATCTTCGGGTCGGTGGGCATCTTCTGGGCCGTCGCGTTCTACCGATGGTTCCGCGATAGCCCGGCCGATCACCCGGCCGTCAACGCGGCGGAACTCGCCATGCTGCCGCCCGCGCATGAGTCTGCGGCGGTGCACTCCTTTCCCTTCAAGACCATGATCTCGAATAGTTCGGTCGTCCTCCTGTGTCTCTCCTATGGCTGCCTGGCCTACGGCTGGTGGTTCTACGTGACGTGGCTGCCAACCTATCTGCGTGAAGCGAGACAGACGACACTGCAGATGAACCCGTTCGAGCTCGCCCTGCTCACAGGATTTCCCCTGTTGCTCGGCGGCGTCGGCTGCCTGATTTCCGGGTGGATTGGTCCGCGTCTCGCGGTCCGCCTCAATAGCGTCAAGCTCGCCCGCCGCATTCTGGCGATTTTCGGCTTTGTCGGCGCGTCCGGGTCGATCTTCTTTTTCACGACGGTGCAGGATCCCGTCAAGGCCATGTTCGTGCTGGGCTTCGCTGGGTTCTTCAACGATTTCATCATGCCGAGCGCCTGGGCCAGCGCCATGGACATTGGCGGGCGGTTCGCCGGAACCGTTTCCGGTGCGATGAACATGGTGGGCGGCATCGCCGGTGCCACTTCCTCGTTGTTCGTTCCCATCCTGCTCGGATGGACCAGTAATGACTGGACGATGACGTTGTATATCTCGGCGTCGATCTATCTGCTCGGTGGCGTGATGTGGCTGTTCATCGATCCCCACACGCCCATGACGCAGCCCGAGATGGCATAGGCGGAAAGTACGAACCACGGAGTTGATGGCGAGGGAGAACTGATGATGCGGCGTTTTCTCACGATTCCGGCGGTGGCGGCCTTCGTGTATGTCGGGTTGCAGTCAGCCGTGGGCACGTCGGCGATTCAGCCTCAAGCGGGTGTTTCGATTCGCCACGACGCGGCGGCAGGCGAGTACGCGGTGACTGTGGCAGGAAAGACCTTTACCGGATACCAGTATGGAAAGGACTTTCGTGAGAAGCCGGCCTTCTACCCGGTCGTAGCCCCGAATGGCGCACGCGTCAATCGTGAGTACCCGATGGTGCCGAACGTGGCGGGCGAGACGACGGATCATCCTCACCATCAGTCGATGTTCTTCGCCTATGACGAAGTGAATGGCACGAACTTCTGGAATCCGGAGGCGACAGCGCGTCACATCGAGCACCTGCGCGCGACGGTGGCTGGCTCGACACTGACGGCCGATCTCGCGTGGAAAGACAAGGACAACGCCGTCGTGCTGACCGAGACCAAGCGCGTGACGTTCGGCGGCGGCGGTGACGTGTTCTGGATGGATCACGACATCACGTTGACGGCGCCGCGCGTGGCGGTATCCATGGGTGACACGAAGGAAGGTGCGTTCGCGATCCGTCTCAACGACACGTTGAAGGAGAACGGCGGCAGCGGACGCTATATCAACGCTGAAGGGCTCGAGACCGCCGCGAACGTGTGGGGCAAGACCAGCGCATGGGTGGCGATTCGCGGTACGGTCAAGGAGGCGGCCGCCACGAAGAACGTGACGGTGGCGATCTTCGCGCACAAAGCCGGCTTGAATTTCCCGCCGTACTGGCACGCGCGCGACTACGGTCTCTTTGCCGCGAATCCCTTCGGGCGAAAGAGCTACGATCCCGCCGCGCCTCAACGCATCACGCGGCTGGCCGTCGGCGAATCCGCCCGCGTGCGTTTCCGTCTCGCCGTCTATGACGGCCAGGTCAGCAAGGCGCGGCTCGATCAGGACTACGCCGCCCTGCCGTAGACGCACCGTCCGGGCAGGTGTCGGTCCCGGTCAGAGCGCGCTGATTCCGTCCTGGCGTCAACAAAGCGTCTTTACTAACGGATGAGTTTCGATATCGCCTTGAACTCGTCCGTGCCCGCGCGCTCGAGCAACTGGAAGGCGAAGATCTCAGTCGTCCCGACGGTGGCGCCTGACTCCTTCATCAAATCCAGCCCGATTCGCCAGTCGAGATCGCGACGAGACATGACGGCGTCGGCGGGCACGTGAATGCGATAACCCTCGCGGCCAAGATCGAGCGCCGTCTGGAGCACACAGACGTGGGTCTCGACGCCGCAGATCAGCAGGTTGCGGCGGCCGGTGGCCGCAAGCGCCGCCTTGAACTCGGGTGAGCGGCCGCAACTGAAGACGATCTTCTCGATCGGGATCACACCCGCACCCACCTTGTCGGTGATCTCGCGAATGGTGGGACCGAGGCCCTTCGGATACTGCTCCGTGATGACGATCGGTATCCCCATCGTCAGTGCCACATCCACGCAGATGGAGGCGTAGCGGACGACGCCCGCTCGCCGTTCTTCGGCAAACGCGCCGAGCAGGCGCTCCTGCATGTCCACAACCAGCAGGGCTGTGCTCTCGCGGTGGAGGAAATCCATACGCGCGACATCTTAGCAGCGCATGGCAACCATCGCGTCGCCGCTCTTCCCGAGCCCCAAGCCCCGAGCCCCGAGCCGTGTCTCCCCGAGCCCCAAGCCCCGAGCCCCGAGCCGTGTCTCCCCCGAGCCCCAAGCCCCGAGCCGTGTCTTGCTCAGTTCATCAGAACGCGAACGGACTCGCGCGCCACGACGATCTCTTCGTTGGTGAAGACGATGGCCACCGCCACTCGCGATTCGGCGGTCGAAATCGTGCGGTCGTGCTCCACGCGCTGCCGGTTCGCTTCCGGATCGAGCGACACGCCGAGGAATTCCAGTCCCTCGCACACGAGGTGGCGCACGCGCGACGAGTTCTCGCCAATGCCGCCCGCGAAGGCGATCGCGTCGAGGCCGCCCATGGCCGCCGCATAGGCGCCGATGTATTTCTTGACCTGATAGGCGAGCACGTCCACCGCCAGAGCGGCGCGCGGGTTGCCCTCGTCGGCGGCCGTCTCGATATCGCGCAGGTCGCTGCTCACGCCTGAGATGCCAAGCAGGCCGCCGTTCTTCGTGAGCAACTCCCTCACTCGAGATTCAGTGAGCTCGAGTTTATCCATCATGTAGAAGACGGCGAACGGATCGAGTTCGCCCGACCGCGCCGCGTGATCCACGCCTGACTGCGGCGAGAAGCCGAAGCTGCAGTCTATGGACCGGCCGTGCTGCACCGCGCAGATGGACGAGCTTCCGCCGAGGTGGCAACTCACCAGCCGCAGGTCCGCTGGAGAGCGGCCGAGTAGCTCCGGCGCGCGCCCCGCGACGTAGCGGTGTGACGAGCCGTGAAACCCATACCGACGCACGCCGTGATCCTGGAACCACTCGTACGGCACGCCATACACCGCGGCCCGGTCGGGCATCGTGGCATGAAAACCCGGCTCGAACACCGCGACCATCGGCGTTCCCGGGAGCAGGTCCTGGAAGATCTCCATCGCCGAGATGTAGACCGCGTTGTGGACAGGCGCGACAGGAAGGAACTCACGCATGGCCGCCAACAGGTCGGCATCCACGCGAAACGACCCGCGATACTGCGGGCCGCCGATAACAGCCTTGAAGCCAACGGCGTCGATGCCCACCGATCCGTCACGGCGCAGGTGCTCGACGAGCAACTGGATGGCGGCGCGATGGTCGGCGACGGGCTGCGTGGTCTGCTCGGGAATCCCGGTGCCCGTGGTGGCGCTGACGATGGCATCCGCGCTGCCGATGCGCTCGACCTTGCCGCGCGCCACGACGCGCTCGGTGCTCATGTCCAACAGCTGGTACTTGAGCGATGTCGAGCCGAGATTGGGGATGAGAATCAGCATGGCCGTTATGAAGTTGACACCGCGAGGCCCCGAAGCGCCGTAGCGCCGGGGGTGGGGCCCCGGCGCACTGGATGCAAGGTAGCGCCAGGGGTGGGCCCCCGGCGCACTGGATGCGCCGTAGCGCCGGGGGTGGGGCCCCGGCGCACTGGATGGAAGATGACTGAATGGCTCGCATGGCCCGAAGCCGCAGGCGGGCTGGCTTATCCGCGCTGGTGCTTCCGCACCAGCAGGGCGAGCGCCATCGAGTGGATCTTTGTCTCGGCAGACTCCGCGCGGGACAGCAGCACGAGCGGCACTTTGGCGCCCACCACGATGCCCCCTGACTCGCCCCGTCCGAAGTAGAGAATGGCGCGGAACATGATGTTCGCCGCCTCGATATCTGGGCAGATGAATACGTCGGTGGCTTCGACGATGGGACTCTGAATGTTCTTGCGGTCGGCGGCGAATCGGCTCATCGGCACGTCGAGCGCGATGGGGCCCTCGAGGTAGGCGCCCGTGATCTGTCCCCGGCGGTTCATGCCGGCAAGCGCGGCCGCATCCACCGTGGCGGGCATGTCCGGATTCACGAACTCGAGGGCCGTGAGCAGTGCGACGTTCGGCGCAGGGTTGCCGAGCGCATGAGCCACCATGATGGCGTTGCGCGTGATGTCGGCCTTCTGCGCCAGGGTCGGCGCGATGTTGATGGCCGCATCGGTCATGATCATCAGCCGGTTGAGATGAGGCACCTGGAACACGATGACCTGGCTGAGCTGACTGCCCGTGCGCAGTCCGCGCTCCTTGTCCACGATGCCCCGAATCAGCGTCGCGGTCGTGACCTTGCCCTTCATGAGCAGGTCGGCCTTGTCTTCGCGGACCAGGTCAACCGCCTGGCGGACGGAGGCCTCCTCGCTGGTGGTCGGCACCAGGCTCTCCGGCTTCAGCGCGTATCCGACCTTCAGCGCTGCCGCCTCGATCTTGGACCGGTTGCCGACGAGAACGGGTGTGACCAACCCCAGCGGTTCAGCCTGCCCCAGGCTCTCGAGCACGTCCGGGTCGTGCGCCTCGACGACGACGATGCGCGCGGGACCGAGCGCCTTGGCGCGCGCAATCAGTTCCGTGAAGCTGGCAATCACGCCCGTGACTTCTGCTTCAACACCTTGTCCACGATCTTCATGAACTCGGCCTCGGTGAGCAGATCCTTCTTGGCGAACGACTTCTCTTTGATCAGAGGAATCATCGCCATCATCTGTTCTTCGGTGGCGGGGATGTTCAGCTTCTCGCAGAACTCCTGCACGGACGGCAGGCCGCTGTTCTTGCCAAGGACGATGCCGACCGGCCTCTGTCCGACCATCTCCGGCGCGAACGGCACGTACTCGAGCGGGTGCTTTTCGCGCGCCTTGCGGAAGAACCCGGCGACGATGCCCGACTCAATCTGATAGAGCATGTCGCCGACGATCGGCCGGTTGCCGGGAATGGTGACCTTCGCGAGATCGAGCACGAACTTCGACGTCTCGCAAAAGAGCTCTGTCTTGATGCCCATGTCGACGCCGTACATGGTCTTCAAGGCCATGACCGTGTCTTCTAGCGGCACGTTGCCCGCGCGCTCACCCAGCCCGGTAATCGTGACCTGTGCCACCGAGGCGCCGGCCTGCAGCGCCGCAATGGTGTTGGCGACGCCCATGTTGAAGTCCATGTGGCAATGAATCTCGACCGGCTTCTTGAGGCGCTTCACGACCTTCTTCACGACGTGATACACCGCCTCGGGACCCACGCCGCCAAAGCTGTCGGCAATCGTGTAGGCGTCCATGTGGCCTTCGCTCGCGACGGTCTCCGCGATGTCGAGCAGGCGGTCGACCTCGGTGCGCGTGGAGTCGATCGTGAAGAACACGGTGTAGAGCCCGAGCTCCTTGGCCGCGAGCGTCGCGTCGATGGAGGACTTCATGGCCCGATCCACCGTCCAGCCGTAGGCGTTCTTGATGATGTGGTCGCTCGACGGGATCTCGACGATGACCCCAGTCGCCCCGCACTCTTTCGCCGCTTTGATGTCACCGACCACGCAGCGCGCGAACGAGAAGATTTGCGACTTGAGGCCCAGCGCGGCGATGTCCGAGATCGCCGCGCGATCCTGCGGAGAGACAGCCGGCATGCCCGCTTCGATCCGGTGCACGCCCATGGCCGCGAGTCGCTTTGCGATCTCGACCTTCTCTTCGCGACGGAAGACGACGCCGGTCTGCTGCTCGCCGTCGCGCAGCGTCACGTCGTGCAGCTTGATCTTCGCGGGAAAGTTGAACGGCTTCCGCACTTCCGGCAGCCAGTTCCAGGGACTCGTAAACCACTTCTTTGTCTTCCAGGGATCCATGTCAAACCTCCGCACAAGCGGTGCAACGCCCCGTCCCAGCGCAGACAGGCAATTCAAAACAGGCAATCTTATACCGGCTCGGGCTCCAGGGCGGTTCCTCCCAAGCCCCAAGCCCCAAGCCCCAAGCCCCAAGCCCCGAGCCGCGAGCCCCAAGCCCCCAGCCCCCAGCCCCAAGCCCCAAGCCCCGAGCCCCAAGCCGCGAGCGTGCGAGCCGCGAGCCTGCGAGCCCTACCTCGCCGTCCAGCCGCCGTCGATCAGAATGGAACTGCCCGTGATGAACGACGAGGCGTCTGACGCCAGCAGTACCACCAGCCCGGCGAGCTCGTCCAGCTCACCCCAGCGGCCCATCGGGATGTTGCGCACGAACTCCGCGTACTTGACCGGGTCGTCGAGGAGCGGCCGGTTCATCTCGGTGCCGAAAGGGCCCGGGCAGATGGCGTTGACCGTCACCCCTGTGCCAGCCCACTCCAGCGCGAGCACACGCGTCAGCGAGGTGACGCCAGCCTTGGCCGACGCGTAGGGCGCACGTCCCGGCAGTGCGATCACCGACAGGATCGATCCGAGGTTGATGATGCGCCCCCAGCCGCGCGTGGCCATGGCCGGTCCAATGGCGCGTGAGCAGAGAAAGGGCCCCTTGAGGTTGGTGTTGAGCACCGAGTCCCAGTCCGCCTCCGAGAGATCCTGGACGTTGCCGCGGATGTTGTTGCCGGCGTTGTTCACCAGGATGTCGACCGGACCGAGCGCGGCTTCCACCTCGCCCGCCAGACGCGTCACATCGTCCTGTTTCGTGACGTCGGCAGCGAACGGCCGCACCTTACAACCCGTTTGATCGGCCAGTTCCTTTGCGGTGGCTTCGAGGCTCGACAGCGTGCGCCCCGCCAGGGCCACATCGGCGCCGGCTTCGGCGAGCGCGAGGGCAATGGTGCGCCCGAGCCCTCGTGCGCCGCCAGTGACGAGCGCCACCTTCCCCTTCAGCTGAAAACTTTCGAGAACGTGTCTGTGTGTCATATGAATGCGCGAGGGGCGTCGCCCCCAGTCTCCTACGAAAACCCTCCCGGCCTGACCCAGAAACTCTCTCGCCAGGTCCCGCCAGGTGGGATGCTCTGCAACTCGTCGTACAGGCCGCGATGGGCCAGATTGATGCCGTTGGTGATTGCCGCCATGGGCTCGAAGCAAATGAAATTGCGGTCCTGCGCGGCAGGCGACTGGGGCGCGTAGATGACCGTGCATGGATAGCGTGGACCCGCAATCACGTCGATCCGCTGATTCCGGCCTGTCACCGTCATCGTGCTCCGGCCGTCGTGGTCACGCACGAGGTCGCCAAACACGTGGTCGAGATCCACATTCTTGAGCAGGACGCGCGCGGGGTCCTCGAACAGTGTCGCAATCGGCGCTTTGACGCCGGTCGGAATCTTGGTGGAGTCGAGTGGCCAGACAGAGCGCGCGCCAACGGCGATCGTCCACTCGTCGCGCGGCGAATCGGTCAGCGTGAAGTAGGGATGAAAGCCAATTGAGACCGGCATGGGCATGGCAGCCATGTTCTCGATCCACGTCGCCACTTCGAGCGTGCCGCTCTCGAGCCGATGCGTCATGCCGATCCGGTGCGCGAACGGAAACTGCTTCATCCACCGCGGATTGGCAAACACGTCGAGGGTGCTGGTCACCCAGGCGGCGGAATGGTCGGCGCCGATCTCGCCGACCTGCCACTCATACGCCCGCGACAAGAACCCATGAATGGGAATCGCCCCGCGCACGTTGCCGAGACCCATGTCGAAAGCGAAGCGCTCGCCGTTGGCGTAGAACGCCTGCTCGTCGAGGCGGTTGGCCCACGGCGCCAGGAGCGGAATGCCCTGCAGGCCACCATCGTGCTGCAGGAATTCCTCGATACTGTCGAACGGGAAGCGCAGAATCTCGTGCCCGCACACCTTCATCTCGAACGCCATGTTGCCCGCATGGGGCGCCACGGCCACGTGGACATCGCTGCCCATGTCTCGAAGGCGAACGATGCCGTCTGCTCGGTCCGCCGAGTACGCAGGTGCGTCGCCCAGGGGGCGCCGATGATCTGCCGCGCGTTGAGTAGTGGTCATCAGGGCCTGCGACGCGGACGTGCGTGCGTCGAGAAGTATAGCCGGTGGACGCACGTCAGGCGCGTCGAGAGTGCCCGCAGATTACCGGCGGCCGAGGTCGAGCGCGATGAAGTCCTCGTTCTGCGATAGCACGGCGGGCGCGCGCGGTCCCTCACCGAGCGACTGCGCGATCGACTGGCCGAGATCCGTGTAGCCCCACCGGTTGATGAGAATGGCGGAGAAGCCCTCATCGGCCAGAAACGACGGCAGTTCCGCGGGCGACAGGCCGGCGGCCCTCTGCTGCCAGCGCTGCTGTTCGGTGGAGAGCGCGGGATAACTCCACCGCAGATGACGCGATGCCAGATAGGGCCGGAACTGATCGTAGATGCCCATGGTGTCGGTACCCTCATCGACAGGAAACGGGCGGATCGGCAACTGGAACACCATGGCGCCGGCCGGGAGGCCTGATTCGAGCTGCGAGATGAACCGGCCGATCTTGCGAAACTCGGGCTCGATCACACGGCGATCGGCGGCAAGATCGCCGAGGGGCGGCCACTGATCCAGGACACCCAGCACGAGCACGGCGGCCCACACGACGCGGCGTCCCCAACGGCGTGCCTGGGTCTTGCGATCGATCGCGAGAGCCAACCCGGCCAGCGAGAAGAACACGATGAACGGCGCAATGCGGTTGTACCCTCGAATCTGGGACGCCACGAGCAGACTGAACAGACTGCCCAATGCGCCCACCATTGCAATGAGCAGCGCCACGCACGTCAACCGCGCCGCGGCGGCGGTGGCATCTCCGTCGTCTTCACGGCGGGCACCTTCGGGCAAGACCATGACGAGGAGCAGCCACAGGAAGCCGAGGGTCCCGACGCTGCCAAGCCGTCCGTAGGCGTTCTCGTTTTCGAGCGGAAAGTCGGCTCGCTGCTCGAGCCGCTGCCAGTCTGCAAAGGGGGGAAACCAATGGTTGGCGACAGGGCTCACCAGATGCCGGATCTTCAACCCAAGGACTTCCGATTCAGCCGCCGCGTGCTGTACCCCACCTGGCTGGCCGTACGTGCGCCAGGCCAGTTGCGTCGGCAGCAGATTCAGCGCGGTGGCCAGCACGATCGCACCGCCCCAGACGCCAGCGGTCATCAGCAGCGCGCGGGGACGCCCCCGTCCAAGGCCAAGGAGAACAGCGGCCGCGATCAGGGCGGTTCCGAAGAATGCGTAATAGATGTAGTCGAATCCGAGCAGGAGGTTTCCGGCGACGAGCACCCACGTGGTCCGCGACCGCCACGTGAGTTCGACCCGTCCGGCGGCGATCAGCATGGCGGCCGTTGCGGCGAAAGGCACCAGGTAGATCGCCAGATTCACGTGCCCGACATTGCGATACATGGCGTAGGGCGTCATCGCGAACAGCACGCCCGAGACGATGGCGCCGAGCATCGAGACACCGACGCGACGCAGTCCCCACGTGGCACTGGCGGCGCTCAGGGCGACGAGCGCGATCCAGGCCACGTTGACGCCGAGCACCCCGTCGCGCGTCCCCCAACCCACCAGCCACACGACGGCCTGTTCCACGTTCGTGTTCTGGGGGAAGACCAGCGCCGGATAGGGAAGCGGCACGCCGATCGAGGGGTTGTGCCACCACCAGCCGTGTTCGATCGTGCCCTTGCCCTGCGCAAAGTAGAAGAGTGCATCGCCCGAGAACGCGAGGGGCACGTGGAAGTCGCGGCCGGGACCTCCGAGTCCCATCCAGAGCAACACCGCCGCGAGCGCCGGCGCTGCGCACCAGAGCATGCCCCGCCGGATCCGCGCTGGCCACGGCGCCGCGCCGTGTGAGGAAGCGACACGCGCGGTCACTCGAGAACGCCTCCAGCCACCGATCGCAGATCGACCGTCATCGCGCCCCACCCGGCACACCTTCGCCGCGAACGTCGAGCGCCACGTAGTCGCTGTTCTGCGCGATGATCCCGGGCGCGGAGGTGCCGCTGCGCAGTGCCTGCACCGCGCCGTCGCCGTGGTCGTCGTACCCGCGCCGATCCACCAGAATCGCGCTGAAGCCGTCCCGGGCAAGCGCGCGAACGAATTCGCCGGGAGGCAGTGCGGAGACCCGATGCTCCCAACGGACCTGCGCTGGCGTCAGGGCCGGATAGCTCCAGCGCAACGTGTGCGACGCGAGATACGGCTTGAAGTGCTCATACGTCCCCATGGCTGCGACGCCGCCATCGAGCGGATAGGGCCGCACCGGCAACTGGAACACGCGGGCACCACGGGGCAGTCGTTGCTCCAGGCCAGAGACGAACACGTTGAGACGCCGGACCTCGGCCGCAACGGGCGAGGCGAGACGATTGAAGAACGTGGCTGCGACGACCTCGTCGAGGAGCCCCACCGTGAGCACCGCGGCCCACACGATGGAACGCGTGCGCCGGCGCGGCGTGGCGCGATCGATCCAGAGGGCGACCGCCGCCAGCGCGAAAAAGGCGATGAACGGCGTGATCCGGTTGTACGCGCGGATATCAGGTGCGACCAGCAGACTGAAGAGACTGCCGATGCCTCCGATCGTGCCGAGCAGCACGGCCGCCATGGTCATCCCCGCCAAATCGCCCGTCCGCTCGGTTTGATGCAGGCGATTACTCCCGCGCCGCGCCAGCAGTCTGATCAGCAGGCCGACCAGGCCGATCGATCCGATGAGTCCGAGGCGCGAGATGCCGTTCTCCGTCTCTGCCGGGAACCCCGCCGCCTCCTCCTTGTCGTTCCAGACGCGGAACGGCGGAAACCAATGATCCGGGAGTGGGCTGATCAGCTGTCTGAGCTTGAGGCCGTAGAGCTCGGCGTCACCCACACGATGGGTCAATCCTTCCGGCCGGCCGTGCTGGTGCCAGACGAGAACACTCGGGAGCAGGTTCAGAAGCGTCGCCAGCATCAGTGCGGCCAGACACGTCGCGCCCGCGAGCAAGGGACGGCCGTCGCGCGCGCGAATCGCACCGATCAGCGCGCCGCATGCCACGAGATAGGCGGCGAAGAACGCGTAATACGTGTTGTTGAAGCCAAGCAGCACCGTGCCGGCGAAGAGCGCGCCGGAGCCGGCCCATCTCCATCTCACGCGGTTTGGGTCTGCCGAGAGCAACACGGACGCTGTCGCCGCAAACGGAATCAGATACGTCGCGAGATTGAAGTGGGTGAGATTGCGGTAGAACGCGTAGGGGCTCAGTGCGAACAGAATGCCCGAGCCCCACGCGCCCAGCCGCGACACTCCCAGCCGCGAAAGACACCACGCGGCCGTGGCTCCACTGATCATCAGCATGGCCAGCCATGTCACGTTTACGACAAGTGCGACGTCGTGTGTAAACAGGCTGGCGATCCAGACAAGCGCCTGGTCGACGTTGCTGTTCTGCGGGAATGCGAGGGCGTGATAGCCGAGCGGTGCGGCCAGGGACGGGTTCCACCACCACCAGCCCTGCTCGATGGTGGTCTTGCTCTGCGCCAGATAGAACAGCGCGTCGCCGCTATAGACCAGAGGCGCGCGGAACGTGCGGCTCCAGCCATGAAGCGCCAGCCAGGTCACGACCAGGATGACGATGGGCTGACTGATGATGAGGGCGACGCGAATGGCACGAGCGCGCGGTCCGGCGCTCGGGACCGCAACGCCAGCGGCGCCGGCGGCGGGGGCCGGTCCGGCGCCAAGCGTCATGGCTGGGGAGGGCGCGCGGCCGTGTCGTCGCCCGTTGCTGTGACCGCGACACCAGATTCTGGCTCTCGGGTTTTCCGGTCTTTCTTGATGACGTAGATCGGCCGGCCTTTGACTTCGTCGTAGACGCGCGCGAGATACTCGCCGATGAGGCCGATGAAGATCATCTGTAAGCCTCCGAGCGCGAGCACGCTCACGAGGACCGACGTCCACCCTTCAGTCGTGTGGCCGGTGAACCTCGCGGCGATCGCAACCGCGCCGTAGAGGACGCTGAACCCGAATGTCGCGAGCCCGAGGTAGAACGCCACCCGCAGCGGAGCGGCGGAAAACGCAGTCACGCCATCCCACGCGAGCTGGATGCGGCGGGCCAGCAGGTATCTGACTTCGCCCGCGTGCCGGTTGGCCGCCTGGTACTCGACGACTCCCGTACGAAATCCGGTCCAGCTGATGAGCCCGCGCAGGAACTTCTGCCGTTCGGGAAGGCTCGTGATCGTCTCGACCACGTGACGGTCGAGCAGCCGGAAGTCTGCGGCCCCTGGCGGCATTTGCAGGCCAGACAGCGTATTGATGATGCGGTAGAACGCTCGCGTCGCGATCCGTTTGAACAGGCCGATGGATTGGCCGAACTGCCGCGTCGTAATCACCACGTCGCAGCCGGCCTGCCAACGTTCGATCAGCTGCGGGAGCACGTCGGGCGGGTGCTGGAGATCGCCGTCCATGGTGATCACGCAATCGCCCGTCGCGTGTTCCAGGCCGGCGAGCAGCGCGGCCTGGTGGCCGAAGTTGCGTGTGAAGCTGATCACCCGGACCCGCGGATCGGTCGCCTGAAGGCGCTCGAGCACGCCCACCGTGTTGTCGGAGCTGCCGTCGTCGACAAACAGGAACACGAAGGGAAGCGACAGAGGCGCGAGCGCGCGCACCACCTCGTGGTAGAGCTTCTCCACGTTGTCCTGCTCGTTGAAGACCGGAACCACGATCTCGACGGTCATGCCGCGGGCCGCTTCCTGGCGGCGACGAACATCGTGTCGTAGAGGTTGATGTACAGGCCCACGGGCGGCAGCCAGGCGCCGCCGGTCCGCTCGATGGTCGCCGCCGTGTGGCGGACCAGCGGCCTGCGGGAGAACAGCGCCAGGCCGTGGAGCACGTTGAGCAGATCGCGGCGCGTGCCGATGGATCGGATCGGCAGCACCTCGAAACCCGACGACTGCAGCAGACGGGCGATGGTGGCGCGCGAGAAGTAGTTCACGTGCGAGGGCGGATGGATTTGCCGCCAGTGGCTGCCTCGCATGCGCGCGACCAGGCTGCCGATGTCGCCGGTGGTCATGAAGAGCAGGCCTCCATCTCGCAGCAACGCCCGAGCTTTCTCGATGTAGCCGCGGGGTTCCAGGACGTGCTCGATGGTGTCCCACATGCAGACCACATCGAACGGCGCGATCGCGGCATAGTCCAGAAACTCGCCGAGACTGGCGTGCAGGCCGATGGCCCGGGCGGCGTCGATCGCCGCCGCGTTCACGTCGATCCCGGCGGCATCGAAGGACGTTTGCGCCTGCTCCAGAAAGAATCCGTAGGCGCAGCCGACTTCGAACAGGCGCCCGCCCGTTGCGCCATACCGCCGCATGCGCCGCAGGTAGGCGCGAAAGTTTCGCGCGAACGTCGGCCGCTGGCTCGCGTAGTCTCCGAATTCAGCGCCCGTGAAATACGACCCGCTGTACAGGGCCGCCACATCGTCGAGCAGCGCCGGCGTACGGGGCGCGAACACATACGAGCATGTCTGGCAGCGCGCAAGCCGTCCGAGCACAGGCGCATCGAACGTTGTCGCTCCGCAGACCGTGCAGCCTCCGCCGTTCACGACCGGAGACCTGCCGTGCTGAATTGCCGCGAAATCATGTAGTCAGTGGCGTGCGCTGTGGTGCGCGCAGTATGCCGAACGGCCTGAAGACGTGTCAAACGGCACGCTTCTGCTACGCTCTGGAGCATGCGGTGGCTGGCGCTCACCCTCGCGGTTCTGGCGCTCATCCTCGTGCCGTTCTTCCTCTTCGAGGATCAGTTCAACGCCCTCGCCGCGCGTCTGGCCAGCGGCGAAGCTTCCACGTGGTACAGCGCGGTTGCCATTGCGGCGCTCCTCGGCTCCGACGTCGTGCTGCCGATTCCGTCGAGCCTCGTGTCCGCGGCGGCCGGTGTGCTGCTCGGGTTCTGGCGTGCCGTTGGGGTCATCTGGATCGGCATGACAATCTCGTGCCTGATCGGTTACTGGATCGGCGCGCGATCGGCTGGTGCCACGAGACGCTTCGTGGGGCCCGACAGCCTCGCAAAAGCCGCGACGCTAGCCAATCGGTACGGCGACCTGACGATTGTGCTCGCGCGGCCGGTCCCCGTGCTGGCCGAGGCGTCCGTCATCTTCGCTGGCGTGGTCAAGACGCCGTTCGCGCGCTTCGTCGCACTCACGTCGTGGGCGAATCTCGGCATCGCGCTGGGATACGCGGCGATTGGCGCGTTCTCCATGAAGGTCGAGTCGTTCCTGCTGGCATTTCTGGGAGCCATGGCGCTCCCGGGGATTGCTGGCCTTGTCGCGAGGCTATGGTTTCGACGGACCCGCCAGGGACACGCCGCCGGCCAGCGCACGACCGATCGCGAGCAGTAGCTGCTGCTCCTCGCCGGTGAACGTCCGTTCGCTCCGGTTCGCCACACCCAAGGCCCCCACCGCTTCGCCGCTGCGCATCAGCGGCACGACGATTGACCCCTGCAGTCCTGTTGCGCGCGCGCCAGGCCGCACGTCGCCGCTCGCGTCCGTCTGAATGTTGCAGGCATCGACAGCCTGACGACGTGCGACAGCAAGACCCGCCATGCCTTTGCCGACAGGCACGATCCGGACGGTGTCGAGGACGAACGCGGGGATGCTGGCGCTGGCGGCCGCCAGGTGGAGTGCGCCGTCGGAGCCGATCAGGTGAAGGGTGCCGCTGTCGGCCGCGAGCCGGCCGACCACACATGCGAGTGCTTCGTCCCAGTCGCCGGCACGGGCGAGATGTTCGAGATCCTGCAGCAGGGGGTCAACGACCATCACCGCCTCAGTTCCGCTGCGTCTCGCGCGCCGATGCCGGCCCGCCGAGGTGGCTCATGATGATGTCGTACACGTCGACAGACCGGATGCGGTCGCTTGGCAGCAGATCTTGCCTCCGGCTGATGATCAGCGGCCCGTGCTCACTCCATCCGTCGGATCGACCGTGTGAGCCGCGAACCAGCGTCGCATCGAGAGGGATGACGTCCAGCAGACTTCTCAATCCGAGCGACCGTTTAAATAGCTTCCAGCCCACGGTCAGCGGCGGAATTCGAATGCGTGGATCGAGGAACAGCTCGACCGGGTCGTAGCCCGGTTTTCGGTGAATGTCGACGGTACGCGCGTAGTCGGGAGCGCGGCTGTCATCGCGCCAGTAGTAGTACGTAAACCACGCGTCCGGTTTCGCGACGGCCACCAGATCCCCGCTGCGCGCATGATCGATCCGGGCCTCGCGCTGTGCCTCGCGCCCGAGCACGGCATCGACACCGGGGAGCGTCTCGATCAGTTGCTGGACGCGCGCCAGCTGCGCCGCGTCGTTCACGTAGACGTGCGCAATCTGATGATCGGCGACGGCAAACGCCACGCTGGCTCCGGGGTCGAGCACGTCGAGGCCGCGCTCGTCGCGGACACTGAGCAGTCCGTGCTCCCGCAGCAGACGATTGATGTGGACCGGCGTGGTGACGTCAGAGAGCCCGTACTCGGACAGCACGATCACGTTGGCGCCGCGGCTCTCGTAGTGTCGGATCAATCCACCGCACACGCGATCCACCGCGCGAAGATCCTGCTCGATGGCCGGATCGGTGACACCCAGTCGCTGCAGGTTGTAGTCGAGGTGCGGCAGATAGATGAGGGTCAGGGTGGGGCTGAATTTGCGCTCGACCAGTTCGGCCGCCCTCGCGATCCACTCGCTGCACCGGATGCCTGCGCGCGGTCCCCAGAACTCGAACAGCGGAAACGTGCCCAGGGCTTGCTGCAGTTCGTCGCGCAGCGTCCCCGGATGGGTATGGACGTCGGGCAGCTTGCGGCCGTCGGCCGGATACATGGGGCGGGGCGTCACCGCGTAGTCGACGCTCGAGTACATGTTGAACCACCAGAACAGGTTGGCACACGTGAATGCCGGATCCGCGGCGCGTGCCGCGTCCCAGATCTTCGGCGCCTGCACCAGCGCGTTCGACTGCTTCCAGAACCGCACCTCCGAGTCTTCCCGCGAGTACCACCCGTTGCCGACGATGCCGTGGCGCGACGGATAGTGGCCCGTCAGGTAGTCGGACTGCGCGGCGCAGGTGACGGCGGGGAACGAGGGTTTGATGCGCGCCACCCCTGCCGTCGCCGACCAGCGGGCCAGTTCAGGAGTGGATGTCCCGATCAGGGCGGGTGACAGGCCGACCACGTCGATGACGACCGTCTTCTCCATCGTGTCAGCGAAGGACCGAGAGTACCCAGTCGTACTCACGGCCAATCGACTCGAGTAGATCGATCTTCAAGTCCGCAGGCAGCACATCCCAGGTGTAGGTCTCGATCTCGAGATGGCTGGTGAACGGGTGCGCGCGCGCGGCGCGGATCACGGTACGCACGTAATCCTGAGTCGATGCGAGGCCGTCGTACTCACGCGCGAAGAGCGGCACGTGAAAGTGGACGCGCCATTGCGTGTCCGACGACGACGGCGGGCTGTTCGAAGGGCTGTGCTGCAATGCGTCGGCGAGGTCGGGGAAGTGGGTGAGCGTGCCGCGTTCCCGTGCGATCACCTGGTGCAGGTAGACCGGATCCGCGAACTGGCGCAGTCGATCGACCGCGCTGGCGCGCGCAGGTCCGTCGCCAGCGAGATCCACGTGAATCGCGGAGCTCAGCTGCACACGACCGATCTGGATGCCGGCACGACTCAACCGCTCGAGCGCGACCAGCGGATCTTCGAACTCCACCGCGAAATGACAGCAGTCGAAGCAGATGCGCACGTGGTCGAGCAGGGCCTGACGCGCCTCTTCCACGCTGATCCCGATTGCGCCGGCGAGCCGAGGCGCGCCGTAGGGCAGGAGCCACTGCTCGAAGAACGCGAGGACTTCGTCTGTGTTCTCGATCGCGCAATCGGGTTCGGGCTCGATGTCGAGGTGGATGAAGGTGCCGGCCGTGAGTCTCAGCCGCACGAGCGCTTCTGCCACACGAACGACATTGGCGGTGACGCGCTGCCAGTCTTCTTCGCCGGCATCCTGCATCCACGGCTTGTAGGAGAGCGGGGCCGTCGAGATACCGCCATCGAGACCCGTGGGCAGGATGCGAGACAGGATCTGGATCAGATCCAGCGTGTAGTGCACACGCGCATTCTCGCGCCAGTCCGGAGCGTAGACGTCGGCCTTCACGGTGCCGCCGTGGAACGATCCGAACGGAAAGCCATTGATGATGGCCACGTACAGTCCCTCGCGCTCGAGGAACTCGCGGAACTCATCGAGGTGGCCGTCGAGCAGCTCGCGAGCGTCGAGCGCCGACAGACGCAGGCCGATGCCGAACGGATCGGCTGGGGAAAACCGCTTCTTGAGCGCCGGCGCGTAGCGCGCCAGACTTGCGGCCACCGCCTGCCATCCCTGCCCGGGATGGATATTCGTGCAGTAGGTCAGATGGAGGCGGCCGGCGCGATCGACCTGCAAAACGAATCCGTTCAGATGCGGGCGGACGCGGCGGCGCGAGTGGCCGCAGGCACCTTGAACTTCGGGGACTGGCTGAGGAACTGCACCGGGTTGTCGAACACGACGCGCTGAATCAGCTCGTCGGTGTGCCGCCGTCGTCGCATCTCCGCGATGAACTTTGGCACCGCGATGGGCTCGCTCGGACCCCAGTCGCAGGCGCCCGCCACCAGAATGCGTTCGGGGCCGTAATATTCGATCATGTCGACGGCCCGCGCGGCCGACACCTTGGTCTGCGGGTACAACGTGAGCCCGGCCCAGAAGCCGTGTTCGAGAATCATCTCGATCGTGTGCTCTTCGGCGTGATCGACCAGGACGCGGCCGGCCGGCAGGGCAGGGTGAGCGAGCAGCACGTCCAGCGTGATCCTCGTGCCCTTGAGCTTGTCCTCGAGATGCGGCGTGTGGATCAGGACCATCTGCTCGTAACGGGCGGCGAGCTCGATCTGGTCGGTGCAGGTGGCAATCTCGTTTCGCGTCACGCGATTGAGGCCGATTTCACCAATCCCCAGCACATTCGGATGACCGAGGTATTGGGGCAGGCGCGCGAGCACCTCGAGCGAGATCTCGCGATTGTCCGACTCTTTCGGGTTCATGCCCAGCCACGTATAGTGCTGCACGCCGTACTGCGCGGCGCGTCGCGGCTCGAATTCCATGAGCTGTCTGAAGTAGTCGTCGAACCCGTCGGCCGTGCTCCGATCCCAGCCGGCCCAGAACGCCGGTTCGGTCAGCGCCACGCAGCCGGTCAGCGCCATCTGCGCGTAATCGTCGGTCGTGCGCGACGCCATGTGCGCGTGATGGTCGATGTACCTCATGGCCGGTCGTCGTGCGATCCGTCGTAGGCGCCAACGGCGCCTTTGCGGTCGAGGGCATCGAGCGGCCGAGAGGTGGGGTCGCTCAGCATCATCTGAATGCTTGTCACCCTGGAGGCTGCCGGGGACGACAGGATCAGGGCCAGGGCGCCCCGCAGAGCCTGCACTCGAAAGTCGTCGAGCGGCGTGTCGGGTGCGGCCCGATCGAGGCGATCGAGGAAGGCGGCAATCTCGACCACGCGGTTGCGGTTTTCGATGAAGTACTCGTCGACGAGCTGCGCGGGAGTCAGCGGTGAGGTCACGGACGTGGGAGTCATGACGGTCCTCGTGACGGCGTAGCCACGAGCAGGTGCCCGGCCGCCGCGGCCGCCGACCCGCCCTCGTGGACGCGCTTCAGAATCTCGATACTGCGGATCATAACCGCCAGGTCGATGTCGTGCACATCGAAGGCGCGGCCGATGCCGTGGAGGAGCCTGATCGTCAGCTGGCCGCCGAGATGCTCGCGAAATTCCGCGAGGCCGCGCAGTACCGACCAGGGGTGATCCGTGACGTCAAGGTGTGCGCCGAGCTCATCGGTGTACAACGGCAGCCGGAGGGCCAGCAGCAGGTCCACGATGCGGCGCCAGTCGGCTTCTGGGAGAAAGCCCGACAGGCACGAGTAGGTGCTGTCGAGGGCCACGCCGATAGCCACGGCCTCGCCGTGGCGAAGACGATGGCTGGTGAGGTGCTCGAGCCGATGGGCGGCCCAGTGGCCGAAGTCGAGCGGACGGGACGAGCCGAGCTCGAAGGGATCGCCGCCCGTGGCGATGTGCGACAGGTGGAGCGCCGCGGATCGGCGCACCACCTGCTGCATGACCTCGGCGTCGCGCGCCACGAGCCTCCCCACCTGCTGTTCGAGGTCGTCGAAGAATGCGGCGTCCTTGATGAGCGCGGCCTTCACGGCCTCGGAAACGCCGCCGAGCCAGTCGCGATCGTCGAGCGTCGTGAGAAACGCGAAGTCGTCGATGACCGCAAATGGCGCCGCGAACGTGCCGAGATAGTTCTTCTTGCCGAATGCGTTGACGCCATTTTTGACCCCAACCGCCGAGTCGTCCTGCGCGAGCACCGTCGTCGGCACGCGAATCAGCCGGATGCCGCGGTGCGCGATGGCGGCCGCGTAGCCGACCACGTCGAGCACCGCGCCTCCACCGACGGCCATGACGAACGAATGGCGGCAGAGCGCCGCGACGTGAATCGCATCTTGAACCAACGTCAGCACGCGTGGTTCGTTCTTGCTCTGCTCGCCGCCTGGGACTGTGAGAATGGGGCCGGCCAGGTGCACGATGTCTCGACAGGCACGGTGATAGCGCTCGATGTCCTGCATGAGCGTCGGGTGGGCGGCGGCGACGCCGCTGTCGACGACCACGAGCATGTCGACCGGCAGCGGATCGTCAGTCCGGGTCAGCACCTCGCGCAGGACGGGGTTCTCTGGCGCGAACACGCCGGTCGTGAAATAGACCGGATAGTCGAACGCCACGCGAACGTTCTGCTGAATGACATCCATGTTCAGGTGACAGCAACCAGCCGCGACAGCCGACCGGCCAGCAACGCGGTGAGCACCACAGCCAGAGTGTAGATGATACCGGCATACGCGGCGGCAATCACGGCGTCGAGCAGCACCAGCGACAGCACGCCCATGCGGACTGCCGCGCCAATCACGTCGGGCACGGGCCGCCGCACGGCCCGGCTAAAGGCGGGCAGGACCTGCCAGGCGAGCACGGCGGCGGCAATGAGCGCACCTGTTCGCGAACCCGGCCCGAGAAAGGCAAGAGTGGCCGAGGCCGCCACCACGAGGCCCACGAGCGCCAACGCCACCGCAGAGGCGCGCCTGGTGCCACCGTGGACCTCGCCCCGGCTCACGAGGGTCACGCCCGCGATGTAGACCAGCGGCAACAGGCCCAACGCCCAATGGCCGGATACCACGCCCGGCACGGCCGCCATGCCCAAGGTCAGGTTCAGGCCGCGACACAGACCCATGTTGATGGGGCCGATCAGGCTTCGACGCTTGCCCCAGGCGTCGTAGATCACGACGCTTGCGACGATGGCCACCGACACTGCACCAGCCGTTGATGAGGCGAGCCACGCGAACAGCACGCCGAGCACCAGGAGCGTGCTGGCGACCAGCGCTGCAGCCCCCGGCGGGACACGGCCGCTCGGAATCGGCCGTTCTGGACGCTCGATGGCATCGACGCTCCGGTCGAAGAAGTCGTTGAAGGCGATGCCGCCCGCATAGAGACAGGCCGTCGAGACGAGCAGGAGCGCAAGGGCGCGAGGCGCCCCGAGGTCTGTCACGGCGTATCCAGCGAGGACATCCGCCAGGGCCGTGGCGACGTTCGCGGGGCGCAGCAGCTCGAGATATCCGCGCCAAGCGGCCGGTCTGAAAGGAAGGAGGGGCATGGGACAGGGTAGAGCGGCTTACGCCTTACGGCTTAGAACCTACGGCCTACGGGGGCGCAGTCGTGAATTGCAAGTTCTGCAATGTGGCGTGCGGAGATTTTAGTGCACCAGTACTTCGGAGATGACGTAACGAGGTGGCGCCGCAAAGTAAGAGCGGCAGCCAGTTTGCCCCTGCCAAGTCTATGAGTCCAGATCATCCTCGGCTCATCGGATTCTGATCCAATCTATCCCCAAGCCCCAAGCCCCAAGCCCCAAGCCCCAA
>JBDSZL010000010.1:0-27705 GCA_039925145.1 Vicinamibacterales bacterium | reverse complement strand
CACGTTCCGCCCCCGAGGGAAACGAACGGGTCCGACGTGGCGCATGAGCCAGGTGTTGGAGGCTGAGGCGGCGCTTGTACCGGCGCCGCTTCAGGCGGCAGCCAGCCGCCGTTGACGCACGTTCCACCCCCAAGCACAACGAACGGGTCCGCTATCGCGCACCCGCCTGAGCGCGTGGCCGATCGCACCACGCGCGCCGCACCCGGAGGATTGACGATCCAATCGCCTCACCCGAGCGTCGCGAGTCGCGCCATGAAATTGCCATCCGTCACGCCGAGCCAGGTGGACGATAGGGCGACACCCCTCGCACTGATCTCGCGAGCTTGAATGGCAGATCCCGGGGTGCCGGGTTCATAAATGGCCAGGAGAAACGTCCGACTGAGCGGCGAAAACGCAAGGTCCAGACCCCAGGGAAAGGACGCTGGTATCGTGGTCTCGTTCATCACCGCGCCGTCCGGATCGATGGAGATCACGGTAATCCCCGAGGTCAAGCCGGGTACCCACGCGACGAGATAGTTCCCGACCGTGCTGTTCACGTCGATGGCTGACCAGAGAGTTAAGTTATTGCTCGATTCCCGCGCGGCGAGGCTGACTCGTCCGGCTATCGCACCGTTGCCGGTGACACGGGTCAAGGCAAGCTCCATGTGAGATCCCCCGGGCACCAGATGAACGATCCCGAACTCGCCGGTGACCGAGTTCCAAACCACATCGACGTTGTTGTGGAAGGTAGCGAACTCAGAATTGAGAGGGATGAATGGCTCTGTAGACAGCATGACCGGTGCCGCGATCGGAGTCCCCGCGAGGGCCAAGCGTACGTAGGTGGCGGATCCAACAGCATCGCTGTCGGACCATGCGAGAAGGAACTCTCGGCTGACGGGCGAATAGGCCAGTCCGAGTTGCACGCTGTAAAATCCCCCGGTAACGTTGCCGACCGTCGTGACCGTCTGCCTGGGCCCAATCAATCCAAGTGGATACGCCACGACTTGCGCGTGGATAGTCTTCGTAAACACGCTAAACCAGACAACGAGGAAGCCGCCCGTGCCTCCTGCGCCGTCGTTGATGTCAGGACTGTAGACGGCGCGTGCCACGGGGAACGGAGGACTGGCCGCGATATCGAACTCGGCGCCAACCAGTCCGCCTCCGGAATCGAGAAAGCGTCCCCGGATTCCGGCCGACGTGCCAACCGCGAGCAGGATGTTCTGAGCCGGGTCGTACGCGATGTCGTGCCCAATCCTGGCGGCGGGCAAACCCGTGATCAGAGGCCCTGGCAGTGAGAGCTGCGCGGACGCGCGCCCTGGCGTGCTCAGGATAACGACACCAGTCGCCCAGGCGATCAGCGAGATCCACGCAATACCGCGTCGCTCCAGTTTCATAGAGACTCCAAATGCGAGGACGGCCCCCGTCAAGAGTTGAAGGTTTCGAGTGATTATAGCGATCGTCAGCGCCGCCGAAAGTGACCGCAAATAGTGCGTCGTGGCAGTAGATAATGCGAGTGTCGATGAGGGCGGACGTCTATCGCTTCTTCTTGGAGTCTTTACGGGCCGTTTCCCGTGATTGTCGATATTCAGCTTCGCGTCTGGTGAGCTCGTCTTTGGACACGCTCAGGATTCGAGTCATCGTGTGCTCGTCTTCGCCTGGCTGAAACCCATTGCCGGACTGCGGAAGGTCAAACTCCGCGGCCTCGCAAAGGTCGATCAGCTGTTTGTCTTCGCGTGCGCGGCGTTCAATCTGAAACGCCTGCCCGGGCTGATCGCGGCGGCCGGCTGAACGTCGGCGCCGTGATCAACCGCCCGCATCACCGACTTCAACGAGAACGATCGACGATCCGTCCATCACCCGAAACACTAAACGCCGAGAGCTGGGCCACGTCAACGATAGCCCGCATTAGCCGACATAAGCGGCGTTCTGAGACCTTGCCGCCCCGCTGGGATAGGCCAGCCTGCGCGATGCGAGACGCACTTTCATGTCGTCGAGCGACTCGCCGACGTCGGTATGGTCCAGATCCGCGAGGTCATCGACGCCGGATTGTTGGGATTGATCGCGACGAGGGCGACGCTCTTATCGCGGTACTCGTCATGGATCCGCTGGAGCCGGGCCTCGTACGCCTGGGCCATCGGACAGTGATTGCAGGTAAACACGACGGCCAGCACCTGACTGCCGTCGTACTAGTGCAGGGAGTGGCGGGCGCCGTCAGTGCCCGGCAGGGAAAAATCCGGGGCTGGCGCACCGATAGCCAGGCTGGGTGGCGCGCCAGCGCCGCACGCCGATAACGTCAGCGCCAGGAAACAGAGGGCAAACGCGTGCCGCATCCACAGACTCAGGATGCGGAGACGATATCACGGCGTCCGCGACCTGTCTAATAGGTTGCGGACGCCGTGCCTCGCGCCTCGATCCTAGAATCTCACCTTCACCCCGACCTGCACCTGCCGCTCGGTCGTGCCGCAGAGCGAGCAGGACGGGCTCGAGAGCAGGGCCGAGATGGTTCCCACTGCGGCGTTGCCGATCGTCGTGTTCGGGTTGGCGAACTGCAGGTGGTTGAACACGTTGAACGCCTCGATGCGAATCTCGGTGGCGTAGTGTCCGAACTTCGTGTTCTTGATGATCGACGCGTCGACGTTCATTGAGCCGGGACCGCGGATGCTGCCGCGTTTCGTGTCGCCGTAGGTGCCGGTCACGTCGGTGGTGGCAACGAAGCACGACGTGTCGAACCACCTGTCGATGGTCGGGTTGTCGAGCTTACCGCTGCAGATCTGGTTCGGCCGGTTGCCGGTGCCAGTCGACGCCACGCCCTGTGTCTGCGTGACCGTGAGTGGCAATCCACCGCGCGCCGTCACAATGCCGCCGAGTTGCCAGCCACCATAGACCTTGTTGCGCGCCCACGGCACTTCGTAGATCCAGCTCGAGGCGAACGTGTGCCGGATGTCGTAGTCCGACGGACCCCAGTTGTAGTTGAGATCGTAATTGTTGGTGATCCCGGCCTCGTTGTCCGACGCGAAGTCCATCGACTTGCCGAACGTGTACGAGTTCAGGAACGAGAAGTTGTTGGCGAATCGGCGCTGGAACTTCAGCAGCAGGCCGTTGTAGTCCACCTTGCCGATGCTCTGCGATTGCGACAGTCCGCGCAACCCTGGTGCCAGCGCAATGAACGGACGGTTGACGTTCGCGTCCGACACCCCGACGACGGGCTTGGCTTGATTGATGTCGACCTTGATGACCATGTGCCGGCCCTGTGACCCGACATACGCTACTTCCGCCATGTAGTTTTGACCCAAGCCGCGCTGGAAGTTGACATTCCACTGGCGGGCAAACGCGTCGCGGAAGTTGATGTCGAAGATCGATCGCGTCGCGCCCGCAGGCGCGCGCGCCGGATCGACACCGGGCGGCGCCGGCAGACCGTCTTTCAGCAGCAGGTTGCTGCCGTAGGCGGTCGGCGTTGGCGTCAACGACGTGGACTGCAGGAACGGCGGATTCTGCGCCTTCGATGACGAGGTGCCGCCGGGCGAGAAGTTCCAGAACACGCCGAAGCCGCCGCGCACCAACGACTTGCCATCGCCATTCAGGTCATACGCAAACCCGAATCGCGGACCGATGTCGCGTTTCGAGTAGGTCTGCAACCGGCGTCCGACCTCGACGCCGTTGATCGTCGCATTCTCCGCCGCCACGACGAACTTGCCGGTGGAGACATCGAAGTTCGACTGACGGTCCTCAATCTCGATCCACGGCGGATACACGTCCCAGCGCAGGCCCAGATTCACCGTCAGCTTGCGGCTCGCCCGGAAGTCGTCCTGCGCATAGAAGGAAATCTCCGGCCGCTTTTCGGTGTAGGTGCCCGCGTCGAACAGGTTGCGGTTCTTCGCGCTCACCAGACCCAGCATGAAGCTGGCGACATCGAACCCCGTCGCGCTGTTGACGGTGCATCCGGGTGTGGTGCCGGCGCAGTTGGAGGTCATGTTGTTATTGAAGGCGAAGTTGCCGACGATGGTGTCCGCGTTGAGGATTTCGCGCGACCGCAACGTCAGGCTGCCGCCGAACTTCAACGTGTGCCGGCCCTTGATTCCCGTGATGTTGTCGAAGACCTGGAAATCGTTCTGGTTCGTGATCAACGGCTGGTTGCTGTTGGCGCCCAGATTCCGAATATTCTGGAAGCCAAGTTGCGTCATCCCTGACGTCACCGAGTTCAGGTTGATGCCGGGGAGACCAACCGCATTTGCCGGGTTGGTGCCAAAGTCGATCGGCGTCATCAGGAACTTGATCGACGTCCACCCGAAGCGGAATTCGTTGACCCACGCATTGCTCAACGTCTGCGTATCGTTGAACGCGGCGCCCTGCGCTTTGATGTTCCCGTCACCGGCACCGAAGGTGGCCCCGGCGTCGCCGTGCGGCAGCGTGGCCGGCTGAATCCGATGGGTCTTCTGGAAGCTGTAGCGCACGAAGAACCGATTCGACGCGGTCAACTGGTGATCCACTTTGACATCGCCCTGGTTGTCCTGGCGCTCCTTGATCGGGTTGATCAAGTAGTTGTTGATCGTCTGCCCGTTGGCCTGGCGCGTCCCCGCGGTATTCGGCTCCGGATAGAGCTGCGTCAGGATCGCTTTGGCCACGCCGTCAATGCGGCCCGACGGAATCAGGTTCCCGGCGAACGGCTGGCCCGTCGTCGGATCGTAGATGACGCGCGAGAGCGCGGAGAAATCGCCCGCCCGCATCGCCATCGAGGGCACGGTCGAGAGGAAGGTCTGCCCTTGTTTCTCGCGGTGCCCCTGGTAATCGCCGAAGAAGAACGTCTTGTTTTTGATGAGCGCGCCACCGACCGTGCCGCCGAACTGGTTCTGCTTGAACGTCGGCTTGGCACGCCCCGCGCGCTCGTTGAAGAAGTTGTTCGCGTCGAAGGCGTCATCGCGATGGAACTCGAAGCCACTGCTGTGCAGCGTATTCGTCCCGGACCTGATCTGCAGGTTCACCACGCCGCCGAGCGACCGGCCGAATTCCGCCGAGTACGTCGAGGTCTGCAGCTTGAACTCGTCGAGGGCATCCACGCTGGGGAAGATGACGACGGTCTGGAGCCAGGTCTCGTTGTTGTCGACCCCGTCGAGCATGAAGTTGTTGTCGCGTGCACGCTGGCCGTTAGCCGAGAAGGAGGCCGAGGCGCGCCACGCCAGGCTGCCCGCGCCGTCGATGTTCGCGCCGGGAATGCCGCGCAGGACGCCGGGTACCGTCCGCGTCAGACTGACGAAGTTCCGTCCGTTGAGCGGCAACGCCTGAATCTGCTCCTGCGCGACCGTGGTGCCCAATTCCGACGACGAGGTTTGCAGCAATGGGGTGTCGGCCTTGATGCTCACCGACTCGCTCATCGCGCCGATTTCGAGCTTCACATCGATGCGGACTCGCTGGTCAACACCGACCACGATGTTCGTCAGGGTCACGGACTTGAAGCCCGTCAATTCGGCCGTCACCACGTAGCGGCCGGTCGGCAGCGAAGGCGCGGTGTACTCGCCGGTCGAGTCGGCCACCACGCGCCGCGTCAGGCCGGTGCCCTCATTGAGCACGGTGACCTTGGCGCCGGCGACGATCGCGCCGGTGGCGTCGGTGACCGTGCCGAGAATCGTGCCGCTGACTGACTGCGCAAAGACGGTGGACGCCAGCGACAGGGCGAGGCCTGTCAACGTCAACCGCGCGAGGATCCTCGCCGGGCTTACCCACGTGCACACACGGACACCCATATCGCCTCCACGGCTAGAAAGAAGCATGTCAGACCAGCATGGTTTCCATCGATAAAACTGGTGTGACCACTTGCGCAGGGTTGTGTATCACGTCCGGCCGCAGGGTGGCAAGGACCGTTGCCGAGGCCGGCATGCGACAATACGGCTCCGGATCGGCCAGACATTGAGCCAGACATTGAGATTGATAAGGAGCCTGCTAGTGAAGATGCGAGGCGCGCGTGATTCCGGTTGGGGCCACCAGGTTCGGCGACTGGCGCCGGCCGTGTCGATCGCCATCGCGGTGGGCGTCCTCGCCACGATGGTGCCCGGTGTCGTCCGCGCCCGCGGAGGTGCAGCCGATCAGGCTGTTCTCATGCCCGCGGAGATCGTCCGGCTAACGATAGGCGCAAGCTGGACGAATATCTGACGTCGATCGGCGAGGTGGAAGCGCGTCTGCGCAAAGCCGAGACTCAATCGCTGGATGCGTTGCCTGCCGGCGTAGGCAAGCCCAATGGCATTCCTGCGAACTACGCCGAGCACGCTCGTCTGATGTTCGACTTGATGGCCATCGCATTCCAGACCGACATGACGCGCGTCGCCACGTTCATGATGGCTCGTGAAGGCGGTGTGCGGCCGTATCCGGAGATCGGCGTCCCCGAGGCGCATCACCCACTCTCGCATCATGGCAATAGGCCCGACGTGATCGAGAAGCTCATACAGATCGAGTGCTATCATCTCGAACAATTCGCGTACTTCGTTGAGAAAGTTAAGTCGATCAAGGAAGGCGACGGCACGCTGCTGGACAATTGCGCGCTGGTCTACGGCGCTGCGATGGGCGATCCCAATGCGCACAACCACAATGTATGTCCCACGCTCATCGCTGGCCACGCGGGCGGCCGAATCAAGGGTGGCCAGCACGTCGCATACGAAACGCAAACACCGCTGGCCAATCTCCATCTGACGATGCTGGAACTCGTCGGCGTGCCGACCGATCACCTTGGCGACTCGAACGGAAAGCTGGATTTTGTGAACGGCCTGTAAATCAATCACTTCTTGAGGTTAAACATGAAACCTATCTCAACGCTGGTACTGACACTGTTGCTGACGACCGGCATGCTGATCCTGCCCGATCGCGTCCATGCCCAGGAGGCGTTGAAGGTCTCTCAGCCCGAAATTCGGCTATGGCCTAATGGTGCACCGGGATCTGAAGGAAAGACGTCGGCAGAGACGTGGAATCCAAGCCCTGATGGCTTCCATCGTGTGACGAATGTTCACAATCCCTCCATCACCGTCTTCCTGCCGCCAAAGGACAAGGCGAACGGCACCGCTGTCGTGATCTCCCCGGGCGGCGGGCATCGCTATCACGTAATGGATCTCGAAGGTTCGTTGGTCGCCGAGCGGCTCAATGCGATGGGGATCGCGGCCTTTGTGCTCAAGAGCCGGCTCGCTCGGGCGCCCGAATCTACATATAGCGTCGAGGGGCATTCGCTGGCCGACGCTCAGCGCGCATTGCGCCTGATCCGAAGCCGTGCTGCGGAATGGAATATCAAGACAGACCGAGTAGGCATCATGGGATTCTCAGCCGGCGGAGAGCTCGCTGCGCTCGCTGCGACACGGTTCGAGTCTGTGGAACCCAAACCGTCCGATCCGATCGACAGCCTCAGTTCGCGTCCGGATTTCGCGGTGCTGGGCTATGGGGGTCTGCGAGGGGATCGTTTGACTCTGCCGAAGAACACGCCGCCGACGTTCCTTGTGGTTGCCGGCGATGACGCACCGGCCGCGATGCTTGCGGAATACTATGTGAAATTGAAAGCTCAAAAGATTCCCGCGGAGTTGCACATCTATTCCAAGGGCGGCCATGGCTTTGGGATGACGGGTCGAACACCCGCGTTTCGAGAACTCCCGCTTTCGCACTGGCCAGAACAGTTGCAAGCTTGGCTCCAGCAAATCGGGATGGCCGGCCTCTGACCTCCCAAGGCTGCGGATATAAGCCGAAGAGCCAAGCGCCACCGACAAGCGATTTTGCCGACAGGACTTCATCTATGCCCGCTACCCATTTCCCCACGTTTTCCGGCGCGAAATTTCTTTACGCGCTTGCACTAGCGGCCATATTGCTGAGTGCGTGCGCGAGCATAGGGCCGACGCCGGATTCGCGGGGGAAAGAACCGTCCGCCACCGCGCTTTTGATCGGGCACGAGGATTTTCCTGGTGCGGTGAAACTCGTTCTCGGGCGGGCGGTGGCCGATATCTACGTCGATACGGAAGACATGAAGCTGGTTGGCATTGCCTCTGGTCTTCTCGCAGCCGACATTGAGCGTGTCACTGGTCGGCAACCGCGGATCGTTCACGATGCGGGCCAGCTCGGCGCCGATGCGGTGATAGTCGGGTCCATCGGGCACAGCGCCGCGATCGATCGACTGATCGCGGCTGGCAAGCTGGATGCCACCGGCGTGCGCGGCAAGTGGGAGACTTATCGCCTGCAAGTCGTGGCGCGGCCGTTTCCCAATGTCGAACGCGCGCTCGTGATATTCGGCAGCGACCGGCGGGGCGCCGCCTATGGCGTCTTTACGCTCTCCCAGCAAATCGGTGTATCGCCCTGGTATTGGTGGGCCGACGTGGCTCCGATGCACCAGGACGCACTCGTGATCAAGCCGGCGTCGTTCCAGGAAGGGCCACCCGCGGTGAAATACCGCGGCGTCTTCATCAACGACGAAGACTGGGGATTGGAGCCGTGGGCCGCGAAAACGTTCGAGCCTCAGCAGGGCAACATTGGGCCCAAGACCTACGAGAAGGTCTTCGAACTGCTGCTGCGCCTGAAGGGTAATTATCTCTGGCCCGCGATGCACCCGGTCTCCACCGAGTTCGCGCGCATTCCGGCCAACGTGACCCTCGCGGACGATTGGGGAATCGTGATGGGCGCGAGCCACACCGAGGCGATGAATCGCAACAACGTCCTCTGGCCGGAGGAGGGCGTCGGCGAATGGCGCTTCGACACCAACCGCGACAACCTGCTCGCGTACTGGGAGCAGGCCGCCCGCACGCGCGGCCCGTATGATGCTGTGTGGACGCTTGGCATCCGCGGCGTGCACGACTCCGCGATGCTCGGGCCGGCCGACCTCACGGCCAAGATGCACCTCGTCGAGGAGGCGATCGAGGGCCAGCGCGCGTTGCTGCAACAGCACGTGAATCCCGATTTGCGCCAGGTTCCCCAGCTCTTCGCGCCCTACAAGGAGGTGCTTGATCTCTACCGCCGCGGCATGAAGGTGCCGGACGACGTCACGATCCTCTGGACAGACGATAATTTCGGCTACATCCGCCAGCTCTCCAACCTCGACGAGCAGAAGCGCGCCGGCGCCGCGGGTATCTACTACCACATCAGTTATCTCGGCCGGCCGCGCTCGTATGTGTGGCTCGACACCACGCCTCCCGCGTTGATCTGGGAGGAGATGTCCAAGGCGTACGATTACGGCGCCAACCGCATCTGGATCGCGAACGTCGGCGACATCAAACCGAACGAGATCGGCATGGAGTTTTTCCTGCGCCTCGGGTGGGACGCGGGCGCTTACGATCGCCAGAGCGTCGCGGGTTATCTGACCGACTGGGCCACGCGGGACTTTGGATTGGAGCACGGCCCGGCGATCGCCGAAATCATGAGCCGTTACTATCGCCTCGGTTTCGCCCGCAAACCCGAAGCCATGGATCCCCCGACGTTCAACTCCGCAGAAGCGCGACAGCGCCTCGCCGATTACGATGCGCTTGTGCGGGACGCGGAGGCGGTCGAGCGCAAGTTGCCCGCCAGCCGACGCGATGCGTTCTACCAGTTCGTCATGTACCCCGTCCGAATGTGCGCGGCGGTGAATCACGTTTTTCTCGCCGCCGATGCCGCCGACGCGATGAAACGCATCGAGGCGGAAACCGATTACTACAACAACACGCTCGCCGGCGGAAAATGGCGGCACCTGATGACCGTCAAGGGCACCACGAGTCCGACTTATGCCTTCAAATGGCCGGCCGCATCCACGACACCGATCGCCAGCGCGCCGCCGTCTCCGTCGGCAGAACCGGAGCTATCCGTTTTCGCTCGCAATTTCACGCGCAACATCGCCCGCGGCGGCGGCGAATGGCGTGCCATCGCGGGCCTTGGCCGGCAGGCCGACGCACTCACGGTTTTTCCCCGCACGCTGCCCAGCGTCGCGCCCGCGCAGGCCACGCAGCAAGCGCCGGAGCTCGACTACGATTTCACGAGCTCGGTCTCTGGCCGGCTGGAGGTCACTGTCTATGCTGTGCCCACTCACCGCATCAACGAAACCCGCGGCCTGCGTTACGCGGTGGCAATCGACGACGGGCCGCCACAAGTCGTGGACTTCGAACAATTTTCCGGTGACAGCACTAATCCCGCGTGGCAGCAGCACGTGATCCACAACGCCAGTGTGACACGCACGCAGCACACGGTCGCCCGCCCCGGCGCACACACGCTCAAGGTTTTCATGGTCGATCCCGGTGTGGTCGTGGAGAAATTTGTGGTCAGCTCGCGTCCGCTGCCCGACTCGGAATTCGGTCCGCCTGAAACCATGCGCTGAACGATAGCCCGCATTAGCCGACATAAGCGGCGTTCTGGGACCTTGCCGCCCCGCTGGACAGCGGCACATTGGCCCCGCAGCCCCCCGCACCGGCGGATTATAGACCCGTCGAGGGTCTCTGGACCGACACCAGGCGGCAGATGAGACGATGGCCCCCCGGCGCCGGCAGGCCTCCGGCCGCCGCAGTGTTGACCGCCACATGGGCAGCTCACCAGGTCCAGGCGTCGGCGTCGGCAAGGGCTGATGTCGGGGGCGACCGCGGCGGGCAGGGGGCCGGCACCACGATAGGTAGCCCGAGATGGCGCAGGATTCGGGTGATCACCGCGGTCTGCTCGATGAGCGCAATCAACTGGAGTCGGCCGCCGCACCGTCCACACGCAAGCACGTCGAACGCAAACGTCCGGCGCATCAGTTCGGCCCAGCGCAGACCACGGGTGCGGGCGACACGCGGCGCCGCCTCGCCGGCGGGCGCCGGTCCGACCTCGGCGGCCGCCGACGGCACGGCCAGCCGCACGACCTCGGCCCGCCACGCCGACCGCGCCCCGAGCACACCCTGATACAACAGCAGATTGATGCGCGGCCTGGGCACCAGCACGGCGAGCCGCCCGAGGAGTGTCATCGGATCGAGCGCCACGACCGCGGTGCCGTCCGCCCAGCCGTGCCGCAACGTCACCAACACGCGGCCATCAGCCGCCACCGCCAGCCGATCCGAGGCCACTGGGGGACGCAGCACGTACCGGCACACCCGCTCCAGGCGCACACGCTGGCCAGCCGGCACGACCACGCCGGCATGCAGACTGAAGCCGTTCGCCCGCGCCAGACAGCGGCCCGAGGCCAGGTCGTCGCCCTCGAACGCACGGGCCTGATCGGCCGACCGCTGCCCGGAACCACGAGTCGCCTCGACAGACGCCGACGCCAGTCCGGCAAGCACGGGCGCTTGCGCCTCCCACCGGTCCTCATCGGCCTCACCGACATCCCGCCGCTCTAGCAGCCGCGCGACGCGAGGCTCGATGGCGGCCAGGACTTCGGCCACATCGAGCGTCGTCAGCCGCGGCGTCTCGTGAAAGGGCAGGTCGCGCGCGCCGCCACGGGCGAATACGCCATCGATGACCAACGCATGGAAGTGCAGATTGAGATTCAGGGCGCCGCCAAATCGCTGGATGACCACCACGGCCCCGCTGCGGCCATCAGCCACGCCGCGCCACATCGCCCGCTGCTGCAGAGCCCGCATGACGACACGCCCGAAGATCCCCGCGACCGCACGACAGAGGTCGTGATCCCATGCCAGTCGATACCGCAGACGGAACGGCACCGTCAGCACCCACTGCCGAACTGGGACATCGGGGAGTCCGCGGAGCCAATCATCAAGAGCGTCACCAACGTGCCCAACGCTGCTATCCGCATGGTCTACTCCCTCGCGTCGTTTGAGGTGCGCGACGAGCTTCAGCGGGAACGGCTTTCGCCGGGACCGCTAGACGAACTCGACGGGCACCGGGCGCGGGATGAGGCCCTTCTCGAAGGTCTCGGTGAAAAACCGCTCGAGCGCCGCCCGGCCGCGCTCGCCGTAATCGAGCGTGAGCTGGTTCACGTACATCCCCACGAAGGTGTCGGTGTCCTCGCGATTCAGCCCACGCCCGAACTGCTGCGCATAAGCCACCGCCGCCTCCCGGTGCGTCAGCGCGTGAGCGATGCTGTCGTGCAGCATGCGGGACACGCGCTGCATCAGCTCCGGTCCCAGGTCACGGCGGATGACGTTGCCGCCGAGGGGCAGCGGCAGCCCCCCGGTGCGTTCGAACCACCACTCGCCGAGGTCCACGATCTTGTGCAGGCCCTCGGCCTGATACGTCAGCTGGCCTTCATGGATCAGTAGCCCGGCGTCGACGCGTCCGTCGAGCACCGCCTGCCCAATCGCGTCGAAGTGGACGACCACCGGCTCGAAGTCGGGGTCGTAGAGCTTCAACGTGAGATAGGCGGACGTCATCAGACCCGGTATCGCGATCTTCATGCCTTTCAGTGACGTTGGGGCCCCGCCCGACGGCGCATGCCGGGCCACGAGAATCGGCCCGTACTTGTCGCCCATGCTGGCGCCGTGCGGCAGCAGAGCGTAGCGATCCAGAAGATGGGCGTAGGCGTGAAACGACACGGCGGTGACCTCGTACTTGCCCTCGGCCGCCGCGCCATTCAAGGTTTCGATGTCGGCCAGAACCTGGTCGACCTCGATGCCATCCACGTGGACGGCCCCTGACGCCAGGCCATAGAACATGAACGCATCATCGGAGTCCGGGCTGTGGGCCACTGTGATTTTCATCGGCCGATATTCTGACACGGTTGCCCGGCGAGGCTCTTCACCACCGATGCATTGGGGCCCGAGCACTCACGGGTCGCCGGGGGCAGTCAGACAGACCGGACGCCCAGCCCATGTTTCGTACAGCTCCAGGTGCTTTTTGATTCGGGATGAGCGACAATTCAGTGCTGCCTTCAGCTCGCACCCAGATTCACCGAATGCCTGTCTTCAGCCTGAATTCCGCGCCTCGCGACGAGCCGCATTCGTCGAGCAGAACGACGCGCGCCGCAAGCCAGAGCAGTGCCGACCCGTTGCTGGCTTTCAGGTCAGAGGCGGGCGATGACCCGGCAGAAGATCCCCTTCGGCGCGAGTTCTTCGCACGCCTCTCGTCGCGAGCCAGGCAGGCGCTCGAGCAGAGTCCGAGCCGCTTTCGATCGGGTGACCCACGGACAATCCGGCGGTGGACGGCCGTGGCCATCGGACTGGCGGCGGTGATTGCAGTGGCAGCGCTCGCGCTCCCTGCGACAGCCCCCGCGCTTCCTGATTGGCATGTCGCCCCGGTCTTCACCGCTCCCCCTTCCCTGTTCCCCACGCTCGTCCCGGCCAACTGGATTGACCTGAGTCGCGAAGGCCGTGTGGGTGCTGCGCACGCACCGGCGGCGTCGAGAGACTTGGCGCACCCCTCACGGGGTGCGACACGGCTGCCGGCGGCATCAGCTCGGGCGCACGAAACTTCAGGGTCGCCAGCGGCCGCGGTGGCGATGGGCCGGCTGTCCATCAACGCGAAGCCGTGGGCCGACGTCTGGGTGGACGGACAGCTGGTCGGGACCACGCCGCTCGCGAATCTGCGCGTGCCGGTTGGTGGCCACGAGGTGCTCTGGCGCCATCCACAGCTCGGCGAGCGCCGCGCCACGGTTCATGTCGGGACTGACACTCCCGCGCGTTCTGCGGTGGATTTGCGAACACCATGACACCCGCGGTGCTGCCGCTCCTGCTAATCCTGATGACGGGGCAAGCGCCATCGAACCCTGCCGCCGATCCCTTCACGCGCGCGCAGGCACTGTACGACTCGGCCGCCTACGAGGAGGCGCTCTCTCTGCTGATCTCGGTCGAGGACACGACGAACTTCGGCCGCGTCGAACAGTACCGAGCACTGTGCCTGCTCGCACTGGGACGATCAACGGAAGCCGAAGGCGCGCTCGAGCAGATCGTCAGGCGCGAGCCTCTCTTCAACATGGATGTCCGGGAGGTGTCGCCGCGGCTCGTGTTGATGTACCGCGAGGTCCGACAGCGGCTGCTGCCAACCGTCGCCCGCGATCTCTACGCGCGCGGCAAAGCCAACTTCGACGCACATCATTATTCGGACGCCGCCGCGCAACTGCAGGACCTGATCACGCTGCTCGGCAGCGACGAGCCCGCTGTCGCCGGCCCAGGACTGCCGGAGCTCCGGCAGCTCGCAGAGGGGTTCCTGAAACTGAGCCTCGCCGAACCCGACTCGGCGCCGGCGAGTCCTGCCACGACCCGAAACTCCCCATCCTCATCGACAGGCATCTACTCCACCGCCGACCGGGGTGTGATCGCTCCCGTCGAAATCGTCCGGTACGTGCCGCGGAGAGTGGAGCTCGTCAGGCACGAAAGCCCCGGCCTGTATCAGGGCCTGATTGAAGTCGTCATCGACGAAACCGGCGCGGTGCAATCGCCGCAAATCCGCCGATCGATTACGCCGACCTACGACGTGCAGCTGCTCGAGGCCGCTCGCCACTGGCGGTTCCAGCCCGCGACCCTCAACGGGCGACCTGTTCCCTATCGAAAATCGTTCGAGATCATCGTCCACTCGCGATAGCGGCGCGGCATTGTCGCCCCACGCGCCGTCATCTGTGAGGCACGCGCACCTCGTCGGCGGCGCGCAGCCGCGCCAGGTGGCCGAAGAAGCGGCCAACGGACGAAGGGCCCGCAAGACGCCAGTCGATCAGGTGCGTGTGCGGCCGCTCACCCACGCCAATCACCACATCGTCCTCGCCCAGTGCGTCGAACGCGTCTTCGTCGGTGCGATCGTCGCCGAGATACACGACCGCTACGGGGCAGCCGACCGAAGGCTCCACGCGTGCCCGAATCCATTCGGCGGCTTTGCCCTTGTGCCAGTCCACCGCCGGCAGCAGTTCGAGGGCTTTGGCGCCGGTGAGCAGCCTGAGAACGCGGGCTTCGAGCTGCGGCTCGGCGAGGGCCTCGAACTCTTCGAGCGCGCGGTCCGCCAGATCGGACGGGACCAGACGAACATGACAGGTGAGTGCGTAGGTCTTGTCTTCGAGGTACACGCCTGGACACCAGTGGAGCTGCCGCGCCGCCGCGCGAGCGAGCTCGCCGATGACGGGCGCCACCGCGTCGAGCGCGAAATGGTGAAACGTGAGACCTGGCCCGGTGATCTCCAGGCCGTGCAGCCCAGCCACGAACTCGGCCGTCCCACCCACGCGCGCGGCGACGTCACTGAGCCGGCGTCCGCTCACCACACCCAGCGTCACCGAGTCGAGCGCCGCGAGCGCGCCGATCTCGGCCACTACGGCTGGCGCCGCGACGGCGTCGGCGGGCGTGGGCGCCAGGTCGGCCAGCGTCCCGTCGAAGTCGGTCAGCAACAACAGATGCTTGCCCCGCATCTGGCGATACACCTCCGCCGCGACGACGTCCGAGGGGACGACTGTCGCACCACTCTGTGGATTGCGCCTACCCAGAGAGAAACCCTGATCCCTTCCGCCGCTCGAGCCGATCGAGGATATCCGAGGCCCATGCCAGCACATCGCGTCCAGCCACACGGCGCCGCAGCGCCTGCATGCGACGACGCCGCTCCCAGCCGGGCATCTCGATGGCCCGGGCAATCGCCGCCGTGAAACCGCGTTCGTCGTAGGGGTTGATGATGAGCGCTTCGCTCAACTCCTGCGCCGCTCCCGCGAGCTCGCTCAGGATCAGCACGCCATCCAGATCATCTCGTGACGCCACGAACTCCTTCGCCACGAGGTTCATCCCATCGTGCAGCGAGGAGACGATGCAGAAATCTGCCAGGCGGTAGAGCGCCACGAGCTGCGGCAAGCGAAAGCTCTCCTTCAAGTACAGAATCGGCCCGGGCTGCGAGCCTGTGCCGAATTCTTGATTGACCCGCTCGGTGAAGGTCTCGATTTCCGCTTCGATTTCGGCATAGCCGTGCACCTGGGTACGGGACGGCACGCCGATTTGCACGAACAGAAAGTTGCGCGCCAGGTGCGGCTGTTCGCGCAGCAGGCGCCCGATGGCAGCGAGCCGCTCCGGAATACCTTTCGTGTAGTCGAGCCGATCTACGCCGATACCGACGACGTGCCCTGCCAGACCGAGCTCGCCGGACAGACGCTGCATCTCCGGGCCGAGTGTGTCCTCGGCAAGGATTTCTGAAATGCGGTCGAAGTCCGCGCCAATCGGAATCGACAACACCCGCACGGGCCGATCGCCCATGAAGACGGTCTCGCCCGATACGGCGGCACCCAATTCCTCGCTCGCCGCGTTCAGGAAGTTGCGTTGATCGCGAGGGACCTGGAACGCGAGGAGGTCGTTGCTGAGCAGGCCTTCGAGCAGCTCGCGGCGCCAGGGACAGATGCGGAGGCGATCGATGTCCGGCCACGGGATGTGCCAGAAGAGCGCGGTACGAAGAGCCGGGCGCAGTGCGCGCAGATCGCGGGCAACGAGTGAGAGGTGATAGTCGTTGAGGAAGACGGACGCGTCGATGGGCGCTTCAACCGCCGCCGCTTCGGCGAACATGCGATTGACCTCTTGATACGCCTCCCAGTCTTCGCCGCGAAACACCGGGCGGACGTGCGCCTGATGACAGAGCGGCCACAGTCCGCTGTTTGCAAATCCCGTGTAATAGCCCTCGATCTGTTCGCGTGTGAGCCAGAGCCGCCGCAGTCGGTACGCCGGCGCCTCGGGCGGCACCTCAATCGAGCTCTGCTCATCGACAACGAGGCGGTCGGCCGATCCTGCCCCGTGCGCAATCCACACGCCACCGCGCTCGCGCATCAGCGCGTCGAGCGCGACCGACACGCCGCCGGGCGTGGGGATAGCTTTGATCGTGCCGTCGGGCGCACGCTCGTGCATCCAGGGCTCACGGTTGGAGGCCACCACGAGGGAGCCGCCCGCGCGGCCGACTTCGCCGATTTGCGCCAGCGCGGCCCTGAAAAGAATCGGGCCCGCCAGCTGGTTCAGGGCGACTACGGCCACGATCACCGTCTGCAGGCGCATGCCCCATTCTGGATACGAGCTCGCGACCATCGCCGCCAGCCCCAGTGTGATGCCGGCGGTCGGCACGAGGCCACGCCAGAGCAGCGTCACTCCCGGGGTCTTGATTCCCGTCACGCGGATACCGAACCGTGTTCCCGCACGAAGGGCCGCAATGCGGATCAGGCTGAGCACGACGGCCAGGGCACCGACGGTCGCGAGCACCTCGATGTGCAACGCCGCGCCGGTCACAGCGAAGAAGAGGACGAGCACCGGCATCGCGCCGTACTCGATGGCATCGTGCAGCAGCGTGCCCGCGTGCCCCTGAACGTTCTGAACCACGAGCCCGGCGGTCAGTCCGGCGAGGAAGGGCTCGAAGCCAAGCGGATCGGCCATTCCGCTCAGCACGGCGCACACGGCGAGCAGCACCAGCGTCACCTCGCGGCCGATGTGGCGGAGGTAGAGCGTGAAGAGCCCACCCATCAGCGCGCCGAACGCGGCCGATCCGATGAGGGCCCACGCGGCGTTGCCCACGAGCGCCGTGGCGCTGGACTCGAGGTCGAACACCATGCGCGACGCCTCGAGCAGGATCATCACGGTTGCCACACAGAAGAGCTCGGTGAGCACCGCCACCTCGGACGCGAGCGTCGAGAGCGGCCCTCGCGCGCGCCCCTCGGTGATGATGGCGATCGTCACGGCCGGCGACGTGCCGATGAGCAGCGTTGCCGCGAGACCGCATGCCATGAGCCGCTGAGGGGCGGAAAGATGTGGCGCGATCGGCAGCCACGGCCACGCGACATACGTCACGACCGCTAACGTGCCCCATGTCACGGCGAGTGCGGCTCCCGCCAATCCGGCCAGCAGGCTGAGCCGGGGCGCCATCGTGCGAAAGTTGACGTGCAGGCCCGCAATCACCGCGATGACCACAACCGCAAAGCCGCTGGCGGCCTGGAGATCGCGCGCCATCGGCTCGGTGATGATGTTGGCCATCGACGGACCGCAGACCAGGCCGAACGCGAGATATCCGGTCACACGCGGCAGCCGCGCGAACTCCGCGAGCCAGCCCACGATGGCGGCGGCGAGGAGCGCCACGCCGAGCGCCAGGGCCGCCGAGTTGCCGCTCTCCGAACCGAGCCGGGTGACGAGCAGCCAGGCGAGGCCCACCGTCAATGCGCACGCCGTGAGTCGTCTCACGTGCGCGCTCCACGCCGCCAGTTGGGCACGACGGCCAGCGCGAACAGCTCGAAGGCGGCCGTGCCGATGGCAACGGTGGCGAGCAGCATTTCGCCAGCCGGCTCGGGTAGTGTCTGCCTGAAGTTGAGCGCGAACGCGATTCCCAGCACGCCGGGCGACATCAGATAAGACGCAAGATCTGCAGGACTGACTTCCACGATACGCGCCGACGCCCAGGCGCCGACCACCTTCCCGGCGACGCGGCACAGGAGATACGGCCCCAGCAGCCAGACCGCGGCGATCGACGGAACAGCTAATGCGCCGGCGGTGACGAGCAGGAGCACGACCAGCGGATGCTGTACACGGTGCAAGTCATCGGCGACGATCCGATCCGCGCGGCCCGGTGCGACAGTCCAGGTGAAGCCGGCGACGAGTCCAACGCCGAGAGGCGACACGTGCAGGTAGGCGGCCGAGCCTCCGGCCAGCGCCAGCGTGCCCAGCACGAAGACGACGCGCTCGGGGCCCGACTCGGCACGCTCGAACAGCAGCCACCCAATGGCTCCGGTGGTGAGCCCGAGGAGGATCGGCGCAAATGCCAGCCCGATCGCGCTGCCCTCGACCTTGCTCGGCAGCAACGCAAACGCAAGCACGCCGACCAGGATAGGGACGACATCATCGAAATCGGCCACGCGCGTGGCGACAGCGGCCGCCGGCTCGGAATCCGGATCGGCAGATGTGGCCGACGAGGTGGAGGCACAGAGCCCGAGTGCCAGTGAGAACGCGGCAAGCGGCGCGTGAACGGGGAGGCCTGTCGCAAACACGAAATACGCAGTTGCGCCCGCCACCACTCCGGTCGTGATCAGGCTCTCGGCGCTCGCGGCGAAGAACAGTCGTGTGGCGGCACGCACTTCACGCGCCAGCGCCGCGCCGACCACCACCCCAAGGACGGCGAGCGCCACCGTGACGACAGAGTCCAGACGCTCGAGCAGGCGAGGAGACAGCACGCCGATCGCGTGCGGGCCGAGGAGCATGCCCAGCGGCAGGAAGATCACGGCTGGTGTCAGCGAGGGCGCAAATCCAAGGGCGGACCGTGTGCGCAGCAGCGAGAGCAACCAGGTGAGAGGCGATGGCGGCCGGGGCAGGCCGAGCCGTTTATCGAGCGGGTCAGGGCCGCCGAGCTCGCGGCGACGAAGATCGCGCCCCGGTGGTGTCACTGCTCGGCGCCTCGTGCTCCTCCCGCCATCTGCGTGACGAGTGCTTCAATCGCCGGCACTGGGACAATGGCATTGCCCAGGTCCGATGTAGTGACCATCCCGATGAATCGCCCGGCCATGGAGAACAGCAGACTCCCCGCCGGGATATTGGAGTTGGCACCGAGCGCCGTGAGCGCCTGGGGCCAATGCCGCTCGATCACCGGATCGGCACGGCCGATGAAGATCGGCTGAGCCGTGGGACCGGTAGGCGTGGCGTCGATGAGCGCGACGTAGGCGAAGCCGCCAAACGTCCGCAACGGCGTCGCCATGCCGTCGGCACCCGGCAGGCCTCCGGTGCGGATCAGCGCCATGCTGTGCTCGGCGTCTGCGGCGACGAGTTCTATCGGAAGATCGAGCCCAGGCACTGACACGGGGCGCATGCCGGCGGGCAGGTAGACGAGCGCGAGGTTGGGACGAACGCGCAGCGCCGGGACCAGGCGCATCGCTGCGTTGCTCGAGGGCGTTGCCCCGGCACCGGCCGGTGTCACGGCCCCGGCGCCGCCAGCGCGACGGCCGCGCGCGGCTCGCGCCGCCGGTTCGCCCGCCGTGGCAGGTTCGAGTTGCACGACGACCACCATTGGCGACACGCGTGCGAGCACATTGCCGAGCGTCTCGGCCATGTCGTCGAATGTGGCACGCGCGGCCAATCCGGACAGCGGGGCCGCGCTCGAGGACACCGCTGACAGATCGGAGCCCGGGAATCTGAATCGCGCCAGCAGCAGCAGCACCGCAAAGGCAACCGCTACCACCAGCACGAGCAGGCGCGTTTCACGGCCTGAGGGTTCGTCCAGACCATTCGAGGCCATCGGATCTCCTTGTCGACGCCTCAGGGCCGGGGAGAGCCTGAGAGTTCAATTACCAATACCTGCGCCAGTTCTCGTGAACCGTAGCAGTTCAGGCAGGTGCCATCATGCGGAGGTGGCGAACCACAGCGCTAAACTTCTCGATGGCGTAGTCGATATCCGCATCGGTGGTGAAACGACCGAGCCCGAACCGGACCGACGCGGCCGGCACATGCTCTGCGCCCATCAACGCGCTGAGCACGTGCGAAGGCGTACCCGATGCGGAGCTGCAAGCGGAGCTCGATGACACGGCAATATCTCCGATTCCAATCAAGAGCGACTCGCCGTCGACGCCCTCGAAGCTGACGTGCAGATTGTTGGCGAGCCGCGACTCGAGCGTCCCATTGACCGTCACGCCGCCAAGCGCCTGAAGGCCGCCGAGCAGACGATCGCGCATGACCGCCAGTCGGGCATGGTCCTGCGCCATCTCCGCACGACAGAGACCGCTCGCGGCGCCAAGCCCGACGATACCAGGGACGTTCAGCGTGCCAGCACGAGCGCCCCGCTCGTGCCCACCACCGAGCAGAATTGGACGAAGATCGGTCTTGCGCTTGACGAACAGCGCTCCACATCCTTTAGGTCCGTAAATCTTGTGCGCGGTCAGGGCGAGCAGGTCAACCCCGAGCGCACCGACGTCGAGCGCGATCTTGCCTGCGGCCTGGGCACCGTCGACATGGAACAGCGCGCCGGCTTCGTGGGCAATCGCAGACACCGCCGCCAGCGGCTGAATGGTGCCGATCTCGTTGTTGGCGGCCATCACGCTCACGACAGCCGCCCCGTGCACGACCGAGCTCAACGCGTCGAGATCGACCAGGCCCGATCGGTGGACGGGCACGACGCTGACGCGCCAGCCCTCTCGGCCGAGTGCCGCAGCCACCTCGAGGACGGACTTATGCTCGATGGCGGAAACGACGATGTGACGGCGCTCGGGCGGCGTCAAGGCCGCCACACCGCGCAGCGCCAGGTTATTCGACTCCGTTGCGCCACTCGTGAAGACGATCTCGCGCGCCGTTGCGCCAATGAGCGAGGCGACGTCTTTGCGGGCCGCTTCGACAGCAGCTTGCGCCTTCCAGCCCCACGAGTGAGTCGACGAGGCGGGGTTGCCGAAGTGCTCGGTGAAGAACGGCAACATCGCCTCGAGCACACGGGGATCGACAGGCGTCGTCGCGTGATAGTCCAGGTAGACTGGGGCCTGCGCCATGCAGGTATTATGACCCGAAGGGGGTGGAGCCCCGGCGTGCCCTCCCCCCTGCAGACGTGATCGGCCGTCTCCCCAGACAACAGCCGGTGGCGACACCGGCCCGGAGGTCCGTGGCGGCTCAACTCGGCCCGTGACGGCCTGCCCTGCTCACGCGGTTGTCATGGGATGAAACAGAAGACACGATCCGTCGCGGCCGATACACCACACGCTCCGGCTGTCGCGCGACCCGGCCTCGACGACGACCCGCTGTGGTACAAGGACGCGGTCATCTATCAGCTGCACGTCCGCGCCTTCTTCGACAGCGGCGGCGACGGCAACGGCGACTTCATCGGCCTCACCGAGAAGCTCGACTACATCAAGTCGCTCGGAGTCTCGGCCGTGTGGCTGCTGCCTTTCTACCCCTCGCCGCTGCGCGACGACGGGTACGACATCGCGCACTATCAGGGCGTCCACCCCGCATACGGGACCCGGCGCGATTTCCTCACGTTCCTGAACGAGGCGCACGCGCGCGGCCTGCGCGTGATCACCGAGCTCGTCATCAACCACACCTCCGATCAGCACCCGTGGTTTCAGGCGGCGCGGCGCGGTAAAGCCGGATCGTCAAAGCGCAACTTCTACGTCTGGAGCGATACGCCCGACAAATACGCGGGCGTCCCCATCGTATTCAAGGACACCGAGCCCTCGAACTGGACCTGGGACGCCGTCGCAGGCGCGTACTACTGGCATCGGTTCTTCCACCATCAGCCGGATCTGAACTTCGACAACCCGCTCGTCCGCAAGGCGGTGATCAAGGTAATGAGGTTCTGGCTCGACATGGGCGTCGACGGCATGCGACTCGATGCCGTGCCCTACCTCGTCGAACGCGAAGGCACCCAGTGCGCGAATCTGCCAGAAACGCACGCGGTGCTGAAAGAGATCCGTCGTGAGCTCGACGCGCGTTACCGCAACCGCATGCTGCTGGCCGAGGCGAACCAGTGGCCGTCCGATGTCCGTTCCTACTTCGGGGATGCGGACGGAGACGAGTGCCACATGGCCTTTCACTTTCCGCTGATGCCACGGCTCTTCATGGCCCTGCGGCAGGAGGATCGTCACCCGATCTCGGAGGTCCTCTACCAGACACCCGAGCTGCCGGAGGGGTGCCAGTGGGCGATCTTCCTGCGCAATCACGACGAGCTCACGCTCGAGATGGTGAGTGACGAAGAGCGCGACTACATGTACGAGACCTACGCGGCGGACCCGCGGATGCGGCTGAACGCCGGCATCCGCCGGCGCCTCGCGCCGCTCATGGAGAACAGCCGGCCGCGTATCGAGCTGCTGCACGGCCTCCTGCTCTCGCTGCCGGGTACCCCCGTGATCTATTACGGCGACGAACTGGGCATGGGGGACAACGTCTATCTCGGGGATCGCAACGGCGTGCGCACGCCCATGCAGTGGAGCGCCGATCGCAACGGCGGGTTCTCGCGAGCCGATCCCGCGCGGCTCTACGCGCCGCCGATCATGGATCCGGTTTACGGCTACCAGTCAGTCAACGTGGAAGCGCAGGAGCGGTCGCCGCACTCGCTCCTGAACTGGATGCGGCGGATGATCAGCCTCCGTCAGCAGCACGCCACGTTCGGGCGAGGCACGATGGAAATGCTGCGTCCGTTGAACCGACGGATTTTTGCCTTCATCAGGCGCTACGGCTCTGAGGATCCGGTGCTCGTCGTGGCCAATCTGTCGCGCACCGTACAGGCCGTATCGCTCGATCTCGCGCGGGTCTCGGGACTCGTGCCCGTGGAGATGACAGGGGGCGTCGATCTGCCGCGCGTCACCGACGCGCCCTACCCCCTGACGCTCGGCCCCTACAGCTTCTACTGGCTGCTCTTGCGTCGCGAGGCGCCAGCCCCCGCAGCCCATCGTCCCATGACGCCGGCGGCAGAGCCGGATCTCGACCAGGCCCCGCTGCTGGTTGGACCGGAATGGGGGAAGCTCCTCGACGGGAGCATCCGGCAGCTGCTCGAAACCCGTTATCTGCCGTCATTCCTGGCGCGTCAGCCGTGGTACGGGCCGCACCAATCGCCGCTGTCGAAGGTTGAAATTGTCGACTGGGGAGCACTGAGCGGCGGCGACGAGCCGGTGCTGCTGATGCTCATCCGCACAGGTTTCCGTGACGGGTCCTACGCACACTATGTGCTGCCTGTGACCGTCACGCCCGCTGAACGCGCCGACGACATCCGAAGACACACACCCGAGGCCGTGCTCGTTGAAATCGCCGGCGCCCGCAAGGGTCTCCTGCACACCCGCCTGGATGGGCCCGCCGGACGACTGCTCACAGGCGCCATCATGGGCAGCGGCACGATCACCATGCGCCGCGGGAAGCTGAAGGCCCGCCGATCGGAGGCCTTCGACCGACTCGACCTGCCGCAACGGGTGCAGGACCTGCCGGTGGCGCCATTGGACTTCGAGCGCTACCACTCCTCCACGGCACTCGGCGAACGGGTGATGCTCAAACTCGTGCGGCGTCTTTGGCCAGACCCCTTCCCAGAACGTGAGCTGCGCGATTTTCTGCATGCACAGCAGCAGTTCACGCGGGTGCCTGTCGTGGCAGGCACGATCGAGTACGAGGACGCGAGTGGCACCTCCTCGACGCTGGCTCTGCTGGATTCCTTCGTGGCCCACCAGACGGACGCCTGGCGGCACGCGCTCGACGATTTGTACCGGTTTCTCGACGACGCCCCCACGTTTGGCGAGGCCCCGCGAGTGCCTGCCAGCCCGCTGGCCTTCTGGGCGGTGGACGTGCCGGCCATCGCCGAACGAACTGTCGGCGCGTATCTGGGCATGGCATGGACGCTCGGAATGAGGGTGGCACAACTGCACCGCGCCCTGGCGTCACCCGACGCGGCAAAGACGTTCGGGTCCGCAGAAACCAATCAGTCGACCAACACCGCCCTGGCCGACCGCGTGTATCGCTCGTGGCAGCGCACTGGCGCGGAGTTGCTCACGTCGCCTCGCATCAACACGGACGAGGATCGCGGACAAGTGCAGCGATTGATGGCGCAGGACTCGCTCGTACGCACGATGATCGATGACGCGCGCATCAACATACCCGCCCGATTGCAGCTGACCCGTATTCACGGCAGTCTGGATCTGGCGCACGTCCTGATCTACGAGGGCGACTTCTGGGTCATCGGCCCAGCTGGCGATGCGACGAAGACCCCGGACGTACGCCGGCAGTTGCAGAGCCCCGTCAGGGATCTGGTGGTGATGGTCCGCTCGTTTCAGACCGCGGCCCAGGTGGCGATGGAACGACACCGTGCGCTCTCGTCGCATCAGCGCGACATGCTGGGGTCCTGGGCCAGGTGCTGGACCGCGTGGAGCGCGGCGAGCTTTCTCCGCGGGTACCAGCAGGCTGCTGGAGAGGCCCCGTGGCTGCCTGACGCTGCGGGCATTCTGCCGCTCGTGAGAGTGTTGATGCTCGAGCAGATCGGCGAGGAAATCGACGCGAGCCTCTGTGCGAGGCCAGAATGGCTGCGAATGTCGCTCAGAACGGCGCTCGATCTATTCGAGGCGGATCAGATCTGAGCCGCTTCGTGTCGTACGCGACCGGCGACGATGGGGAGGCGCCCACCTTACGCCGCGTCTGGTGTCTTGGAGATTGCGGCTTTGAGCGTATGCCAGGCGAGGCTGGCGCACTTGATCCGAACCGGGAACTCGCGAACACCGGCGAGAACGCTCAGCTTACCGAGCGCCTCCGGATCGATGTCCTTGTCGAGAGGCGTCGTCACCATGGCCTGGAAATCGTCGACCAGGGCCATCACGTCTGCTACGCGGCGTCCCTTGACGGCGTCGGTCATCAGAGAAGCCGACGCTTTGGAGATGGCGCAGCCCGACCCTTCGAACCTGATCTCCCGGACGACGTCGTCTTCGAGCTGCACGAAGACCCGCACCTGATCGCCACAGAGGGGGTTGTGCCCGAACGCATCCCGGTTCGCCTCTGGCAGTGGGCCAAAGTTCCTGGGGCGACGATTGTGATCGAGGATGACCTCCTGATAGAGGTCGGAAAGATCGCTCATCGCCGGATCAGAAGAACCCCAACTGCAGCTTGGCCGCTTCGGACATCCGTTCCTTGTCCCACGGTGGTTCCCAGACAATCTCGACCGCCGCGTCGGAGATCCCGGGAAGGGCTTTGACCTTGAACCGGACTTCGCTCGGCAACTGCTGAGCCGACGGGCACGCGGGGCTCGTCAGTGTCATGCGCACGAGGGCGCGCCGGTCCGTGTCGACGACGATGTCGTAGATGAGACCGAGCTCATAGATATCGACCGGGATCTCCGGATCGAACACCGTCTTGATCGCCTCGATGACCTTCGACTGGTATTCGGCGGTGAGCGCGGGGTCTGGGGGACCGACCTGCGGCTGATCTCCCGACGGCGCCGATGGAGCCGTCAACGCGCCGATGTCCAGACCGCCCGTGTCCCAGGCATCGGGCGCCACAAATGGCGTGTCTGGCGTCGGGGGCGCCGGATTCAGCGGTCCCGCTGCAGCCGCACTCTCCGGCGAGGTGCCGACTGCGAGCGGCTCGGAGGTGGCAGCACCCCGCTCGTCCTCCGCTGTGCCTTTGTTGGTCAGAAACGAAAAGATCCCCATGTGTTACCCCATCAGCGTCCGCACCCGTTCGAGTGCGGTCACAAGTACGTCGATTTCGGCTGGCGTGTTGTAGAGGGCGAACGACGCCCGCGCCGTCGCGGGAATGGCGAACCGATCCATGACCGGCTGCGCGCAGTGATGACCAGTGCGGATCGCCACGCCTTCGCCGTCGACGATCGTGCCGATGTCGTGAGGATGGATGCCTTCCATCACGAACGACAGCACCGCCGCCTTCTTCGGTGCGGTCCCAATCAGCCGGAGCCCGTCGATGGCGGTGAGTCGTCGAGTGGCCTCGTGCAGCAATGCGTCCTCGTGCGCGCCGATGGCGTCGAAGCCGACGCGCAGCAGATAGGCCAGGGCGGCGTGCAGGCCGATGACGCCCGCGATATTCGGCGTGCCTGCCTCGAACTTATACGGCAGGTCCGCCCACGTGCTTCCCTCGAAGGTGACGGTCCGAATCATGTCGCCGCCGCCGAGGAATGGCGGCATCGCCTCGAGCAGCTGCTCGCGTCCCCACAGCACGCCGATGCCCGTGGGCCCGAGCACCTTGTGCCCGGTGAACACGAAGAAGTCGGCGCCCATGGCCTGTACATCAACCGCCATGTGCCCGGCCGACTGCGACCCGTCGACCAGCATGAGCGCACCCACGGCATGCGCCCGCGTCGCGATCTCCGCAACGGGATTGAGCGTGCCGAGCGCGTTGGACAGATGCACCACGGCCACGAGTTTGGTGCGTGCCGTGAGCAGGCCGTAGCACTCGTCGAGCAACAGCTCGCCGCGATCGTCCATGGGTGCCACGCGAAGTGTCGCGCCCTTGCGTTCGCAGAGCATCTGCCATGGCACGATGTTCGAGTGATGCTCCATGGCGGTGATGAGCACTTCGTCGCCGGGGCCGACGTTCGCATCACCCCATACCCTCGCGACCAGATTGATCCCCTCGGTCGCGTTGCGCGTGAAGATCACCTCGCGCGTCGACTGCGCGTGCAGGAAGCCCCGTACGGCCTCACGGCCAGCTTCGTAGGCTGCCGTGGCGCGCTCACTCAGCGAGTGCACGCCGCGGTGCACGTTCGCGTTATCGGTCCGGTAGTAGCGCGAGACGGCGTCGATCACCGACTGCGGCTTCTGCGTGGTGGCGGCGTTGTCCAGATAGACGAGCGGCCGGCCGTGCACCTGCTGGTCGAGGACAGGAAAGTCCGCGCGGAGCGCGGAGACATCGAGCGCGGGTGTGGTCCGGGTCATCAATGAACCCTCCGGCGCGAGCCCGACGGCCCCGCCATGGCCGACCGACTTGCTCATGCCGTGAGATGCAGCTTCTCGTCGACCAGGCGCATTGCCGACTGACGCACCGGTTCCGACTTCACGCCGTCGAGCACATCACCGGCAAATGCGTGGATGAGCATGTTGCGCGCCTGCGTCGATCCGATGCCCCGGGCCTTCAGGTAGAACAGGGCATCCTCGTCGAGCTGACCGATGGTGGCGCCATGCGTGCACTTCACGTCGTCGGCGAAGATCTCGAGCTGCGGTTTCGTGTTGATCTGCGCGTCGTCGGTCAAGAGCAGCGCCTTGTTCGTCTGCTTGGCATCGGTCTTCTGCGCGTCCGGGCGCACGATGATCTTGCCATTGAACACCGCGCGCGCGTGGCCCGTCAGCACGCCCTTGTAGACCTCGTGACTGGGGCAGTGCGCCTTCGCATGGTCGATGGTCGTGTGTGTGTCGGTCAGCGAATCGCCCCCGGCGATGTACAAGCCATTCAAGGTGCACTCGGCGCCCTCACCATCGAGTACCGCGACGATGTCGTTGCGCGAAATGCGCCC
>JBDSZL010000009.1:0-47369 GCA_039925145.1 Vicinamibacterales bacterium | reverse complement strand
GCAGCGCGTCACGACAACCTGCGGCCCCGAACAGGAGTACTTCCTCATTGACCGCAGCTTCTACTTTGCGCGTCCTGACCTGATCAACGCAGGCCGGACGCTGTTTGGCGCCAAGCCGCCGAAGGGCCAGGAGCTCGAGGATCAGTACTTCGGATCGATCCCGGATCGCGTGCTTGCCTTCATGCACGACGTCGAGACCGAGCTCTACAAGGTCGGCGTCCCGGTCAAGACACGCCACAACGAGGTGGCCCCGAGTCAGTACGAGATTGCGCCGATCTTCGAAAACGCCAACGTGGCCACCGACCATCAGATGATGACGATGGAGGTGCTGCGCCGGGTGGCGACGCAATACGGCCTGGCGTGTCTGCTTCACGAGAAGCCGTTTGCCGGCGTGAACGGCAGCGGCAAGCATCTCAACTGGAGCATGAGCGACGACCAGGGCAACAACCTGCTCAACCCGGGCAAGACGCCGCACGAGAACATCCAGTTCCTGATCTTCTGTGCCGCGGTCCTGCGCGCGGTCAACAAGTTCCAGGGCCTGCTCCGGATGTCGATTGCCAGCGCCGGCAACGACCATCGCCTCGGCGCGAACGAGGCGCCGCCGGCCATCATCTCCGTGTTTCTCGGCGACATGCTGACCGACATCTTCGAGCAGCTCGAGAAGGGCACGGCGAAGACGACGAAAGAAGGCGGCATGCTCGACACGGGCGTGTCGGTGCTGCCAAAGCTGCCGCGGGATGCCGGCGATCGTAACCGCACCAGTCCGTTCGCGTTCACCGGCAACAAGTTCGAGTTCAGAGCCGTTGGCTCGGGGCAGAGCATCGCGTTCCCGAACATCTCGCTCAACGTGGCGGTCACCGAGTCGCTCGACTACATCGCCACGGAACTCGAGGCCGCAGTGAGCGGCAAGGGCAAGAAGTCGATCGAAGCCGCCGCGCTCGAGCTGCTCTCGAGGCTCATCAAAGAGAACAAGCGCATCATCTTCAACGGGAACGGCTATTCAGACGACTGGCGCAAGGACGCGGCCAAGCGTGGCCTGCTGAATCTCACCAATACGGTGGATGCGCTGCCAGAGCTCATGAAGCCCGAGACCGTGAAGGTGTTCGAGAGATACAAAGTACTCAACTCGCGTGAGCTCCACGCCCGCCACGAGGTCAATCTCGAGACCTACGTCAAGACGTTGAACGTCGAGGCGCAGATGATGGTGCTCATGTCGAACCGGTACATCCTGCCGGCCGCGCTGCGGTATCAGCGCGATGTCGCGCAGTCGGTGAGCGCCGTCCGTGACGCTGGCGGGTCCACTCGCGAGTCGAAGAAAGTTCTCGATCGGTTCAGCGGGCTGCTCGACGCGCTCCGCGCCAACACGGAAAAGCTGGCAAAGGCCCTCGAACAGCACGCCCCAACCGCCGAGAAGCACGCCAAGTTCACACGCGACACCATCGTTCCGGCCATGGCCGCACTGCGCGACGCAGGCGATCAGATGGAGGTCATGATGCCGCACGAACTCTGGCCGCTGCCGACGTACAGGGAGATGCTGTTTATCAAGTAAGACTGGCGGCGCCCCTGGGCCCCGCAACCCACGCGCCCCCGTCTGGCCTCGCGCCGGACGGGGGCTTTTTTATTGTTCGGCGCCTTCGGGCATCCGTTCGCCGGCCCGTATGGCGATCGGCAACCGGTTCTCGGCAGGCGGAATAGGACACTCGTAGGTGTGGTTGTAGACGCAATACGGGTTGTACGCCGCGTTGAAATCCAAATCGTAAAGACCCGTGGCGGTACGATCGAGATCGAGATAGCGACCGCCGCCGTACGTATCGGTGCGGTTCGTCAGATCGCCGAACGGGACGAAGAGGCGCGAAAGCCCCTCGTCCTCGCCAGCAAACGCCGAGAGCTTATAGGTGGCGCCGCTGAGCGTGAACTGCAAGGAGCCAACCCGCTCCATGCGCCTCACCTGGTGCGTGGATGTCTGCAGCTCGATCACCACAGGCGGCCCCGATCGGTCCTGATGCAGCGACCCAGGGACGTGGTACGCCGAGTCGACGGGATAGTACGACAGTCCCTTGAACGCCGCGCGCTTGTCCGCCGGAATCGGTGAGTCGCGGCCGGTCCTGAAGAAGACGTCCTTGGTGGCGCGATCCGCTTGTGTTTTCTCGGCGATGGGGTGCTGAGCGACCGGCGGCGGGGGCCCTGACGAGCATGCGGCCATCAGCACCAGCATGCCGAAAACCGCGAGCGTCGATCTGCCAAGGCCCATCCAGTGCGTGCGCGCCAGGACCCGCAGCGGTGTAGTCATGAGCGCATTTTCTCCCATTCTTCGTGCTCGAGTCAGCCGTTGAAGTCGGCGAGCAGGTCTTCGAGCGCTTCACCCACCTCGCCCGCACGGCCGGTGAACAAATGGTCGGCGCCATCGATGACGGCAAGCTCTTTGGGCTCTTCGAGCCTGGCGTAGAAGGCCCTGAGCTCTCGCAGCGGGCAAAGCTCGTCGAGGCTCCCCTGCATGAGGAACTTGGGTTTGCGCGATGTGAGGACATGCTCGAAGACATACCCTTCACGCTCGACGGGTGGCGCGATGCCAATCAGCACGGAGACGCGGGGATCCAGAGCGCCTGTTTCGAGCGCCACCCAGCTGCCAAACGAAAATCCAGCCGCCCAGAGCGGAACACCTGGGAAACGTTGGCTCATGTAATCGAGGGCGGCCGAGAAATCTGCCTGCTCCCCTGGTCCGGCGTCGAAAGATCCGGCGCTCGCGCCCACTCCACGAAAATTGAAGCGCAGCACCGAGCAGCCGATGCGGGCCAGGCCTTTCGCGCCTTGATAGACCGCCTTGGTATGCATCGTCCCACCCTGCTGCGGATGCGGGTGAGCGAACACCACAGCCGCGCGCGTCGAACCGTCGGCTGCGGCGCCGTTCGGCGGTAACTGCGGACTGTCGAGCAGGGCTTCGAGTGCGCCTGATGGACCAGGGACTTGCATGAGCACGTCGGTCACTCCTTGATGAAATCGCACACGACGCGGGCGAACTCCGTCGTGCGCGTGAGAATCCCCAGATGCCCCGTGCGCCCGAGGGTGCGATGTTGGGCACCTGGAATAAGCGCCAGATACTCCAGGGTGCTGGCGACAGGCACGACGCGATCGAGGTCCGGTTCGCCCGTGATCAGCAGAGTAGGGGTTGAGATTCGGCCAATCTCGGCCGCCATGCTCGTCGCCATCCACGTTCGGACCCAGGCCGCCATCGCCGCCGGGCTCGCCGGGTATCGAAGCGTCCGGAGGCCGTAGCTCAACGCAAAGGCGCCGCGCTGGGGCCATGAGGGCAAGGCCGCGAGCGTTTCGGGTGCCAGGCGCAGGGCGCCGCGAGCCGCGAAGAGGGGGAAGTAGAGCCACGGATGACGCACGCAGGCTGCGGAGAAGCCCTGCAGGCGCCAGTCGGGCCCGGGCGTCGACACCAGGATCAGGCGCTCAACTGCCTGCGGCCGGCGTGCAGCGTAGCGTGCCGCGATGATTCCGCCAAAGGAGATGCCGACGACGGGCGCCCGATCGGCGTCCGCATGTTCCAGCAAGCGGTCGATGCGTTCGGCCCAATCATCGAACAGGTCAGCACCCGAGGCCTCATTGAGCGAAAACGTCAACACACGCCGATGTTCGGCGAGCGCGCTCACCAGCGGCTCCATCCACTCCCACCGGCCTTGAATCCCGGGGATGAGGATCAGGGGCAGGCCGCGGCCCCGCTCCACCACCGGCTGTCGTTTCACAGGTGTCAGTCTGGCTCGCGCCTTTGACCCACTGCAAGCGCCGGGGGTGTCGGGCGCTGGTGGATGGCGCCTGCAACGGTGTGGCCGCGGTGTCGTATTCCAGGAAACAGTTCATGAGCGATCAAGTGCCAGCGCGATCGGGTCTGGATTCGGGGAAGGTACGGCCGGATATGTTCGAGACGTCTGAGGAACAAGCGCTTGTGAAACGCCTGAATCGCGTCGAGGGGCAGGTGCGGGGCATTCGCCGCATGGTCGAGGAGCCGCGGCCCTGTCTGGAGGTCCTGCAGCAGCTGGCGGCGGCCGAAGCGGCGCTGAACCGCATCAGCCTCGCCATGTTCAGGCACCACATCGAGCACTGCGTGAAGAAGGGCCTCGCGGAAGGTCACGTGGACGGGCAGCTCAACGAACTGGTCGACATTTTCGACCGCTTCGGCAAGTAGCCCGTCTCGCGAGTCGTGTCAGGCGTCCGCGCCTGAGCTCACACGGCGCGACGTGCAGGGGGTGTTCAGCTCACGGCGCCGAGCCCCGCGCCCGTGAGCTGGCCGGTGGCCATCATCCCGTCGCGAATCGTGAACAGACCTGGGAAGCGGCTTTCCCACTCGCGGTTGGCGCTCGGCCGGAATGATATCGCCGCCGGACCGGATCCGCACACGCGTGACGTCGGCCCGGCGTCAGTACATCCGATACAGCATCAGATACACGATGACACCGGTGACAGAGACGTACAGCCACAACGGCAGCGTAATCCGCGCAATACGCCGGTGCGCGACGTCACTGCGCATCAGGCCGCGTCGCAGCGTCAGGATCACCATCGGCACGATCGCGGCCGCCAGCACGACGTGCGGCACGAGCACCAGAAAGTAGATGGTTCGCGCTATGCCGTGTCCGGGAAACGGCTTCGACCCAACCTGCGCGTGATAGATGACGTATGAGGTCAGGAACATCGCGGACGTCGTGCACGCAGCCAGCATGAAGCGACGATGAACGGCGATGCGGTGATGCGTGATGTGCCACCACCCGATGGTGAGCAGCACCGCGGAGGTTGCGTTGAGAATCGCGTTCAGCGTGGGCAGATCGCTCAACGTCATGACTGGCCGTCGTCGCGATCGGTGCGCGTCATGGCCGCCCCAGCGCCATCAAGAGCCAGAGCAGCGGCAGGTAGACGATCGACCCGTAGAACAGCGCCCGCGCGTTGGCGATCGAGCGATGTCTCGCAAAGCGGAACGCGAGCACGAGCTGCGCCAGGCCCAGCACCAGCGCGCCAATCGCGTAGGTGGGCGACGCGATGCGAAACAGGAACGGCAACTGGCTGGCCGGCACGAGTGCCGCGGCCCAGAGCAAGGTCTGGCGCCCGGTGATGCTGCCGTCCTTGTCGACGACAGTCAGCATGGGCATTCCGGCGCGGGCGTAATCTTCACGGAACATCCAGGCGATGGCGAGGAAGTGTGGCAGCTGCCACAGGAACATGAGCACGAACAGCGACCAGGGCGCCACCCCTGTGAGGCTGCCCCCTGCCGCTGCCCAGCCGATGAGCGGAGGCAGCGCGCCGGGCACGGCGCCAACGACGGTTGACAGCGAGGTGCGTCGCTTGAGCGGCGTGTAAATCGCCGCGTAGCTCACGAGGGTAGCGAGCGCGACGGCGGCCGCCATCTGGTTGGCGCCCCAGATCAGGCAGGCAAGTCCAATGGCAGAGAATGCGGCGGCGACGATCGCGCCTTGGGCGGGACTCATTCGCCCGGCGGCAATGGGGCGCCCGCTCGTCCGCGCCATGAGGGTGTCGGTGCGCCGTTCGTAGATCTGGTTGAACGCCGACGCGCCACTCGCGACGAGCGCCGTGCCGACAGAGACCCACGCGATGACACCCCCGTCGACGGGATCGGGTCGCGCCATGTAGTAGCCACCGACAGCGGTGGCGACCACGAGGGCGTTGACGCGAAGTTTCGAGAGGATGACGATGTCGCCCAGACGCGAGTGCGGGTGCGCGTCGATGCCGGGCTTTCCGTACGCGACCGCGCCAGGTTTCGATTCCATCAGAGCATCGGGCGGCTGACCGCCACGAGGTCGGCCTCGCCAAAGCGTACTCGATACAGGCGGAGCGTCAGCAGCAGCGACGTGACGAGCACTGTCGCGCCGGTCGCCACGTGCAGGGTATTGATGATCGGCTGTTTTCCGCTGAGCACGACATAGGCGCCGAGTGTGACCTGCGCAGCGACAGCCAGCACCAGGAGCAGCGCCGGGGCGGTGAACTCGCGCCGTGAGCCGTGTCGGCTGAACACACGGGTGATATTGCCGATGACCAGCACCGTGATGAGCAGCGCGCCCACACGATGCGCGAAGTGGAGGGCGATGGCACTGGTCCAGAAGGGCGGTACCAGGTGTCCGTACGAGAGCGGGAAGTCCGGAATCGCGAGTCCCGCGCCCGTGTGGCGCATGGTCGCGCCGATCAGGATCTGCAGGTAGACGAGGACAGTGAGCAGCGTCATACGCGTGCGAAGCGGTGTGTCATCGACCGGTGGGCGCGGCGGCGCGATCCATGTTGGCGACGTGAAGAGCGCCAGGCTGACCGTGATGCAGAAGAAGAGCTGCGCGAGTCCGGCGTGGCTGATCGAGACCGCATCGGGCAGCCGGAGCAACACCGTCAGCCCGCCCAGCATCCCTTGCAGCACGACGGCGCCGAGTGCGATCCAGCCGAGTCGTCGCACCCACGGGCGCGGCTCCGATCGCCAGAGCCAGAAGACGAGACCGATCGTCAGGAGGCCGACGGTCGAGGCGATCAGGCGGTGGCCGTGCTCGTAAAAAATGCCGCCCTTCATGCCGCTGAGCGGATAGGCGAACATTTGCTGGCCGAACGTGGTCGGCCAGTCGGGTACCGACAGCCCGGAGTTCGTGCTCGTGACCATGCCTCCAGCCGCCACGAGCAGCAGCGTGGCCGCCGCGAGCAAACGTGTATACCGGTGCAGCCAGATCACGGGAACGTCCTCGGTTCGGAAGCGGCAGGAGGTGAGCCGATCAGGAGACGATGGATTATCCCTGACTTGACCCTTCTCGCGCCAGAGTGGTACTTTCCGAAGTTCCTGTCGACGGGCCGGTATCGTCTAGGGGTCAGGACACGTGGTTCTCAGCCACGGGACCGGGGTTCGAATCCCCGTACCGGTACCAATACAAGTCGGGAGTCGTTTTCGTGAGTCCGCTCAATCGAAGACGCTCCCTTCGCTTTTCCCCGCGCCGCATCCTCGCGGCGTTGTCCGTCGGTCTCGCCGCCACACTCGCCGCTCTGCTCTCTGTCACCGTGAAGTTCGTCGACACGGTCGAGAACTACAGTTACGACTGGCGGGTCCAGCGGTCACACCACCGTGTCTCCCCGTCGTCGCCTATCGTGCTCGTCGAGATCAACGAGTCATCGGTGCGCGCGCTGGAGCCGATGCTCGGCCGGTGGCCATGGCCGCGAGCCGTCCATGCAGCGGCAATCGATTACATCGCGGCCTCTGGCGCACGCGTGATTGCCTATGACGTGTTCTTCGGCGAACACGAGAGCCGATCCGAATCGATCATCAACGGACAACGCGTGACGGGAGAGCAGTCGGACCGGGCGCTGGTCGATTCGGTGCGCCATGCGGGCAACGTCATCCTGCTGGCAGAGGCTACCTACGAGGGCCTGGCCGCCGGCGAGCCGTCGCGCGACCGCGGACCGGTGCTGCTGCCAGGCCCGACCTACCACGCGGGGCCTGGATTTCTGGCGCGTCCGCTGCTCGCGCTGCCGTTTGAGGAGCTCGCCAGTGTCGCGAGCGGCATCGGCCACAACTACCTCTTGAAGGAGCCCGGCTCCGATTACGCCCGGCGAGTGCTGCCCTTCGTGGATGTGCGAGGCACGAGTGTGCCGTCTCTCGGTGTAGCAGGAGCCTTGGCGTTCGACGCCGTCCCGGGCGATGCCGTGACGACCGAGGGCGACTGGCTGCGGCTGGGCAAGACGCGGCTGCCGCTCCTCGGCGAGCCGGCCTCGGATGGAGCGCCATCGCGGCAGGCGCTGATCCGGTTCGCGGAGCCGCCCGTCCTGGCAGACGGCAAGGGCCCCGTGTTCCCGACCTATTCCATGTTCGACGTGCTGCTTTCCGGCGACAAGGTCGCTTCCGGCCAGGTGCCGCCTGTTCCTCCGGCTGCTTTTGCCGGCAAGGTGGTGATGGTGGGGACGAGCGCGGCCGGCTTGTACGACAGATTCTCCACGCCGTTTCCCGGGGGCGCTCCGGGCATCCACCTCCACGCCACGACGGCCGACAACATCATTGCCGGAGATGTCATGCGGCGGGCGTCGCCGACGACCGATTTGTTGCTGACAGCGGCCGTGGGACTCGTGGCCGGGGCTATCGCCGTGCTGCTGCCGGTGCTGTGGGCATCTGTCGTGGTGCCGGCGCTGACCATCGGATTGGGATTCTGGCTGACGCGGGAAGTTGCGGCCGGGGTCTGGATCGCGGCCGTGGGACCAGGCCTAGCCGCCAGCCTCGCCCTCTTTGGTGGCGTGGCCTGGCAGTACCTGATCGAGGGGCGCGAGAAGCGACATATCAAAGGTCTGTTTGGCCGCTACGTGTCGAAGGACGTCATCGAGCAGTTGCTCGCCGACCCTGCGCGCGCGAACCTCGGCGGCGAACGGCGCGAAATGACGGTGCTGTTCTCCGACATCCGCGGGTTCACGGCCGCATCCGAGCATGGCGCACCCGAAAGCGTGGTGGCCCAATTGAACGAATACTTTGGCGAAATGGTCGACGTCCTGTTCCGGTATCGCGGAACGCTCGATAAGTTCGTGGGAGACATGGTCATGGGTCTGTTCGGGGCTCCGCTCGACGACCCGGAGCATGCCGACCACGCGGTGGCCGCGGCGCTCGACATGAATGTGGCGCTCGAGCGGCTGAACCTGAAATGGGCCGCCGAGGGGCGCTCGCGGCTCGATATCGGCATCGGGATCAACTCCGGAGAGATGATTGCCGGTAATATCGGCTCGCAAGCCATCATGAGCTACACGGTGATTGGCGATGCCGTGAACCTGGGCGCCAGGCTCGAATCGCTGAACAAGGATTACGGCACGCGTATTTTGATCAGCGACGCGACGCGATCGCGCCTGACCACAGACGTCTCGACCCGGCCGATCGGACAGGTCACCGTCAAAGGCCGCGCACAGCCGGTGATGGTGTATGAAGTGACAGGGCGTGGCGACGCGCCGGAGCCGCAGGTGGTCTCCGCGGACTCGCCAGCCGCAATGACGGAGCATTCACGATGAAGAAGCTGATGACGATAGGGGCGATCGTGTGTCTGGCGTCGGCCGCGCCGGCGTCGGCGCAGCTCGGCCAGCTTGGCAAGAGAATCGGGCAGGCGCAGGACGCGAAGAAGACGATGGACGACCTGACGTTCAGCGATGCCGAAGAACAGCAGATCGGCAGCGAGATCAGCGCGAAGTTGCGTGAGAAGTACGGTGTCGTGCAGGACAAGGCCGTGCATCGGTACGTCTCACTCGTCGGCGGTGTGCTCGCGCAGGCCAGCTCGCGTCCCAACCTGAAATGGACCTTCATCGTGCTCGACACCGACGGCGTCAATGCGTTTGCAGCGCCCGGCGGGTTCATTCACATCACACGTGGGGCGATGGCTCTCATCAAGAACGAAGCCGAGCTCGCCGATGTCCTCGGTCATGAGATCGGCCACGTCACGGCCAAGCACACGCTGAATGCGATTCAGAAGGCGGGCGTGGTGAGCAAGACGTCCGAGGCGCTGCCGAAGTCCGAGATCACCAAGCAAGTCGTCAACCGGGCCTACGGGGCGATCCTCGAGAACAGCTACGACCGCAAGGACGAAATCGAGGCAGACAAGCTGGGAGTCACCTCTGCCAACCAGGCCGGCTATGCCCCCTCGGGCCTCGAATCGTTTTTGACGCGGCTGGCCGATCGCAACAAGGACCTGAAAGACCGCAGCGGCATGTTTGCCTCGCATCCAGAAGCGAAGGCGCGCCTCGACGCGCTCAACAAGGTGATCAGCGGCAGCAGCCTCAAGGCTTCATCGCTCGTGGCGACGCGTTACACGCAGTCGGTCTCGTTCAAGCCCGTGCCGGTGACCGCTGTGCCCCAGGGCGCGCCAGCAGCCCCGGCCGCCGCCGCTGCGGCGCCGCCTGCCTCGTCGGGCGGCGGCAAGCTCGGTCTTGGCGGCCTCTCCGCCCTCGGCCGGGAAAAATCGAGCAGCGACACGGTTTCGTCGGCCGGATCGCGCGGGGTCAACCCCGATCGTGACGCCAAGGGTGGCCCCGTGAAGACGCTTGTGCCGGTGAGCATCACAGCCGCCGAGATCGCCGAGTTCCGCAAGGGCATCACCGGCTGAACGTGTTCCCGCATCCGCTCGCGCACTTCTTCTGGACACTCGGATTTCTTGGGGTGACGGCTGCCACGATGGCAGCCGTCCGCACCCGCGCCGTGCGCCGGCGGCTTGCGCTCGTCGAGGTGCTACTGCTCGCGGCGCTGGCCATCCATGCGGCAGTGCTCGAGCTCCCCACGAACGATCTCCTGATCGCGCACGGCCAGGAGATCGAGAACTTCCTCGTTGCGTTCGGTCTCATCACGGCCGTCGTGACCCTTCTCCTCAACCCGTGGTTCAAGGAACGCCTCGGCGAAGGCACGCCGGCGATCGTGCAGGACACCGTCGTGGCCGCACTCACGGTAGTCGCTGCGATGTTCGTCTTTCAGAACGCCAGCTTTCTCGTCGGCATCACCGGCTCGGCTATCGTCGTCGGCCTCGCGCTGCAAGACACGCTGGGCAACGCCTTTGCCGGTCTGGCGATCCAGGTGGAGAAGCCGTTCCGCGTCGGGCACTGGATTTCAGCCGCCGATTACGAAGGGCGCGTGGTCGAAGTCACCTGGCGCGCGACGAAGATCCGCACCAAGTCGGGCAATCTGGTGGTGCTGCCGAATAGCACCATTGCCAAGGAGGCCATCAACAACTACTCCGAGCCGGCATCCCCTACGAGGTTGTTCGTCGAAGTGGGCGCCAGCTACATGACGCCCCCCAACGAGGCCCGCGACGCCATCCTTGCGGCGGTGGGTAGAGTCGGCCGCAGTCTAAAGGTCCCCGCGCCCGACGTGCTCTTGTACGACTTCGGGCCGTCGGCGCTGACGTTTCGTGTGCGCTTCTGGGTCGATGACTATGAGAAAGACGAGGTCGCCAAGAGCGAAGTCCGCACGGCGATCTACTACGAGCTCCGTCGCCGCGGGATCGAGATCCCCTGGCCCATCCAGGTCGAGTATCACCGCGACTTCCCGAGCGTGAGCCCTGAGGATCGGTCGCGCGATTACCAGGCGGCCATTGCGGCGGTTTCGGTGTTTGCAGGACTGCCGGAGGAAGCACAGCGCGCACTCGCCTCGGCTGCGGCCGAACGGCTGTATGCAAACGGGGAAGTGATTGTCGCCGAGGGCGACGCGGGATCGTCGCTGTTCATCGTGCGCACTGGCGCCGTCGTCATCACGATCGGGCCCGATGCACGGCAGGTGGCGGTGACAGAAGCCGGCGGCTACTTTGGCGAGATGTCGCTGCTGACGGGCGAGCGGCGCACGGCCACAGTGACGGCGCGCGGAGACTGCTGCGTGCTCGAAGTCGCCGCCGAAAACTTCAAAGCGTATGTGCAGAGCCGGCCGGATGTGGTCGACCAACTCGCCAGCACGGCCGAACAACGACGCAAGATGCTCGACGAGACCCGCGCGCAGACTACCGCAGCCAGCCCCAGAGTGGGGCCCTCCATGGCGCAGCGGATGCGCGTGTTCTTCGGACTGAACTGATGTTTCGGCCGTACGCGCGAGCGCCGGGATTTCTCCCGGCGCCCATGGTTATGCTGCGTGCTGCGTGCTGCGTGCTGGGCTCAGCGTCCGCTGTAGCGCCGGCCATCGTTGTAGCCTTCTTCGTACCCCACTCTGAAGGATTCGCGATAGTTCGCCTTGTACAGCTCTCGCGTGCCGTACGTCTTCTCATAGCCACGGTCACCGCTGCGGTACCGACCCTCAGAGACCGGGTCGAACTGCCGCCGGCTCTGCGCATCGCGCAGCCCCGCCTCGTAGCCATCGTTGTAGCCGTTCTGCGCAGCCAGATCGTACCGGCCCATCGCCCGTCCGTTGCCGATGATGCCGCGCCCATCGTTCTGGCGGCCGCGTCCGTTGGACCACGGCGGCGGTACGCCGAGGCGCCCCTGGGGGCCGCGGTCGTTGTAGGTGCCGTTGCGGTCGTACCCGACGCGGTAACCGGCCTCGAATCCGCGTCTGAAGTCGTCGCGATACCGATCGCGATTGCCGTAGGTGGAGCGGTAACCGACGTCGCCCTTCTTGTAGTCGGATTCGTCGGTGAACTTGTACTGATCGCCGCGGCGCACATCCTCGACTCCAGCATTCAGCCCACGGTCGTACCCCTGGTTGTAGGCCACCTGCTGGTTGTTGCTGGAGCCGCTCCAGGGCCATTGCACGGGAGCAGCCCCGGAGGCGCCGGGCGCAGCCACCGCAAGCGCGGCAGCAAGAATCAAATGTCGTGGTGAAAACATGGCGACCCTCCGCATACCGGTTGTGCAAGAGGAGGGCCAGACCGGCGCCGGCGGCGTGGTCTCGATACAGCTCGCTTACGTCGATGGTTACTGCGTCCAGACGAGGACACGCGTCCCATCGACGTCGCGCACGTCCATCAAGAGCGCGGGACCGATGCGTTCGATCTCGTTCAGCTCGGCGTTGAGGCGATCGAGATCGAGGTGACGATGATCGCGGGCGAACTGCATCTTGTGCTTGCCGACGCGGACGACCCACAGGGGCAACGCCAGCTTGACCAGCCGCTGCGCATCGGAATCCCACGAGAGCACCATCAAATCCCGCGAGGTGGTGGAGGCCGTGGGCAGATCTGCGAGCGCACGGGTTGCCCGCGGCTGATCGGTCTCGTCGAGCTCGAAGAGGGGCTTCTGCCCGCGGAAAGTGCTCGTGATCTGCTCGAACGCGGTGATCGCGTCGGCGTGGGTCGAACTCTGCGATTGAACGTGGCTCCTGACGAAGTAGACGCCGGCACCGGCCACGGCAATCACCGTCACCAGTCCGGTGCCGAGCACTCCCACCACGACCCATACCCACGTGCGGCGCGACGCCATACTCAGATATACGACGGAGCGCCAGTCGAGGGCCGAGCCCGCGTAGCGCCAGTCATCAGTTTTTCCCCAGGACGAAGGGAGTCTGCATGAGCCGGGCGGCTTCAGCCACGCAGGCCGGGTCTTCGGCAGCCCGGCCAATTTCACGCGCCTGGCGGTATTCGGCGACCGCCGCTGCCCGTCGTCCCTGCACGTCCGCGAGCTTGCCACTCGCGAGATGCAGGCGCCCTTTCACCCACTCCACGGGCTCGCTGCGCAGCGCGAGGTCGAAGTCTGCGGCGGCACCGGCGTGGTTGGCCAGCACCAGTCTCGCGAGTCCGCGCTTGTAGAGCCATAGGGCGCGCTCCCCAGGAATCTTCCGCCGATCGTCCCGGTCGAGCCCCCCCAGCCCTGTCACGAGCAACGACTCGGCCTGCGGCGCCTTGCCGGCCCGCAGCATGGCCGATGCGTGTTCGAGCAGGAACAGCCTGTTGCGGGGAAACTCTGCGGCGAGGCCAGCGAGTACGCGCGCCGCATCTGCATGCCGCCCTTCACGGCTGTAGATCAGGGCCAGCGCGGTGGAGGCCTCCACATGCGCGGCCGATCCTGGCTGGCTCGCGGTCTCGAGCAGCGTAATCCCCTGATCCTTGCCGCCGCCAAACCCGGCGATGTACGCGAACATGCGTGAAGGCAGGCTGAGCGTCGCCACGGCGTAGCGGTACGTGCCGACCAGCGTGGCGGCGGTCATGTTGCGCGGATCGCGACTGAGCAGGGTCTCGCCCGCGTCGAAGGCGCCCCGTGCGGAGCTGAATGCAGCCACGACGCTGCCCTCCGCCGACGCAGAATACGACGCCTGGAGTCCGTACGCCGCGCCGAGATCCTCGAGGCTTTGCAAGTCTGTGCTGTTCTGCCGACGCCGCGCCTGTGCCAGATCAAGAGCGCGTGTGGCCTCCTGCTTGAATTCGGCCGCCAGCTCGACGGGGGGCTTGGGGAGCGACAGTTGGGATCGCGTGATTCCGCCCATGTAGTGGTCGATCGTCACTGCCCCGCGCCTGAACAGAACATCGAGCCAGACGATGGTCGCAAGGGCGCGATGGGCCCGGCTTTCCTGTGGTGCGACGGCGACCAGCTGCCGGGCAATGGACAGGCCCGCGTCGTAGTCCAGATTGTAGGTGGCGGTGAACGCCCGGTGAATCTCGACGTCGACAGGGGGCGCCGCCGCAGGGCCCTGCCCTCGGAGCTGAGGAGCCGCCGCGAGCCCCACGGCGGCGATGAGCGCGGCCATTCGAATCTGTGGCTTCATCTCTTCACGCCGTCACCAGGAAATTCGCGCGCATGACGGGCCGCACATACGCCAACCGCCGGCAGGAGGGCCGGTGGATTATTTCAATGCGGCGAGCTTCCCGAAATCTACGTTTTCCACCACCGCCCGGACGGGCTCCACCCCGGTGAGGTCGTCCCCGGAGGCGTGCACGAGAAAGCGGCCGCCAACGAGCGCAGTCACTTCTCCTCGTTTCGAGCCGACATTCCATTCTTCCATGGCCGGCTGCCCCTTGATCTTGACCGCGCGCTTGAATCCGTCGTCCGAGCGCTCCGAGTAGCCAGAGCCAAGGAACATCGCCATCGGGGCCAGGACGATCTGACTCAGTGCCGAATCGGTGATCTCCAGCTCGATGCGGCTGTCGTCTTTTCTATATACCGCTTCGGTGCGCGACAACGTCATTGGCCCCGCCGTTGTCTGCTCGCCCTTGGCACCACTCCGCGTCCAGCCGCCCACTTCGGGCAGCAGCGCCTTGAGCAGTTCATAGTCGACGGCCTTGGCCGAGCCCTGCGTCATCTGCTGCAGGCCCTGGGCCATCTGCTGCAGCCCCTGCGCCATCTGATCAGATCCCTGTTCGGCGCCACGCGCCACCTTGTCGGCGCCTTTCTGCATGGTCTCGGCAGCCGCCTCGATCTTCTTCGCGGCTTCCTCGGTCTGCTTCTGCTGCTCTGACTTGCCGCAACCCGCAGCTGCGGTGAGCAGCAGCGCGCCGATCATAATTCGTGATGTCATGTGCGCCTCCTCTGAACCTCGACGCAGCGGGGTTTCGCCGTGCCTCAGGCGACGCATCTTAGCACCTGCCTCAGTTCTGACCGGTCGTCCGTTCGGCGGCGAGGTAGTGCTGCCTGGCTCTGACGGTGACGCCAGGTCGGGTCACCCGCACGTCGAGCTCGTGAACCTTGCCATCGAGACGCTGAGGGGTGAACCCGAGCACGTACTGGTAGTGCAACTCCTGCATGAGGTGCGTGAAGGTCGTATTCACATCGTCGTACTGCATGAGTGTGAAGTAGCCGCCACCGCTTTGACGGGCGAGTTGCTGGATGGGCTGGCTGCCGGCGGTGATACTCCGCGCGCTCGTACCCGAGAACACCTGGCTGGCCGATGGCGACAACGGGAGCTCCGCCATGACGGCGCGCTGGGTTGTCCTGAACCGCACCACATACGTCATGGTCTCCTGCGTGTGGCTCCGCGTGAGGACGACGTCGGGTGTGGTTCGGCTGGCCGTGTCGACGCCGTCGGTCATCAACACGAGCACGCGGCGGCCGCTGAGCGGCGCGAGAGCCGTGAGGGCCGTGTCGACCGCGTCCCAGAGCCTGGTCGGGTTGCCGATGTGCAGGGTTTCACGCAAGGCGACGAGGAGCGCGTCGCGGTCGGCCGTGAACTCGGGACTCAGGTCGACGCGGTCGCTGAAACTGCCGACGCGGACGCGGTCGCGCGGCAGCATCCGAATCACGAACTGCTCGGCTGCCGTCCGTGCGAGGTCGAGGTTGAGCGTCATGCTCGCGCTCGTGTCGATGAGCAGTGCCGCTGTGACCGGCTGCAGCCCGCGCTCGAACACCGTGAGGTCCTGCCTGCGTCCGTTGTCGTACACCGTGAAGTCGTCGCGCTGCAGATCGAGCACCATCTCGCCGCCGCGGTTGAGCACGGTGGCGTAAATTGCCACGGCCTCGGTTCCGGCTCGGAACGCGGGCGGCTGCTGCGGCTCCTGCGCATGGACGAGCAGCCCGGCCAGGGCGGCCATCACACACACGAGAGCCGCCGGGCGGGCCATGAAGGGACTCAGACAGACGCGAGGAACGCTATCGCTTGGGTGGAGCCTTCGCGCCACCGCCGTCTGCGAGGTAGGTCTTGCGCGCACGGACGACCATGCCAGGAACCTTGACGCGGACGTCGAGCTTGTGGACGAGCCCGTCGAGCCGGTCCGGCGCGAAGGCCATGACGTATTGACGATGGAGCTCATCGGCGACGCGGGTGAAGGTGGAGTTCAGGTCCGCAGTCCGTGTCAGCTCAAAGTAGCCACCACCCGTCTGATCGGCGAGGCCGCGCAAGTTACGGTCAGGTTTGGTGACTTGGCCCATGATGCGGCTCCGCAGACCAATCGCATAGATCATGTAGTTCTGATCCTGGGCGCGCGCGACGACTTGATCGAATCCGACGTTCCTGCTCTTCTGGTCATCTCCATCGGTGAAGATCAGGACCACGCGGCGCCCTTCCTCGTGCGCCAGCGCCGACATGCTCTCGTCGATGGCATCCCACAGCCGGGTGGGATTGCCGTACTGGATGTCGTTGTGCAGAACCCGAAGCAGGCTGTCCCGGTCGGACGTGAACGCTGGACTGACGATGATCTTGTCGGAAAAGCTTCCGATGCGGGCGCGATCGGCCGGCAGCAGGCGCAGCACGAACTGTTCGGCGGCCTGCTTGAGGAACTCGAAGTTGAACGTCATGCTCCCGCTCGTGTCGAGCATGACCACCACGGTGATGGGCTGGATGTCGCTCTTGAAGAGCGTCAGCGGCTGCAGTTTGCCGTTGTCGAAGACCTCGAAGTGTTCCTCGACCAGATCCGGCACGAGGCGCCCGGCGCTGTCGACCACCGTGGCGTAGATTGGGACGGTCTGGGTGGAACTTCGAAACGTCGGCGCCTGCTGCGCAGGCAGACCGACCGTCGCGACGGCCAGGAGGAAGACGCACGAGAAGAGAGCGACACGTTTCATGAGGGTCACACAACTGTCTGCTGACGGCTGGCTGCCGGCACGCCGCCGGAACTGTCACTAGACTACGCCTGCTGGTCATTCAGCCGCAAAAACGCCTCTGCCGCGACCCACGACCTCTGGTAATCTCGCGCCGGTGACTGAGCGGCGCCCGGTCCGAGATGCTGTTGCCGGCGCGCTCATCTGTGCGGGAATTCTGGCGGTGCCTCTGCTGTGGCGGCCGGTTCTGCATGCGTTTCACCCCGCAGAGGGCGACCAGCCCAGCTATCTGCCGGCCCTGGAGCGTTCGCGGCCCCGCTACCCGTTTCAAGCGGACGTGGTGCCCGACCTTCAGCGCTATCCGCCGGGCATCGTGACCATCGGCGACTCCATGGCGGGGCGTATCGACGGCGACCTGCTCCACGAGCTCAGCCACGAAGACGTCTCGCCGCTCATTCTGAACTCGACGGGGTCTGCCTACTGGTATCTGGTCTTCAAAAACTACGTCGTGGCCAGCGGCACGCATCCGAAATGGGTGTTCGTCTTCTTCCGCGACACCAATCTGACCGACGTCCTGTTCCGCCTCGACGGCCCCTACAGGGCCACGCTCGACGCGGTGGCTCACGACCGTGAAGACGAGCTCAACCACATCGTCGCCGCTCGAACGCAGCCACGCTGGCACACGGTGCACCAGCTTGCCGACCGCGCATATGAAGGCAGACGGGGCCGCGACTGGCTCGTCCCGCTGTTCACCGACCTTCCTGCGAGAGTCGTCGCGCCCGGCGGGCCCGTGAAGCTTCTGGAGGCGGTCAATCGCGCGTTTACGCTCGACAAGCTGCGGCCGATGGCCCAGGCGGACATCGCAGCGGCGGACGCGCGGGATGCGGACTTTGGCGCCAATGTCGACGCGTCGGTGCTGCCCCTCATGCTGTCGCTGGCGCGCGAACACGGTCTGCGCCTCTGCTTCGTTCGGGTATTGAGGCGGCCTGTGAATGGCGCCCCGCCATCAGACCCCCCGGTCCTGCAGCACTACGTGCGTGACCTTCGTGAGTACATCGAGCGGCGCGGCGCGGTGCTGCTCGACGATCGCGAGGAGCCGGAGCTGGCGCTGTTGCCCTATGCCGACGGCGATCACATCGCCCGCGAGGCACGGCGTCCGTACACGGAGAGGTTCTGGGCGCGAGTATCGAGCCTCAAGCCGTGATCTTCCACAGTCTCGACTTTGTCGTGTTCTTTCTGCTGACGACTGCTGCGTACTGGCGGCTGCCGCGTCGGGGCCAGAACGCACTGCTCGTGGTGTGCAGCTACGTCTTCTACGGGTGGGTGCACCCGTGGTTCCTACTGCTGATCGGCGCCACGACCATTGCCGACTACGCGGCGGCCCGGGGTATGGAAGCGTGGCCCCGGCACCGCAAGACGATGCTCGGGTTGAGTCTGGCGGTCAACCTGGGGTTGCTGGGGGCGTTCAAATACTTCGGGTTCTTTGTCGACAACGCCCACACCGCGCTCGCGCTGTTCGGTATCGAGCTGCCGAGAGGCGCGCTCTCAGTCCTGCTGCCGGTGGGGATTTCGTTCTACACCTTCCAGGAGCTGTCGTACACCATCGAGGTGTATCGGGGCACGTTGCGCGCGCGGCGCGACTTCATCGACTTCGCGGCGTTCGTCAGTTTCTATCCGCAGCTGGTGGCAGGTCCCATCGAGCGGGCGTCTCATCTGCTGCCGCAGGTGGAACAGCGGCGCGTCTGGTCGTGGCCTGCCTCGCGGGAGGCGCTGTTCCTGATCGCCTGGGGCTACTTCAAGAAGCTCGTCATCGCCGACAACGTCGGGCTCGTCGCCAATAAGGTGTTCTCTCTCGACCATCCTGGTTTCACGGTGCTGTGGTCGGGCGTGTTCGCATTTGCGGTGCAGATTTACGCGGACTTCTCCGCCTACAGCGACATTGCGCGGGGAGTGGCACGCTGGCTCGGCTTCGACCTCATGCTCAACTTCAACCATCCGTACATGGCCACGGGACCCATCGACTTCTGGCGCCGATGGCACATCTCGCTGTCGAGCTGGTTTCGCGACTACGTCTACGTGCCGCTGGGCGGGTCGAGAGGCGGCCGCTGGCGCACGGCGAGGAACGTATTCGTGACATTCATCGTGAGCGGCTTCTGGCACGGCGCCAGCTGGAACTACATCCTGTGGGGCGCGTATCACGGCGTGCTGCTCCTGGCGGCTCGGGCGATAGCCTCGGTCACATCACGGACCGAGGCCGGCACAGCCGCACGTCGATCCGGCCACACTCCCGGGCGGCGCCACATCTCCGCTATCGAGTTGCTTCAGGTCGCCGGCACATTCGTCCTGACCTGCGTCGGATGGCTGCTGTTCCGCGAAACGGATTTGCACGCGCTGATCCGCGACTTGACGCTCTCGCCGTTTGACACGACGTTGGCCGATCGACAGGTCGGCCTGTACCTCTTCGTGTTGACCCTGCTCTACGCCTGGCCGCTGCTCGTGGATGGTTTCTGGGCGGTCTATGTCGCGCCCGCGTTGCGGGAGAAGAACGCGACGCGTCCGGCCATCGGCGCGGTCGTCGCGGTCCGCACATTACTGGCCGGGCTCGCGCTGGCCGCAATTGTGGTCTTCCGCAGCCAGCAGTCGCTCGACTTCATCTATTTTCAGTTCTGAGCACTGGCGACCCAGACCGGCGCAGCCCAGTGCTCACCAAGTGATACGGATCACGCCAGTGCAGTTGAGGTCAGCGATGGCACACAACACGCAGAGAGTCCCGCATGACTGAGGCAGCAGCCACAGGACCCGATGGGGCCAGATCGGCGCGGCTGGCCCGTTTACGATACGTGAGCGACGCCGAACCCGGGATTTCACGACGCGCCGCCGGAAAGGGCTTCGTGTATCTCGACGCCAGGGGGCGCCCCGTGCGCGACGCGGAGGTCCTCGCGCGCATCGGTAGCCTGGTCATTCCCCCGGCGTGGACGGACGTGTGGATCTGCGCGCGGTCCGACGGTCATCTGCAGGCCACTGGGCGAGACGCGCGCGGACGGAAGCAGTATCGCTATCATCAGCGCTGGAGCGCGCTGCGAGACACAGAGAAGTTCGGACACATCCTCCAGTTCGCGAAGGCTCTGCCCGGCATCCGACGACGTGTGGCCCGCGACCTGCAGAAGCCCGCGCTCTCGAGAGCGCGCGTGCTTGCCACCGTGGTGCGACTGCTCGAGACCACACTCATTCGCGTCGGCAACGACGAATACGCCAGAACCAACGGCTCGTACGGGCTGACGACCCTCGAAGACCGCCACGTTGACGTGGTCGGCAAGCGCATCGTGTTCAGCTTCCGAGCGAAGAGCGGCGTGAAGCAGCGCATCGACCTCGAAGATCCGGAGCTTGCGCGCAGCGTTCGGCGGTGTCGCGATCTACCCGGCCAGCGACTGTTTCAGTACCTGGACGAGGAGGGGCGCAGGCAGTGCATCGAGTCGGGCGACGTCAACGCCTACCTGCGTGAAGTCGCCGCGCAGGATTTCACGGCCAAAGACTTTCGCACATGGGCGGCAACGGTGCTCGCCGCGTGCGCGCTGCGTCAGTTCGCAGAAGAGACGACGGTACGCGGGCGCAAGAAGGCGGTCGTGCAGGCCATTGACACCGTCGCGAGCAAGCTGGGTAACACACGCGCGGTTTGTCGCAAGGCATATGTCCACCCCGCGGTGCTCGATGCCTTCATGACCGGCTCGACGGTCGAGGGAGCTCTTTCCGTCACGGGCTCCCCCGTCTCCTTCAGCCGCCTGTCCCCTGAGGAGCAGGCGGTCTTGTCGTTCCTCGGGCGAATGCGGCCGCGGCAGCGTCAACGCAAGACGCCGCAACCGGCCGCCGCCGCAGGTTCGACGGTCGTCGCCTCTGCGGCCGAGACGGCGCAGGGCGCGTCGGCATAAGGCGTCACTCTCAGTGAAACCGCTGATTGTCTTTGATCTGGACGGCACGCTCATCGACTCGCGGCAGGATCTCGCGGAGAGCGCCAACGAGCTTCTTGCCACATACGGGGCACCGCCGTTTCCAGTGGCCCGGGTCGTGGGCATGGTGGGGGAGGGCGCCCGGGTCCTCGTGCAACGCGCCCTCGAGGCGGCAAGTCTCAACTCGGTGAACGTCGATGCCGCGCTCCACCAATTTCTCGAGATCTACGACCGACATCTCGTCGCGCACACCCGGCTATACCCGGGGTTGGCCGCGGCGCTGGCGTCGGTGAGCGCGCGCGCGACGCTCGCCCTGTTGACGAACAAGCCCGCGCATCACACCACGCGAATCCTCGACGCCTTCGGCCTGAAGAACGATTTTCACTCGGTAGTCGCGGGCGACTCGGGCTTCCCGCGCAAGCCGGACCCCGCCGGGCTTCAGCACCTCATCCGCACCACTGGCTCGGCCCCGTCGCAGACGCTGATGGTGGGCGACTCGGCGGTCGACATCGAGACCGGGCGGCGGGCGGGCGTGCGACTCTGTGTCGCGGCCTACGGATTCGCCCAGTATCGTGACGGCCTGCACCTGGCCGGTGACGAACTGGTCGCTGCCACACCACAAGATCTGCAGGCCAGGCTCCTGGACTTCCTCGGGCCACCATTGGGCTCACAGTAGTCCGGCCCCAAACCCCAGCGCACCGCAGCACGCGTCACCGTAGGGACGCTCCGACAGGCCGGCGAACACGGCTAATCCGACTTGACCGGTCCGGTTTTCATGGAATATGCTCGTCATCTAAACGAGACGGATCTCAGTTAAGGGGCAGCCCCCCCAACCAGAGCAGCGAGGACGACGTTGGCAGAAGTTCCCCAGCCCAAGGCGATTGGCCAGACCGCGGCGGCTCCTCTTCCGGTGCGCCTCTCCGAACTGTCGGCAGGTCGGACCGCCCGTCTTCACACCGCCGATCTCGCACCTCAGGACTGCGCGCTACTCCGCGCTCTCGGCATGACCGATCGATGCATGCTCCGGATCTGCAAGGTCGGAGAGCCGTGCATCGTCGAAGTGCGATCGACCCGAATCGGTCTGTCGCGGTCGGTCGCGCAGGGCATCATGGTCGTCCCAGAGACGACGGGGTAATGGCGGGCGCTGGTGCGCACTGCGACCTGGAGCCTGCACCGGCTTCGGACGCGGCGCCCGATCGCACTGAATCGTCGCGGATCGTCCTGCTCGGCAATCCGAACACCGGTAAGACCACCATCTTCAATCGGCTGTGCGGCACCCGCGCCAAGACCTCCAATTTTCCTGGCACCACGACCAGCGCACGGACGGGCCGTGCGATTGTGGGCAGCGATACGCCTGCCGACATCCTCGACCTGCCGGGCCTGTACCAGCTCAATCTCGACGTGCCCGAGGCGAAGATTGCCCGAGACGTGCTTGGAGGCGTCTCCGGGGCTGCGCCCCATGCGGTGCTGCTCGTGGTGGACGCGTGCAATCTGACCCGCAATCTCATGCTGGCGGGAGAACTGCTCGCCTACAGCACGCCCGTCGTCGTGGCGCTCAACATGGTGGATCTCGCCCAGCGCCGCGGGCTGAGCCTCGATCCAGCGAAATTGTCGACTCACCTCGGATGCCCTGTCATCCCCGTCATCGCACGGCGAGGCCAGGGACTCGACGTCATCCGCACGGCACTCGGACGCGCCGTCGCACATTCGCGCGCACTCGACGTGGTGCAGCGCCGGGCGGCTGTCGATGTCCGGCCGACCACCATCGCTGACCTCGAGTTGTGGGCCGACCGCGTCGTTGAAGACAGCGTCGGCGGCACGAGGGCGGTCGGGTCGGGCGCCGACACCCTGACAGAACGGTTTGACAAAACCTTCACCCATCCGGTCATTGGCATCGTCGTCTTCCTCGGGGTCATGGTCGGCCTCTTCTGGACGCTGTTCGCCATCGCCACGGTGCCGATGAATCTCATCGAGGCGACGTTTGCGTCGCTGGGCGATCTGGCCGGCCGACTGCTGCCCGCGGGCCTCATCCACGACCTCGTGGCAGAGGGAATCATTGGTGGCATTGCCGGCACGGTGGTGTTCCTGCCCCAGATTTGCCTGCTCTTTTTTCTGATCAGCCTGCTTGAAGACACGGGGTATCTGGCGCGTGCGGCCTTTGTGATGGACCGGCTGCTGTGCCGCTTCGGTCTGCCCGGCCACGCTTTCGTCCCGTTGCTCACGTCGCATGCGTGCGCGTTGCCCGGCATCATGTCTACGCGGCTCATCCCTGACCGCCGCGACCGGTTCGCCACCATCCTCATTGCGCCCTTCATGAGCTGTTCGGCACGCATGCCGGTGTATGTGCTGCTGACGGCTCTCCTTTTTGCAAAGAGTCCATGGCTCGCCGGCATTGCGTTCGCCTGCTGCTACTTGCTCGGTGCGGTCGTGGCACTCCTGAGCGCCCTGCTGTTTCGACGCACGCTGTTGCGCGGCCGCGCCCGCCCGATGATTCTGGAGCTGCCCTCGTACAAGACGCCGTCGTTGCGAAACGCCTTGATCGCCGCCAAGGATCAGGGGTGGTCGTTTCTCAAGACCGCAGGCACGGCCATCATGGCCATTTGTGTGGTGATGTGGTGGCTGAACACGTTTCCTCGAGTCAGCCCGCCGCCCGAGGCGGTGGCACTGCGGTCTCGAGCGGCGGCAACGGCTGATTCTGGTGAATCGGCTGCGCTCGAGCGACAGGCGAAAGCTCTGAGCGATCGCGCCAGTCAGGCCGGAAGCTTTGCCGGCCGGCTCGGACGAACGCTCGAGCCGGCATTCGCGCCGCTCGGCTACGACTGGCAGCTGACCGTGGGTGTGCTCACCAGTTTTCTTGCGCGTGAAGTGTTTGTCTCAACCATGTCGGTGCTCATCGGCTCGCCGAGCGACAACGTCGCCGAGGAAGGGGTCAGGGCACGAATCCGGTCTGCGCGCCGCGACGACGGCACGCTGGTGTTCACGCCGGCGACAGCAACGAGCCTGCTGATCTTCTTTGCACTTGCGATGCAGTGTCTTCCCACGCTTACCGTGACCCGGCGCGAGACTGGCAGCGTGAAGTGGGCGGCGCTCCAACTGGGGTACATGTCATTGGTCGCTTACACGTGCGCGTTTCTTGCTTACCAGGGGCTGAAGCTTGCTGGCGTTTCGTGAGGATGCATTGACCGACATGATGCAGTTTGCCGTCGTCACCGCCGCCGCGGCCGGAGCCATCGCGGTACTCGCTCGCGTGTACTGGCCGCGACAGAGCGCACGACAAACTCCTGCTGGCTGCTCGACCTGTTCGTCTGGAACAGGGGCACCGCAATCGGCGTCAGCTCGATCGCACCAGCCGGGAATGCCGCTGGCGAGTGACCGATCATCCGGGCGCGGGGCGTGAGGCCTCAGTTTTTATGATGTCTCTGGCCCTTGACTGGCAGTCCGGTCTGCAGTTCGTCAATGCCCCAACGAGTCCTGCCATCGTTCTTCATAGCGGCACACCGGGGGTTACGTCGCCGCCCGAAGCGCTGGCATACGCCGTGATGGGCTGTATGGCGATGGATGTAATTCACGTGCTCGAGAAGGGACGCCACGACGTCAAGGCCATGCGTGTCTCGTTCGAGGGCGATCGAGCTGTAGACCATCCGCGCCGGTTCGTCAGCATGTCCCTGCACTTCGACGTCACGGCGGAAGTCGAGCCGTCCGTTGTCGCGCGAGCCATCGAACTCTCGCGAATGACCTACTGCTCGGTATGGAACACCATCCGGCCCGACGTGGACCTGCGCACCTCCTTCGACATCCGGCGGATCGCGTCGGCTGATATAACGGACACCGACGCCGTTTGACCCCGGCTGGTGGTCGTTCGAGTATCTAACAGTGGAAGGCGAGGGCTTCTTCAGAGCAGGCGGCTTCTTCTTCAGCTCGTTTTTGTCGGCGGTGAAAGTACCCTCGGGGCCTTTTTCGCAGGAGCTCAAGTACGGCATGCCGCTTGCTATACATGAGAGCAGCGGGTCACCTGAATTTGCGGCACGCGCCGTGAAGAGCTGGGGAGCCAGGTAACTCGCAAAAGGTCCGCTCACGCGGACCTTTTTTTTGTGTCCGCGTCCCGCTAATCAGCCGAGCTTCGGTGTCTCCGCTGGCGGCTCCAGCGCATTCCCCGCCAGCCGGTTTCCACTCAACTGCAACCCGATCTCAGCCGACACGAGCAGCAGCGCGCCCACGGTCCCTGTCGACCAGAACCGCGCGAGGTCGAAGCCCTTCGCGCCGAATACGACGGGCGACAGGCCGCTGATGAGGAACGCCGCCACGACCGTCACCCATGTGGCCGACCGCTGCGGTCGCCTGCCGACGACAAGGAAGAGTGGAAAGAGCAGCAGCAGATAGTGGTCCCACGCAATTGGAGACAGCAGCACTGCGACGCCGAGCGCAAGCGCGAGGTCCCTGGCGAGATGCGGAGCAGCGGCGCTCCGGCTAGTTAACCTGCGTCGAGATGCGAGGACCAACAGCGAGAAGAGCAGGGCGGCCGACAGTCCGGCGAAGAGCCACGGAGACGCCGACGGGGCAACTCTGGCCGCCATCGCGTAGAGCGACTGATTCTGGAGACGCTCCGGCCACCCGCCCTCTCGATTGATAGCGAGCCACTCTGTCCATGTGTTCCATCCGCCCCCCGCGCCGTACGGAACGAGGATCAACGCTGTGAGTGCGACAGCGGTGACGAGCGCCGAGCGAGCGATTCGCGATTCCCGCTTGACCATCAGATAAGCGACGACGAGCAGAGGAAACGCTTTGAGAGCAGTGGCAGCGCCGATGAGAAGACCGGCGATGCCCCGGCGGCCTCGTCCCGCGGTCCACGCCGCGGCTCCGACGAGACACAGCAGCACGGCGTTCATGTTCTGGTGTTCGAAGTTGGTCTGCGTCGGCAGCACGATGCCCGCCACGGCAATCAGCATGGCTCGGCTCCCGGTGCGGGATGCCACGGCACGGCTCTGCGCCGTCACGGCCTCCGCCCAGAACCACATACCTGCAATCAGCGCGGCGAGATTCGCGAGGTACCAACTCAATCGAGCCGCGGCCAGGCTGTGTGCGGCCAGAGTTGCGCTGGGCACGAAGAACACCGCCTGGAAGGGCGGGCCGATGACACCGCTGCCCGGACTGCTGCCCTCGTAGAGCGGCCGCCGGTCCATGACCCGTGCGCCGCTCTCGAGGAAGACGTCGAAGTCTCCCCCCTTGTGCAGCGCATTGCCGGCGTTGACGAGGCCGAACACGGCGAACATGCAGAGGAGCGCCGCCCGCCGTGTGCTCATCGGGCGTATCTTACTCAGCGCCGCACCCGCCACGGCTTGACCTCGCTACAATACCGCCGTGTCCTGGCATCGCCGCGACGTACGCCACGCACTTGCTGGTGCTGCGCTGATGCTGTGCCTCTCCGGCTGCGTCGTCGTCAGCGTCAACCCGTTTTACGACGAGCAGGCGCTCACGTTCGACGAGCGGCTGCTCGGCACCTGGCTCGATGCCGACGACGATTTGCGCGTGAGCGTGGAACGCAGCGACTGGCGATCGTACCGGCTCGACTACGCCTACCCGACACAGAAGGGACAACTGACCGGGTACCTGTTCAAGATTGGCGATGCCCTGTACCTGGACCTGATGCCGCTTCGTGGCGAAGACTCGGGGCCATTTCTCGTGCCCGTGCACGCCGTCGTGCGTGTGCAGCCGGGCACCACGACGCTGACACTCTGGCCTCTTGCCTACGACTGGTTCAAGAAGGGGGCAGCAGAGCCCGTGTCGAGACGGCCGCTTCAGGCCGCGCTCGGTGAGCGGGATCATCTGGTGATCACCGCACCGCCGGCGGCATTGCGTGCATGGCTGCGGGGGCGTCCCGAAAACGATCCGGCGCGCGGACCGGTGTCGACGTTCGTGCGACAACCCTGATTGACTCAGGGGACCTTTGTGATTTCCGTGACCATGCCCATCAGGTAGTGCATCGTGACGCGGTCGCCGGGCTCGAGGTTGCTCGGGACGGCCTCGTTGCCCACGCGGCTGTGCCTGATCTCGCCTTCGGGCTCATCAGGATCGACCCAGGACACGTCCAGCGAGACCTGACCGTGAATCGAAACCGGCTGGATGCGGTAGACCACGCCCTGCCGTGTGCCTCTCAGCATTGCGCTAGCTTACCTCCACCAAGCCGGGCGTACAATCAGTCGGGCCACACCTGATGAATTCTCCGTTCAGCCTCCCTCTCGCCCGCAGGCTCATCATGCTCGCCGGGTTGCTCGTCTGCCTGGGCGACGGATTCAGCGCGGCACAGGATCCGCTTCCCAGTGCACGGGAGATCATCGCGAGGCACGTGGCCGCGCTCGGCGGCGAAGCTGCGTACCGGGTGGTGCGGACGGTGCACGCGCGTGGGCGACTCGAGATTCCCGCACAGAAGGTCAGTGGCGATCTGGAGCTGTTTTCCGCCCGCCCCAACAAGCTTCTGTATCGCGTGACAGTGGGAGGCATCGGTGTCATCGAGACCGGATTCAACGGTGTCGCCGCCTGGTCGGTCAATCCGATCGTAGGACCGGAGCTGCTGACCGGTACGCAGCTCTCGGAAGCTGCAGATGACGCCTGGTTCGACGGCACGCTGCATCTGTCCGACCACGTACGCGAGATGACGACGGTTGGCCGTGAGACGTTCGACGGCCGGCCGGCGTACAAGGTGCACGTGGTGTTTCGATCGGGCAACGAGCAGAACGAATACTTCGATATCGAAACGGGTCTGCAGAGCGGAGCGGAGGCGCCTCGCACGACGCCCTCGGGAGTCGTGCCCACGGTCAACGTGTTCCGTAACTATCGCCGGTTTGGTCTAGTGCTCCAGGCGACAACCCTGGTGCAGCGCGCCCTTGGGTTCGAGCAGGTCGTCACCATCACGTCGTGCGACTACGAACCGATTCCTGATTCGACATTCGACCCTCCTCCTCAGGTCAAGGCACTCCAGAGCCGGTGACGCGCAGACCCGTCCGGATCGCCGCGGCGACGGGGCTGGTGGCCTTGGCCGTGCTGTGCGCGTCGGCGCGGGGGCTCGCTCAGGACTGGCGTTCGCTCGCGGTGGCGTCGTTTGACGAGGCGTGGCGCACCATCAACGACACGTATTTCGATCCGAGCTTCGGCGGACTCGATTGGCCTGCTGTCCGCACTGAGCTGGCGCCGCGCGTGGCGTCCGCGTCGTCTGCTGATGCGGCGCGCGACGTGCTTCGGGAGATGCTGGGGCGCCTTCACCAATCGCACTTCGTCTTGCTGGCGCCGCCGGCCGAAGGCGACTCGCCCGGCGGACCTGCAACCGTGCCTGTCGAGTTTCGTCTGATCGAGCAACGCGTTGTCGTCACTAACGTCGTGGCCGGTTCGTCGGCCGAGCGGGCGGGTGTGCGCCGGGGCGACGTGATTCTCTCGGTCGACCGAGGGCCGCTCACCGAGATGGCGAGCGTGCGACCCGACGACCGCGTCGCGTACCTCGCCGCCTGGCGCAGAATTACAACGCGGCTTCATGGACCGGATGGGTCCGTCGCGGCGCTCCGCGTCACGCGACGCGGGCGCGAGCGGGACCTCCGCGTGATGCGGCAGCGCGAAGCTGGCGAAGAGGTGACCCTCGGGAATCTGCCGCCACTGGTCGTCCGGACGTTTGCATCCGAGAAGCGCACACCGGGCGGCCGTCGCGTGGGTCTGGCGGGGTTCAACGTGTGGATGCCGGCCGTCGGGGAGCCATTTGCGTCGGCCGTGGACGTGTACCGGACAGCGGACGGGATGGTCATCGACGTCCGCGGCAACCCGGGCGGACTGGCAGACATGATTCGCGGCATCGCCGGTCACTTCCTCGACCAGCCGCTGACGCTCGGCCGCATGAAGATGCGCGACCTCGAGCTCGAGTTTCGTGCAAACCCTCGCCGTTCTACCACGGACGGCCGCCGTGTCACTCCGTATGACGGGCCGGTCGCACTTCTGGTGGATGAGCTTACCGGCAGCGCATCCGAATGCTTCGCTGGCGGTCTGCAGAGTCTCGGGCGGGTGCGCGTGTTCGGGGTCGGGTCGATGGGCCAGGCGCTCCCCGCGGTGACCCGCGAGCTGCCCAATGGCGACGTGCTGATCTATGCGGTTGGTGATTTCGTGACGTCGACCGGCGTGCGCCTCGAAGGACGCGGCGTACGGCCCGACGAAGTCGTTGCGCAGTCGATCAAGCTCCTCGAGGAAGGGCGCGACGGCCCGCTCGACGCGGCGTTGCGGTGGATCGACCGCGTGCTGGCGGACAAGAACCTCAGCCGTAGGCCCGGGGCGGGTCGATCGTAAATTCTTGTTGTCCCGGGGTTTTTCCTGTTATCCTCACGTGACCTGCAAGATCGCACTTCCTTCCGTCTCGGGGTGAAGTCTGACCCCCCGACATGCGCGCGTTCGAAAGTGTAAGAGCTTAGCCGATGCTGGGCGCTGGCGCGTCGCGAGAACCGGAATTGAAGTCCCCTCGGGAGAATTGAATGGAGCAGCCCCTGCTGCGTCTCGGCGACATAGTGGACGACTACTGTCCGCGTGAACGACGCATCACCAACCATGCGGTCGTGGCCCTCGTTGAAGACGCGATTCGACAGACCCGGTGCACGACCTGCGACGCCGAGCACGTGTACAAGCACGGCAAGGAGCCCAGGAAGCGCAAGTCCGACGCTCCGGCCACTCTCTTCGAGGAAGTGCTGGCAGACGTCACCGGCGGACAGCTCGTTCCGCCCCGGCCGGTGACGCTCGCCGAGCCAGACGAGCCTGCCCGCGCAGCGGCGCCTGATGCGTCAGCCGTCTCGCCCGACGCCGAGTCGAACGGCGACGAGCCGCAGCCCGCGCACGCAGACGGGTGGCTGGCGCACCGCCAACTGATTCGCGCAACCCTTCCGAAAATCGAAGGCGAACTGCCTCCTCCGCGGCCCATCCCGGAGTTCACGATGCACCAGCGTCCTTCCGCCCGCGGTGGACGCGCGTTCCGCTTCGGGCAGGGCCGCGAGGGCAATGTGGCGGGCGGCCCCTTCCGCGGTCGCGGTCAGAATCACGGCGGCGGCGGCGGGAACGGCAATGGCAATGGCAATGGGAACGGAAATGCTCCCGGCCAGGGACAGGGCCGCGGCGGCGGACGTCCTGGCCAGTCCGGCGGCCCGCCCCGGGGCCGAAATCGCCGCCCGCGCTGAGGTCTGCCACATGACCGCTCCCGTGTTTGCCGACAAGGTCGGCCTCGTAGTTGGTGTGGCCAACAAGCGATCCATCTCCTGGGCGATCGCCCGCGCGACGGGAGAGGCGGGCGCCACCCTCGTGCTCACACATCAGAGTGAACGGCTGGCGGAGAACGTGCGCGACCTTGCCGTCGCGCTGACCAATCCGCTCCTGCTGCCGTGCGATGTCGCCGACGAGCCGCAAATGGATGCGTTGTTTGCCGAGATCGAACGGCGGTACGACCGGCTTGATTTTCTGGTGCACGGCGTCGCATTCGCGGATCGTGTCGATCTGGAACGTCCGTTTGTCGAGACGTCGCGCGAAGGGTTCCTCAAGGCGCTCGACATCAGCGCCTATTCGCTGGTGGCGCTCTCGCGCCGCGCCGCGCCGCTGATGGAGAAAGCGGGCGGCAGCATCCTCACACTCTCCTATCTCGGCGCTAACCGCGTCTTTCCGAACTACAACGTGATGGGAGTCGCCAAAGCCGCGCTCGAGGCTTCTGTGCGGTACCTCGCGTCGGATCTCGGTCCGAAGAACATCCGCGTCAACGCCATTTCAGCCGGGCCGATCAAGACGCTGGCTGCGTCGGGCATCGCCGGGTTTTCAGGAATCCTCGAGAAGTACCGTGAACGTGCTCCACTGCGGCGGACAGTTGACGCATCCGAGGTTGCCGACGCCGCGGTGTTCCTGCTCGGACCCGCCGGCCGGGCGGTGACCGGTGAAGTCCTGATGGTCGATGGCGGCTATCACGCCATGGGAATCTGACCGAGGTACGACCGCCGACGGCCAGCCCAGGCGCGTCTACGCGGGCCGATAGTGCGTCGACTGGAACTGCTCGATCACCTGCTTCATCTTCACGGCGTCGCCCTTCGTGTGGCCGTGACACACAATGGGATTGCGGCCGCCTGTCGTTTCGATGAAGACGTCCGAGAAAATCATGTTCGTGTCGATCTTGATCGAGGCGACGTGCGAGATGTGGATGGATTCCTCGAGTTTGCCAATCCATTGCGGCTGATAGAGCGTGATGCTTTCGGGCGTGATGGCGACCTGCGCGGGTAACAGCCGGTTCCCCCGGCTCCATCGGCTCGCCTGAAAGACGTGTGGGCCTGGGAGCCGCCGGCTCTTGCGTTTCAGCATCAGCGCGACCAGCACGAGAATCGCCGCGACCGCGGCCAATCCCCACCATAGCCACACCGGAAGACCGGCGACGCTCGAGGTATAGATGGGATCGGAGGTGTCCATGGGATGAATGGTAAGCTGATTTCGTGCCTCATCGCGCTCCCGGGTCGCAGGCCCGCGGCCCTCGCCAGTTCCTGTCCGGTCGACCCATCGCCTATTACCGTCCGACCGGTGATCCCGCCATTCGTAATCTGATCGAGAACGGATTCCAGGCGTTCAACGCCGGCCGTTTGTCGGAGGCGTGCCGCATCTTCTCGGACAAGATGCTCGACCCGAAGAACGACACGACGATCGGGCTGACCGTTGCCGGGGCGATGACGCCTGCCGGTCTGGGCGGGTGTGTCAACGAGTTGATGGAGCGCGGGCTCGTCGACTTCCTGATCAGCACGGGCGCAAACCTGTACCACGATCTGCACTATGCCCTGAATTTCACGCTGCACCGGGGCTCGCCCTTTCTCGACGATCGTGCGCTCTATGCCGCCGGCGTGATCCGGATCTACGACGTGCTGTTTCCAGCGAAGGTCCTGCTCGAGACCGATGCGTACATCCGCGAGTTCCTCGTGCGTTCTGGCATGCACGGTCCGGTCTCCACGTCCGAGTTCCACTACCGGCTCGGACAGGATCTGATGGCCACGCGGCCGGGCTGCGAGGAGTACTCGGTCGTGGCACGCGCCGCCAAGCTGGGGGTGCCGGTGTACACCTCGTCGCCGGGAGACAGCTCGATCGGGATGAACGTGGCCTGGCACGAGCTCATGAACGACAGCGGCCTCATGATCGACCCGAACCTCGACGTCAACGAGGTGTGCGCGGTGATCCTCGCGGGCAAGAAGAATGGCTGCGTGATACTCGGCGGTGGTTCTCCGAAGAACTTCTACCTGCAGGGGCAACCCACGCTGTGGGAGGTCTACGGGATCCCGAAAGGCGGCAACGAGTTCTTCATCCAGATCACGACCGACCAGGTGGTGTGGGGCGGCCTCTCCGGCGCGACTCCGTCGGAGGCCGTGAGCTGGGGCAAAGTGAATCCCGGTGTGCTGCCCGACACGGTTGTCGCGTACTGCGATTCGACAATCGCGTTCCCGCTGTTCTGCGAGTACGCGGTGGGCAGCAGGCATAGCACGCGTCCGCGGAAGGAACTCTTCCACAAGCGCGTGGCGCTCGTGGCCGAGCTTCGGCGGCAGGGCAAGGCTGCGCACGCCAAGCGGGCGCCCGCCAAGGCCCGACCGGCGAAGAGCGCGAAGAGCGCGAAGACGAAGCCCGACCCGAAAGCCGGTCTGCCGCGGCGCTAGCGTCTCGACAAGACGAGCGCCGCTGAATCACACCGCGGTCGCTGCGGCGGCCACAGGGACGTGTAGAGCTGATGGGAACGCTGGCCTCTGAACTCCAGGGATTGGCGCGGCAGCTGGTCGCGGCGCCGCGTGTCTACGTCGACGCGAACATGCCGGCCGGTCTGGTGGCTGCCATGCGGCACGACCTCGGCTGGGACGTGCTGTTCGTCCTCGAGGATGCAGACGTCAGACGCGCACCCGATCGCGAGCATTTTCACCGTGCATCCGACCTGGGCCGAACGTTGATCACGCTCGACCGCGACTTCTGCGACGACCGGCGGTTTCCACCGGCCGTGAGCGCCGGAGTCATCATCTGCTCGGCGCCCGACGAACGCATACTGCTGCGCCTTCTCAAACACGTCGACCGCACGCTCTTTCGAGCGCCAGACGCCGCCGAGCTGCCCTTGAAAGGCCGGAAGCTCACGCTGACTCCCGAACGGCTGTTTCAGTCGTCATAGCTGCCGCTCGATGCCCACGTAGAACGTCGGGTCTGGCACGTGCGCGGCGTCGAACGCGTCGTGACGTTCCCGGCACTTGCTGCAGCGTCCGCAATGCTGCAGGCCGAGCGGGCTCATACAGGACAGGGTGCGCTCGAGAGGCACGCCGAGCTCGAGACCGAGTCGGATCACCGCATCCTTGTGCATCGTGGACAACGGCGCTGCAATCACGAGCTCGTGATCGAGACCGAGCGACATCGCACGAGCCATCGTCTCGAAGAACTCGGGACGCGCGTCAGGGAAGGGATTGCCGGCAAGTGGGCCGAGCACGAGACGCGGAATGTGGAGCCGCGCACAGACGACGGCCGCCTTGGCAATCAGCGTGATGTTGCGCCCCTCGATGTAGACGTCTTCGTCGGGTGTCTCGTATGCCGGCGCCTCGCCTGTCACGGCCCAGTGAGTCGCGGGAAACACGTCGCGCATGTCGAGCCTGAGTGTGCTGGCGGCTAGCGTGCGTCCGGCGTAGGGCGCAACGGCAAGCAGCTCGTCGATGACCCGCGCCTCGGCGTCTTCCCAGGCAAATCCGGTGCGGATGTGGATGGGGAGCACCGGGCCGGCGTCGCGCAACTGGAGGGCCAGCAGCACCGCGCTGTCGAGGCCGCCAGAGAGGAGCACTGCCGAGCCGATCATCGTCGCGCGTAGGTTACAGTGTGGACATGTATCTCGTCACCAAGCGCATCGAGTTCTGCTACGGACATCGGCTCCTCGATTACGACGGCATCTGCAAGCATCCGCACGGCCACAATGCGGTCGCCGAGGTGGACGTGAGGACCGACCAGCTCGACAGCCGGAACATGGTCGTGGACTTCTCCGAGATCAAGCTGCTGGTGAAGGGATGGATCGACCGCGAGCTCGATCACAAGATGATTCTCCGCCACGACGACCCACTCGTCGAGCCGCTCGAGAAGCTAGGCGAGCCCGTGTTCAAGATCGACAGCAACCCGACCGTCGAGCGCATTTGTAAACTGATTTTCGACATGTCCGTCCACATGGGCCTGCCCGTTGTGGCGGTGCGCGTGTGGGAAACGCCGTCCTCGTTTGCGGAGTACAGACAGACATAAGAGACCGGGTCTCGGCTGAAGCGCGACCGAGACCCGGTCTCCTATGGGCCTGATGCGAGCGCGAGACCCGGTCTCCTATGGGCCTGAAGCGCGACCGAGACCCGGTCTCCTACGCTGCGAGACCCGGTCTCCTGTCAGACCGCGATCGCGCGTACCAGCAGCACGGGCACCGCGCTCTTGTGCCGTACCGCCGTGATGGTGCTGCCGTGAATCAGATCGCCAAAGAAGCGGTGCCCGTGCGTGGTCATGGCAATCAGGTCGCACCGCTCCTGCTCGGCAGCTTTCAGAATTTCCGTCGGCGGGTTGCCGAGCGCCAGATGCACGTTGACGGTAAGTCCCTGCTGGCGGAGCGCCGCTGCGTGTCCGTGCAGGTATTCGCGATCGGCTTTGATCTCGTCCGACTCTGCCAGCTTGAGATGTTCGAAGTTGCGTGCCACCCAGCCGTCGGCCACGTGAATCAGCAGCAGCTCGGACTTGAGCAGCAACGCGAGTTGGCTCACATGCGGCAGCAGGCTCGCGTCGGCGCGGCCGTTCTCGAGAGCGACGAGGATGCGCTTGTACATGTCGGTTTTCAGCCAGTCAGTGCCGCAAGCCACCCAGAGACGCCAAAGTAGTCGAACAGATACTTGACGTTCAGCGCCACGATGAGCCCCGCCGTCGTCCACGCGAGCACCTTCACCCACGAGGGATTGACGAACTGGCCCATCTTCTTCTTGTCGCCGGTGAAGAGCACCAGCGGCACCACGGCAAACGAGAGTTGCAGGCTGAGGATAACCTGACTGAGTACGAGCAGCCTCGCGGTGCCGCTCTCGCCGTAGATGGCCGTGACGATAACGGCCGGGATGATGGCGATGGCGCGTGTGATGAGTCGACGGAGCCAGGGGCGGAGGCGGATCTGGAGAAACCCCTCCATCACGATCTGCCCGGCCAGCGTGCCGGTGAGGGTCGAGTTCTGCCCGGAGGCGAGCAGGGCGAGCGCAAACAGCGTGCTCGCCACTGACACGCCCAGCATCGGCGAGAGCATCTTGTACGCTTCCTGGATCTCGCCGACTTCCTGGCCCTTGCCGTAGAACGTCGCGGCCGACACGACCAGGATGGCGCCGTTGATGAAGAGCGCAAACATCAGAGCCACCGTCGAGTCGATGGTGGCGAATTTGATCGCTTCTGCTTTTCCCGAAGCGGTGTCCTCGTACTTGCGCGTCTGCACGATGGAGGAATGTAAGTAGAGATTGTGGGGCATCACCGTGGCACCGAGGATCCCGATGGCCACGTACAGCATCCGCGGGTTGGTCACAATCTCGAACGTCGGCAGAAAGCCACCGGCCACCGCCCGGAGGTCCGGTCGCGAGAAGATGATCTCGGCGAAGAAGCAGCCGCCGATGGTGAGAATCAGGGTAATCACCAGCGCTTCGATGTAGCGGAACCCCTTGTTCTGCAGATACATCACGGCGAGCACGTCGAGCGCCGTGAGGCACACGCCCCAGATGAGCGGCAGTCCGAACAGCAGATTCAACGCGATAGCCGAGCCGATGACTTCGGCGAGGTCGCAGGCGCAGATGGCGACCTCACATAAGACCCAGAGGGAAAAGGAAACCGGCGCCGAGTAATGGTCGTGACAGGCCTGCGCGAGATCCCGGCCGGTCACAATGCCGAGCTTCGCGCAGAGTGCCTGGAGCAGGATCGCCATCAAATTCGAAAGGAGGATGACGCTCAGCAACGTGTAGCCGAACTGGGACCCCCCAGCCAGGTCCGTCGCCCAGTTCCCTGGGTCCATGTAGCCGACAGCAACGAGGTAGCCGGGACCGGAAAACGCCAACATCTTGCGCCAGAAGCCGAGGCTCTTCGGCACGAGGATGCTGCCGTGTACCTCCGGCAGACTGGCGCCGGTGCGTTTCCGTCGCCAACTGCCAGGCGCGTCAGCTTCTGCCTGGCGGGAAGTCGGCGGGGATTGAGGGGGCTCGAGCATTGGGTCCTGACGTTATGTTTGCCAAATAGAAACTAAAATTTTGACGAGTCAAAGAGTAGCAGGGCCGCCAGGAGATCCGCAAGCGGGTTCTTCAATAGTTTTAGCGGGTTTGGCTGACGAGCAGCTTCGACGCCGCGCGCAAGCCGACGGCGGTCGACGCGCCGGAGGCAGACCGGATCTGTAGAGAATCAGCCGCCACATCGCGCGCCTCGATGGTGATCTCGCTGCCCGGCATGAGCTGCCGCTGTTCGACGAAGCGAAGAAAGGCGGCGTCCTGGTCGACGACCCGTTGCACCGTGAGCATCATCCCGATGGGGGCTGCGGCCAGCTCCATGTGGTTTGGACGGGCGATCGTGCCTTCTGCGGTCGGAATCGGATCGCCATGCGGATCGACGGATGGGCGGCCGAGCATCGCGTCCATCCGTTCGATGAGACGCTCCGACACGGCATGCTCGAGCCGTTCGGCCTCCTCGTGGACTTCGGCCCAGCTCATGCCCACCACTTTGACGAGGAACAACTCGACGAGCCGATGCCGCCGCAGCACGAGACTGGCCAGACGTTCGCCCGCCTGTGTCAGGCGCACTCCCATGTAGGGTTCGTAGCGCACGAGCCCAGACTCCGACAGCGTCTTGACCATCGTTGTGGCCGTTCCGGGCACGACCCCGAGCGAGGATGCGAGCTGCCCCATGGGGACGAGCGCCTCGGAGTCAGCGGCCTGCGCCAGAAAAATGGTCTTGAGATAGTTCTCGACCGTCTGCGACGGGAGCATGCCGTCATTATGATGCAGGGTGCGCGTCGCTACACGGCGGCGCACCAGCCTCATGCATTCCCCCGCCCCGCTCCCGACGCCTCTGGCCGAGGCATTTGCCTCGCCCGTTATCAAACGCCGGTACGTCCGCCAGCTCTTCAGCACGATCGCCGCCCGGTACGATCTGATCACGCGCCTGCTCTCGTTCGGTCTGGACCAACGGTGGAAGAGGAAGCTCGTCGCCGCGGCTCGCATCCATGCCACCACGCGCGTTCTCGACCTGGCCTGTGGCACGGGAGACCTCGCGCTGCTGGCGTTGGCGCGCGGCGGCCGTGTGACGGGCCTCGACCTGGCCGCGCCGATGATTGCCCTGGCGCGCAAGAAACCTGGCGGCTCCGCGGTGCGCTGGCTGGTTGGCGATATGGGGATGCTGCCGTTCGCGACCGGCAGCGTCGACGTCGTGACAACCGGCTACGGATTGCGCAACGTTCCCGATCTGCAGGACGCGCTGCTGGAGATCCATCGCGTGCTCATTGCAACAGGCGTGGTCTGCTCCCTCGACTTCAATCGGCCGGAGTCGCGGCTGGTGCGGAGCGTCTACCTCGGCTATCTGACGATGGTCGGCTCTGCGCTGGGCTGGATCCTGCACGGCGATCCGAACACCTATCGATATATTGCGGCGTCCCTTCGGCGATACCCCGGAGCGGCAGGCGTGGCCACGTTGATGCGGGGGGCGGGGTTTTCCGAGGTGCGCGTAGTGCCGCTGCTCGGCGGGCTCATGACGCTTCACGTCGGCTCCAAGGGCGTTGTGCCCGGCCGACCGGAGCATTTCATACAATGACCGCGAGGCTTCATGGATGTATCAGAACTGCGCAAGCGGATTTTGCGGGGAATCGAAGACGCGAAAAGCGACGTGGCGGCCCGTCGGGTCATCGTCGACGAAGCCCGTGCGGGGTACGCGAGCTTTCTTGCCGAGGTGGCCGTGCCGATGATGCGGCAGGCCGAGACGGTGCTCAAAGCGGCCGGCTACCTCTTCGACGTCCATACGCCGGCGGAGAGCGTCAGACTGGTAGCGGAGAAGTCGCCTCACACATTTCTCGAGTTCGAGCTCGATGCGAGCCGGACGACACCACAGGTGGTCGGGCGCGTGAGCTTGACTCGCGGCCGTCAGGGGCAGATTGTCGAGGAGCGCCCGCTCGGGGGCAGCAGGCCGGTGTCGGCGCTCTCCGAGGAAGATCTCTCGGCGTTTCTCGTGACCGAAATTCCGCGCCTGATCGTGAAGCCCTGACGCGACGAGAACGCGCTCGAGCTGCAGAATCAGAGGATATGCGTATGACTCGTGTGCTCTCGATCGCGCTGACGCTGGCCCTCGTTGCCTCGCCCGCGTTCGCCCAGACCGCTCCGCCGTCCGCGCCCTCCATCGTGACTCAAGGCCAGGCCGTGCTGAAGCGGGCTCCGGACCGCGCATGGTTGACGGTCGCCACCGAGACGCGAGATGCGAAGGCCGCCGACGCCCGCAAGACAAACGCTGATCTGATGAACGCGGTGCAGGCTGCGCTGAAGCGGGCGGGTGCGGCATCGGACGCGATTCGGACGACGGGCTACTCGCTCACACCGGAGATGGAGTGGAACAACGGTCGAGCCATCCCACGGGGCTACCTCGTCCGCAACCAGATTGAAGTGCGGGTCGACGATCTCGATCGGCTCGGCGACCTGATCGACGCGGCCAATGCGCCGAAAGGCACGGGGCTGTCGATCATCGGGCCGCGGTTCGGTCTAAAGGACGAATCCGCCGCCGAGAGCGAGGCCTTGAAACAGGCCGTCCAGGCCGCCTTATCGCGGGCCGAAGCCATGGCTGCGGGCGCGCGACGAACTCTGGGTGCCATCGTGCGCATCGAAGAACAGAACGTGATGCGTCCCGGACCCGAGCCGATGGCGTTTCGCATGGCCACGGCCAAGGCGCCCGATGCGGCAGACACGCCTATCACGCCGGGTGAGATCGAGATTCGGGCCCAGGTCACGCTGACCGTCGAAATCCGATAACGACAAGGCGAGACGGGTGGACGCGCGGGGATGGCTCACACCCCGGTCGCCCCGGTCAGGCCGGCCGGCGGCCAGCCTCTACGATCTCGAGCTCGAGCTGGCCGTCCTTCTCCTCGGGTCGTGCGATCAGTTCCTCGCGCAGAACGCGCCGAATATCGAGGTCGAGCGGCTCAGGTGTCTCGATTGTTTTCACCGAGCTCACACCCAGCTCCTTGAAGCGCCGGGCGCTCGGCAGCACCTTCTGCTCGAGCGATCCGATGAACCGGTTGTAGCCCTCGGCCGCCTGACCGATGTTGCGCCCGACGCCTTCGAGATGTTCCATCATCTTGGCCAGCCGCTCGTAGAGCTCGCGGCCGAGCTCCTGAATCTCGTCGGTGTTGCGCGCGACCACCTGCTGCTGCCAGCCGTAAGCGACCGCTTTCAGTAACGCCAACAGCGTCATCGGGGTGGCTGGGATCACCCGCAAATTCGCGGCCTGCTCGAGCAGCGATCCGTCGTGTTCGAACGCGGTCGAGAGCAGCGGCTCGAGCGGCATGAACATGACGACGAACTCGGGCCCTGGCTTGAACTGCCGCCAGTACTCCTTGGCGCCGAGGGCGCGCACATGATCGCGAACCTGACGCGCGTGCGACATGAGCAGCTCGATGCGCTCGGCGTCGGTGCGTGCGTTGCACGAGGCGAGGTAGGCGTCGATCGGTACCTTGGAGTCGACCACGATCGTCGAGCCGCCGGGAAGCTTGATCAGCAGGTCTGGTGTCTGGCGCGTGCCTTCGGCCGTGGTGCTGCTCTCCTTCTCGACGAAGTCACACTGTTCCAGCATGCCCGCCAGCTCGAGAATTCTGCGCAGCTGGACCTCGCCCCATTTACCGCGGACATTGGGCGAGCGCAGCGACCGCGACAGCCCCTCGGTGGTCGCGCGCAGCTGCTCCTGTGTGAGCACCAGCGACTGCAGCTGGCTCGCGACGGCCCGAAACGATCCCTCGCGTGCCTTGTCGACTTCGCTCAATTGAGCACGCACTTTCTCGAGCGTCTGCAACACGGGTGTGAACAGCGCGTCGGCACTGGTCGCGAAGTCGCTCCGGTTTTCCTTCAGCGCCTCGCGCGAGAGCGCGGCAAACGTGTCTCGCACCTGCGCCTGTGTCTGGGTGAGGAGGGCGCGCTGCTGATCGGCCGACCCGGCAGCGGCATCGCGTTCGGCCTGCAGCCGCGCAATGTTCTGCACGAGCGTCTGCCGGTCGCGGAGCCAGAGAATGGCGAGCGCTGCCGCGCCCAGCAGGCCACCCACCAGGAGAACGAGGGCGGAATTCAGCATACGTTCAGGATCTCTGACGCGCGTGACAACCCAGGTCAAGCGGCGGCGTGAGACCGATGCCGCCGATTATGACCTTGATGGCCGGCCGTCGTCAGGGTAATTTCAGGAGCATCCTTCGTCACGTTGAGTGAAGTGCCCCGATGCGGCCTCCGTGGGCTGTCGATCTGATGTTCATGAGCATTGCTGACAGACGCCGGGGTCACTCCGGCACGAACGAATGGATGCGGAAGCTCGCCCCGGCGGCGCTGGCGATCGCGATGCTGCACGTCACGCGCACGCAGGGTGCCGTGCCGTCGGAATCGCTGTCTCGTCCCCAAGTTTCCGCCCTGTCGACCGCAACGCCTCCTCGCCTGGTGGTCTTTCTCGTGATGGACCAGTTCCGCGCCGATTACTCGCAGACGTACATGCACCAGTGGACGAAAGGACTGAGGCGTCTTTTCACCGAAGGCGCGGTCTTCGACCGGGCTGCGTATCCGTACGGCGGCACCAAGACGTGTGCGGGACACGCCACGATCAGCACCGGAGCGCTGCCCATGGTGCACGGCATGGTCGGCAACGACTGGTTCGACCATTCGATCGACCGGACAGTCTCGTGCTTCGAGGATCCGTCGATGGCCGGGGTGCCTCTCGGCGGAGGCAGGTCGACCGAGCACTACAGCTGGCGCTCGCTGAGGGCGCCGACCTTCGTCGACGAACTGGGCCGGCAGGCGAGCAGACGTCCGAAAGTCGTGTCGATTTCGACCAAGCCGCGGAGCGCGATCTCGTTTGCCGGCGCGGGCGGTGTCGACAAGGTTGCGCTCTGGCTCGAGTCGAACGGGACGTTTGCGACCTCACGGGCGTACACGACGGAACCCTGGCCGGACGTGGACGCGTACCTGCGCGCCCGCCCGATCAGCCTCTCCTTCGGGGAGATGTGGGTGCCCTTCCTCAGCCCATCTCAGCTGTTGTATGAAGACGACGTGCCAGGCGAGTCGCGGCCGGCGCCATGGGGACGCACGTTCCCGCACACCATCCACAGCACCAGTGGGGTGCCCGACGACACTTATCGCAGTGCATGGCTGCGATCGCCGCTGAGCGATCGATATCTGACCGAACTGGCCATTTATCTGCTCGGTCAGCGGCAGCTCGGGCGCACTGAGGGAACCGATGTGCTCACGGTCAGCCTCGTGGCGCTCGACCAGTCGGGCCACGAATTCGGGCCTCGCAGTCACGAGGTGCAGGACGTCCTTGCGCGGGCCGATCAGCAACTGGGACACCTGCTCGACACGCTCGACCAGACCGTCGGCCGCGGGAACTACGTGCTGGCCTTCACGTCCGATCACGGCGTCTCACAGCTGCCCGAATACCTGGCCACGCAGCACCTCGAGTCCGGCCGGATCACCAGCGTTGCCGCCGTCGTCAACGCGGCGCTCACGCGCGTGCTCGGTACGCCAACCAAGGCCGGTTGGGTAGACGGCGCCGCGATTGCCTTCAGGTCTGAGACGCTCGAAGCCCTGAGACAGCGCCCGGGGAGTCTGGAGGAGGTTCGCCGCGCGGTGGAACAGATTCCCGGGGTGGCCAAGGTGTATCGCAGTGAGGAGTTGTCCAGCGCTGAACCGACGTCCGATCCCTGGCTTCCCGCCATGCGTCTGAGCTATTACCCAGGGCGCACAGCGGACCTCATGATCCTGCCGAGGCGGGGATGGATCTTCCGGAGCAATGGCGGTGTCGACCACGGCACGCCCTATGATTACGACCAGCGCGTGCCGCTCGTGCTGTTCGGTGCCGGCATTCGCGCAGGACGCTACGAGACGCTCGCCAGCCCCGCCGATATCGCTCCTACGTTAGCGACCCTCGTGCACATCCGGATGCCGACTGCGCAGGGGCGTACCCTCACCGAAGCACTACGCTGAGCTCCCCGCCGAGTGAGGCGGGCCGCGTTGGTATGCTCGAGCGAGCACCGTGCAAGGACTGCCTCATCTCGACGAAGACGACGCCCGACGCGATCGTCACCAGATCGGCCTCCCTGAGGTCGGCGAGCACGGGCAACGCCGACTCAAGGGCGCGGCTGTGCTCATTGTCGGTATGGGCGGCCTGGGCTGCCCGGCGGCGATGTATTTGGCTGCGGCTGGTGTGGGGCAGATCGTGCTGGTCGATTTCGACCGCGTGGAGATCTCCAATCTCCAGCGCCAAGTTCTTTATGAGACGAGCGATGCGGGCCGGCCGAAGCTTCAGGCCGCAGTTGCCCGTCTGGCTGCGCTGAACTCCCGGGTGGAGGTGGAGGGGATCGACGCGCCGTTCGACGCGTCGAACGCGCGAGGCCTGGTCGATCGCGTGGACGTGGTGATAGACGGAACGGATAACTTCTCGACACGATTTCTCGTGAACGACGCGTGCGTGATGGCCGGGCGGCCGAACGTCTTTGGTAGTGTCCTGCGGTTCGAGGGGCAGGTGGCCGTGTTCGCGGTGGCCGGAGGGCCCTGCTACCGCTGCCTGCATCCGGAGCCGCCGCCCGAGGGGCTCATCCCGAACTGCGCGGAGGGTGGGGTTCTGGGCGTGGTGCCGGGCGTGATCGGGTCGCTCCAGGCGCTCGAGGCGATCAAGCTGATCACCGGGGCCGGCGAATCACTCGTGGGTCGGATGCTGCTCTACGACGCATGGCGGATGCGCATCCGGCAGATCCTGGTGCCTCGTGCGGTCGACTGTCCCGTCTGCGGAGACGTGCCGACCATCAGTGAACTCGTCGCTGCCGCCGGGGATGCGTGCGCGGCGTTGCCCGTGGAGGCCGAGATCTCGGTCGAGGAGCTCGAGTCGTGGAGGGGCACGGGCCAGCGCCATCTCCTCGTCGACGTGCGTGAGCCAGATGAGTACGCCGTGGCGCACATCGATGGCGCAGTGCTCATTCCGCTCGGCGTCCTCGATCGCGAGGCACATCGGTTATCGCGTGAGGCGCCAGTGGTCGTTCACTGCCGCACGGGCCGTCGAAGCCGCCGGGCAGCGGCGATCCTCCGCCGTGTCGGGCTCGATGCCCGTAGCCTTTCAGGGGGTTTCGAAGCGTGGAGCTCCCGCGATTGCGCTGGGGACGTCGCCGGTCGGAGCGGGCCTCTGGAACCCAGGTCAGGCGGCGGAGTCATTTAACAAGACCAGTCGCATCAATAACTTACCTCTCAGCGCGCTTGTCGCTGTGCCTCGGAGCATGTAAACTGGACCTTCCAGGTCGGACATCTGGAACGACCCATGTTGAGGCTCTCGAAAAAAGCGGATTACGCGTTGCTGGCCATGGGGCATCTGGCCGCTCATGCCGACCGCAGCGCGTCTGCGCGCGAGCTGGCAGAGGGCTACGACATCCCGCCCGAGCTGCTCGCCAAGGTCCTTCAGAAGCTGGTGCGCGCGCAGTTGCTCGCATCGCAGCAGGGAATTCGCGGCGGGTATGGGTTGAGCCGGCCGGCGTCGAGCATCTCGGTGGCCGACGTCATCCAGGCCGTCGATGGCCCGCTGACGGTCACCGCCTGTTCGGCAGACGACCACAGTTGCGATCAATACGCCAAGTGCAACATTCGCGATCCGCTCTGGCGGATCAAGGACCAGATCGTGTCGACGCTGGCATCGACCTCGGTCGCGCAGTTGGCTGCGGACCTGATGGGGCAGGGTGGCCCGGCCGTGATGCCGATGGCCGTGGTGCTGCGTCGCTGAGGCATCGGCGGTGCGCGGGAGCTGCGCCGCGCTACCAGACAGTCGGGAGAGTCGTGATGATCACCGTGACGGACAACGCGTCGAAGCAGATTCAGAAGTTGATTCAGAGCCAGCACCCCGAAGCCACAGGGTTGCGGGTGGGCGTCAAGGCCGGCGGGTGTTCGGGCTTCGAGTACATCTTCGCGTGGGAGCCGGCGCCCCGGGAGCAGGATCTGATATTTGACGGCCCCGATGGCGCCCGCGTCTGGATCGATCCGCGCAGCCATCGCCTGCTCGACGGCACGACGCTCGACTACGACACCAGTCTGCTGAGCCGTGGCTTTGTGTTCCAGAACCCGCATGCCAAGAGCACGTGCGGGTGCGGGACGTCGTTTTCCGTGTAACGGCGAGAGGAGGCCGCGCGCTCGCGCTCCGCTTCTCGCACTCTTTTTCGAGTATGAGTCCTATGTCCACATCCACTGAAACCATCGAGCAACTCGCGACGCGTGAGTACAAGTACGGGTTCGAGACCACGCTCGAGACCGATACCTTCGAGCCCGGCCTGAACGAGGACGTGGTGCGGCGGCTGTCGGCGCTCAAGGGCGATCCTGAGTGGCTGCTCGAATTCCGGCTCAAGTCATATCGCGCCTGGCTGGCCATGCGCGAGCCGACGTGGCACAACCTGCGCATCGAGCCGATCGACTACCAGGCGCTGAGTTACTACTCGGCGCCGAAGAAGAAGCCCGAGCTGAAGAGTCTGGATGAAGTCGATCCGGAAGTGCGCAAGACGTTCGAGAAGCTGGGCATTCCGCTCCACGAGCAGATGCTGCTCGCCGGCGTGGCGGTGGATGCCGTGTTCGACAGCGTCTCGGTCGCCACGACGTTCCGCGACAAGCTGGCCGAGATGGGCATCATCTTCTGCTCGTTCTCGGAGGCCGTGAAGCATCACCCCGATCTCGTGCGCAAGTATCTCGGCTCGGTGGTGCCCTACACCGACAACTTCTACGCCACGCTGAATTCCGCCGTCTTCAGCGACGGCTCATTTGTGTATGTGCCCAAGGGTGTGCGCTGCCCGATGGAGCTGTCGACGTATTTCCGGATCAACGCAAAAAATACTGGACAGTTCGAACGCACGCTGATCGTGGCCGACGAGGGCTCGCACGTCAGTTATCTCGAGGGCTGCACGGCCCCGATGCGCGACGAGAACCAGTTGCACGCCGCGGTAGTCGAACTGGTAGCCCTCGACGGCGCCACGATCAAATACTCGACGATTCAGAACTGGTATCCGGGCGACAAGGACGGCAAGGGCGGCATCTACAACTTCGTGACCAAGCGCGGCAAGGCCATGGCCAACGCGAAGATCACGTGGACACAGGTCGAGACCGGCTCTGCGATCACCTGGAAGTATCCGAGCTGCATCCTTCAGGGCGACAACTCGGTGGGCGAGTTCTATTCGGTGGCGACGACCAACAATTATCAGCAGGCCGACACGGGCACGAAGATGATTCATCTCGGCAAGAACACCCGGAGCACGATCGTCTCGAAGGGCATCTCTGCCGGGTTCGGGCAGAACACCTATCGCGGTGCCGTCCAGATCGGCAAGAACGCGCAACGCGCCCGGAACTACTCGCAGTGCGACTCGCTGCTCATCGGCGACAAGTGTGGCGCGCACACGTTTCCGTATCTCGAGATCAAGAACACGTCGGCCATGGTCGAGCACGAGGCCTCGACCTCGAAGATCGGCGAAGACCAGATCTTCTACTGCCGGCAGCGCGGCATCTCGACCGAAGACGCGGTGAACATGATCGTGAGCGGATTCTGCAAAGAAGTCTTCCGCGAGCTGCCGATGGAATTTGCAGTCGAGGCGCAGAAGCTGCTGTCCATCAGCCTCGAGGGGAGCGTCGGGTAGTTACCGCTCGGCTCGCGAGGATGGGAGCGAAGCGAGCACCCGGAGCCAGAAGGCGTGGGGGTGGGGCCCTACGCCATTAATAAACGAGACTCAATAATGTTGCTAGAGATTCGAGATCTGCGCGTCCGCGCAGAGAGCAAAGAAATTCTGAAGGGACTGAACCTGACGGTCAACGCCGGGGAAGTCCACGCGATCATGGGCCCGAACGGATCGGGGAAGAGCACACTGGCGCGCGTGCTCTCCGGGCATCCCGGCTACGAGGTCACGGGCGGCTCCATCACCTACGCGGGCAAGGATCTGCTCGAGCTCGAACCCGAGGAGCGCGCGTGCGAAGGCATCTTTATGGCCTTCCAGTATCCCGTCGAGATCGCGGGCATCAACAACACGTACTTCCTCAAAGCCGCGTTGAATGCCGTTCGCAAGTACCGCGGCGAACAGGAGCTCGACGCCGTGGAGTTCATCCAGCTGGTCCGCGAGAAAGCCAGACTGCTCGAGATGGACCAGGCCATGCTGAACCGCTCGGTCAACGAGGGATTTTCGGGCGGCGAGAAGAAGCGCAACGAGATCTTTCAGATGGCCGTGCTCGAGCCCAAGCTCGCGGTGCTCGACGAGACCGACTCCGGACTCGACATCGACGCGCTGAAAATCGTCTCGAACGGCGTGAACGCGCTGCGCAGTCCCGACCGCTCCATGCTCGTCGTGACCCACTACCAGCGCCTGCTCAACTACATCGTCCCCGACTTCGTGCACGTGCTGACCGAAGGACGCATCGTGCGTTCGGGCGGACGGGAACTGGCGCTGGAACTCGAAGAAAAGGGATATGGCTGGATCGAAGGCGAGACTACCGGAGCGAGAAGCTAGCATGACTCAGCTTGCCGAACGGCACGGAACATACACGGCCGGCTTCGATGCGTTCCGGCGCACGCCGGCCTTCGGGCAGGGGGGCCTGGCCGGGGCTCGTGAGTCAGCGTTCAATCGCTTCCTGACCGAGGGATTTCCCACGACCCGCAACGAAGAGTGGCGGCATACGAACCTCGCGCCCATCGCCAGCTCGACGTACAGTCTGGCGCCCGACGTAGAGGTAGACGATGCAACCAACCGCGCCCTTAATTTCGACGGTGCGCTCGAGTCGCTCGTGGTGGTCGTCAACGGCCGCGTGCGAGCGTGCTCGCCACGGCTGACAGGACTTGTCAGCGTTGGCGCCGGCCCGAAGACCCCGACGGCGACGCTGCTGCCGGCGCGGCCCGCGAGCGCCGGTGTGTTCGTGGACCTGAACACCGCATTTTTCGAGGACGTGGTCGTGCTCGATGTACCGGCGCATGCCGTTCTCGAAGACCCGATTCACGTGCTCTTCGTCGCTGCAGCCGAAGGCGCCTCGCTGATTTCGCCGCGTCTGCTTATCCGGGCCGGTGAGCAGTCGCAATGCTCGGTCGTCGAGAGCTACGCGGACCTCGACCGGGGCACAGCGTGGGTAAATGCGGTCACGGACGTCCAGCTCGCAGACGGCGCCGTGGTCGACCACGTCAAGCTGCAGCGCCAGGGCTCGGCCTCGTTCCATCTGGCGAGCATGTTCGTGCACCTGAACCGATCGTCCACGTTCACGTCGCGCGCGATCACGCTCGGTGGGCGCATTTCGCGCAACGACATCG
>JBDSZL010000008.1:0-13384 GCA_039925145.1 Vicinamibacterales bacterium | reverse complement strand
TGTCGTAGCTGCGGCGCCAGATCTTCGTTTGCTCGGCGCCGTGCTGCGCCGCCGTCTCCGCTTTGTTCAGCCCCTGCAGCGCGCCGTAGTGCCGCTCGTTCAGGCGCCAGCTCCGAATCATCGGAATCCAGAGCAGATCGAGCTCATCGAGCGTCATCCAGCAGGTGCGGATGGCCCGTTTGAGCACGGATGTATAGGCCACGTCGAACACATAGCCGGACTCGCGCAGCAAGACGCCGGCGTCGCGGGCTTCAGTGAGTCCCTTGGCGCTGAGATCGACGTCGGTCCATCCAGTGAACCGGTTCTCGCTGTTCCAGGTGCTCTCGCCGTGACGAAGAAGAACGACTTTGAACATGGTGGCTTCAGGAAAGCTGCTTGATGGCGCTCTTGCCGGCGTAACGGGCGCCAGCGCCGAGCTCTGTTTCGATCCGGAGGAGCTGATTGTACTTGGCCGTCCGGTCGGAGCGGCTCGCCGAGCCTGTCTTGATCTGACCCGCGCAGGTGGCAACGGCCAGATCGGCGATCGTGGTGTCTTCGGTTTCGCCGGAGCGATGCGAGACCACGCTCGCGTACCCCGCCTGTCTGGCCATCTCCATCGCGTCAAGTGTCTCGCTCACCGAGCCAATCTGGTTGAGCTTGACGAGCAGGGCATTGGCGATCTTCTGGCTGATGCCTTCCTTGAGAATCGCCGGGTTGGTCACGAAGATGTCGTCGCCAACCAGCTGTACCCGCTGGCCCAGGCTGGTGGTCAGGCGCTGCCAGCCTGGCCAGTCGCTCTCGGCCAGACCGTCTTCGATGGACACGATGGGATACTGGCGAATCCAGTCCTCGTACATCGCGATCATCTGGTCGCTCGACTTGGTGCCTTCGCCTGATTTCTTCAGCACGTAGTTCTTGGCTGTGTCGTCCCAGAATTCGCTCGACGCGACGTCGAGGGCCACGTACATGTCGGTCCCCGGCTTGTAACCGGCTGCCTGCACGGCTTCGAGCACCAGTTCCACCGCCTCGCGATTCGACGCGAGGCTCGGCGCGAAGCCGCCTTCGTCGCCGACGCCCGTGGCAAGGCCGCGTTTCTTCAACAGGCTGCGCAGCGCGTGGAACGTCTCCACGCCGGCGCGCAGGGCGTCCGAGAACGTGGGAAGGCCCACCGGCATCACCATGAACTCCTGAAAGTCCACGTTGGTGTCGGCGTGGGCGCCGCCGTTCAGGATGTTCATCATCGGAACGGGCAGCACCGGACCACCGGCACGCGCGGCGGCCGGGACGAGCGACGCGAGGTATTCGTACAACGGCTGGCCCGCCGCCTCGGCCGAGGCTCGAGCCGTGGCCATGGACACGCCCAGGACCGCATTGGCGCCGAGCCGGCCCAGGTTTGGCGTGCCGTCAAGAGCGAGCAATGCGCTGTCGATGGCGCGCTGGTCGGCGTCCTGCCCCGTGAGCGCACCGGCAATTTCATCGTTGATGTGCCCGACGGCTTTCCTGACGCCCTTCCCAAGATACCGGCGCTTGTCGCCGTCGCGCAGCTCGAGGGCCTCGCGGGTGCCCGTGGAGGCGCCTGACGGCACCGCGGCGCGGCCCCGCGCTCCCGAGTCGAGAATCACGTCGACCTCAACGGTTGGATTGCCGCGCGAATCGAGGATTTCGCGACCCTGTATAGAACGGATTTTCACTGATGACTCCAGAATGTGGGGGGCATGCCGGCGCCCGGGTGACTCCAGCCCGCGACCGGCAGGCGGTGCTTCCGGCGCCGGAAAATCGGGGCATCATATCACGCGCTCCGACCAGAGTTGATGCCGGTAGCCGCCGTCCCTGGACCCTGCTACGATGAGTCGTTCCTCCTCCGGGCGGCCGGCGCGCCGCCTTTCGCGAAGCACTCACACGGCACTTTCGAGAGGGTGTATGGGTCGCCATCTCCGTCTCCCGTTCGCGCTCTTCTTTCTGGCCGCGCTCTCCGAGATGGCCACGGAGGTTTGCGCCCAGAGTCCCGCACTGCCACAGGCCATCGCTCGCGAAGCCTCCGCCAGGCCGGGGCGGATCGAAGGCACGGTAACCGACCAGGCTGGCGCTGCGCTCGACGGCGCGAGCGTGCTGGCCATGGGGGCCGCCGTCGCGACTGCTCGCACGGACAGTCGCGGACGATTCGCGCTGGCGCTGCCGGTCGGGGAATACGTGCTCCGGGCCGCACGCGATGGGTACATCTCGACCTACCGCGAGCCCATCCGGGTGCAGCCCGACGTGCCCCTCACGCGACACATCACATTGACTCGAAGCGCCGCTGCGGCGTCGGGCACGTTGCTCCTTGCCGGATTGGGCGTCGAGCAGGCCGACGGTGACCCTCCACTCGACGAGGTGAGTGAGCACACGCACTCCGACATGGCCTGGCGGCTCCGCCACCTGGGCCGAACGGCGCTGAGGGATCTGTCTCCCGGTGGTGTCCCGTCGCCGGATGGAGGCGACAACGACAGGTTTGCCCAGGCTCGCGGTTCGCTCATGGACTGGATCGTCGCAGGATCGGCACGCGCGGCCACGGCCTTCATCACCGGGCCGGACTTCACCGGTCAGGTGAACTTCCTGACGACCGGGGCGATGCCCGCATCCGGCGTGCCATCCACGGAACAGGATTGGGCGCGTGGGATTGCGTACGTTGTCCTCGGCGCTCCGGTTGGCTCCTACGGCGACTGGTCACTGCGCGCTGCGGCAGCGCCAAGCGATCTGTCCTCGTGGACGTTTCTGAGCGAGTACCAGGCCCGTGCCGATCGGACGCACGCGTTCCGGACCGGTGTGTCGTACAGCAGCCAAGCCTACCTGGTGCCGGAGACGATTCTCGCGTCTGCCACCGGCCGCCGCGTTGCCGGTGTCTACGGGTATGACCGGTGGACGATGAGCCCTCGAGTGACGCTGGATTACGGGCTCAAGATCGATCGCTACGATTACCTGGCCGATCCTTCGCTTGTCAGCTCGTCCGCCGATGTGTCGGTAGGGATCATCCCCCGGACCCGGCTCACCGGTGGCGCCTCGTCGCGCATGATCGCCCCCGGTGCCGACCAGTTCCTGCCGCCTTCGGCCTCTGGCGTCTGGCTGCCTCCGGAGCGGACGTTCTCGGCGTTCGGCGGCGGATCGCTGCTCGAGCCCGAGAGGGTGCAGCGCTACGACATCGGCATCGAGGCGGACCTGCGCGAAAACACGGCGCTCAGCGTCCGGCGCTTCTCGGAGATGAGCACCAACCAGATTGCAACGCTCTTCGGTCTCGACGCCGCGAGCCAGGTGGGTCACTACTACATCGCAAGTCCGGGCACCGTGGACGCCAAAGGGTGGACGGTCGGGCTGAAGGGCCAACTCCTGAGTGGCGTCAGCGGCCGTCTGAGCTATACGGTCAGCGACGCGCACTGGGGCACGGCATTGCGACCGGAGCAGCTGCGCGCCGTATCACCGTCGAGCGTGCGCGCCACTGCACGTCGCGGCCACGATCTGTCGGCTGTGCTCAACGCGAATCTGCCGGCCTCTGCAACGCGTGTGAGCCTGGCACTCCGCATCAGCAACGAGTTCACCGCACCGAGCCGCAGAACGGCTGGTCCTGTCGGCCACGGGCGTTTCAAGCTCGAGGTCCAGCAGCACTTGCCATACAAGCCCTTCAACCACGGCGAACTGAACTTGCTGATCGCGGTACGAACGCTTCTGCGGGATCTCGGCGATGCCGGTTCCATCTACGACGAGCTCCTGACCGTGAATCCTCCGCTAAGGCTCACGAGCGGCGTGCAGATGCGTTTCTGATGAGCGTCGAGATGGTCTGGTGTTGACAGAGCGGTGACATGACCACGACCACCGGTCACCTCCGCCCGTTCCTGCGCGTCGCGCTGCCGGTGGCAGTCGCGTCGGTGCTGGTGTCGCTCGCGCTCGTGAACATCGCCCTCGTCAAGACGTGGCGTGGCGAGCTCGAGGACGGCGTGTTGTGGCAGCGCGAGGGCACGAATGTGGTGGCCGCAGAGGTGGCCCCGGATCAGGCCGGCGCGCGCGCGGGCATCCGGCCTCGTGACGTGGTGCTTCTCATCGAAGGCCACGAGATTCAAACGCCCGGCGAAGTGGTGGCCCTCCTCCACGCAGCCAACCCTCATCAGCCGCTGCGCTACATGATTCAGCGGTCCTCCGAGGAGATGCCGCTCACCATCGCGCTCCAGGCGCTGCCCGAGGTGAGGCATGGCCTCTATTACTCACTGGCGCTCGTCGGCATTCTGACGATTGCGATTGGCGCGTCCGTTCGCCTGCGGCGCCCCACCGATCTGGCGACGCTCCACTTCTTCTGGGTTACGGTGGCCTTCTTTGGCGCGTTGGCGTTTACCGCCAGCGGCCGCTACGACCGGCTCGACTACTTCTTCGACTGGGCCGACACAGTGGCCCGGCTGATGCTGCCGCCGCTATTCCTGCACTTTGCGCTCGTGTTCCCCGAGCGTCCGAATGCCTGGGTGCGCAGCCGCGTGGGCCGCGCGATTCTACCGTTGGCCTATGCTCCGGCGGCCGTCCTTGGCGCCGCGCGCATCGCTGTCGTCTCGGGGCTGCTCCCCGGTGTCCATGCCTCTGGGCTGCTGACCCAGATCGAGTGGGTCGCGTACCTGTACCTCTCGCTGTGCCTGGCCGGAGGCCTGCTCCTGATCATGCGCGCGCTGCGCCGGTTGCGCTCGGTGACCGCCCAGCGGCAGCTTCGTTGGATTGTCTGGGGCGCCGCCGTCGGGGCCGTCCCGTTCCTTTCCATCTACGTCATCCCGCTGTTGCTCGGCCGGCCACCCGGCTACGCCGAATACACCGCGGTGCTCCTGGGGTGCGTGCCTCTTTCCTTTGCCTCGGCGCTGGTGCGTTACCGCCTGATGGACATTGAGGTGATCATCAAGAAGGGCCTGGTCATTGCGGCCGTGGTTGTTCTGCTTGCGATGATGTACGGCGGCACGCTGCGGCTGGTCAGCCTCGTTCTCGGCGCCGACAACGAACGCAGCAGCTTCTGGGCTCTGCTCGCCACGCTGATCGTTGCGCTGGTGGCGCCGTCGTTGTGGAATGCGATTCAAACCGCCCTGGACCGGCTGTATTACCGCGATCGCTACGACTATCGGCGCGCACTCGTAAGTTTCGCCCGCGAGCTCAACAGCGATCTCGATCTCGATCGCCTGAGCTCCACGCTGGTCTCACGCATTCGGGAGACGCTGGGCGTCGATCACATCGCCCTCTTCCTGTCCGCCGAGGCACATGCGGCCGAGTTGCTGATTCCCGTTGTTGCCGGCGGCATGCCACTGACTGACTTGGGAGAAGTCGCGCCCAGCTCGCTGCTCGGGTCTCGATTGCGCGCCGGGCAGACGGTGGTGGTCGACGATGTGGTGCCGTCGCGCCGGCTGCCGGTTGACGAAGCGGCGCGCTGGCGTGACGTTGGCCTGTATGCCTTCGTGCCCTGTGTGTCGAACGAGGTCACGGTGGGGACCATCGCGCTCGGCCATCGTCCGAATGGCGAGCCGCTCAACAGCGAAGATATGGCCCTGCTCGGCGCCGTCGCGGCCCAGGCTGCCACGGCACTCGAAAACGCGAGGCTCTACAAGCAGCTCTCTGGCAAGGCGAGCGAAATCGAGCGGCTCCGGCAGTTCAGCGACAGCGTCGTCGAGTCGCTGACCGACGGACTGCTCGTCGTCGACATGTCCGACCGGGTGCTGCGCTGGAACAGGCGAATGCAGAACCTGCTCGGCGTGGCCAGCACAAAAGCGCTCGGCTCCGACCTCTCCGATCTGTTCAGCCGCTCGTTCGTCGAGACGCTGCAGGTGGCGCGTCGCGAGTCGCCAGCGGGCACGACGCTGTACCGCGTGCCGCTGGACACCGGCACTGTCTCGGGCGAGGAACGGCGGCAGCTGCTCGTCAACACGGCCATCGCGCCGTTCGAGACGCGCGACGAATCGCAGGCCGGCTGGATTATCGTGTTCGAGGACATCACCGAGCGCGCCAATCTCGAGGAGCAGCTGCGATTGTCCGAGAAGATGGCTGCCATCGGCCTGCTCGCGGCCGGCGTTGCCCACGAGGTGAACACGCCCCTCACCGGCATTTCGAGCTTCACCCAGATGTTGCTCGAGAAGGCCGACCCGGACGACCCCGCCACCCACCTGCTCGAGAAGATCGAGCAGCAGACGTTCAGGGCCGCGAAGATCGTCAACAGTCTCCTTAATCTCTCCAGACCGTCGGGCGGCGAGATGAAGCTTGTCGACCTGAACGGGGTGATCAGTGATGTGCTCTCGCTGCTCGAGCACCAGTTCCGCACCAATCGCATCCAGGTCCGCAAGCACCTGGAGGGCCCGGCGGTGCTCGTTCTGGGGACGGAGTACAAACTGCAGCAGGTGTTCCTCAACCTCTTTCTGAATGCGCGCGATGCGATGCCCAAGGGCGGCTGGCTGTCCGTCACGACGGCGGTGAGCGAGTCCGAGGCGCTGGCAGAGGTGTCCGACACCGGCGCCGGAATCCCGTCCGAGCACCTGTCGCGCATTTACGATCCGTTCTTCACGACGAAGTCCGATGCGCGAGGTACGGGTCTGGGCCTGTCGGTCAGCTACGGCATCGTGCAGGAACATGGTGGTACGCTCACCTGTGAGAGCGACATCGACCAGGGAACCTGTTTCCGCCTGGTGCTGCCGGCGGCCGCTCGAGAAACCCGCGATACGGCCGGAGCCGTCCGTCTCTAACGACGCCGTGTGCGTGCCCCGCTCCCCACATGACCCACTCTGCCGTCTCCATTCTCGTCATTGATGACGAAGAGATCATTCGCGAGGCTCTCGACGCCCTGTTGACCGCCGAGGGCTACGACGTGCTGTGCGCCGAAACCGCCACCCGGGGCCTGGAACTGCTGGGCGATCGACAGGTGCACGTGGTGCTCCTCGACCTCATGTTGCCCGATCGCAACGGGCTCGACGTGCTCGACGAGATCCGCCGGCTCGACGAGGAACTGCCCGTCGTGATGATCACCGCATTCGGCACGATCGAAAGCGCCATCGCCGCAACCAAGCAGGGGGCGTTTTACTACTTCCCCAAGCCGTTCAAGAACGACGAAGTGCTCGCTGTCGTGCGGAATGCCATCGACCGACGCCAGCTCGTGCGCGAGAATCGCGCGCTTCGCGATCAGCTGCGCTCCGACACACATCGTTACGGCGAGATCATCGGCGGCAGCGCCAACATCCGCGCGGTGTACGATCTGATTTCGAGAGCGGCTCCGAGCAGGGCCACGGTGCTGATTCAAGGCGAGAGCGGTACAGGTAAGGAACTCGTCGCCCGTGCGTTTCACCGCCGTTCGGCACGATCGGACAAGCCGTTCATCACGGTGAACTCGGGCAACCTCCCGCCCGATCTACTCGAGTCCAATCTGTTCGGTCACGTGAAGGGCGCGTTCACCGGGGCGGTCTACCCGAAGAAGGGGCTGTTCGAGCTGGCTGACAAGGGGACGATCTTTTTCGATGAGATCGGCAACATCCCGCTCGAGACACAGGTCAAGCTCCTGCGCGTCATCCAGGAGCGCGAGTTCATGCGCCTTGGCGGTGTCGACACGATCAAAGTGGACGTTCGGATCATCGTCGCCACGAACGTCAACTTGAAGGACCTCACCCGCGAGAACAAGTTCCGGGAAGACCTCTATTACCGGCTGAACGTGATCGTCGTGCAGTTGCCGACGTTGCGCGAGCGCAAGGAGGACATCCCGCTGCTCGTGCAGCACTTCCTCGAGAAGTTCGCCGAGGAGAGTCGCCGGCCGCTGCTCGTGCTCACGCCCGAAGCAATGGATCGGCTGACGTCTTACGACTGGCCCGGCAACGTGCGCGAGCTCGAGAACGTGATCGAGCGCGCGGTCGTGCTGTGCAGCGATCGCGAGATTGGTCCCGATCTCATCCCCGATCACGTCAGCTCTGACCCGAGCTTCGAAGTGCCTGACGTGGTGATTCCCGCTGAAGGCATCCAGTTCCGCGAAGTGATCGTGGGCCACGAGCGCCGCTACATCGAAGCGGCGCTCGACGCCGCGGGCGGCGTGCAGAAGAAGGCCGCCGAGCTGCTGCACATCAAGGCCACGACGCTCAACGAGATGATCAAGCGCTACGACATCAGACCCAGGCGCCGGAAGGCAGGCGTCGATGGGCGTGACGATGCGTCCGGCCTGGGCGCCGACACGGACACAGGCTCGTAAACGATTTGGCAGGTGCCGTCAGGGGCGTCGGGCCCGTGATGGTCCACGGTCGCGGTGGCGCTCGCCCTGCGGCCGCCGATGCTGCTCGCGTGGTCGGCCCCGAGAACCACTGTTTCTCGGCCGATCGTTGTCGGCTTGCCGGGGACGTTCAGGGGCGCGGTCGGCTTCGCGGCTCCGGCTCTGCAACTGCGTCAACAGTCGCTCGTATTTGGAGAGGATGGTGCTCCACCGGTAGTTCCGGTTCACGTACGCCTTGCCGTTGCGTCCCATGGCCACGCAGAGCGCCGTGTCGTGGAGTAGCAGCTTGAGCCCCTCGACGAACTCCGAGCGGTCGCCGTAGTACAGGCCAGCGTTGCTCCGGCGACAGTGCTCGACCAGAACCTCCGACCGCGCGTTGGCCAGCACCGGGGTGCCTACCGCGAAGGCCTCGAGCGCCAGAAGCGACAAGCTCTCGTACGGGGACGGCACGACGACCACGCTGGCGGCCTCGAGCGCGTGGAGACGTTCCGCGTCGGGAAGCATGCCCGCGAAGCGGACGAGCGGGTCCTCGGGCAGCGGCATGAGCTTCGTACCCATCAACGCCAGTGTGGCGTCACCGACCTCCTTGAGATACGTCTGGAAGTACTCCAGCAATTCCTCGCACCCCTTGCCTGGATCGATGCGCCCGCCGTAGAGCACGAACGGCCCGTGGATGCGATGACGCCGCCGGAAGGCGTTTGCGGGCCCTTCGAGATGCGGTGGTAGGGGCTCGCGGTTGGGTGGAGCGACATTCTCGCGTTCCTCCTCGTCTGCGATCGCTTCACCTTCAGGAAGGTCGACGCCGCATCCGACGACGTCTTCGACCAGCGCGCGCAAATGAAAACGCGAAGTGATGAACGTCCGCTCGACATCGGTGTTCCACACGATGCCCGCTGCCGCGCTGAAGACGTCGTCGTAGATGCCGAGGCGAATGGCCGGCTCGTCGTGTGCGGTCGGCACGAGCAGACTTTTCGACGGAGCGACGCGGAGGCCCATCACGGTTGGAGCGTAGAGGTAGGTGAAGAAGATCAGGGCATCGTACTGGTGGTGCTGCCGTTCGAGGTACTCGAACAGGTCCGGTGTCCAGGGGCCCTGCTGTTTGAGCCACTCCATCTCGTCCTGCCGGGTGTGCCGGTTGTTGAAGATCCAATCGGAATAGGCGTTGAACGCTGGCAGGTCGCGCGTAACCGTTGCGGGGAAGCGACGTACCGTGACCCCGCGGAGGCGGTCGGCACCCTCGGGGTATTCATTCTTCCAGGTCGTATAGTCGCGCGCGCAGCTCGTGAGCACATCGACCTGATGCCGGTCTGCGAGCCGCTCGGCCACGAGACGGCAGTGATATTCGGAGCCACCGAGAATTTCGGTGCCGTAGCGTTGAACGACGAATGCGAGTTTCACGCCTGACTGACTCCTCTGGTGGCGCCCGTGAGGGGGTGCCGGCCCGTCATAATCCCACTGTCATCAGCGCTCGCTTCACGCGCGGGATCACCGCCGCTGGTGAGAAGGCCGCAAGCCGCTTCCGCTGCCCGGCGATGATGTCTCGTCGAAGGGGCTCATCGTACACGAGCGCGCCGAGCAGCTCGGCGGCCACCTCCAGGTCTTTGGGCCAGAACGTCACGCCAGCCCCGCCCAGCGTCTCAGGCACCGCCGCCGCGCCGTAAGCGAGGACTGGAACGTTCATCGCCATCGCCTCGACGAGCGGCACGCAGAAGCCCTCGTGCTCGCTGAGCGAGACGTAGGCATGCGCGTTCCTGTAGTACGCGGCGAGTTCGGCATCCGAAGCCGGCCCGGTGAACCAGAATCGCTCCGAGAGCATGCGGTACTCAGCAATCAATCCCTGCACGGCGCTGTAGTAGGTCGGCACCGCGTCGTGCTTCCCGACGAAGATGAACCGATAGTACACGTCCACGTAGCGCTTGTAGTGTTCCGCGAGCCGGATGTGGTCTTCGATCTTCTTGTTCGGCGCGATCCGCCCGACGAACACAATGTTCGTGAGGCCGTCCTGCAGAATCCGTTCGAGCGCCGGCAATCTGGGGGCGCTCGTCAGCCGATCGGTCTGGACGATCAGGGGCAGCACGCCCGTGGGCGCAAAACCAGCATCGTCGAGCTCTGTGCGGTTGTACTCCGAAACCCCGAGGGCGAGATCGACCCGGCCGACGAGCGTCGCAAGTTCCCGGCGACCGAGAGCCGTCAAGCGCACGAGCTCCTTGTCGAACGGCACAAAGAAGTGCGACGGGGTCACGTTGTGGTAGCACAACACCCGCGCGCCTGGCACCGTGGTGAGCGCGGTAGTCATCGGCGACGGCATTGCGAAATGGAGAATGGTGACGTCGCCCTGACGGGCCGACGTGTCGTGCCACGACCGCACGTCTCCCTGCAATTCGTCGTCGACCGTCAGCGCGAAGATGTCGGACTGGTGACCCCAGCGTCGAAATAGATCGCGCAGTGCGCGCGCGTTATCGCCGACGGCATCCCCACGGTGCGCGGCGGGTACCCACTGGTTGACGATCATCGGCGCTGGCCCAGATCCGCCACCGGCCCGGTGTCGTGAGGCGAGAGTGGCAGCGCCCGCAGCGCCGCGGGTCGTGAATCTCGCAGGCGCTCGAGCTCATCGGCGAGTCGGAACTGGCGCCAGAAGTCTGGCGCGACGGCGGCCGGGGGCGACATCCGGGGGCCGGCGAGCACATCGCTCACGAAACGACGCACCATCCCCGGAAAATCCCGCGACAGCAGCCGTGCCAGCGCGGCGTCCTGCGTCTCGAGAATGGCGGCTTGCCGGTCCTCGCTCGCAAGGATGCTGTCCATGAGGGCGGCCACCTGCCGGGCGTCGGCCGTCGAGTAGAGCGCCCCGCCCCCGTCCATGGTGGCGGGCACCGCCGTAGCGGCCAGGGCCAGCACGGGCACCCTCTTGTAGAAGGCTTCGACGATGGGCACGCAGAACCCCTCGTGCTCGCTGGCGCACAGGAACAGGTCGGCGATGTCGTAGAGCGACGTCAGTTCTTCGTTCGTGACTTGTCCCAACACGTGCACGTCGTCGACACCGAGGGCCGCGCGAAGCGCGTGCAGTTGGGCGAGGTAGGTATCGAAGCCGCCGTACGATCCCGCGAGAATCAGTCGCGACTTACGGTTGTACAGCGTCTTGTATGCGTGAAAGAACCGGATGAGGTTGTCTGGACGTTTGTTGGGGATTACCCGCCCGACGAAGAGAATATTGGTCCACTCGTCGTCGTAGTCGCGGAACACGCGTACGTCGCCCGGCACATTCAGATGCGAAAAGTCCGGCACGACAGGCAATACCGAGGTCCGTGGAAACCCCAGCGCTTCGAGCTCCCGCCGGTTGAACTCGGAATCACCGAGCGCGAGCTCGCATCGGGAGCGGTACGGCAGCAGCTCGCGGCGGCCGTGGTAGCACTGGCGCACCAGTTGGTCGTGCACGCCGAGGAAATACTCGGGCGGTGTGATGTTGTGGTACACGAGGATCATCCGGGACGGCAGCGCGAATGCCGTGCGGGACGCGCGCGAGCCCAGCGAAAAATGGTGAATGAGCAGGTCGTCTGCCCCAATCGCATCGACCGCGTCGCGATAGTCGACGGTCAGATCCTCGAGCCGCGGGTCGGCCGTCTCCACGATGATGTCCGAGTCGTAGCCGGCCGCGCGGAGTGCGCGAGCAATGCCGAGCACTTCGTTGCCGATCGCGTCCCCGTACCCGAGGGTCGCCAGAATTTGATGCACGCGTGGACCGCGCGCCGGCGTGGCCGTCACGACAGCACCGGGCCTGATGGTGCCGCACTGAGGACCTCGTCGGCGGGCGGCAGGCGTCTCGCGCGCCTCGCGAAGAATCCTGGCAGTGGTTCGAGCGCAGGAGCGGGCTCGCGCGAGAGCCGCTCGAACATCTCGAGGTACTTCCGCTCGATCACCGGCCAGGTGTAATGGCGACGGAAGAACTCGCGGCCGTTACGCCCGAGCACGCCTCCGAGCGGGCCGGTTCCTTCGAGTCGATAGAGCGCCTCGGCAAATTCGTCGTAGTTGTCGTAATACAGCCCGGCGTTGCTACGGATGCACTGGCCTCGCAGGACATCGCACGCGCCGTTGGCGAGTACTGGCCGGCCCATCGCCCACGCTTCGAGCGCGACCATCGACAGGCTCTCGTAACGAGACGGCATGATCAGCACGTCGGCGGCTGAGAGGGCGTCGAACTTGTCCTCGTCGGAGAGGAAACCCAGATGGCGAATGCGCGGATGCCTGGGGATCTCGAGCACCGTGGATCCGATGAGGACCAGATCGAGGCCGTGGCGATACGCCGATGCATACCGCTGGAAGTGCGAGAACAGTTCCTGGCACCCTTTGTTCTCGTCGACCCGTCCTAGGTAGAGCGCGAACGGGCGACGCACCCCGTGTCGCTTGCGGAAGCGGCCCGGCTGCGTGCGTTCGGGGATATCGGAGCCGACGCCCACGACGACCCCGGGGCCCTGTCGCCCGCTCACGTGCTCGATCAGCGCGCGTTCCTCGAACGAGTTGTACATAATCGCGCGCGCGGCGCGGAATGTGGGACCGAAAATTGAGAGCCCGATCGCGGGATCGCGCTCCGCAGTCGGCACGAGCACGGCCTTCTGCGCGACAGCGCGCAGCCCGTGCCACGCGTGGTAGTACCTGTAGCTGAAGAACAGGAAGAAGTCGAACGACGCTTCGGATGCGGCGATGTGCCTGATGAGCGCGGTGCTGGTGGGCCCCTCCGCGTCGAGCCAGCGCAGTTCGTCCTCCACCGAGTGCCGACGTCCGAAGACAGTCTGGGACTCCTTGCCGAACTGGTCAGGGCTGCGCGGGTGCGTCACGGGGAAACGTCGCACGCGGATGCCATGAACCTGCTCCTCGCCGGCGGGCAGGTCGTTCTTCCACGTCACGTAGTCGCGGGCGCAGGTCGTCAGGACTTCGACATCTGCATGCCGCGAAAGGCGCTCGGCAATGTAGCGTGCGTGCAGCTCTGCGCCGCCGCTGATGTCGGCGGCGTAGCGCTGAACAACGACAGCCAGCTTCACGGTTCGCTGGTGTCCGATCCGTCGGACGACTCACTGTCGTCACCGGCACCGTCAGGGCCCGGGTCGATGTCCGCATGGCCGTCTGCCTGCAGTGATCCGTCGTCGGCCCCCGACTGGCTTTGCGCCAGGGTCTGTCCGGGCCTCC
>JBDSZL010000007.1:0-26179 GCA_039925145.1 Vicinamibacterales bacterium | reverse complement strand
GCTACCAGGAGCCACAACCCCGACTCAGTGTCTGTCCCGACTCCTGCCGTGGGGGGCCGTGTCGCGCTCGGGTGGGCCCCCGGGCTCGCGGCCCTTGGCGAGCTGCAGAATCTACACCACTACATGGGTCGCTGGCGTTCCTTGCGCGCCGTGCCCACGGCCCACACTGGGCCTGAACCGTGCCGAATGAGGGCAAGCCGCGCCTGCCACAGCGATTTGTGCCGACTCAGAGAGGGGGACTCAGGGCGACCAGCTTGGTCTCCCGTTTGCACCAACTCGCATGTCGGCGTCGCAGGCGCGTGCCAGCCCAGGAACGCCGCGGGAGTGTCGTGTGAGGGTTGCGCGAAACGTGAACGACTGGGAACGTATGGCGTCGGTGCTTGCCGGTGCCGTGCTCATGGCTTATGCGGCCAAGCAACAGCCCAAGCGCCGGCAAGCGACCGGGGCTGCGGCGGTCGGTCTGCTCGTACGCGGCGTTTCCGGTTTCTGTCCGGTCAATGCCGCTACAGGCCGCCGCCGTCGCCGTGACGACTCGCGGGAGGCCCTCTCGGGATCGAGAGGCATTCGCGTCGAGGAGAGCATCACGATCAACCGGCCAGTGACCGAGCTCTACCGCTTCTGGCGCAATCTGGGCAACCTGCCGCTCTTCATGGAGACGCTCGAACGGGTGGACGTCGTTGATGACTGCCGATCGCATTGGGTGGCGCGCGGTCCCGGCGGCATCCGTGTGGAGTGGGACGCCGAGGTCATCAACGAGATTGAGCCCGAGCTGATCGGATGGCGCTCGCTCGCGGGTGCTGACGTCGCCAGTGCCGGGTCGGTCCGCTTTCAGCCGGCGCCGCGTGGAGGCACCGAGATTCACGTGACGATGCAGTACGCGCCGCCGGCCGGCAAGCTGGGCGCTTCGGTAGCCTGGCTCGTGGGACAGAGTCCGGCGTCGCGACTGCGCGAGGACCTGCGGCGTCTGAAGCAGATCCTCGAGGCTGGCGAAACGCCGAAGACCCAGGGGCAGCCCTCTGGCCGCCGCTCAGCCGTGGCGCGGATGATGAGGAGATCGGCATGAAGGCCCTCTGCTGGCGCGGCACCCACGACGTGCGGGTCGAACAAGTGCCAGACCCGTCGATTCTCAACCCGCGTGACGCAATTCTGCGTGTCACCTCGACGGCCATCTGCGGCTCGGATCTGCACCTCTACGACGGCTTCATTCCGTCGATGAAATCTGGCGACATCCTCGGCCATGAGTTCATGGGCGAGGTGGTCGATGTTGGGTCGGCCGTCCGCACCCTCAAACCCGGCGACCGCGTCGTCGTCCCTTTCACGATCGCCTGCGGCCAGTGCGAGATGTGCCAGCGGGGACTCTCGTCGCTGTGCGACAACTCGAATCCCAACGCGTGGATGCTCGAGAAGACCTACGGCTACTCCGGGAGCGGACTGTTCGGCTATTCCCACATGTATGGCGGCTATGCCGGTGGTCAAGCGGAATACGTGCGTGTCCCCTTTGCCGACGTCGGGCCCATCAAAGTGCCAGCCGAGTTGCCTGATGAGCAGGTGCTGTTTCTGTCCGACATTTTTCCGACGGGATATATGGCGGCTGAGAACTGCAACATTCAGCCGGGTGATGTGATCGCCGTGTGGGGCTGCGGACCGGTAGGCCTGTTCGCCATCAAGAGCGCGTATCTGCTGGGCGCCGAGCGCGTCATCGGGATCGATCGGGTTCCAGAGCGACTGCGCCTCGCGCGCGAAGAGTGCAACGCCGAGACGATCAATTTCGAGGAGACCGAGGATCTGCTCGAACGACTGAGGTCAATGACCGGCGGACGAGGGCCGGACGGCTGCATCGACGCTGTGGGCCTCGAGGCGCACGGGAGCGGATCGCTCGGCGCCTACTACGACATAGCGAAGACCGTGGCGTTCATGGCGACCGATCGGCTCGAAGCGCTGCGGCAGGCCATCATGGCGTGCCGCAAGGGTGGGGTGGTCTCAATCCCAGGCGTTTACGGCGGCTTACTGGACAAGATGCCGATGGGCGCGGCCTTTGCGAAAGGGCTGACGTTCAAGATGGGGCAGACCCACGTGCATCGGTATATGCCAAAGCTCCTCTCGCTCGTCGAAGGTGGCGCGATCGATCCGTCGTTCGTGATCAGTCACCGGTTGCCGCTCGACCGCGCAGCCGAAGCCTACAAAATCTTTCATGACAAGGCGCACGACTGCACGAAGGTCGTGCTGCAGCCTTGAACCTCGACGCGGCCGTCCGATTCATGCCGGCAGCCGCGTTTCCGCTTCGCCGCTCGTGAGTGCCCGCGCCTCGTACAATGACGAGGTGGCGACTGCACCTGCAGCTGTGACGAGCGTTCCATCCCGATGGCGCCGTTGAGGCAAACCGGGCCGGTCGATCTGTACACCCTCGATATCGACGTGACGAGGATTGACGGTACGCCGCTGAGTCTGCGGACTTATCGGGGATCCGCTCTGCTCGTCGTCAACGTGGCGAGCCATTGCGGGTTTACCCCTCAGTATCGAGAACTCGAAGCACTTCACCGGCGATGGCAGCCGCAAGGCCTCGTCGTGATGGGATTTCCGTGCGACCAGTTCGGCCATCAGGAGCCGGGCGACGATCGTCAGATTCGCGAGTTCTGCACCGAGCGGTTCGACGTCACGTTTCCGATGTTCTCGAAGGTCGACGTAAACGGGGCCGATGCGCATCCCCTGTATCGATTCTTGAAAACGCAGCAGGGAGGGGTATTCGGCCTCCAGCGCATCGCCTGGAACTTCACGAAGTTCCTGGTCGATGGCAATGGAAGCGTCGTTGGACGCTACGGATCGAGGGTGAGTCCGAAGTCGATTGAACCGGAGATCGTCAAAGTACTGGAGTCCCGTCAGTGAGCGCCGCCCAGTTCCGGTGCTCGTCGGTGACGCGACGGAGGATGGCAAAGCTCACGATGACCATGACGAGCAGTGAGGTGATGGCAAGAGCCTGCCCTGTCAGGGGCTGGAGTTTGCCGCGCTCGACGGCCGCATACATGATGGCGCTCCAGAGCAGTGGACCTGACACTGCCGAAAACCGGCCGACCATGCCGTACAGGCCGTAGAACTCGCCGACGCGATTCGGGGGCGTGAGTCGAAGCATCAGCGGCCGGTCTGCTGCCCACACGCCGCCGAGTGCAATGCCCGCCATGCTCGCGACCACGAACAGCCACACGGGCCGCAGGGCAAACGCTCCGACGCCCGCAGCCAGCGCGAATGTGATCATCCAGAGCAGCAGCACGGTGTCGAGCGTTCGTTTGGGACCCAGGCGATCGACGACATACCCCCACGCGACCCCACCGATGACCGCGCACGTGATTGCCACCATGAGAACCAGTTGCGCCTGGTTGCGACCGTCGACCTGCGACAGTCCTGACGCGACCGACACGTTCACCGTGTACAGGGCCATGTACGCGATCACCGTGTTGATGGCGTCGGTGTAGAAGACCCTTCCGATCAGGAAGCGCAGCAGACCCGGAAACTGATGACCCGACCGCAGCGTTCGCAGTGTCTCGGCCGTCGACTCGCGGATCACACGCCATCCAAACACGGGGCGCGGATGGGCGTTTTCACGTTCGATGACGAACCAGAAGCAGGGGAGCGAGAACAGCATGAAGGACGCCGCGATGATGGGAAAGACCAGCGTGCGGTGATCCGCGGGGACGAGGAACCCCAACCCGACGGCCAGATACGATCCCAGGTATCCCACGCCGACGCCAATTCCGCTGATGCGTCCGCGATTCGACTCGGTGGTGACCTCGGGCAGCAGAGCATCATAGAACTGCAGACCCGCCTGGTAGGCTGCGTTGGCGACGACGAAGAGGACGATTGAGCGGCTGAATGGCCCGCCGATAAACGCCGTGGCGGCACAGCAAACGAGCGTGCTCCATACCAGGAAGGGCATTCGCCGTCTTGCGCGATCGGTCATGGCCCCGAGCAGGGGAGACAGCAGGAAGATCGTGCCCATCGACACCGCCGTGATGAGGCCGTATGTGCTGTCGGCGCGCGCCACGCCCACTCGATCCTGGATGAACAAGGAGAAGTAGAGTGAGACGACTCCCATGGAGAAGATCGTGTTCGCCAGGTCGTAGACGACCCAGGACACGACTGCCCGAGTGGGGATGACGCGGTCTGTCAACGCGCCGTACTATACAGAGGCCCCAGGAGCGACGCCATGCGGCTCTATCTTGTGCATCACGCCGACGCCCTTCTTCCAAGCGTCGATCCCCAGCGACCGCTGTCGAGTGTGGGTCTTCAGCAGGCCGAGCAACTCGCGTCGGGGGCGGCGGCGCGTGGCGTGGCGCCCGCAGCGATCTGGCACAGCGGCAAGTTGCGGGCGAGGCAGACCGCCGAGGCGTTTCTGCGACACTGCAATTCATTTGCGGAATTCAAAATGGTGCGAGGGCTTCGACCCGAGGATCCACCGGACTGGATACGCGATGTGCTCGAGGGTGAGGACCGCGACGTGCTCGTTGCGGGGCATATGCCGCAGTTGGCCGACCTGGCGAGACTGCTGGGAGCCAGCGGACCGTTCCCGCTCCACGGGATGATCTCGATGGAGCGCACGGGCCCGCGACGTTACGAGGAGAGTTGGCGCGAGTTGATTTGAGGGGGCACGCGCGCCGTTATTCTTCGCGCTCGACACTGACGGAAAGCGGGCTGGTGAGCCTGAGCGTCAGGGGAGTGCCGGCAGCAATAACAGCTTCGTTCCGGTCGCCCGCCATGACAACCGCCGTGCCGCCCGCGGCTCCCGCTGTGCCGCCGATCGCCGCGCCCTTCTTGCCGCCGATGACCGCGCCAAGAATCGTTCCTACCACCGCACTCGCGCCGATCTTGGACGTGGCCTCGCCTCCCGGAGCGGCGCCGTCGCGGAAGATGGTGTCGGTCTGGATGGGAACCCGCATGCTCGTCCCGACCGTAAGCGACGTGAACCGGATCCCGATGCGCGCGCGGTCCCGCAACTTGCCACCACGATCCACCGTCGTCACGGTGCCTTCGAGCCGGGCTCCGGCGGGAATGGCCGTCAGGCCGTCAACTACGACATCGCGGGTGACACGGGCCGTGACGCGATCTTCGACTTTGGCGGTTTCACTCGATACCGCTCCGTCGAGCCTGATGCCAATCACCGAGTCGTTGGCGACGACGATGTCCTGATGGATGCTGCGTCGGCGGGCCGTCTCAGGCGCAACCGCTGCCTCAGACACTTCAGACGTTGCAATCGGGCTCGCAGCGGCAGGGGTTGAAATGACCGCCGACGGCGCCGGGGCCGGGTCGGGTAACGCGCTCGCGGTTCCCTGGCTGGGACTGGTGTTTCGTCGGGAGGCCGCGGCCGAAGAAGAAATCCGCAACTGGGAATCTTCTCGAGTCGAGGACTGCCGTGGTGGTGTGCCTACGGTCGACTGCCTGGCCCGGTCATCAATGGCGGCCGGCGAAGGGGCATCGGGCACGGCAGCTGCCGCGAGATCTGGCGAAGGCGATGCGGGGTCGACGGGCCCAGCAGCGGAAGGCGAGGACGCGGACACGGCGCTGGGGACGGTAGAGGCCGTCCTCACGGCGACGTAGCCTCCCAGCCCGGCTCCCGCTAATACGCCGGTGCCCACGAGCCCAATGAGGAGAGTTTTTGGTGCCAACACGCTGTCTACCTCAGCAAGGCCCGTACCGCTGGACCGCAGCCGTTCATGACGAAGAATACGACATTACCTCGTCGTCAGGGACAGTGCCCGTCCCCTGGAGCGCACACACCCGACCGCCGGGGCACGGCGCTCCGGCTGGAATTGAAACGGCCGCACACCGCTCGAGCTGATGGCCTCCGGGCATAGCGGCCGAGATAGACTTGTCCCGTGCAAGTCATCGTCATCGGCGCCGGGATTATCGGCGCTGCGGTCGCCGAGTCCCTGGCCACGGCTGGCGCAGCCGTGACCGTTCTCGACATGCGGGGCCCCGGGCTGGGCGCCTCGCAGGCGTCGGCCGGGATGCTGACCCCCTACATCGAGGCCGAGGGGCATCGGCCGATGCTGGAGTTGGGTGCGCGGAGCCTCTCGCTGTACGACGAATTCATCGCGCGGCTGCTCGAGCACAGCCGGACGCCTATTGAATATGGACGCGCGGGGACTCTCGAGGTCGCGCTCGACAGTGATGGCGTGGACCGCCTTCTCAGCGCCAAGTCGGCGCTCGACGATGCGAACGTCCCATCTGACTGGCTGGATGGGAATGTGCTTCGCGGCTTCGAGCCGAGCGTCACGCCCGCGGCCATTGGCGGGCTTTTCACGCTGGACCACGGATTTGTGGGAGTCGGCAGCCTGCTGACGGCGCTCGTGCAGCAGGCACGGCTGGCCGGGGCCACGTTCGAATTTCCCGTCGAGGTCACCGGAGTCGAACAACACGGCAGCCGGACCACTGTTCGCGCCGGCGGCCGGCTGTACGAGTCCGATGCGGTGGTGCTGGCCAGTGGCAGCTGGTCGCGCAGTATCCGCGTGGCGGGCATCGCGCCGGTCCCGGTGCGTCCCGTGCGCGGACAGTTACTGCACCTGCACTGGTGTGAGGGTGAGCAACCGGGGCGAATCGTTTGGGGACCCCACTGTTACGCGGTGCCATGGTCCGATGGGTCGCTGCTCGTGGGTGCGACCGTCGAAGACGCAGGCTTCGACGAGGGCACCACAGTGGCCGGCGTCAGCTCGCTGACTTCGGCGGTGATTGAGCTGTTGCCTCACGCGTCTGGCGCGAGGATGGAAGCCGTTCGCGTAGGGCTGCGTCCGGCGCTGCCGGACGGTCTCCCGGCGATAGGACCGTTTGCGGACGTACCGAGAGTGGTCGCGGCCACCGGCCACTATCGAAGCGGCATCCTGCTCGCGCCGCTCACTGCGCTGATGGTCACGCGATATCTGTTGGAGGGTTATGACGACCCCGCGTTTCCCCTGACCTCACCCGACCGGCTTATGTCCACGCCTCCTCGACCGTTCGAGTGAGGAGTCTTTCATCGTCGTTTTGCAGGACCGAACCATGAAGCTCTCGACCGAACAGATCGATGCTCGCCTTCGCGCCGTCCCTGGCTGGAAGTTCGAAGACAAGAGTCTCCTGCGGCAGTATGCGTTTGCCTCGTTTCCAGATGCCATTGCGTTCGTGACGCGGCTCGCGTTCGATGCACAAGCTGCGGACCATCATCCGGATTTGACGATCCACTTCAAGCGGGTGACGGTGCGATGGAGCACGCACGATCAGGGGGGTGTCACGGAGAAGGATTTCGAGGGCGTGCGGCAAGCGGACGCCGTGGCCCGGCAGATGGACCCGACGCACGCCTCCCGGCCGGCCGACTGAGGGCCCTGCTGCCTTGCGACTGAAGACCAGCTACAGCGCCCGCGAGGTGGCCGCATTGACGGGGTTGTCAGCGCGGCAGCTGCAGAGCTGGGATGTGGGACGGGTGTTTCAGTCGGCGATCGCGCCAAGGCCTACGTCGCTCGGCGGGTTTACCGAGCGGCGCTACACACCGGTCGACCTGCTCGAGCTGATTGCGCTCGCCGATCTGCGCCGCCGTGGGTTTACGCCAGCGGTCCTGAAACACATGATGCTCACGCTGCGCGACTACTTCCGTCGCCGGCTTTGCGAGACGCTCGATGACGCTGGGGAACTGAGGCTGTTGACCGACGGCCGCGGGTTGTTCCTGCGAACCCTGCAAGGGCACGTGTTCGACCTGCTCGCCGACCCCACTCAGCCGCTGGTCACTGGCGACGGACTGCCATTGAAACCCGTGACCGGCCGAGCGCGGGCGCAGAAGCGTGCGTCGCGCGTCCGGCTTGCGGATTCGGGCGCTGGTACGGTGGGACGCTAATCGATCGGAAAGATGTCGCCGAGGCCGTCGACGGGCCGGGGAATCACGTGCACGCCGACGAGCTCGCCGACTTTACGGGCGGCGGCGGCGCCTGCGTCTGTCGCGGCCTTCACCGATGCGACATCGCCGCGGACGATCGCCGTTACCAAGCCGGCGTCGACTTTCTGAAAGCCGACGAACACCACGTTGGCCGTCTTGACCATCGCATCGGCGGCCTCGACCATGCCGACGAACCCGCGCGTTTCGACCATGCCGAGCGCTTCGCCGGGCAGCAGCTGAGGGTCTTTCCCAGGAACAGGCATATCAACGCCTGAACTGTAGCAGATCGTCCTCTACGTGCGCAGGAGGCCCAGCTTCGTCTTGTAGACATAGCCGGGAAACACTTTCGAGATGTCGGTGGCCCCGAGATGTCCGGTGACCAGCTCGCCGAATACGTCGCGGAAGTCGGTTGTGATCGCCAGATCGCGCTGCTGCCAGAGCTGCTCGCGCTCGAGCCCCGGCCATTTGCCGTACACCTTGCCGCCCTTAACGGGTCCGCCGAGCACGAGCATCGCGTTGCCGTGCCCATGGTCTGTGCCGCGGCTGCCGTTTTCCTTGACCGTCCTCCCAAACTCGGACATCGTCACGACCACGACGTCTGCCATCTTGTCGCCGAGGTCCTGCGAGAAGGCCGACAGGCCCCGGGCGAAGTCGTCGAGGCGGTTGGCGATCTGGCCTGTCGATCCGCCTTCGTTGGAGTGATGATCCCACTGGCCCAGTTCTGTGAACGCCACCTCGAGACCGAGGTCGCTCTTGATGAGCTGCGCTACCTGCTTCATCGCCTCGCCAAATCCTGATCGCGGGTACTCGACACCGGAGGCCGGGGCGTGGCCGGCAGGGTTGGCGGTCTTCATCATCTTGACGGCGTCGAACGCTTCGCCGGCGGTGGGCCGCAGCAGGGTGTCGGCTGCGCGCGCGTACTGTTCCTCGAACGACGAGGCCAGCGAGTCCGTCGACGCGCCGCCACCACGGACGCCGAATTGTGCGAGCTGTCCAATGGCCAGGGCCGGCTCGGTGCCCTGGAGCGCGCGGGGCAGTTGTGGTGCGAGCGCGACCGCTCGAAATGGGCTGGCGCGTTCGTGATCCCGCGCGTGCAGCACGCGGTTGAGCCATCCGTCGGTGGTGCTCTTGACGCCTGGTGTGCCGCTTTCCATGTAGTCCTGTGCGTCGAAGTGCGAGCGCGTCTCGTCGTGCGAGCCGCACGCGTGCACGATGGCCAGCTCGCCGCGCGAGAACAGCGGCCCGAGCGGCGCCATGCGGGGATGGAGCCCGAAGAAACCGTCGAGATCGATTGCCCCGTCCTGCTGGTTGGGCCGTGCGATCGCGATGGATGGACGGTTCTGGTAATAAGCCCGCTCGCCGTGCGGCACGATCATGTTCAGTCCGTCTACCGCGCCGCGTTGGAACACCGCGACCAGCACCTTGCGGCGGGTCTCAGCCGCCTGCGCGCTGCGTGCGATGAAGGCAGGTGTAAAACCCAGGCTCACGAGCGCGAGGGTGCCGTTCTTGAGAAAGATTCGGCGGGTCATCATGGCGAACTCCTATCGTCGCTGAAATTCAGGGGAGCCGAGCGTAAGAGCGATCAGGTTCTGCGGTGTCTCGGCCTTGGCGAGCGTCTGGCGCGTCGAGTCTGAAATTTCGCCGCCGAGCAACCGATCGACCACTCGATCGCGCGATTGAACGCCGCTGTCGGGGGCAAGAGCTGAGAGATCGATCGCAATCGGCCCGCGCGCGGCCAGCGCCCCACGGCCACGCCCCTGGCCGCGTGGCATCTCTGGCGCTCCCGGAGTCATGTCGCCTGCCATGGCGGGCGGAGCCGCGCCTCGACGACCGTTGCCTGATGGAACGATTCTGCCGCCGCTGACCAGCTGAAGCGCAAAGTTCATACGGTTGAGCAGCGCTCCCGTATTCACCCAGGCGTCGGCTGTCATGCTGTAGCCGGTCGGCGGCTGGCATCCGTAGAGCGGCATCCCGAGGTTCTGCAGCGCCACCACGAGTGGCGTGCCTGACGTCAGCGACGCGCCGGTCGCGCGCACGGCTGAGACCACGAACTCGAATGGCGTCTTGACCTTCGCCCGCCGGAAAGCCGGATCCATGAATTCAGGCGAGGTCAGAATGGAACGCACCACTTCGCGCAGGTCGCCTTTCGTACTGGTGAACACCTTGGCGGCGCGGTCGACGAGCGCAGGTGGGGGCTGGTCGGCCACGAAGCGCTGCGCCAGCTTGAGGGCGATGTGATGCGCCGTCGCGGGGTGATTGGCGAGCAGGTCCAGCGCGCGCTCGCCCTCCTTTTCGCCGTCGGACTTGAACGTCACCCCAAATAGCGTCTTCGAACCCGTGTCGTGCATGGCCGGCCGGAACACGAACGTACCGCCATTGCGGGGCTGATCGATGGTCCACCCCGTCAGAATCCGGGCCAGCTCGATGACGTCGGTCTGTGTATAGCCGGCATCGACACCGAGCGTATGCAGCTCCATGAGCTCGCGTGCGTAGTTCTCGTTGAGCCCACGAGCAGGTCGTTTCGGCTGGGTCTGGCGTGCCGCGAGCATCTCGGTCAGGCGGCGCCGCTGGGCCGGGGGCAGGCGGGGATCGTTCAATCGCGCGAGCTGCGGCGACTGCCCGGTGTCAGGCCCGGCGCTCTGGAAGTTGTCCAGATAGAACAGCATGGCAGGGCTGTGCGCGACGGCGCCCAGGAGCTCACGGAAGTTGCCGAGCGTATGAGGCCGGATCGCGTCGCGCTCGTATTCCGTGAGGTACTGGCGTACCTGCCCCTTGCCCGCAAAGACGTTGAAATGATTGAACCAGAAGTCGACGAGCACTTCCTGTAGCTGCCGCTCCGACAGGGCAGCGCGCAACATGCGGGACTCGGAGAGCTCCATGAGCACCGAGCGCTGCATGGCTGCCGCCTGGCGCGCTTCGGGCGACTGCGCGCGCGCTGGCACACCGGGCTGGCCATTCACCGGCCCCCCCGCCATGCTTGGGTCGCTCGGCGCGACCATCCCATCCGGCTTGCCGGATGCTTGCGGTGCCGTCCCCCGAGTCTGGGCGGCGCGCTGGCGCTGCAGCCGCTGGGCCGGTTCGAAGTAGGTGGACGCGAGCTCGCTGGCGCTCATGGTGAGCGTCGAAAACCCGACCAGCCGCTTGTCCAGCAGCCCATCGTCGATCTTCTCCGGATGGAGCTGTTGCTCGACATAGGCGGGGATTCCGAGCGCCTGCACGCGGTCGATATCGCCGGGTCGCGCGCCGAAGCCGACGCGATTCAGCACGTGCGAAATCGCCCGTGTGTCGGGCAGGTCCTTTGGCCGCTGCGCCGCGGGCACAACCGTAAGGGCCACCGTGACGGCCGCTGTGGCCGCCCAACTCCGGACAGAAGTGAATGCTGGCGTCATACGGTTCATTAGACCGGAGGCAGGCGCCATCGTACACATGCAGCTCAAAAACGGGTTGTGCACCCGGTGCGTCTATCCCCGGCCCGAGGGACGATGGCACACGTCGGGGAAGACGGCGACGAGGACCGACCATAAAGGTGCCCCATTGGATCTCTTGCTTCCCGCCAGCCTCACAAAGGGACCGGGACTTGCAGTGTGGTGGTCGAAGAACTGTTCCTGAAGGAGGAACCACACATGCGCAAAATCTCCGCGGTCCTCACCCTTGCCGCCGTCCTTGGCGTCGGGTGCAACAGGACGCCTGAAAGCAAAATCGACAAAGCTCCGGTAGGCAGCGATGTAGAACTTACCCGGCAGGACGGGGCGCTGGTGGCGGGCAAGCTGGCGGCAAAGGACGACCAGGTCCTTCGGGTGAAAACCGGCGACACGACCCGCTCGATACGACGAGCGGACGTGGCCGATCTTCGGGTCAAGGGTGAGACAACCCGCGCCGACGAACCGATGAAAGCGACCTTTCGAGAGGTCACAGTGCCCGCGTCCACCAGCATCGCGGTCCGTCTCAGCACAGCCATCAGCTCCGAGCGGAGCCGGCTCGAGGACACCGTCCGGGCAGAGTTGGCCGAACCGGTGATGATCGATGGCGATCAAATACTTCCGGCCGGGGCCGACATCGTCGGCACCGTCACCCGGGCGAATCCCGCGGGAAAGGTCAAGGGGCGGGCGAGCCTCGGTGTGGAGTTCACCAGCGTCACGGCGGGCGGCCACACTTATCCGATAGAAGCCCGGTTCGAGCGCGTCGCTCCGGCCACGAAGAAGGCTGACGCCGAGAAAATCGGAATTCCTGCGGCGGGCGGTGCTGTGATCGGCGCGATTCTGGGCGGCAAGAAGGGCGCCGCGATCGGGGCGGCTGCCGGCGGCGGTGCCGGAGCGGCGGTGGTGCTGTCCACTCCTGGCCAACCGGTCTCACTTCCAATCGGCACGGTCCTGTCCCTCACGCTCGGAAAGCCGATCGAGACACGGGTGTCCCTCAAGTAACCGCGGCCGCTGCCAGTGAGGTGCCGCGGAACCTCACTGGCGACGTGCGGCGCGATCCGCGCTGGGACTTGCGCCGACGGCCAGGCGCTATATCGCATTCGCCCTGCCGTCGGACACGACGCGATGACGGGCGGTTGCCTCGTCTATGCTGTAGTGTCTCGACCGCAGCTCAGCCGATCCCGTGTTTGCCGCCCTCCGCTTTCGCAACTTCCGCCTTCTGTGGCTGGGGCTCATCGTCTCCTTCACCGGATCGTTCATGCAGCAGGCCGCGATCCTGTGGCACGTCTCGCTGCTCGTCGGCCCCGATCAAAAAGGTCTCGCGCTCGGTCTGGTGGGTCTGGTTCGGGCCGGGCCCATCATTGCGTTTTCCATGGTCGCGGGCGTGGCCGCCGACGTGTTCGATCGCCGACGCCTCATGCTGGCCACGCAGCTGGGCGGAGCGCTCATTGCCGCGATGCTGGCGGCGCTCGCCTTTAGAGGCGGACACTCGGTCTGGCCGATCTACGTGCTGGCCGCGCTGGCGTCATCGGTCGGTGCGTTCGATCCGCCGGCGCGCCACTCGATGGTGCCGATGCTGGTGCCGCGGAGCCAGCTGGCGAACGCCGTCAGCCTGAACTCCGCGATGATTCAGACGTCGTCTGTGCTGGGCCCGGCGCTCGGCGGACTGCTGATCGCGCATCGCAGTGTCGGCTGGGCATACGTGGTCAACAGCATCTCGTTCCTGTTCGTCGTGGGCGCCTTGCTGTTGATGCGAGATGTGCCGGCCGTCGACCGCTCGGGCCCCCATGCACGCGACGCGTTTTCGGTCGGGGCGGCTCGAGACGGACTTCGATTCGTGTTCCGCCAGCCGATCATCCGTTCGACGATGCTGCTGGACTTCTTCGCGACGTTCTTCGCATCGGCGATGGCACTGCTGCCAATCTTCGCGCAGGATGTGCTGCACGTCGGGGCGCGCGGCTATGGCGTGCTCGCCTCGGCGCCGGCCGCCGGCGCTGCCCTCACGACCCTCGTGCTGTTGCCCGTGATGCACCGGATCCGACGACAGGGCCCCGTGCTCATCTGGGCGGTCGGCGCCTATGGACTCGCCACCGTCGTGTTCGGTCTGTCCGTTTCGTTCTGGCTGACGTTCGTGTGCCTCGCGCTGTCGGGCGCGAGCGATGCCGTCAGCATGATCATTCGCAACGTCGCACGACAGATGGAGACGCCCGACGCCATCCGCGGCAGGATGACCGGGGTCAACATGGTGTTCTTCCAGGGTGGACCGCAACTGGGCGAGTTGGAGGCCGGCGCGGTCGCGCAATGGATAGGCCCGCGTGCCTCGGTCGTGACGGGCGGCATCGGCTGCATGCTGGCAACGGCGATCGTGGCGCTGCTGACACCTGAGCTACGCAGGTATACGGCGTGGCAGGAGACACCCGCTGGTGCTCCGCCCGTGGCAGTGGCAGCGCCCAAGGCTGCCGACGAGCAGCCCTAACGCGGTTTGGCGATGTGCAAGCGCTCGGCGTGCGCCTGCATGGCGGCAAGTTGATCGGCGCGAAAGACGATGTCGAACCCGAACACGTTACCCGTCAGGGTCTCGGCGGCAGCGAGACGTGCGAACTCGGCCGCGCGCAGGTGCACGATGCCGTTTTCGACCACTGCGCCCGGAGCCGGGTCGTCGACGATCAGCCGGGGCGACAGGTCGAACTCGAGCGGCTTTGTTGTGCGTGCGTCTGCCAGGAGCACCACCGTGGCGCGCCGGATCACGTTCGGGTTGGAGGTCTTACCGGTCGCCACCTGCAGCGTGACCTCCTGAGGAGGCGTCGTGGGATCCCGGATATCCAGCCGGCCGATGAAGCCGACAAACGTGATTCCCGTTGGGCCCGCGACCTGCAGACCCAAGCCAAGCTCAGTCTCGCGGCTGGCCTCGAGGTAATGAGCCCAGTTCTCAAGATCACGCCACTCGGCTCGGAGAGGCTTCAGGGTTTGCGCTGCGGGAACGCTGCCAAGCAGCATCACCGCGCTCGCTGCGAGGCCGATCAGGGCTGCTGCTACCCGCATGGATCTCATGGTATCCCCGAGGATGGCCGCGAGGATCGACAAACCATCAAGTACGAAAAATGAAATAGACGGCGCCCCACTGAACGTCGTGAAGCCGATTCGATTTGCGGGGACCTGAAACAGGTACTCGAACACGGCCGAGGACTACCCTACGCCGAAGCGCTCGAACGCGCGGCTGACCCGCTGCCGGTCGGTGACTGGGACCAGCGGGAATCCGCTGAGAACGAGCTCGATCTCCTGGCTCGTAAGCTCGTAGCGTCTCGCGACCCGTGCTTGCAGCTCCGCATGGTGGTCTGAGACGTCTTCGGGAGCAGTGCCGACGGTTCCGCCCAGCGCGCGCGCCAGCCTCACGATGGCTCGGTCTTCCACGTCGTCACGCCATGCAGGAACCGGGAGGCCTTCGATCAAGCTCGTGGTGAGATGGCCGCCCATCAACATTCGCACGATGTAGTTCAGCGCGTACGAGTTGAACATCGCGCAGAGAAACTGCTGACGCACGTCGGCCAGAGGCGTGCGCAGGCAGAGAATCGTGTGTGTCGTGACCACGCCCGCGGGCACGATGGCGGCAATCAACGACAGCCTGTTGCTAACACCCGCGATGTCGCGGTATCCAAGTCTCGGAACGTCGAATCGCGCGGTAGGCAGCACCCGGCGGGCGACCAGTGGATCGATGAGGATGCCGGAAGCTGTCTGTACGCCGAACGGCGTCAGATGTTTTCCTTCGATCACCGGCAGGCCAGTCGGACCAAAGTGCGGTTTGGCTTCGGTGGCGTTGAGCTCGCGGCCGAAACGGCATGCGCCGGAGATGTCCGCCCCGACCGAGGGGAATCTCGTGGAGAGCCGCTCGAGCAGTGCGGCGGCCTCTGCCCGCCTGAGATCGGGGATGCGCCACGTTGGGCCTCCTATCCGAGCCACCCGTGCGGGTGTCAGCCTCACCGGAAAGAGGTCGTGCGCAGCGATGTCATCGTGCCCTGCCAATTCATCGAGCTCCGTGGCGGTCTTCACTCCAAAGCGAGCCCTGGTCTCTCGCGTCCGATTTCCGGGGCTGGCGACGAGGGCGAGGAACCGCGTGCCCCGGTGAATCGGGAACAGACCGCTCGCGTTGTCGAGGCCAACTATCGTTTCGAGCGATGTCTCATCGAACAGCTTTCTTCGCAGCCGCTCGGCGCCATCATCGCTGGCCAGCCCCCACGGCAAGACGAGGCCCACGCGCCCCCCGGAACGCGTGAGCGACAGCGAACGCTCGAGGAACGGCTGGTAGAGATTTAGATGACCCCGGTCGCACGACGGGTACAGGCCCGAGTCGCGGATGAACCTGGTCAGCTGCGCGGGCTCGGCGTCGGAGACTGGTGACACGGCGTTCTCAGCGGCCGCCTCTCGAGTGTCTGGTGGAGTGTGCCGAGTCGACGGGTCGCGTCGCCACATCTCCCATGGCGGATTGCCGATGACGGCATCGAATCCGGGACGTTCCTTTACCGCACCGGTGGCGCCATAGAACACGTCGGGGAACTCGAGCGGCCAGTGGAAGAAGCGGCGGGCTGCCGCCGTCGTCAGGACCTGGCGCACGCGCTCGGCGACCCGTGCGGCGGAAAGCGTCTGGTCTTTCCGCAGGAGCGCGTCGAGGAGCGCGCGTAGCTCCTGAGGGGAGGGCGGCTTGCCATGCGCGTCGGGCCAGAACCAGCGCGCGCACCACAGCGACGACGCGACATGCCACGGGTGCCGAGGAGATCGGGGGCTCGTCAGTTGCCGCCACATCGCCTCCTTGGCTCTGACGTCTGCAATGGTGTCGTCGCTGCGCGAGATGAGCTCCGTAAACGGACCGACAAACTGGCGAGCGGCGTGTTCGAGCATGTGTGCCTCGAAGAGAGGCAACTCCCGAGCCGGCCCGCGGCCTCGCGGCACCCGTGAAAGATCGCCAGGCGCTGCGCCGACAAGGCTGTCGCCGGTGCGGAGCCGATGGTCGAGAAAGCTCAGCGGTTTACCGCCGGCCAGCGTGGTCAACCAGAGCGAGAGCCGGGCGAGTTGCACCGCCACGGGATTGCGGTCGACGCCAGAGAGGCAGCGCTCCGCGATCAACCTGCGAATCCTCGCCTGCTCGGCGTCATCCAGGTCTTCGGGCGACAGGCCGTCGTGATCGATCAGCGCTTGCTCGTAGGCACGACTCAGATACCGACAGGCCGCGACGAGAAATGCGCCGCTGCCCATCGCTGGATCGACGATACGCAGGCTCAGAATGGCCTCTGGCGAAGCGCCTGCCACCAGCGGCGCGAGCGTGCGGCGCACGACGAACTCGGCCAGCGGCTGCGGGGTGTAGAACGTGCCGGTGTGCTTGCGCTGGTTGCTGTGTCCGCGAGGCGTCGGCCGGCGCGGATTGGGCCGCGAGGTCGCTGGCGTGGACGGATACTCCTGATCGAGCAGGTGCTCGTAGACTGTGCCCAGCTGCTCGACGCCAAGATCGCTGTAGCTGATCTCTTCGCGCCCCGCGCGCCCCTCGCGTGATCCCAGCGCAATGAGCGCCCGACTGACTGCCGCCTCGAGTTGGCTTGCCCCATTGGCTCGTCGCCTGGGTCGCCGCGACTCGAGCGCAGGCGCTGCCTCGCGCGCGAACAGATGGCCGTTGAACGGATTCATCGTGAACCCGGCTCCGCGGCATCCGGACCTCGAGAGCCGGGTGGTGGCGGCCAGCGCCTCGCGCAGGGAGAATCGGGGCGCGGGTCGAAGAGCTTCGCGACAGAGCGTTCTGATGGCGTAGGCGCCGTCGTACGTCTGGTCGCCGGCTGGCACCAGGTGCCGCGACTCGGCGAAGAGCAGAAACAGAATCCGGTAGATCAGTGTCAGCGCCTCTTCGTCTGGGGCGGCACGAACAGCAGACGTGACCCCGCGAGGCATGCTCGCGTGCATCGAGCGGCCCGCCAATGCGTCTGCCAGCACAACGCGCGCGTCTGAGACGCCAAGCTGGAGGTCAGCCCGCACCCGAGCCTGGTACGCGGTCGCGTGAGCGATGAGGCGGTCGATGCGGGGGACGACCCCGTGGCTTCCGACGTCCGCCGCGGAATCGAAGGCGTCAGCGTGTGCAATCGCCATGAGCACGCTGAATCCGGGGTCGCTCGTCATGCTCGGTAGATGCAGGTCGAGGCTGCGCCGGCCCGCGAAGCCGCGTGTATCGATGAGCGAGAGAAAGGGCGGCGCGAGGACGAAGCACCACGAAGCGCCGATATCGCGCGCGGCCTGAGCCAGCTCGCGCCAGAGTGCGGTGGGCCGTGCCGACCACCCGAGGAGCACGAGCGCCAGTGGCGTGCCTCGAGAAGTCTCGAGAACCGCGTGACACCTGTCGCGCATGAACTCCGCCCGGGAGGCGGTGAATCCCAGCATGGCGAACAACGGCATCGCAATTACGTCGAACAGCATCCTCAGTCCCGACGCCGGACCGCAGACTTGCGCCACGCGAATCCACCAACGATCGAACGCCGTCGCATTTATCCCGAGCTGGCCTCCGCCGAGCGCGACGGCATCCTGCGCGAGCTGCTCGGCCAGGTAGTGCACCGGCAACAGAGTTCCGGACACACCGGGAAGCGGCGACCTCATGGCACGAACAGCAGCTCAATCGATGAGCGTCCAAGTTGGAGTTCGGCGGCGGCGCCCAGCGCGTGACGGCGGGCGCTCGCCTCGAGCGCGACGAGGTGGGCCTCTTCTCGCGCGGCCTCGAACGCTCGCTCCTTCTGCCGCGTGAACAACTCGGGCTGGACTTCCTCTGGGCACCGGAGCATCCGCAAGTGCCGTTCAATCGCAGTCTCGTTCTGACTTGCTGCGTCGGCGGCGCTCCGCAATGCCCGCTGCAAGCGACGGCGTCTGGCCTCGAGCCGGCTGCCTGCGAGGGACACGATGCCCTGGGCGTAGACAGCGTCCCGTTCTGCCGAGCGCAGAGACTGCACTCGAGCGGAGGTCGGAAGGCGGACCACGAGCAGGTATCGCTCGATCACGGCTGCGGTGCCGTCTACGAACGGCACGCTCACGACCGCCAATGCGTCGTCGCCCGACAGGTGCCGCACGTCGGGAAGCCGTTGGCTTGGCGTCCATAGCTGGAGATCTGGCGGCGATGGCCCACTCCACCGCGAGGCGAGGCGGCGTTTGCGGATCAGCAGCAGTCCGAGCGCTCTGGCTCGTCGCCTGTACTGCGTGCACGCCTCGACTGTAGTGTCTGCCTCTGCGTGTCCACCATTCTGAGCGAGGGGCTTCTGTGCGATAAGGGCACCCGCCACCGCCGTGGTGTCTGGGGGCGACAGGTCCCTCAGGACGAACGGTCCGAGGGAGCGCTGAGCGGCGAGGGCTCGCCTGCTCAGGGAGACGAGCAGCGTGTTCTCGGTGGAGTGCTGGGCCACGAGTAGCGTAGCGTGCACGCGGCGAGTCTGCCCTATGCGATCGACGCGGCCGATGCGCTGTTCGAGCCGCGCTGGACTCCAAGGCAGCTCGAGGCTGACAACCCATCGGGCGCGCGTGTGCAGGTTGAGACCCTGGCCTGCCACGTCGCTCGTGAGGAGGACCGACGCGTTGCCCGAGAGAAACTGCTGAAGCTGCTGCCGGCGTTCTGCGGCCGGCTGAGATCCATGTAGCACCGCCACGATCCGTACGGATGACAGGCACCGGGCCAGTGCCTCGATCGAGTCTCGAAACTCCGTGAAGATGACGACGGCCTCTGTTGTCCGAGTGAGCAGTGTCTTGACGCGAACGAGCTTGCGCTCGTCGCGCCCGGCGTCAGCGGCCAGTGCCTGTAGACGGCGCAGCCAGTGGCGCTCGCGCGCCGGCGCGAGGCCGGTGTCGCAGGTGAGTGCCAGGCGTTCTTCTTCTCCGCAGTCGTCGGACGGCACGTCGAACTCGAGCCGCGGTTGCGACCAGTCTGTGAGCCACGGAGCCTCGGCCCCCGCGAGCCACTCGAGGCGGCGCTCCAGCGATCGGGACAACGCGAAGATCGTCGAGAGGGCGCGTTTTCTGAACACCGACAGCAGGAGCAGGGCTGCGGGGCGAGATGTCTCCCCTGCGGCGCCGAGGACGGCAGACTCGAATGCGACGAGCGCATCGAGCAGGTGATTGCCGGCGGCTGAGAGCCGCACCGTGTTCCACCGCACGGTACGCTGACTCGGCAGGGCCACGTCAGCACGAGTGCGGCGGAACACGATTGGCTGGTCGACGACGGTTCGCAGTGCACCGAGGTCGAGAAGGCGGCCGAATCGCCGATCGTCGCCGGAGTGTGGTGTCGCGCTCAGCATCACGAGGCGTCGTGCGCGGCGGGCGATTTCGCTGCACGCGGCGTGACGCTCGGATGCGCCGCTTGCCTCGTGTGCCTCGTCGATGATCACGAGATCCCAGGCGACGAGCGGCATGCCTTCGAGCACATGAGGCTGCTTGAGGTAGTCGGCCGACGCGATCCAGATGCCGGGGCGCTCCCAGGGATCGGCGCCGAACCTGGCCTGGCGTGAAAGCTGGACGACGCTCGCCCGGTCGGCGATTTCTCCCCGCAGGCCGAACCGATCGGCGAGCTCCTCGACCCACTGATCTCGCAGCATGGCGGGCGCGATCACCAGCACTCTCGACCACGGTTGCCGCCGCTGCAGCTCCGCCATGATGAGCGCGGCCTGGATGGTCTTGCCGAGGCCCACTTCGTCGGCGATCAGAATGCGGCGGACGCCGGAGGCCAGCGCGAGCCACGGCTCGAGCTGGTACGGCAGGATGTCGACCGCCGCGCGAATGGCGGTAGCCGGCACTCCGTGGGCGCAGGTCTCTCCCAGCATCGCGGCCAGGCGCGCCAGCGCGTGCTGCGGCCGCACGCGGCGCCGGGCGGGAGGCGCCACGGTGGTGGGTGTGTCGAAGGGCGCGAGAAATGTCAGCGCGGTATCGCGATTACAGACGTCGAGGCGGACGACGCTGCCGTCGATCCGCGCGCGCTCGACCTTCCAGCGACGATGGCGGATCCACACGACGTCGCCGGGCAGGGGCACCGGTGTACGCATTTTCTGCGACCTCTGAAGAGAGAACGCTGCAGAAACCGGTCAGCGAGGACGCGAATGCCGCCGGTTACGAGCAGGCGGGGATTCAAGAGGCAAGCAGAATGCCAGACGCGCGAACATTCGCCCGGGGCCGCCCCGACAGACTTGCAGTCGGCTCTATCGGGGCACGGTGGGGACAGCTCGATCGCTCAGGCGATCTTTGTCGACTCGGCGACGACGCTGGTCGTGATTCCTCCCCGCGCTGTGAAGGCACCGACCACCTTCATGCGTCTCGGGCCACACGCGGCGACCAGATCGTCGAGGATCTTATTAGTGGCGGCTTCGTAGAAGATGCCCTGGTTCCGATAATCGGCCAGGTAGTATTTCAGCGACTTCAGCTCAATGCAGGCCGTGTCGGGCACGTAGGTGATCTGAATTTCGCCGAAGTCCGGCAGGCCGGTCTTGGGACACATCGACGTAAACTCCGGGCAACGAATTTGGATCTCGTAGTCGCGTTCCGGCCTGGGGTTGGGGAAGGTCTCGAGCGAGGGTGCCATCGGGGGATCTTAATCAATCCGGGTGTCGGATCGGCCTCAACAAAAACGATCCGATTTTTACGAGACCAATTGACAAGTTTTCCAACGCAAGGCTACGATGGGCCGCGATTCACGCTTCTCGCCGTCTGACCGGTTTGCGCGCGCGGTTTTGACGACATACATTTCAAACACGCGCGCCCCAGCCAGGGAGAATACGCATGGCAGACGCCCGGCGCATGGGCAAGATGGAGCTCTTCGCTCATTTTGCAGACAAGTTCGACATGAAGAGAACGCAGGTGCGAGATCTCTTTGACGAGCTCAACCGCCTGTCCGAGAAGGAACTGAAACGGTCCGGGGAATTCGTACTTCCCGGAATGTGCAAGCTCGTCGTCCAGAAGCGCAAGGCGCGCGAGGGCCGCAATCCGGCCACGGGTGACCCGATCAAGATTCCCGCCAAGACCGTTGTCAAGGCGAGGATCGCGAAACAGCTGAAAGACGCCGTCCTGCCACGAAAGTAGTTCGCCTCGAGGTACGCGGCCGCCTGCCATCCGCAGGCGTGTCGCGTACCGCGAGCACCGGTTCGGCGCTCGTCTGATGGGTCCCACCACTGGGGCCGGTCAGCGAGCGCCAATCCAGTGTCCCGCCTCGCTGCCCGTTCGCATGTAAGCTGGGGCCGTGCTGATCGTGTACAGGAACACGCATGGCCGATAGCTACGATCTAATCGTCATCGGCGCGGGAACCGGGGGCTATGTCGCGGCCATCCGCGCCGCGCAGCTCGGCCTCAAGACGGTCGTGGTCGAGCGCCAGACACCGCTCGGAGGCACCTGCCTCAACTGGGGCTGCATTCCCACGAAGGCCCTGCTCGAGCATGCGCACGTCCTGAAGCTGGCACAGCACGCCGCCGAATGGGGCATCAGCACCGGGGGAGCGCCGCCGGCCATCGACATGACGCGTGTGCACGCGCGCAAGAACAAGATTGTCTCCGGGCTCACCCGCGGGGTCGACTTCCTCTTCAAGAAGCATCGCATCGAGCGTCTCATCGGCACGGCGCAGCTGGCGGGTGGAGGCCAGGTCCGCGTGACTGGCGAGGCGCCGCGAACGCTCTCAGGCCGGGAGATCGTCGTCGCAACCGGATCGCGTCCGAGGGGGCTGTCGATCGCGGCGTTCGACGGCTCGAGAATCATCTCGAGCGACGAGGCCATCCATCTTGCGGAGGTGCCGCAATCGCTCGTCGTCATTGGTAGTGGCGCTGTCGGTGTGGAGATGGCGTCCATCTTCAACAGCTTTGGAAGTGCCGTCACGCTCATCGAGATCATGCCGCGGATTGTGCCGGCGGAGGATGCGGCGGTTTCGGCGGAACTGGAGAAGGCCTTCCGCCAGCGCGGAATCGTGGTGCAGACGGCCACGGAGGTCACGGGGGCCGAGCCGGGTGGCGCGGGCGTGGATCTCGAACTCACGTTCGGAAATGGCAGGCGCCAGACGATGCACGTGGATGTGGTGCTCGTCGCCGTCGGACGGGCGCCGGTGACCGATGGTCTGGGAGTTGAACAGGCAGGGCTCAGGCTCGAGAACGGTTACATCCCGGTCGACAGTCTGTTGCGCACGAACGTGCCGGGGGTCTCTGCCATCGGCGATGTGATCAGCACTGGACCGACGCCCCACCTGCAGCTGGCGCATGTCTCCTCGGCGGAGGGCATTCTGGTTGCAGAGCGGCTGGCCGGACTCGAGGTGCGGCCGCTCGACTATCAGAACGTCCCGGTCTGCACGTATTGCGATCCGGAGATTGCGCACGCCGGCCTGACAGAAGCCGAAGCGGTGGCGCGCGGATTCGCGGTCGAAACGGGGACATTTCCGTTCAGCGCCCTCGGACGGGCACGGATTGCGGGCGAGACCGAGGGCTTCGTGAAGATCGTCGGCGAGAAGCAGTACGATCAGTTGCTCGGCGTGCACGTGATTGGTCCACGCGCCACGGAGCTGATCGCCGAAGCCGCGGTCGCGCTCCGGCTCGAAGCCACGGTCGAAGAGCTCGTCCGGACCATGCACGCGCATCCCACGCTGGCGGAGGCCATCGGCGAGGCGTCTCATGCGGTCCATGGCGGCGCGATTCACCTGTAGGAAGTTCACGCGGAGCTGCCATGTCCACAGAAGTGTTGATGCCCCAGATGGGAGAGTCGATCGCCGAAGGCACGATCGTACGGTGGATCAAGGCGGTGGGTGACACGATCGACAAGGACGAGCCGCTGTTCGAGATCTCGACGGACAAAGTAGACGCCGAGATCCCGGCACCGAATGCGGGCGTGCTCCTCGAGATTCTGGTCCGTGAAGGTGAAACCGTTCCCGTCAACAGTGTCGTCGCGACCATTGGCGCTGTTGGTGAAACCGCGAAGACGCAGGATGGCGCAGATGGCCGGCTGCCGCAGCCTGATTCTTCGCCGGCTGACCTGCGACAGGCCGCTTCTCCGGCGGCCGACAATCTACGCGAGGGGCTGGAGAGCCCGCTGTCGCTGGACGAGCCGAACCTGGCCGGGGACGCTCAGTTGTCTTCACTCGATGCGCGGCGGCGGTCTTTTTCATCCCCGGTTGTGCGCAAGATCGCGAAGGCCCACGGCATCGACATCGGCCAGCTGACCGGTACCGGTATGTCAGGGCGCGTCACGCGCAAGGACATCATGGCGGTCGTGCACAAAGCCGGCCGCACCGCGGCGGCACGACCGATCAACCCACCGCCCGCCGTGACGTTTGCGCCTGGCGAGGACGTGCGCACCGAGAAGATGAGTGTGATGCGGCGCAAGATTGCAGACCGTCTTGTCGCCAGCATGCAGACATCGCCGCATGTGTATTCGGCCTACGAAGTTGATTTCAGCCGCGTCGACGCGCTTCGGCAGAGGCACAAGGCCGCGTACGAAGCCCAGGGCGCCCGGCTGACGTACACGGCATTCATCGCGCGCGCGACAGCCGACACGATACGCGAGTTCCCGTTTGCGAATGCGTCGCTCGACGGGGACACGATCACCTATCGTCGCGACGTCAATCTGGGAATCGCGGTGGCACTCGAGCAGGGGTTGATCGTGCCGGTCATTCGCAAGGCCGACGAGCGCAGCACCATCGACCTCTGCCGCGCGATCCAGGATCTCGCCCAGCGCGCCCGCACGAAGCAGCTCAAGGTGGAGGATGTGGAAGGCGGCACGTTCACCATCACCAATCCCGGCATCTTCGGCGGCCTCTGGGGCCTGCCCATCCTCAACCAGCCGCAGGTGGCGATTCTCGCCGTCGGCAGCATCGACAAACGCGCGGTGGTGGTCGACGACATGATCGCCGCGCGCCCCATGTGCTATCTCACGCTCGGCTACGATCACCGGTTGATTGACGGAGCGGATGGCGGGCGATTCCTGCAGCGGCTCAAGCAACGGCTCGAAGAGTTCGATGACGCATGGATGGCCTGAGCCCGGACTCGTCGAACCGGGCTCGTTCGAAGTGCGCCGGCTCGGACGCGTGGACTACCAGGCCGCGCTGGCACTGCAGCGGCAGTTCGTCGAGCAGCGGCGCGCGGGTGTCATCGGCGACACGCTCCTGCTGCTCGAGCATCCGCCCGTCATTACCCTCGGCGCTCGTAACCGCGTCGGAACACCCCATATCCTTGCGACCGATCAGGAACTGGCGCGCGAAGACATCGCGGTTCACGACTCGGGGCGTGGCGGTGACGTCACGTATCACGGCCCCGGCCAGCTGGTCGGCTATCCCATCTTCGATCTCAGGCCCAACAGGCAGGATGTGCATCGGTATGTGCGCGACATCGAACAGGCCCTGATGCTGGCGCTGCACTCGTTTGGCGTGGCGGGGGTTCGAGTGCCTGGGTTGAGCGGCGTCTGGGTGGGCGAAGATGGCCGCGAGGAGAAGATCGCTGCAATCGGCATCCGCATCAGCCGCTGGATTACGTCACACGGGTTCGCGCTCAACGTCACGACAGACCTCCGCCGATTTCAGCTCATTGTGCCGTGCGGCATTGCGGATCGATCGGTGACGTCCCTCGAGAAGGTGCTCGGTCGTGACGTGCCGATGGCCGACGTCGAGGACGCAGTGATAGTCGCCATGCGCACGGTCTTCGCTGGTTAGCTTAGGCATGGATCCGCTCTACATCCGCATGCACGACGCTGACAACGTCGCCATTGTGACCAACGACGGCGGGCTGCCCGCCGGCACCGTCTTCCCCGACGGCCTGCGGCTGCGCGAAGCGGTTCCGCAGGGCCACAAGCTCAGCCTCACAGACATCCCAAGCGGCGCGCCGGTCGTCCGGTACAACGCGACCATCGGTTTTGCCTTGGCCGATATCGCCCGGGGCAGCTGGGTGCACGACCGCATCCTGAAGATGCCAGACGCCTTGCCATTGACCAGGTTGCCGATTGCAACGGCATCCCGCGAGTCGCGGCCTCCGCTCGAAGGCCACACCTTCGAGGGGTACAGGAATGCCGACGGCTCGGTCGGCACTCGCAACATTCTGGCCATCACGACGACGGTGCAGTGCGTGGCAGGTGTGGTCGAGACGGCTGTGAAGCGCATCAAAGCCGATCTGCTTCCGAAGTATCCCCAGGTCGACGATGTGATTGGGCTGGAGCACAGCTATGGATGCGGCGTGGCCATCGACGCGCCGGATGCCGCGATCCCCATCCGTACACTCCGCAACATCAGCCTGAATCCGAACTTTGGCGGCGAACTGATGGTAGTGAGCCTCGGTTGCGAAAAGCTGCAGCCGGAGCGGCTCATGCCTCCGGGCGCCATTCAGCTGTCGGACGGACGCGGCGAGTCGGACAACAGCCCGCTCGATGTCATTTGCCTGCAGGACGACGAACACGTCGGATTCCTGTCGATGATCGACGCCATCGTCCGCCAGGCGGATGGCCATTTGAGGCGTTTGAACGCGCGGCGACGCGAGACCTGTCCGGCGTCGGAGCTGGTAGTCGGCGTGCAGTGTGGCGGCAGCGATGCTTTTTCCGGTGTCACGGCCAATCCCGCCGTGGGCTTCGCGACAGACCTGCTCGTCCGGGCCGGGGGCACCGTGCTGTTCTCCGAAGTCACGGAGGTGCGCGACGGCATCGACCAGCTCACGTCACGCGCCACGACGCCCGCGGTGGCCGAGGCGATCATCCGAGAGATGGCCTGGTACGACGCGTACCTCGATCGCGGCAAGGTCGACCGGAGCGCGAACACCACGCCGGGCAACAAGAAGGGCGGCCTCTCCAACATCGTCGAGAAGGCGATGGGCTCGATCGTGAAGAGCGGCAGCGCGCCGATCTCGGGCGTGCTGTCGCCCGGCG
>JBDSZL010000006.1:0-46601 GCA_039925145.1 Vicinamibacterales bacterium | reverse complement strand
ACGCTCGACGCCGAAGAGGTGCTGGCGGCGGTCGAGCCCCTTGTGAACCGCCGGCTTCGCGCGCGTGGCCAGTCGGACGATGACGGCATGGCCGGCGATTCCTGGGCCAATGGTGCCCCGCTGCTCGACGGGTTGGCGGTCGGTGCCGGGCCTGAGCGACGGCCGCGTGCGTCTTTCGCTGCGGCACCCATGGAGCGACGGGACGACCGACCTGGTATTCGCGCCGCTGGCGTTGCTCGAGCGCCTCGCGGTCCTAGGCGATCGCCCAGAAGCGCTCACGGGCGAGCATTTCGTCCGGCTGGCGCACCAAGGCCGCGGGCGGCCATGGTACGCCTGGTCGACGAGCATAAGACTCGAGTCGGGAAGGACGGCTTATGCGGGCCGCACGGCAATCGAGGTGGCTGACAACGATCTAACCCGCGTCCTTGTCAGCTGGAGCACCGACCGTCGTGGCGGACGGAAACGCGGGGGACCGCCTGGGACTACCTCGGTTATGCCATCGACTGCGGAATCACACCTTCAGAGTCGTCGATGCTCCCGTACGGCATCCCCGGTGATCGCCCTTGCAAGCCCGCGCAGTCCTATCGATTTCGACCAACTTCGAATACGCGCAGACTTCGCCTACGGTGTCGTCACTTTCAGGTCTTGGATTTTGCTCTCACCCGGTGCCAGCCGGAACCGGATCGCCACGGGCGCGATAAGTTCGAGCACTGACGGATCTCCCGCAGCGTCAGGTTCTAGATCCGTGAGGGCGGCCAGGAAGTAATCGCCAGGCGGCAACCCCCGGACAACAAAACGGCCGTCCGTTCCCGGGCGCGTCGTCTGTGTGCGTCGAGAGCCATCCCGCCAATACGCACGGTCGGTAGGGAAGATGAGCAGCGTGTAGTCACTCGAGGGGACGCGCAGTTCGCTTTGGAGCACCCCAGAGACCTGCTGTGTCGCGCGCGTGAATGTGATGAGAGCGTCGGCGATGTTCTCCGACGGCCCAATGTCGAACGGCAGATCGACGGCGTCGCGACCATTGGCAGTGGCGGACGCAAGGGCCCATCCGCTGGCATCCGACGGCGCCATGGCGGAAACGATTCGATACTCACCAGGAACCACTCCAACAATGCGGAACGTTCCACCGCTTTGGATGTCAGCCGAGCGAGTTGCGTTCAGACCCGGGGAAGGCTCTGGCTTGAGGGCGATGCGCAGGCGGCCGGCGATGTCCGCGGGAACGTCCGGGCCGTCAAACGCAATTTTCCCAGAAAACGTCAGTGCCGGTTGTAGCAAGAGGGATAGGTCTCGAATGTCCGTGCCACTGATAGCGACCTCGGTCCGGCCCCACGCTGAAGGAATGGCCAGTTCGGACGCCGGACGGCCCACCGCCGGCGCAATCAAGGGCATGACGGCTTTGACCGTGTAATCCCCAGGCGCTAGACCGCTGAAAGAGAATCGACCATCATCGCCGACCGTAACATCACTCCCCAGACCCGACGGCCCTGACCACGCTGGCGATCGCGAGTCGAGTGAGACGACGGCCCCTCGCGGCGATCCGAGGGGGTTCATGACGACGCCGCTGAGTGCTGCGGCTTTCACACGCGAAAGCGGGATGCCTACGCCCATTCGCTCTTCGCCCCCTACAACCGTAATCACGCTTGCCGCACTTGCCACCGTCGTCCCCGGAAAGTACACGGGCACGTAGATTGCCGCCGGTGCCGACGCAGGCAACGACCCGCGCGTGCCGCTGAGGGAGGCCACCTCCTGCGGTGTGGCGGACACCACGTAGTCGCCCGCTGGGAGTCCGAACAGTCGGTACGATCCGAGGTCGTCTGTCTGCATGCTGATGATCCCGCCGCCGACCGGCGCCGGCGACACCAGCGTTCGCGCTCCGTTTCGCTGTTGGAACCGCATCAGCCTGACGGAGATGCCCTGGGCAGGGCGCCCCATCTCGTTAGTGACGAGCCCCGCAATGACTGCGCCTCGAGGCAGAGTGATGGTGAGGGCGTCGAGGTGCTCTCCGGCGGAGATCGCGAGCGGTGTGCCGGCGCGATCGGGGCCGAGGGCGCCGAACGTCATCTTCACGTAGCCCGGCCGCACCGCGGCGAGCGTGTAGCGGCCGGCCGTCAACTCATCGAAACTGAAGTGCCCATCCTGATCGGAAAGCGTGGTGCGCACTGGACCTTGGCCACTGAGAGTGACCGTCGCCCGAGCGATGGGTTGCAGGGGCGCCTGAGCGGAAAGGACAATGCCGCTTATCGTGCCGCTACCTGTCGCTCGCGGCGGAGCCGCCGTTGTGACGTCACGGGCTGGTGCCTGCTGACCCGCGACGCCCATCCCCACGGCAATCACGTAGAGGGCGCCGATGCCGAGGAGCAACGAACGCATCAGCGTGACGAGGGGATCCGCAGGTCGACGGTCTTGGCTTCGCCGAGGGTGACGTGCAGCGGTGCAGCGATGCGCTCAAGCGATCGCAGGAAGTCGGGCGACATCCAGTCCTCCGGCAGATCCCTGGACGCAGCGATTAGATAATCGCCGGGAATGACATTCGGAAGTTCAAAGACGCCGTTGGGTCCGCTCTGTTCCCGCTGAACGAGTGACGGGCCCATCGCCATGGGCGTCGAAACGCGCAGGACCGCCTCTCGCGGGAACAGGTACACCCTCGCCCCTGCAGCGACGGCGCCTCGATCATCTCGGACCGTGCCCCCGACCGAGGTGAGCTTCTTCGTGTACGTCAGAACGACGTCGACGTCGGAGGCGCCCAGCTCAATTGGCAGTCCTGTGATGTCCATGCCGTCGGCGGCGACCGAGCGAACGGCCCACTCGGACAGTCCCGAGATGATGAGAGCTGCGTAGCGCCCCGGGGGCAGCGCGATTGACTGGAACGCACCATCCGCGCTCATCGGTCCCTGCGGAATGTTCCCGAGGTACCTCCCGTCGGCGGGAATGATGATTGGGGCCGCCCGTAGCAGGTCCTCCGCGGCCGGGGCAACGCCGTCGGCGAATACGATACGACCCCGAATTTTGGCGCCCGGTAGAAGGTGGATTTCAAGTGCGTCTTGGTCGCGATCGGCCACCGAGACATGAGCAGCCCCCACCAACGTGACGCCCTTCGGGAGCTGTGACGGCGCTGACGCTCTGGCGAAGCCCGGTGTGCCACTCACCAATTGGCGCCCATACGACATGCCTCCGTCCGGCTGGGTTGAAGCCACCTGACGATACCCGTTGTCATTCGTCGGCCATGGCGGGAAGCGGACGACTTGCACCTTGTAGTTCCCTTGCGGTACTCCCGCAAACGAGAAGTGACCCAAGGCGTCCGTGTTCGTCGTGCGCACGTCCTCGGCCGGCGGGGTGTCAGCCGTGGCGGGAAAGAGGTTGATCACAAGCCCGCCGATCTCGGTATCCGGTGCTGTGACGACACCACCGACGCGCTGACCGAAGTCCGGACGAGCGGTGACCTCCACGTGGAGATCGATGCCCGGCGTCACTTCACCCGGGCGCACGGGCACAGCGACGGCTCCAACTCGCGTCGTGGCGTCGAGATAGTACGTGTTGTGCACGAGGTCCTTGTTGCCTGCGGTGATCGGAGACGCTACGACAACATAGTCCCCGGGCGCCAAGTCGGCCAGCCGGAACTGCCCGCGGTCGTCAGTCGAAGCGACGTGCCCGTTTGCAGTGCGCTCGCCTCCCTGAAGCCGGTACGCCTGCACAGCGCGCTGGACCCCAGGTTGGCCATCCTGCTCGATCACAGAGCCGGAAATGACTCCCGTGCGCCACATCCTGATGACCACGTCCACACGCTCGTTAGGACGCAACGAGAGGTGGGACACAAACTTTTCCAGGGGTTTTGCATCACCGTAGGCGGCACTGGCATAGCCGACCAGCTCCGATCGAACGACGAATAGACCCTCCCCGACATCCGGAAATAGAAAGCGGCCGTCGGAGCCGGTCTCGGTCTTCTTGGTCGCGAACGCTGACGCCCGTGTGTTCGAGTAGGTAACGAGTGCACGGGCAATGGGCTCGCCCGTGGTGGCATCGATGACGCGTCCCGAGATGCCGGCCACTGGACGACCGGGATCTTGCGCGGCCACCGACAGGCCGAACCGCAGGATGCACGCGGCAGTTGCCGCGAGCACGAGTGCAGTCTTCGCGAGAGGTCTGGCTTCAATCACAATCACACCTCGGTCCGGCGCCCGCGAGCTGATCATCTTGTCGGACAACGACCGGCCTGGGGAAGTGCATGCCCCCGGTGCTGTGCGGCCTCATAATGGCCAGACAAGGAGCAATTTCATGGTCCGCGAACAAGTATGTGCGGTGGCCGTTCTGGTTACAACGCTGAGCGTTGGGGGCAGTGCGCAGCCGCGCCAAGTGCCGAATTTGTCGGGCACGTGGGTTCCTATCCCTGGAGGATCGACGCCGGCCGAGTTGCGTCCGGGTTCTCCCATCCAGATCACGCAAACTGAAAGCATTTTCAGGCCGAGTTCTTTACCCGATTCTCCAACGTACCGCTTGGATGGGCTTGAAACAACTTACCGGGATAAGAGCCGTGGTCTGACGGTTAGAGCAAAGGCGGAGTGGAAGGAATCGGCGCTCGGCATCACGGAATGGTATGGCTCCCTTAAAAAAGTTGAAATCGTGTATTCCGTGAATGAGGAGGGCCAACTGGCCGTCAGCACAAGGATCGACATGCTGGGGAACACAAGTAATGGTCTTAAAATATTGGCCATCGTAACGACGCGTCGATACAGGAAGGGCTGACACCAACTTACTGCCGCGTCGACCCGCGACATCGTGCAGGCAGCCCACCAGCAGATCACGCGGGAATGGTGGGAGCGTCGGCAGCACTTCGAACTCTTCGTATCGGAGGTCGTCCTGGCAGAGGCTGTGCGCGGCGACGTCGAGGCCGCCAATCGGCGCATGGCCGTCCTTGACGAGATCCAAGTGCTCGCGGCGAGTGCAGATGCCTCGGAGTTGGCGGAGCTATTCGTCAGGGCGAAGGCTGTTCCGCGAAAGGCCATGGCGGACGCCGTGCACATTGCTGTCGCTGCCGTCAACGGTATGGACTACGTGCTGACGTGGAATTGCAGGCACATTGCCAACGCGGCAATTCGGAGCAAGATCGAGCATGTGTGCCGAGACATAGGCCTCGAGCCGCCGATCATTTGCACCCCAGAGGAGTTGATGGAGTAGACCATGGCCCGAGATGAAATTGTCGAGGAGATCCGGCGGATTCGCGACACCCTCGCGAAGACGCACGGGTATGACGTCAAGAAATTCGTCCGCGCCATTCAGCGTGACGAGGTGAAGCACGGCCGAAAGCTTGTCACCCTTCCGCCCCGTCGGATCGCGGCAACGAAAGCTGGGTAGGCATGCACCGATTCCCGATCGTCATCGAGGAAGCTGGCGAGAATTTCTCGGCGTACTCGCCGGATCTTCCGGGCTGTGTCGCCACTGGCGCGACCCGCGAGGAAACCGAGCGGCGCATGTATGAAGCTATCGAACTTCACATCGAAGGCCTGATCGAAGACAACCGGCCCCCATCCCCGGTTCAATTCCGGCGGCGCCTCCATTTTTAACTTCAACGCACTCAGCGATTTGCACGTTTTGTCCCAGTGGCCCCCCGCCGGGACAGGTGTCATCGGCAGGCGACCGCCCTCGGCGATCGGATAAGATGGGCGCTCATCTCCATTTACTCCGCAGGGAGTCATGGCTCAGAGGTGCCCAGGATGATCGGCAAGACTCCGTACCTTGCGCTTGCCGCAGGTCTTCTGTTGGGCATCGTCGCGGGATCGCGCGCGCTCGTCGCTGAGCCCCAGTCGCCGGCGCCGGCAGGGAGCTCCTCCGCCGTGACCCCGGGGACGCTTGGAGCGCCGGCGCCCCCGAGCCGGGCCGGGGGGCGGTTCGCCAACGACGCCCAGCCGCTTTTCACGAAATACTGCGCCACTTGCCACAACCCGGCGGACGCCCCGGGCGACATCGTGCTCGAGTTCAAGGACGAAGCAGACGCCCAAAGCCGCACGACGATGGATCCCGAATTCTGGGAGCGCGTGACCGTGGAGTTGTCGAGCAAGCAGATGCCGCCGGCACGCGCGGAGCGGTACCCGACAGACCAGGAGCGCGCCGTGCTGCTCGAGTGGATCGAGCACAACGCGCGGACGCCCACGGGCCAACCCGATCCGGGCCCGTTCATGGTCCACCGGCTGAACAACCGCGAATACGCCAACACGATCCGTGACCTGCTCTACCTACCCGCGGATTTCGATGTGGCCTCCGATTTTCCGGCCGACGAGCGCGGCGACGGCTTCGACAACAACGCCGCCACCCTGACGATCTCTCCGCTGCTGATTGAGCACTATCTGGCCGCGGCCGAGAAGGCCACCGTGGCAGCGCTCGGATTGGATCCCCAAAAGGCACCGCCGGCCGCCGTCACGACGCCTGGGGGCTCGCCGACCTTCAACAGCAGGAACAGACTCAACGAGCCCAGTGCGCGGTTCAGAGAGGACTTCGCCGATCGCCAGGGAAAGATCCGGCTCAATGTGGAAGTACTCGCGCCCCGCGCGTTCCGACGTCCCGTCTCCAAGCAGGAGATCGATGAGCTGATGAAGTTTGCGGCGCTATCGTTCGCCCACGCGGGTGAATCCTTCGACCAGGCCACGGGGCTTGTCGCGCGCGCCGCCATCATGTCGCCCGAATTCCTGTTCCGAATGGAGCGCGATCCTCACCCAGACGGCACCGGCAAGGTGTTCGAGATCACCGAGTATCAACTCGCGAGCCGGCTGTCGTATTTTCTCTGGAGCACGATGCCCGATCCGGCGCTCTTCGCCGCGGCGAAGAACGGCACGCTGCGGGCGACGCTCGACACGGAAATCGCCCGGATGCTGCAGGACCCCAGGGCGATCTCGCTCACAAAGGACTTCCTGGGGCAGTGGCTCGAGATTCGCGGCCTGCACGAGACCACCAACGCCGATCCCGCGTTGCTCACCGCTATGCAAGGCGAAACCGAGCACTTCTTCGACTACATCGTCAGGAACAACCGCAGCATCATGGACTTTCTCGATGCCGATTACACCTTCGTCAACGAGCGGATGGCGAAGCTGTACGGCCTGACCGGCATCACCGGCAACGACTACCAGAAGGTGCAGGTGGACCCGTCGCAACGCGGAGGGATTTTCACGCAGGCGAGCGTCCTGACGCTGACGTCGAAACCGCTCGGCACCACGCGCCGCACGTCCCCCGTCGTCCGCGGCAAATGGATTCTGGAGAACATCTTCAATCAATCCATTCCGCCGCCTCCGCCCAACGTCCCGTCGCTCGACATCGATCCCAACAAAGAGCTGAAAGGAACCGTCCGCCAGATTTTCGAGCAGCACCGTGCCGACCCCACGTGCGCCGGCTGCCACGCGCGTATGGATCCGTATGGGTTTGCGCTCGAGAACTACGACGGATACGGCGCCTGGCGGCAGCAGGACAACCACATCGACGTGGATGCGTCGGGCGAGATCAACGGCAAGACGTTCAAGACGCCAGTGGAATTCCGAAGGATTCTGGCGGAGCGCAAAGATGACTTTCGGCGCGGGTTCATCAAGAAGATGGTGAGTTACGCCCTCGGCCGCGGGATCCAGCGCGACGACAAACCGTCGCTCGATGCGATCGAAGCGGCGGTCAAAGCGGAAGGCGACACGATCCTGAGCGTCATGGTGAATGTCGTGAAGAGCTATCCCTTCCAGCATGCGCGCGGCCTCAAGGCGGCCGCGCCCGGCAGCGACGAGACGACAGCGGCGATGGCGACATACCACCCCGTGTTCGTCCCACCGCCGGCCCCGCCCGCAGGTGCTGGCACCGCAGGGCGAGGTCGTGGACCAGGGCAGAATCCACTCGCGGGACAGGGCGTCGTCCCAGTTCCGCCAGCGGGCAAGTAGGCGGCCAAGCGTGTCGGGAGCATCGACACCGGAGACGGAGAGATCATGATGCGTCAACCGTTAGCGCGACGAGCATTCCTGAGGGGCATCGGCAAAGGTGCGGGTGTGGCGATCGCGCTGCCGCTGCTCGAGGCGATGATTCCCGGCAGCTTGATTGGATCAGCGGAAGCCGCGGCGCGGGCCGCGCGCGTGGCGCCCCGCAATCGGCTCGTGCTCCTGTACTACCCGAATGGCATCCACACTCCGAACTGGTATCCCACGATTCCAGGTGTCGCGACCGTGGCGCCAACACGCAATCCGGGTGCGCCGCCCAATCCGTCCGCACCGGTCATCGACGCGCAGCCGGACGCCGCCACGACCACCACGATTGCGCCCTACGTCAACGCCGAGTACCCGCTGTCACCTGCCCTGCAGCCGCTCGCGCGGCACCGCCAGGATTTCCTGCTGCTCGGCGGTCTGAACGTGCCGCTCGCGAAGCTGGATCAGGCCGGCGACCACGCGAAGGCGTTGTCCTGCTACCTGACCGGTGTGCATATCAAGAAGACCGCCACCGACGATATTCAGTCCGGCATCTCGATGGACCAGGTCATCGCCAATGCCATCGGTGACCAGACGCGCTTCCCCTCGCTCGAGTTGGGGCTCGATTACGGGCGCATGGAAGGCGGGTGCGATCCCGGCTACGCCTGCATCTACTCGAACAACGTCTCGTGGAAGAACGAGACCACGCCGGCGATCAAGGAAGTCAACCCCCGCATCGTTTTCGATCGCCTGTTCGGACACGCTCGCCAGTCGGATCATCAGGGCGAATCGCGTGACATGCAGGAGACCTACAACCGCAGCATCCTGGACTACACGCGCGACAGCCTCAGCCGGATTACCAAGTCCCTTGGCGTCAACGACCGCCTGCGAGTGGACGAATACTTGACGGCCATCAGGGAACTGGAACGCCGGCTCGACGCGCCGCCATCCGACATCGAACTGCCGCCTGACGTCACGCGGCCGACACGGGTGCCCGACACATTCAAGGAACATTTCGAACTGATGGCCGATCTGCAGATTCTGGCGATTCGGCAGGACGTGACTCGGGTGAGCACCTTCATGCTCGGCGTGGAGCAGAGCCGCCGGACGTACAACGAGATCGGCATCCCTGAAGAACACCACGGCCTCACGCACCACGCGGGCAACGAGGAGAAGATCGCCAAGGTCTGCAAAATCGACGCGTACTGCGCGGAGCAGTTCGCCTACTTCCTCGACAAGATGAAGGTGGTGAAGGAGGGCGAGCAGACGCTGCTCGACAACTCGATGGTGCTGCTGGGGAATGGCAACGGCGATGCGGCACGCCACGACCACTACAACTGCATGACGCTGCTCGCTGGCCGCGGCGGTGGCACGTTGAGCCCGGGCCGCTACATCAAGTACGACAACGTCGTGATGTCCAACCTCTGGCTCTCGCTCATGGATCGCATGGGCGTCGAGGTCGAGCGGCATGGGGACAGCACGGGGCGACTGCCGCTGCTGAAGGTGTAAGCCAGCGTCCCTCCATCCGCCCTCTCTGAGTCGAACTCGAACTGGTAGATGTCTCATCCGGCCAATTCATGACGCGATTCCGCTGGGTGATCCTGGCGCTGGTCTTCTGCGCCGCGACGATCAACATCATGGACCGCATGGTGGTGGGCATTCTCGCGCCGGACTTGCAGCGGATTTACCAGATCGACAACCGCCATTACGGCTATATCCAGTCGGCGTTCGCGATGTCGTATGCGGCCGGGCAACTCATGTCCGGCGGCATATTGGACCGGTTCGGCACGCGCATCGTCTTTGCCGTAGCGCTGGCGGGGTGGAGTGCGGCGGCGATGCTGCACGCCGCCGCGCGCGGCGCATGGAGCTTCATTTTCATGCGCGGGCTGCTCGGCGTGTCCGAGTCGCCCGCCTTCCCCGCGGCGGCCAAGACGGTGGCCGAATGGTTTCCGCGCCGCGAGCGCGCCTTTGCGTTTGGATTCGTCAACGCCGGGACGAACATGGGTGCGATTCTCGCGCCCACTGTTGTCCCATTGTTGGCCGGCAAGGATGCGATCCACTGGCAATGGACCTTTATCGCCACGGGGGCGGTCGGATTCATCTGGCTCCTCTTCTGGATTCCGCTGTACCGAAAGCCTGAAGAGCATCCGCGCGTCAATGCCGCCGAACTGGCGCACATACACAGCGATCCCCCGGAACCCATCACGCATGTGGCGTGGAGCAGTTTGCTTGCGACCCGCCAGGCGTGGGCCTTTGGCGTGGGGAAGTTTCTGACCGACTCCATGTGGTGGTTTTACCTCACCTGGGTGCCCAAGTTTCTCCACGATCATTACAAGGTGGACCTGCTGCACATCGGGTTGCCGCTGGTCACGATCTACCTGATGTCCGACATCGGCAGCGTCGGCGGCGGGTGGATTTCGTCGGCCATGATTCGACACGGGGCCACCGTGAACCGCGCGCGCAAGACGGCGCTGTTCATTTCGTCATTGATGGTCGTGCCGATCGTGTTTGCCCAGAATATTCCCGAGTGGTTCGTCGGATCCCTGGGAGCCGTGAGTGAGGTGCTGCCGGCCACCCTGCAGTTTGATCCCAAGCTTTGGTCGGCCGTGCTGATCCTGGGACTGGCGACCGCGGGGCACCAGGGGTTCAGCAGCAACCTCTACACGTTGGTCAGCGACATGTTCCCCAAGCGCGCCGTCGGCTCCGTGGCTGGATTTGGCGGGAGCTGCGGATACGCCGGCGCGTCGATCTTTCAGATCGTCGTCGGTTTCCTCGTCGCGTCGCAAAATCCCAATTACATCGTGCCGTTCGTCTGCGCCGGTTCGGCGTACCTGGTGGCGTTCGGCATGATTCACTTGCTGGCGCCGCGGTTACAACCCGCCATCGTTGATCGGTGACGGGTGATAAGACACCGGTGTTAAGTGCGAGAGAGGACACCGGGTGTTGAAGTGCAAGAGAGGACACCGGGTGTTGAAGTGCTACACCCGGTGTCTGTTGTCATGATCAACGTTGTCGTGTCGCTGGACTGTTCCGACGATCTGATGAATCAGATACGCGCCGTTTCGCCGCGCCTGCACGTCGAGCGGCATTTTCCCACCGTGCCGGACAGCGCATGGGCGAACGCCGAAGTCCTCTACACGGGCCACCCGCTTCCCGAACCATCGCAAGCGCCGCGGCTTCGCTGGGTGCAGTTCAACAGCGCGGGGATCGACCACGTCGCCAGCCAACCGTTCATGAAGGTTGAGGGGATAGAAATTACGACAGCGAGCGGTATTCACGCCACGCATATGGCGGAATTCTGCCTCATGATGATGCTGGCTCTCACGTACAAGCTGCCGAGGCTGCTCGAACTTCAGGCGCGGGCGGAGTGGGGTCACCCTCAGCCGGAGCTGACTTCGCAGCACGCCTGGCCCCTGCCTCGTGAACTGCGCGGTCAAACGCTCGGCATCGCGGGTTACGGGAGTATCGGGCGGGAACTGGCGCGCATCGCTCACCAGATGGGAATGCGTGTCCTCGCATCGAAGCAGGACGTGACGAACCTGTGCGACGAGGATTATTCCGAACCGGGCACGGGCGACCCGAACGCCGATATTCCTGACCGAATCTATCCGGCCCAAGCGCTCGCATCGATGGCGCGCGAATGCGACTTCCTCGTCCTGATTCTCCCGTTGGCTGGAGGAACGCGGCACATTGTGGACGAGACGGTGCTGAACGCGATGAAGCCGACGGCCGTTCTGGTGAATGTCGGGCGCGGCGGAACGGTGGACGAGGACGCGCTGATCAACGCGCTGGCGGCACAGAAGATTGCGGGGGCCGCCCTGGATGTGTTTGAGGCAGAGCCGCTACCCTCGGGCAGTCCGTTGTGGAACATGGACAACGTGATGATCAGTCCGCACGTGGCGGGCAGAAACGTTCGGTATTCGGAGAAGGCGGCGGCGTTGTTCATCGCCAACTTGAAGCGCTATCTCGATAATCGTCCTTTGTTGAACCGTGTCAAACGAGATCGTGGGTACTGAAGTGCGAGACGAAACACCGGGTGTTGAAGTGCGAGAGAGGACACCGGGTGTTGAAGTGCTACACCCGGTGTCCGCGGCGCGCCTCTGCAAGGCTCGCGCAAGGGCGCAGCGGGGGTGTCCAAAAGCATACAGACAGCACTCCTGAGACTGCCTACCGTACCCATGAGTCGAAATTCGAGAAGACTCAGGGATGTGACGTGTCTGCATCAGTGCATCTGAGACTCTGGCCGACGCACCTGGCGACCGGTTCGGCAGTGCTCATCGTCGGATTGGGTCTCAGCGTGCTGATCGGCTGGTTCTCTCAGACCCCAGCGCTGGTTCAGCTCCAGCCGCACCTGCCGCCGATGACGCGCAATGCTGCCGCATGCTTCCTGCTGTGCGGGCTGGCCCTCTTCATGGCTGTTCGTCGAAGTTCACATTGGGTTGTCCTGGTGTGTGCTGCAGCGGTCAGCCTTCTGAGCGTCCTCACCATCGTCGAGTATGTCTTCGGCGTGAATGTTGGCATCGACGAACTTCTTGGGCCGTCCTATATCAACGTCAAGCTTTCGAGTCCTGGGCGCATGTCACCCGTGGGGGCCATTTGCTTTGCCATGAGCGCCGTGGGGTTGATGACCGCAACGAGAACCGCGTCGAAGGGGTCGGCGCTTACGCTCGGGCTGAGCGGTTCGATGGTGTCGGCCGTCGGGATGGCGACGAGCATGGGATTCGTGCTGGGGTCGAGCGACGCCTTTGGTTGGGGCGGCCTCACACGTCTGTCGCTGCACGCGGCGATGGGTCTCTGGGTGCTCGGCGCCGGCCTGGTTGCTCTGGCTTGGCACCTCGAGTCCGATGCTGCGGGCACTCCGCGCTGGTTGCCGATCAGCGTGGCGATGGCAGTCGCCACGGGCACGCTCGGCTTGTGGCAAGCGCTTATCGCTGGGGGCCACGCCCCGTTCGCCCCGCTGCCCGCGGTGATCTTGTGCGGCGGCTGGGGCATGGCGACGATTTTCGGGTTGACGACTCACCTGGCGCAACGTGCCTACCGGGAGAGCGATCAGCGCGCTGACGCCGAACGGCGAACGAACATGGCTCTGGATGCAGGAGACATGGGCACCTGGGAGTTGGACCTCGCGACGGATACGGTGGTGCGATCGCTCAGACATGATCAGATTTTTGGCTACCGCACCCTTCAACACGAATGGCGTTCCGCGAATCTGTTCGCGTGTGTCGTCCCCGAGGACCAGACTGCGGTTCGCAACATTCTCGGAGAAGCGCTGAGGCACGGCGCGTTCGCCACCGAATTTCGCATTCGTTGGCCGGACGCGTCCCTGCATTGGATTGCTGTGCAGGGCCGGGTCGTGCTGAGCTCCCGCGGGGATCCACTGAAAGTCGTCGGGATCGTGAAGGACACCACGGATCGCAACCTGGCCGAGGCCGAGCTCGTCAGGGCGAAGGACGCAGCCGAGGCGGCGAATCTAGCCAAGAGCGAATTCCTGGCGACCATGAGTCACGAAATCCGGACGCCCATGAACGGCGTCATCGGGATGACCGATCTCGTGCTGGACAGCGACCTGACGTCCGAACAACGGGAGTACTTGGGAATCGTCAAGTCCTCGGCCGATGCGCTGCTGACCGTCATCAACGACATCCTGGACTTCTCCAAGATGGAGTCTGGGAAGTTCGATCTCGACCCGATCGATTTCGACCCGCACGATGCCATCGGAGACACCGCAAACACACTGGCGCTGAGGGCGCACCAGAAGGGGCTCGAGCTCATCGTCGATATCGATGCGGACATCCCACACGCGTTGAACGGTGACCCCGGGCGCCTCCGGCAGATTCTCGTCAACCTGCTGGGGAACGCCATCAAGTTCACTCAGAAGGGTGAGGTCGTACTTCGCGTCACCCAGGAGGCGGCAGCATCAGGACATGTGATGCTGCAGTTGTCTGTGAAGGACACAGGCGTCGGCATTCCGCTCGATCGTCAACGGCTGGTCTTCGAGGCTTTTACGCAGGCCGACGGCTCCACGACGCGCACGCATGGCGGCACCGGGCTGGGCCTGACCATCGCATCACAGCTCGTACAGCTGATGGGAGGGCGCCTCTGGGTGGAGAGTGAACCTGGAACGGGGAGTACTTTCTACTTCACCGCAAAGTTGGCGTTGGCAACGGCGGCTGTCACAACGGCCATACCAGACTTTTCGGCTCTGCGAGATCTGCCCACGCTCATCGTCGAGGACAATGCGACGAACCGAGGCGTGCTCGAAGCGATGCTGCTGGCGTGGCGCATGGTCCCCACAACGGCTGCCAACGTGCCGGAAGCACTCTCTATGATGCGCTCGGCGCAGGCGGCACGGAGACCGTTCCGTCTCGTGTTGACGGATGCCCGGCTCCCGGATGCTGACGGGTTTTCGCTGGCACGGGCCATCAAGAACGACCCGACTATCGCGGGTGCCACCGTGGTAATGCTGACGTCGACGGGCCAGTGGGGTGATGCGGCCCGGTGCACAGAACTGGGCGTCGCGGCGTACCTCACGAAGCCGATCAAGCGGTCGGAGCTGTTCAGCGCTATCGTGCTGGCGCTGGCTGGCGGTTCGGCTCAACGGGATCGGCCGGCGCTCGTCACGCGCCATTCTCTGCGCGAAGCGCGCCAAGCCGGGCGCATTCTGCTCATTGAGGACAACACCGTCAATCAACTGGTGGCCAAGCGCATGCTCGAAAAGCGCGGGTACACGGTCGTGGTCGCGAATCACGGTCGGGAGGCGCTCACGATCTTGGGTGAATCGGTGCCTGGCTGGTTCGGATGTGCGCTCATGGACGTGCAGATGCCAGAGATGGACGGTTTCGAGTGCACAGCGATCATTCGGCAGCGAGAAGGGTCCACAGGACTGCATCTCCCAATCATCGCCATGACGGCGCACGCGATGAAAGAAGATGAGGCTCGCTGTCTCGCGGCGGGGATGGACGGATATCTGACGAAACCGATTGACCCCGTCGAATTCTTCGAGGTGATCGCCCAGCACCTCGTCGTGAGCGTGCCCGCCTTGCATCCGGTTGTCTCATTCACAGCGTAGCGGCGGCGCCTTGGGACGCTATAATCCGCCCACCGCATTTCTTGCGCCGAAAGGGACACACAGCGATGACGCCACGAGTGATTCGAACTCTCATGACTGGACTCTGCCTGGCAATCCTCCTGTCAGTCCCGTCGCCTGCACCAGCGCAGATCGCCGCGAGCCTTCCCAGGAGCACGCCGGAATCTCAGGGTGTCTCTTCGGCGGGGATCATCCAGTTCCTGGACGCCGCCGAAAAATCAGGCATCGAGATCCACAGTTTCATGGTCGTGAGGCACGGGAAGGTCGTCAGCGAAGGCTGGTGGAATCCATACGGTCCCGCTTACAAGCACGTGCTGTTCTCAGCCAGCAAGACGTTCGCGGCGACAGGTATCGGCCTGGCGGTTGCGGAAGGGCGCCTGAAGATCTCCGACAAGGTCGTCTCATTCTTTCCGAATTCGCTGCCCGATACGCTTGGGCCCCGTACTCGGGAGCTCGACATCAAGGACCTCCTGACCATGTCGGTCGGCCAGCAGCCTGCCGCCAACCCCAGGGGGAGCGATGACTGGATCAGGTCGTTCCTGGAGACCGAGCCCGTACTCGAGCCGGGGACGGTCTTCCTCTATAACAACTACGCCACCTTCATGCTGTCCGCGATCGTCCAGCAGGTGACCGGTGACACCCTCTTCGAGTACCTGCGGCCTCGGATCTTCGAACCGCTGGGCATTCGAGGTGTCGACTGGGACCTGAGTCCGCAGGGCATCAATATGGGAATGCTGGGCCTGCGCTTCCGTACGGAAGACCTCGCCAAGTTCGGCCAGCTGTTGGTGCAGCGTGGCAAGTGGAACGGCAAACAGCTCCTGCCGGAAAGTTGGGTCGCGGAGGCCACGTCTCGTCACATCGCCAATAGCGGATCAGGCGTTGATTCGGCGCAGGGCTACGGGTACCAGATGTGGCGCGGCAGGCACAATTCGTCCCGACTAGACGGTCTGGGGGGACAGTTCGTCCTGCTGCTTCCCGACAAGGACGCGGTGGTCGTGTTGACCTCTAACGCCTCGGGAAGTACCCAAAAAGAGCTGGACCTCGTGTGGGATCACTTGCTGCCCGCGATGAAGGATGCTGGCACATTGCCGGCAGACGACACGGGCAACAGCACGCTGCGCGAGCGGCTGGCCTCGCTCAAACTAGCCGCACCACCCAGCGCAGCCACCAACGCCGCACTCGCGGCAAAGATTGCGGGTCACACATTCCAGCTGGACCCGAATCGACTCGGCATCGAAAGCGTCTCGTTCGCATTCGGCGAACAGGGCGTGGGTGAGATCGCCGTGACACGGTCCGGCTCGCAAGCCTCCGTCAAGATGGGAAACGGCTCCTGGGTGGCGAGCACCCTTAAGGTGAACAGCCTGCTCAGGCCATCGACTCCGTCGAAATCCCGGGATGCCCACTACCTGGTGCCTGGCACGCCGTATCGCGTCGCGGCCAGTTTTGCGTGGTCCGCCCCCGACACACTGGCGGTCACCACACGTTTTGTCGAGGAGAGCATCGGTGCCGAGACCGTTCTGTACAAGTTCTCCGAAGAGGCCGGCACGGTGCGCCTGACGATCGAAGAACCACGAGCGGCTCGCCCTCCCGCTGGGCCAGCAGGTCAGAACCAGGCGCCTGTGACCGGAAAGATGGTTGCCAAGCCGTAAGCAAGCCGAGCCGCGGTTCGACGCCGCCGGCGGAGCACGCCACGTTGAGGATGTCATCCGCCGAGGACCGCTCCCCGCGAGACCGGCAGGCTGGCCGCAGCGCCGTGAGCCGCACGACAGCAAGCGAGCGCTGAAGTGGCGACTGCAAGGTGACACGTCCGCTTCCAGAATGTTCCGTGGGTGACGGCTGTACCTTATACCGCGATTCAAAATGGACCGTGGAGAGGAAGAACATTCAGTGAACAACGAGTGCCACTTTCTTGCAGTGGTGCTCGGCTGATTATTTTTGAATAGTTCTTTACATTACAAAGTCATCTGCGATAGCGTCTGGCGCATGAAGACACGCCTGTTCGCTTCCTTGCTGGTCGTCGCGTGGTCCGCCGGCGGTTACGCCCAGACCTTCGACACTGCGAAGCTTGATCTGCTGTTCGACCGGCTCCTCGAAAAGAACAAAGGGATGGGAGGGGTGACCCTCGCCAGGGACGGTGAGGTCATCTACCGCCGCTCCTTCGGCTACAGCCAGATCACCGACACCGAGAAGAGACCGCTGAACGCGGACACCGGCTACCGCATCGGGTCAATCACGAAAACCTACACCGCGGTGATGATCTTCCAACTCGTCGAGGAAGGACGGTTGAAGCTCACGGACACGCTCGACAAGTTCTTCCCGCAGATCCCGAACGCCGGCCGCATCACCATCGCGCAGATCCTCCACCACCGGAGCGGTCTTCCGGAGATTGAACCGGACGGCGTGTTCGGGCGGCAGTCGAGAACGGAGGACGAGATCGTGGCCCGCATCGCTCAGGGCAAGCCCACCTTCGAACCCGACACGATGCATCGCTACAGCAATGCCGGCTACAGCCTCCTCGGCTTTGTCGTCGAAAAGGCAGGCGGCAAACCGTATCCGGATGCGCTGCGCGATCGCATCACCTCGAAGCTCGGGCTCAGGAACACCTCTGCCGGCACCGCCAAGATGAATCCGGCAAAGAACGAGGCGCTCTCCTACACCTACATCGGTAACTGGCGGGAGGCCGAGGAGATCGATTTCAGCGTCGTGGCCGGCGCCGGTCGGATCGTGTCGACCACCGCAGACATGGTGGCATTCATCAAGGGTCTGTTCGACCTCAAACTCGTCTCGAAGGAGAGCCTGGCGCTGATGACGACAATGCGGGACGGGGAGGGGATGGGGTTCGAGCCCCATTCGTTCGCTGGCAGGACTTGTTACGGGCACACGGGTGGAAGCGCCAATTCCGGCGCGTGGCTGACCTACTGTCCGGAAGAAAGGCTAGCGCTGGCCTATGCCACGAACGCGAAAATCTACCCGGTACGCGACATCGTCACCGGCGTGTTCGACGTCTATTGGAATCGGCCGTTCCAGATCCCCTCACTCGAGGCGTTCAACGTGAGCGCGGACGTGCTCGAACGGTACGTCGGAAACTACACGATTGCCGGAACGCCGGCGAGGATGGGCATCACCAGAGACGGCCAGACGCTCTTCATTCAGCCTGCGGGACAAGGCTGCGTCCCTCTCGAAGCTACCGCAGAGACCACGTTCCAGATCGCGCCAGGCGTGACCGTGGAGTTCGATGTCGCGAAAGATCAGATGACGATCAAGAGGCCTCAGGGCGACCGAGTCTTTACGAAGGAGAAGTAGCGGTAGAGTACCCCTCTTGTGTCCGAGCCTCAGCCTCGCATCATCAGCGACCGGGCGGCAGATGATCTCACCTACATCAGGTCTGCGATGGAGCGCTCGTCTGCCTTCACCGCCGTTCCTGGCGCCGGCGGCGTCGTCACGGGTGTCATCGGACTGATTGCCGCAGTTGTCGGCGCTCGGCAGCCGACTGACGAACGCTGGCTCGCGACGTGGCTTGGCGCTGCGTCACTCGCCGTTGTCGTTGAGCTGGCCGCAATGACGTGGAAGGCGCGGCGGGCCGGCATCACGCTCACGGGCAAGAACGCGCGCAGGTTTGCATTGGGGACGGCGGCCCCGCTCGTCGCCGGCGGAGCGATCACCTATGACCTGTGGGTGTTGCGGAATTTCAGCGTCATGGCGCCCGTGTGGCTGCTGTTGTACGGCGTCGGGGTGCTTACCGGCGGCATGTTCAGCGTGCCGGTGGTCCGCGCGCTGGGAGGGTGCTTCATGGCAGCCGGGATCGCGGCGTCACTGACACTGCCGGAGTGGGGCAACGTCTGGCTCGGGATCGGGTTCGGCGGACTCCATGTGGGATTCGGCGCGTACATTGCGAGGTATCACGGTGGCTAAATCGAGCGCGGTGCGCCAAGTCAGTACAAGGGCTCAGCGCGAGAGCTCGGTGCGAACAGCCAGCACCACTCCGGCCTCCGAGATCGCGACCTCGCTCGATCGCCTGCTCCACGACCGCATGCGGCTTGGCATCGTCAGCGCTTTGGCGGCCACGGATGATATGTCGTTGTCCTTCACGGAGCTGAAGTCCGCATTGAGTGCGACGGATGGCAATCTGGGCGGCCATGTCCGCAAGCTTGAAGACGCCGGCTACGTTTCATGCGACAAGAGTTTCGAAGGCCGCACACCGCGGACTGATTACCGTCTGACCGCGGCCGGCCGACGTGCGCTCGAGAAGTACCTCAATCACCTGGATGCCATCATTCGAGCGACTCGCCGCCCCTGAACGGGCCAGCAAGCCAGCGAGCCATCGCGGGCCCACAAGCACGTTGACGCCCACGGCGCTCGCCGCGGCTCAGGTGAAGGCTCATCGCACACATGTCATTCCGCGGGGGTGCGGGCCGACCCTCGACGGCGGCCGAAGAAAATCCGGCGCCCCGCCCAATGCGATTTCAAGCACAGCGCCAGCCGCGAGGATTGTCAATGCCGAGGCGACAAATACCGCCAGCAGGATGACCGCGGCTATCCCCATCCCTCCGATTGACCTCCATAGGGCTCGCTGCAAGGCCGCGCGTTTGCAGCGTTCGTCGACTCGCAGCGAAGTCACCGGCGGGCGGTCCCGGAACCGAAAGGAGAGTGTTCATGACGCTGACCCGTTCTCCGACATGCCGGGCGGTCGCCCGCGCCTGGCACCTCGGGCTCTCCCTGAGCCGCAGCTGTGTCAGAGAGAGCGAGGGACCGGGGAAGGGGACACCCACCGGGGCGGATGTCTGAGAACGCCGCTTTATGTCGCTAATGCTTCCTTCTATGAGGCGTCCGGTTGTCAAGCCCCCGGTGATCTTCACACCTTATTGGCACGGGGGGGGCGCTGCACAGCTCACGTGCTGCACGTATAATACGTGCAGAGGAGTTGCCTGTGGCCACCACAGAATCCACGCAGAACATCACAGTCAGGCTCGGTCGACGCACGCTGCGAAAGGCCAAGGTCCTGGCGGCACGGCGAAACACGTCCATCAGCGGATTGCTCGCCCAGCAGATCGAGTCGTTGGTTGGGGAGGACGACGCGTACGAACTCGCCCAACGACGCGCCCTCGCCCTCCTCGATGAGGGGTTCCACCTAGGCGGCCGCATCGAGGCTACGCGTGACCAGTGGCACGAACGATAGGACGTTCGTCGACACGAACGTGCTGATCTACGCGCACGACGTCGACGCTGGACGCAAACACGAGGTCGCCGAGCGGCTCATCCGAGGACTCTGGACCGACCGAGCTGGCGTGCTCAGTACGCAGGTACTTCAGGAGTTCTACGTCAACGTCACTCGCAAAATACGGAAGCCGCTCACGAAGCCCGAGGCAAGAAGCGTCCTGGACACCTACGCGCCCTGGTGTGTGGAGGGCATCACCACGGCCGACATCAAGGCCGCGTTTCAGATCGAGGATCACGCGAGGCTCGGATTTTGGGACGCGTTGATTGTCGCTGTCGCTGCCCGCAGCGGTGCGCGTCGCCTGTTGTCCGAGGATCTGAATGCAGGGCAGACCGTCGCAGGTGTCACGATCCACAACCCGTTCAAGAATTGAGACAGCGTCTCCTCTATGTCGTGCACGCCGAGGTTCAGCGGGATCTGATTCGCATCATTGGCGCACGGAGGGCCACCAGTCATGAAAAAGCGCCCTACAAGAACGACTGACCCCTTGGATCGCCCTCTCGACTTCGCTCGATGCGGACCCGTACGCCGCAACGCGTTCGCAGGGGCCGCCGAAATTGGCGGTCTCTGCGCGGACGGACGTGCGAGCGCCAGCGCGGCGACAAGAACGGTGCTCGTGAGGCCCCTCATCAACGTGACGAGATACGCCCGCACCAGGCGGCAGGTTGCGACCTCTATCGCAGGGCGCTGACCGGATCGACCTTTGACGCCCGACGCGCCGGCAGGAACGCAGCGACGAGCCCGGCCGCGATGAGCACCAGTGAGGCGCCGACGTACACGATCGGATCGTGCGACTCGACCTGGAAGAGGAACGCCCCGACGAGCCGCGCTAGGAACCAGCCGGCCGTCACGCCAATCCCAATCCCCATCGACATGCAGATCGTGGCGCGCGACAGGATCATCCGCAACACCTGCCCGGGTTGCGCCCCCAAGGCCATGCGCACGCCGATCTCCGCGGTGCGCTGTTCGACGGTGTACGCCATCACACCGTAGACGCCGACGGCGGCAATCATCATCGCCAGACCGCCGAACAGGGCCAGCATGATCATGTTGAAGCGTCGCTGCACCACCAACCGGTCGTACAAACTCCTCATCGTCTGCGCCTCAGGCACGATGACGTTCGGCAGTTCGGCGCGGACGAGCGCACGCGCGTCGTTCGAGAGGATGGCCGGATCGCGCGATGTGCGCAGATACAGCCAGCCACAGAACGCGCGTGACACGGTCATCGGCAGGTACACCTCGGGACGCAGGGTCGACTCCGGCCCGCCCAATCGTGACGCACGCGCCACGCCCACAATCGTGCGCGAGCCGTTGGTGTCGACCATGGTGCCAATCGGGTCCTTGCCTTTGAAGAAGCGGTCGGCGGCGATGTCGTTGATGATTACGACCGGCACGGCGCCCTTCGCGAGATCGGCGTCGGTGAACGCGCGCCCGCGCAGGAGCGGCACACCGACGGCGCGGAAGTAGTCGCCCGCGATGTGCTTGATGTCCGGACTGTCGTCAGGATCGGTGGAGTTCGGCTGCCCTGGCAGCGTGAACCTCGTGCGGCTGTAGCCTCCACCGAGCGGCGCGCTGCCGGAGGAAAAGGCCGCGACATCGACACCCGGCAGCGTGCGCGCGCGGTCGAGCACGCGCGTGATGATTGCTCCGGCGCGCGCCCATGTCGGCGTCGATGCGCTCTTTGGAGAAGTCGATGCTCGGCGAGACAGCGATCGTGAGCACGCGCTCGACATCGATCCCGAGATCCACGCGGCTGAGTCTCGAGAAGCTCGTCACGAACAATCCGGCACCGATGAGCAGCACGACGGCGAGCGCCACCTCGGTGACGAGCAGCACGGTCTGCGCGCGCTGACGCATGCCGACGTGCCCCGATCGGCCGCCTTCACGCAGCGCCGTTGAGAGCTGCGGCCGCGAGCACTGAATCGCCGGAAGAAGGCCGAAGAAGACGCCTGTCGTCAGCGCGGCGGAGGACGCGGCGAGCAGCACGCGGAGATCGATCCCGATGTCGGCGAGACGTGGCAACGCCGGTGGCAGCGTGGCGCGGAGCACAGCGACGCCCCACGCGGCGAGTCCGACGCCCAGGACGGTGCCGACGACAGACAACAGCAGACTCTCAGCAAGGAGGGCGCGCGCAAGTTGCCAGCGCGACGCCCCAAGCGCCGCGCGCACCGTCACGTCGCGCGTCCGCGCCGACGCACGCGTGAGCATGAGGTTCGCGACGTTCACGCACGCGATGAGCAGCACGAACGCGACGGCGCCCAACAACATCAGCATCCACGAGCGCGTGCGGCCCACGATCGACTCGTGCAGCGGCGTGACGCCCACCCAACGATCGCGGAACCACTGCGGATACTGCGTCTTCAGGGCGCCAGTGATTTGCTCCATCTGCGCCAGCGCCTGCTCCCGGCTCACACCCGGCTTCAATCGGCCGAGCACCTGCACGTTATAGTTGCGCGCACTGCCGTCACCGCGTGGAAACTCGGCTGTCGACGGCACGTAGGGCGTCCACACGTCGATAGGACGCAGCTGCCCGATGGGAAATGCGAATGCCGGAGGCATCACGCCCACGATCTCCCACAACCCCTCATCCGCGCGCGCGGAGTTCGTCGCGGTGCCGTCGCCGACGGTGAAGGTGGAACCGATGATGTTCGGATTCGCCGCGAACCGGCTGCGCCATAGCCTGTCGCTGATGACCGCCACTCGATGCTGCCCCATGACCTCGCGGTCGGCCGGAAAGATGCGGCCCATCGCCGGCGCCGCGCGCAACATCGGGAACAGGCTTGACGACACCATCATCGCGTGCAGCGTCTCGAGTTCGCCGTTGGTGCGCACAGTCAGCCTGCGCGCCTGAAACGCGGCAAGGTCATCGAACACCTTCTGCTGCGCACGCCAGTCGTAGAAGTTGGGCGCCGCCGCGAAGCCGTCGACGAACCCCTTCCCCGTCGGGTTCGTTTCGGCGACGACCATCAATCGATCGGCGTCATCGAACGGCAGTCCACGGAGCGCGACCGCGTCGACGACCGAGTAGACGGCCGTCGTGGCGCCGATGCCGAGCGTCAGCACCAGCAGTGCCGTCAGGGTGAACCCCGGCGTAGCACGCAGAGAACGGAAGGCGAAGTAAAAATCCGCGACCATGGCAGTTAGACGTCGGGCGGCGGCGCTGGTTGGGTGTGGACCGAGTGCCACCTGCACGGCCGCCCAGCACTCTGACTGTGTCGGCAGGATCGCTGTGGACGATTGAAACCGCGGGATAGTCGTCCTGTCGAAGCGTCCGCGAGAACACGATGACGTCGAGGTGCTGAGAGGCCAGTCAGGGAAGGATATCTGGCTGCACGGCGGGGGCGAGCTGTTCCGGGCGCTGCTTGATGCCGAGCTAGTGGACACCGTCGAGCCGGCCATCATTCCGGTCCTTCTTGGCGGCGGCGTTCCGATGCTCCCGGCGCGCAGCTCATCGGCCAGGTTGTTCTTGGAACGCCACCGAATTTATGAGACGTCGGGAATCATTCAACTCGAATATCGCGTACGGCACTCACACTGAGACACTCGCGGGGGTGTCGCGGCTGATCCAAGTCTGCCCTCAACCAGCCGCGCCCCATTCACCGAGACAGCCAGCGATGCGCCGTGCTCCGACTGACCCCGAGGAGTGCCGCCGCTTGGCGGGATGAGGGAACCCAGCACGACGCGACATGTGAGCTGTTCCGAGGAGGTCTCGGGGCTCGCGCCGGCACTTGAGGCAGGTGACCAGGCCCAGGCCGGCGCGTCCCGGCCGGTGAAGTACCGAAGGATCGACGCTGTCACTCTGGAGTTGGATACTGGAAAGCGACAGCCTATGATTCTCCGAAGTTGCAAATGAACCGCAGCACTGACAGCCGCAAGCGCACGCCGCTCACCGCCGCCGGTTTGTTCGCAGGCGTCGGGAGCGTCGAGGTCGGAGCCGTCGCCGATGCAGCCCGAGGAGTCATGATGAGAGCCGCCCTCTTCGTCGTCGTGGTCCTGTCCGTCCCCGCGTGGGCGCAGTCAACACGTCCGTCCACGACACCCGCGTCGGCAGCGCCTGCCGTGGTCGCGCGTACGACCCCCGCCGCGTGCGATGCGCTGCGGCAACTGTCGCTCGACGGCGTCGCGCTCGTCGTCACCAACACGCGATGGTTCGCAGCGGGTGCGCCGCTGCCGGGAGCACGGGCGGGCGGACCGCCGCCGGCACCGACGAGCCTGCCGGCCTACTGCCGGCTGGATGGCGTCATCGATCGCCGTACCGGCGTCCCGAACGGGACGACCTACGGGATTGGGTTCGCCGTTGCGATGCCGGAAGCGTGGAACGGCCGCACCCTGATGCAGGGCGGCGGCGGCACGAATGGCAGCGTCGGCAACCCGCTTGGGACGTCGGCGGCCGGCGATCGTTCCGCCATGATGCGCGGCTTTGCCGTCGTTAGCACGGATACGGGGCACACCGGGAGCGGCTCCTTCGACGCGACCTTTCAGCAGGACCAGCAGGCGAGCCTCGACTTCGCGTACGCCGCCATCGGCCGTGTGGCCGAAATCGCGAAGCGCATCGTCACGCGGCAGTACGGCACGGCCCCGGCGCATTCGTATTTCGCCGGCTGCTCCACCGGCGGCCGCGAAGCGATGCTGGTGAGCCAGCGCTACCCGCTGCTGTTCGACGCGGTCATCGCGGGGGCCCCGGCGATGCGCACGAACTATTCGGGCATCGGCGACCGGTGGGTGGCGACGACGCTCAACGAGGTGGCGCCGAAGGATGCGCAGGGACAACCGATCACGCGGCAAGCGCTGAGCGAGCCGCAGAAGCAGGGCGTGCTCGACGGCATTGCTGCCGCGTGCGATGCGAAGGACGGCATCGTCGATCGCATGATCTTCGATGTGAACGCGTGTCGCTTCGACCCCAAGACGCTCGTTTGCGGCGGCTCGGCGCCAGGCGATCGCTGCCTCTCACCGCAGCAAGCCGCGGCCCTCGCGAAGGCGTTTGCCGGCCCGCGCGATTCGACAGGCCGCCAGGTGTATCCCGGCTTTCCATGGGACATGGGCCTGGCCTCGACGCAGGGCGTGGCAGGTCTTCTCCATGGAGGACAGGTCGTCGGCGGGGCCGGGAACACGATCGGGATGGATGTCGACGCGGCCGTCGAACGCGCACAGAACGACCCAGGCTCACCATTGTCGACGTCGGCCCGGTGGACGAATCTCAATACGTTCTCAGGTCGCGGCGGCAAGCTCCTGTTCTGGCACGGTGTCAGCGATCCGTGGTTCTCGGCGCTCGATACCATCGACTACTACAACCGGATGACGGAGGCCAACGGCGGCGCCGATAAGGTGCGCGAATGGAGCCGGCTGTTTCTCGTGCCCGGCGCCGGCCACTGCGGCGGCGGCCCAGCGCTCGACCGTTTCGACGCGCTCGGCGCGATGATACGCTGGGTCGAGGACGGAGTCGCACCCGAGCACATAGAGGCCACCGGCCGTGCGTTCCCGGAGCGCAGCCGGCCGCTGTGCGCCTACCCGCTGCACGCGCACTACAAAGGACAGGGCAATCCCGAGGACGCCGGCAGCTTCGAGTGCCGGCCGTAGTCATCAGCGTCGCGCGGCTGAATCTGACCAGTTTCGTCCACTTCGTAGTTCTGACTCCGTACTGGGGAGGCTGCGTGTTTCAGCAGCCTCCTAGCGGAGCCTGATCTTGAGACCGGTCAGGACGCTCACGTCACCGAGTGCCGCGGTGAACGGCTGCGATAGGCAGTCGTTCACGAATGCGTGCAGGCGCGAGGTCATCGCGACGTTCATTCCAAGGACACCCTGCGCCGTGACGAGGCGATCGGTGAATCCGTAGTCGTCCGAGTCGCAGAGCTCGGGGATTGCTCGCAGACCGAACGAGGGAGGAGGAGCGCAGAACCTGCATGGTTGCGGCCTGATCTATTGGGGCCGGGTTCTTGCACGGCCCGCCATCATGGCCCAGCCAAAGTATTTCGTCTATCTCCTCCAACGCCGCTGAGCCGCTTCTCTCACGGAATTCGCATTGGTGAGGTGTAGGCACGCCCACCAAGTGAATGTCTGTGAGGAGCGATATGACAAGCCACGCGCTTTTTGTGACGGTACTTCTGCTGTTGCTGGTGCCCCAACGCTCGGAAGCACAGCAGGACCGACGGATATTCAGTCGCGACACCCTGCTGCGGTCGGTCGCGGCCGCCGAGGGGCACCAACTCCGCGATCCCCGCACGGACTGGGATCGGGTCCGCCGACTCAAACCGGCGACCGCGATCATCGTGTCCGCGAACACGATCGGGGTCAGGAGATGTCGTCTCGAGTCAGCTGATGACTCCGGGATTGTGGTCGTGGATCTCGAAGCCGCCGCGCGTCCGACTATTCGCGTGTTACGGACAGACATCACTCGGGTCGAGCGCCTCGCCGGGCGTCAGGGCTCCGTGGCTGGTGCAATCGCGGGGGGCGGCGGAGGGTTCGCGCTCGGGTTGTATACGGCCACTCTCCTGGCCTACAAGGACTGCGGCGGCGGCTGTTCCGACGAGCAGTTCCTCATGACCGTGTCGCTCGTGGGCTTGCCCATTGCCGGCGCCGTGCTCGGATACCACTTGTCGGGCGGCACTCGCCGCCTCGAGGTCATCTACGTTGCGCCATGAGCTCGGCCGGCGTTCCTTCTATACACTCGATGCGCTGACCGGCCGGCATCTGTGGCGGACTTCGCTCGGAAGGTAGTGCCTACAGCGGGCCGGCTCGATTGGAGATCGCCTCCGGGTGCTGTCCCGGCCCAATGGTCGGGCGATGGCGGCGAGTGTGTGTGCGCGTCAAAACCCAGACCTGGCTGGCTTTGTGCTCGACAAAGACCATAAAGGCTTGCCCGAGAAGTACCGGATTTACTTGACACAGTTCTGGGGCCCGATGGCGCGCTTCGTGGGCCTGTCGCCGCGTATGTCGCTAATGCTTCGTATCCTCGGCCGGCATCTTCGGGGACCTGCTGATTGGGAGTGGCTCGCCACTGCTGGTCACAACTGACCGCTGGGCGGCCCCGTCTCCGAGAGACTGCGACTCCGGAGAGACGAAGTCAGCAGTGGCTTCTTCGCCACCGTCGGCACGCCTCTGTTGCGGGGCCGTCTCTTCTCCGCCGAGGATGCGCCGGACGCCCCGAGAGTCGCGCTGATCAACGACGCCATGGCGGGGCGCTTGTGGCCAGGAGAGGACTCGGTAGGCCGCCGATTCAAGCTCGCGGCGGTCGATGCAGAGGCACCCTGGTTCACCGTGGTTGGCGTCGTGGGCGAAATGCACCGCCAGGGACCAGAGAGGGAGGCCATCGCGCAGATGTTCGAACCGTTGGCGCAGAACCCGTCCCGGCTCGTCACCCTCCTCGTGCGGACGTCGTCGGACGATCCGCTCACGCTGTCGCGCTCGCTGGAGACTGTCGTCCGCGCCGTCGACCGTCGCGTTCCCATCTACGGCGTCAGAACGCTCGAGGACGGTTACGGGGCGTTCCTGGCCCAGCGCCGTTTCCAGACAGCCCTAATGATTGGCTTCTCGGCTGTAGCGCTGCTGATGGCCGCGATCGGGATCTTCGCGCTGATGCAGCACTCCGTCGCGATGCGGACGCGCGAGATTGCCATTCGTATCGCGGTCGGCGCCGAAGCCACCGAGATCCTTCGCATGGTGCTTCGCGAAGGCATGGCCCTCAGTCTGTGGGGACTGGGACTCGGACTGCTGGGCGCGATCGCGCTGGCGCCGATCGGGTCGAGTCTGCTGTTTGGCGTCACGGCCAGCGATCCGACCACGTTTGTCGCGGTGTCGCTCTTGCTGACCGGAGTGGCCGCCGCTGCATGCTACATCCCGGCCAGGCGGGCCATGAAGGTAGCGCCCGTGGCGGCCCTGCGTCAGTCCATGTAGCGGAACGCCGGTTCCCCGTGTCGGCGGCGTTTGCCAGGCTGACCGCTCAGCGGCGACCAGTCGGCTCGCCGAGCAGCTTCAACACATCGCGAACATATTCATACTCGGCGTATTCGTGGGCGCCACGATCGCGAACCCAAGTGAGGTGTGGCATTGCGGCCTCGCGCTGGCCGTCGAACAAGAGCTTCAAGCCCCAGTAGGCGTGTGCTTCCGTCTGCTCGCCGTTGGTCTTCGCGCGCCGCAGCAGATCGGCGCCTTGCATGTGACCAAGCGCAAACTCGAGGACCTGTGTCGTCCATTCTCGTTCATCCGTGTTGCGACGGGCCTGCGTCAAGAGGGGCATCACTTGCGCTGGCTGCCGAAGGCGCCAAGAGGCAACGGCGGCCAGCAACGCCGCATAGGCACTGGTCTGCCCATCCACGCGCCCAAGTTTCATTGTGGCGGCCACATCGTCGATCACCGCCCGGTCGAGGCCAAAACGCCACGCAGCCTGCGCGCGGACGTACGTCCACTCGGTCAGGGAGTCGGCCCTTGCCGCACGGACTAGCGCGGCGTCGGAGTCCGCTGCTTGACCGAGGGCCAGCAGCGCCGAGCTGAGCTGGCTCCAAGCCGAACCGCTGCCAGGTGCTATTGCAGCGGCCTTGCGTGAGGCTTCAGCGGCGTCTTTATAGTCCTGGGCCTCGAGCAATGCACTGCCAAGGTAGAACTGGAGCCCGAAGTCTTCGGGAGCGGAGGCAGCGGCAGGCCGCAGCACGGCGAGGGCCGCGGCGTTGTCCTCGAGGCCCATGTGCGCTCGGCCGAGGGACGCCAGTGTCGGGGTATGCCCTGCATCGACCGCCGCCGCCAGTTTCAGCCGGGACAGACCTTCCCTCGGGGCATTCACGGACACGAGGATGTCTCCGTGCAACTGCAAGACGTCGCGTTTGAGCATCGGTGACGCCCGGCGCCCGGACTCTGCGACTGGCGCCGGCTGGTTTAAGGCCAGAGCTTGGAACGTGAAGCGCTGGACGTAGCCCCATAGTTCCTTCTCGAGACCCGCGTACGTCGTGTGGAACGCTTCCTCAAAGGCATCGTCAACCGAGCGTCCTTCGGCAAGGCGACGGAGGTAGGTGTCCAGTTGGCCGGTACGCCGGGTTTCATGACCGATGATCAGGTAGTGCACAAGGGCCCAGGCCTGGGCGTAAAAGGCCCCGACGGTGCGATCGTCGCGCGTGAGTTTCCAGGACTGATCGGGCCGGAGCATGGCTTCGAGCGGCACACGGGCCCCGCTCCTGAGTGTTCGCAATCGGTCGTCGGGGATTCTGCCGACGGTCGGGTTCCCGTCGTGCCCGGTCCTTTGGAATGTCGAGTAGAACTCCGCAAAGCCCTCGTTGAACCATACGGGCACGGACCTTACGTTTCTGGAGACCATGAAATGCGTGTATTCGTGCAGGATCACCTGGAGATCCAGCGTCCCACCAGGCTGGACGTAGGTCACCATGTAATTGATGTGAGGCTGCCGCAAGAAGTAACCGACCACGAGATCCCGCTTGCGGCCGGCCGCGTCTCGCGGTTTGAACTCATCGAATGCGCTCGGATTCTTGAAGAGGATCAGGACTGTCTGCACTTCGGAGCTCGTATTCCAGGACGGTGTGAGCACTTTCACCACGTGTTTGAATCCCTCGAGCTCCTCGAGGGCCTGGCGCATGATGCTCTCGCTGTCGTCGCTGACTACAACGAGGTCGCCGCTGCGGAGCTGCTTCCAGGTTCGATCGTTCTCCAGCGTTCCTGGCGAGGTCTGACCCGAGGCGGGCAGCGCAATCGCCACGTCCGGCACACACGTGCAGAGCACCAACACTTGGAGGATGCGAAACGCCGTCGACAGCCCGAGAGGTCGAGACAGTGTCATCGGCGTGCATTCTAGGGAAAACCACCCTCGAGGCGCAAACGAAGGACCTGCGGGGGGGCTAAGCCCGCTTTCGTCGGACGATGATACCAAAGGCTCAAGGCTCACGACTCGGGCCGTTGCACTTCGTGGCCCGTAGCCCGCCGTCTGTAGTCTGTCGCCCGTAGCCCGTAGTCAGCCTCGAATCACCCCGAGCACTTCATCCCGCTTCTGCGCCATGAGCTCGGGTGTGATCGCTTCGAGGTTCAGGCGCAACAGTGGTTCGGTATTGGAGCCGCGCACGTTGAAATGCCAGTCGGGATACTCGACCGAAAATCCGTCCAGCATGTACGTGTGCCCGTCGGCGTAATTGGTGGCGAGCGCCTCGAGTCGCGTGTCGACGACCGACGCGTCACTCACCTTCGTGTTGATCTCGCCTGAGATGAAGTACTTCTCGCGGAGGGGTGTCAGCAGTTCGCGCAGCGTCTGGCCCTTCTTCGACATCAGCTCGAGGATCAACAGTGCCGGAATGAAGCCGTTGTCAGCGTAGTAGAAGTCCCTGAAGTAGTAATGGCCGGTGACTTCGCCGCCGAAGATCGCGTTCTCCTCACGCATGCGGCCCTTGATGAAGGCGTGCCCCACGCGATTCATGAGCGCCGTGCCGCCGTAGCGCGCCACGACATCTTTTACCGCGTAGCTGGCGCGCACGTCGTAGATCACCTTCTCGCCGGGCGACTTGATGAGCGCCGCCTCGGCGAGCAGCGCGGTGATGAAATCGCCCGCGATGAACTCGCCGCTGCCGTCGATGAAGAAGCAGCGGTCCGCGTCACCGTCCCAGACGGACCCGATATCTGCCTTCTCAGCAATGACGCGCTCGACGATGTCACGGCGGTTCTGTGTCAGAGAGAGCGAGGGACCGGGGAAGGGGGCACCCACCGGGGCGAATGTCTGAGAAGGCCGCTTATGTCGCTAATGCTTCGTATCCTCCGGAACATCTCGGACGAGGGCACGACCTCGAAGTCGAAGGAGTTCGCGTTCGAGCTTGTCGGCAAGTTCCGCTTCAACTGATTGCGTGCGGCCGCATCGCGGTCGTGCGGTCTCCGGGCGGTGGTGCCCTTCGGCGCATCACCGCCCCTTTCTTTTGATCGTGCGCGAGCTGACAGGCGACGGCTGAGCCGCCACGTCGTCGCGGAGCTCAAAGGTGGTCTTGACTCACCCCTCGGCCCCATACGAAATTTGCAGCCGCCGAACCGCGCGTGCGGCAACCCAGAGTACGAACGCGGTCAGCAGCAGCAGACCGAGAATCGCTGCGGGGCGTGAGGCGGGCACGACGGGCGCCGCCAGCAGCCGGATCACCGTCGGCACGTCATCGTCGATCGGCGCGGGCACGGGGCAGAGCGATTGCAGGTAATAGAGGATGCTGATCTTCTGAAGAACCTGCGGCAGGATCCCCTGCGCAGACTCCCAGAGCAGTAGCACTGCCGCCGGGATGATGGGATTGCGCACGTACAACCCCGCCGCGAGAAACACGCTGCCATAACCGACGCACCCGAGCGCGGCTGCTGCGGCATACCAGAAGGCGTGCGCCATGCCGCCGGCGTTCCAGTAGATCTGCACTTCCAGCGGATCGTGCGGCCACATGAGCGCGGCAAACGCGAGCAGCGCGCCGCCACCAAAAATCGCGATCGACGCGATGAGCCCGGCCATGAACTTACCGGCGAGCAGCACCTCGCGCCGCGCCGGCGCGAGCAGCCAGTAGTGCAGCGTGCGATTGGCCATCTCGCCGCGGAACAGATACATGAACATGCCGAGGCAGCCGAAGAAAATCGCCAGCCGCAGGTAGAAGAACTGGAAGACACCCGCGAAAATGGCGCGATCTTCTTCGAAGTCCAGCACCGGGGCGATGTTTCTGTCGTGCAGCCTTCCGTCGACGAATTGCAGACTCGCCTGGCGTCGCCCATCGAAGTAGATGAGCCGGCGATACTCGGTCCGCTCCTCGACGTATCCGGTGCCGCTCGAGGTCTCCACCCTGGTAAAAGTCTTTGCGTCCAGGCTCACCTGGATGTTGAACTGGCGGCTGTCCAACTCGTCGCTTTCTCCGCCGGCGCTCGCGTGTTTCACGACGAAACGCTTCACCGCACGAATCGCGCCCAGATCCACCTGCAGGAACTGCGGATAGTCTCCTGAGCACCAACTGTCGGCCTCTCCTCCCGCGACGCTGCCGTTGACGGCCTTCTCTGGCCCACGATCCGGCTGGCAGGGAATGCTGCTCGTGACAGGCTGGTTGAGTGCCAGGTTTTGCGGGCTATCAGGCGCGTACACCTCGAACTCGTAGATCCGCGCGACGTGGTTGCCGTTGAACGAAGGCTGACTGATGTTCAATCGGACGAAGCGGGCCTCGACGACCGGCTCGATCACATGCGTGGTCGTCCCCGCCGTTCCGGTGTGTTGACGCACCTGCTGGCTCCCCACGGACCAGCGTTCCTCCGCAGGCTTGCCAAGCCGAGCCTTGACGTCCGCAACGGCGTCTCCCTCGCGCGCGGTCTCCATGAGAGGGGCGCTCGTAATGCCGCGCCGGGCGAGCCGTTCACTCCGCATCTTCGCATCCACGCCGTGACCGAAGAAGATCACCGCGGGCAGGAGCGCCAGCCCGTACACCCACAACCCACGCTTGGCGAAGAAGACACGACGCAACTCGACCCTGGCGATCGCCCACGCTTGCCGCGCGCGTCCGGAGAAGGAGACGCTCACGCTACTGACCTCCAATCAGATACCCGTATAGGGCGTCGACGTTCTCATCGGCGGGCACGACCGCTTCGACGCGAAAGCCGTCGAGCGCAATCTGTCCGAGGGCGCGTGCGAATGCATCGCGGTCTCGGGTCATCAACAGGAGCCCCATCCGGTCGTCGGTCAGCCGGATCTCGGTGATGTGGTCTTCGCTGAACAGACGTGCCGCCACCGCCGATGCGTTGTGGCATCTGACGATGAACTGTGTGGGGTGCTCGTGGATCTCGTCACGCACGTCGCGGATCGAGCCCTCGGCGACGATCATCCCGTTGGAAATGAGGACGACCTGGTCGCTGATCAAGTCCACCTCCTGGAGGACGTGGCTCGACAAGATGACGTGCTTTCCCGCAGCCGCGCAGGTTCGGAAGAGCGCGATTGTCTCCGCCCGAACCAGCGGGTCGAGGCCGTTCAGCGGTTCGTCGAGGATCAGCAGCTCGGGATCGTGCGCGATCGCCTGTGCCAGCCGCACGCGCTGGCGCATCCCCTTGGAATACGATCCGACCTTGCGCGTCGCCGCATCGGTGAGGCCGACACGCTCGAGCGCCTTCCATGCCTTCTTCTCGGCCTCCGTTCTCGAGAAGCCAAAGAGCAGCAGCCCGGTCGTAATAAAGGTGAACCCGGTGGCCCAACGCGGCGCCGTGTCGTACTGCGTCGCGTATCCAGTGATACGCATCAGCGCTTCGGGATGGTGCGGCGAGATGCCACGCATGAGGATGCGGCCGCGATCGGGGTGGATCAGCCCCGTCATGAGATTCATGATCGTCGTCTTCCCCGATCCGTTTGGCCCGACCAGGCTCGTGATCCCAGGGGGAATGTTCAGCGTGACGCGGTTGACGCCGAGTACCTCGCCGTAGAACTTGGAGACCCCTTCGAAGATCACTCCGGGGGGCTGCGCCCCGCCGAAGCCGCTTCGCGGCAACGGCGAGCTCATCGAACGATCTCCACCGGGCGCAGCTTGCGCTCGATCACCACCACCAGCAGCATGACGAGCACCGCGAGCGCCGCAGCCGAGGCACCGGCGCCGGGACCTTTGGGCGGATCGACACCGAGCAGCGCGCACCAGATCTGGTTGACCGCCCAGCCTGGATCGATGATGTGTCCCCAAGTCACGCGGAAGACGTTGTCGATCATCGCCGCCACGCCACTCAGAATAAAGAAGAACGCAAGCGTGACCCCGGCCGCGACGACCCTCCACTTCACGTATGCGGAACTGGCCATGGCCACGAGGCCGAGGACCAGCAGCCAGAGAAACAACCCGCTGACCAGGCCCGCACCCATCGTCCAGTTCGCGCGGAACCACCCGACACCGGCGAGTCCCACCTGCAGCGCAAACAAGAGCACGCCCGGAACCCATGTGACGATCGACAGCATGCCGACGAGCACGGTCAGCCGCGCCAGTGCGTAGCTCCAGCGCGTCAGCGGCCGGCTGAAATAGAGCGGAAGCGCGTTGTTCGCGAGATCGGGCGCAAGCAACCCGGGCCCTGCGAGTGCCGCCAGGAACGCCGCGAACCCGGCCTGCACGTACATGAACACGACGAAGAAGCTGCCGTCGACCTGGATGAACTTACGGAACTCCGGATCGAGTCCCTGAAGGAGCGATGCGTGGTTGGTGAGGTAGATGAAGACGGCGCACCCGATCGGCCACACGAACGCGAGAATCGTGAGCGCCAGCACGAGGCGCTGTTCGTAGAGTCTTCGCCACGCGCTGCGGGGGAGCACCATGAACCTGGCCCATCGCCCCGTGAGAGGTCCGCGATATCGCTGGTAGCCGCGTTTGTACACTGCCATGGGAGTCTCGCTGGCCGTCAGGCCTGCCCGATCTCCTGCGGCGCAGTGTCCCGAGGCGTCTGCGTCAGATGGCCCATCGCCTTCAAGAAAATGTCCTCGAGCGTGTCTCGCCTGTGCGTGAGCTTCCGCACGAGCAGATGCTGCCGCGCGGCGAGTCCCCAGATCGCCTCGAGCTCCACGCCCGCCGGCAGCACGATGCGCCAGCGACCGCCGCCCTCTGATACGCCGTCGGCCCCGATCTCCGGCAATGCCGCGCGCAATTCCCCATCGTCGCCACTCACCTCGAGCTCGACAAACCGCCGGTTCGACTGCCGATCCGCCTCGAGATTGCAGTGGTGGGCGATGGCGCCGTCCTTCAGGATCACCACTTCGTCGCAGACCTGTTCGATGTCGCGCAGCAGGTGGGAGCAGATCAGGACGCTCATGCCCTGTCCCTCTTTCATGTCGCAGATGAGTGTGAGCATGCGTCGGCGCGCGGCGGGGTCGAGGCCGTTGGTCGGTTCGTCCAGCACGACCAGTTCGGGTCCGTGCACAATGGCCTGCGCAAGCTTCGCCATCTGCTTCATGCCGTAGGAATACGTGCGCAGTTCCCGATAGCGCGCCTCTCCGAGTCCGACGTGGAACAGCACCTCGTGTGCCTTCTCGAGCGCGGCTTCGGGAGGCAGTCCGGAGAGCTCGGCCATCTGGCGCACGAAGGCGACGGCCGTCATGTCGCCGATGAACGAGTCGTTCTCGGGCATGTACCCAACGCGCGACCGAACCTCACTCATGCTGCGCCGACAATCGAACCCGAGGATGCGGGCGTGCCCGGCGCTTGGACGGAGGAAGCCAAGCAGCGTCTGGATCAGCGTGGACTTGCCCGCCCCGTTCGGGCCCAGCAGTCCCACGGCCTTGCCGGTGCCGGACGCGCCAAGGCGGCAGGTGATCCCGCGCAGGATCTCCCGCCGCCCCAGCTTGACCTTCAGGTTCTCGAGCTCGATGACCGGGACGGTGCTCACGACATCATTGGACCACGGTCGCGGACTGCAGCGTCCCGAGTGCCATCGCGTCCAGAATGACGCCCGAGAGACGCGTCCGGCTGGCCGCGTGAATTTGATCAGGCTTCACGTCGAAGACGACCAGCATGGGGTCGCGCTCGGAGAGCAGCCTGGCCATGGCCGGACTCGGCGCCAGCGTGGAGAACTGCGCGAGTGCGCCCTTCGTGTTGAGCCAGACGAATGCCGACGGGTGCAGCCCAGCCGAAACGGGCAACTGCGCGCAAAACTCCTGCGTCCACACCAGCGGCGATCCGTTGTTGCGCGTGGCAATTGCACGCTCCGCACTCGCGCGATCGGACGCCGCGATCAGGTAGCCGCGATCGTACGTCCAGGTCACGCCCAATGGCAGAGCCCCGCCCGTCAACGTGTTCCAAGTCCGACCACCCGCGTTCTCCTGTCCGACGCTGACGCGCTTCTCCTGCTGGTCGGGCGCAAGCTCTGCATTGATCGTGTCGACGAACCTCTGTACTGAGCTGTCGATGACCGAGGGGTTGTACGCCCAGGCCGCCATGACCCACCTGGGACCGGTGACGGACACGCCGCTCACCGCCACAGCCGCCTCCGTGCCGATCGCGGCAGTTAGACTGGTGATGAAACCCGCGCCGAGCTTCTGGTCTGCATCCGCCAGCCCGCGGGCGAACGACTCATCCTTCTTCGTGACGAGCGCTGTGAATTCGTTGAAGAGCTGCGATGGCTCTCGCGTCGACGCATAACCCGCGAGGAGCGCATCGGCAGGCAGATATTCCGCCGCGCCGCCCGAGCCGGCGTCCGCCAGCCACGATCCCATGCCGGTGCGCGTGCCCGCGAACATGAGGGTGACTTCATTTTCCTCGGATCCACCGGGAGCACGCTGCTCGAAGAAGGCGTACTTCATCCCGATCATCGACGCCAATTCGATCGGCGGCGCATCGGCTCCAGCCGCCATGGCGACCATCGCGGGCGCATCGATGCCGAAGAGCCAGCCCGCACCTCGTCGGTAGCGATCGCCGATCGCCGCCGAAAACGGCGATCCGGCTCCTCGTCCGAGCTGACCGAGCGCCCACGCCAGATGTGGTTGCGTATTGGAGACCACCATCAGCTCGTCGGACAGCGAATACGGCAGCGCCGGTTCGCCCGTATCTGTGAACAGCGCATCAAGGGCGCGGCCCAGTTCCGCGCGGCTGCCTGGCCGGATGCGGGCGAGCACCATCGGAACCTGCTCGGATCCCGACGAGCTGGCACTGAAGACGATCTCGTCGCCCAACATCCCACTCACCGACTGAATGCGCCTCACCATCTGCTCTAACACGCGACCGGTCTCAGAGTTCCACCAGGCGCCAAACGTCGCGTTCTCGGACGACTGCTGTTCGGCGAGGATCAGGGCCTCGCCAAACCGCACCCCAAGGTTCGGCACGGCGCCATAGGCGAACGCACCACCGGGAAGATATGGCAGCAGGGCCGAGCTTGTCCGGTGCCCGGTTGTGAACCGCTCCGCGAGTTGGCGTTCGATCTTCACGAACGAGCTGAGCAGCTCGAGGTAGCGTTCCGCGTCGGGACTCCAGGAGACGGCTTGCGCAACCGAACTGACGAATGCCGCGTTGGAGGCCGCCTGCTCACCAGGTGTGAGGAGCACATCGGTGCCGGGCTGGCGCACGGCCACGGATCCTTCGACGACCGAGACCACCGACCCGCCCAACCCCGCGGACACGGCGAACACGGTGCCCTTCACAGAGGCGATTGAATCGCGCGTCAGCACGCGCAGGTGCCCGCGGCGCTGCTTCGCGGCGGTGACGATGACGTCCCCGCGCTCGAGGTGAATCGCCATCCCGCTCCAGGCCGCGGTGGCGAACAGCTCGGTTCGCTCGTTGACGTCGACAGTCGAACCGTCCGCAAGCCGCAACACGGCGTGCGCGCCGGGACCGGTGCGCACCAGCTCGCGTTCGCCGATCGCCGCGCCCGGTGCCAGCGCGTCGCCGGCCAGGCGATACAGGCTGCCCTCAGCGGACACGACTGTCGCGCGAGGTCCGGCAGGAGCCATCAGCGCGTCGAGCCTCTCGCGTCCGGCATACAAGACCATCAGGATCACGGCGGCGGCCGCGGCCAGACTCACCCATCGCTTCGCCCGCACGGCGGAGCGCTGCGGCATGGCAACCACGCGCGCCGGATTCCGAAATTCTGCGACCGCGGCCCGGCACTCCGTGCACCGGCTGAGATGGTCCTCCAACAGCACCCGACGGCGGAACGCTCGAGGCTCGGGGCTCGGGGCTAGAGGCTCGAGGACGTATGCGCGCAAGTCCTGTCGGAACTCGGCGCAGGTGCCGCCACCGGCGGTGGTCAGATCACTCCAGACGCGTAGGCGCGCGGCTTCGAGGCTCGTCGCGTCGACGGGTTCGTCTCTCATTTCGTTCAGCGCCTTCTCGAGTCGATCGTCGGACATAACCCGAATCTCCATTCTTAGCCGAGGGGCTTCGCCCCTCGGACTCCCTGCACGCTCTCTCACACGCCGCTTCGTCGGCGCGCTCCGTTCGCGTGGCTCGCTCGCTTCTCTCTGCGCGGTTCCGCTCGCCGCTCTATCGTTCCAATTCCGTCTGCAGCCGGAGACGGATCCGATGCAGGCGAACGGTGACATTGTTCTTCTCGAGCTCGAACACACCCGCGAGTTCTTCGATCGACAGCCCCTCCACGTGGCGCAACAGGAACAGCGTCGCGTCGTCGTTCTGAAGCGTGGCGAGGGCGCGTCGCAGTTGCTCTTTCAGCAACGGGGACCGTTCGATGGCAACCTCCGGTGTCGCCTCGTCGTAGGCCCGCTCGCCGTGAGCCGCACGCCGCCGCAGCAGGTCAACAGCTGCGTTGACGGCTGCTCGCCGCAAGTAGGCGGGCGGGTGCCGAGCGGCGTGCTCGTGTTCCCCGCGGGCAAGAATTCGGAGAAACACCGCCTGCAGGGCGTCCTCCGCGTCCGACCGATTGCCGGTAACGCGCAGCGCCGCGCGGAAGACCGCCTCGTGGTGCTGCGCGTACAGCTCGGCAAACGCAGCCGGCACGGCCGTGGAACTGGTATCTGAAACGTCGTCCGCTCGCAAACTGGCCGTCCACACGTCGTGTGCCTCACCTACCTAGACGCACGAAAGGGCCGACTATTACATGAGGGACGGTGATTTCGGGCATCGGCGCGAATGAGATGGGTGATCGGTCTCCCGGGTTACGATTCCACCGTGACATCACCGACGATTGAAACGGCGTTTGGCCGGTCGTGCCGTCTGGTGGCACTTCACTCTCCGTTATCCGAAAGGGCTGAGCGGACACGCGAAATGTCCGCAGTGCAGCCACTGGACGAAGTCATCGGCCCAGACGGTCATCGAGGCGTCGGTACGATCGCGAGGAGCTCCACCTCGAAGATCAGCGCCGCGCCACCGGGAATCGGAGGACTGCCCTGGTCACCGTAAGCTAGGTCTGAGGGACACACGAGCCGGGCCTTTCCTCCGACCTTCATCTTCTGTACGCCCTCTGTCCAGCACCCGATGACGCCGCCGAGGGAGAACTCCGCGGGCTCGTTTCGCTGATAGGAACTGTCGAACTCCGTGCCATTGATCAGAGTGCCCCGGTAGTGAACCCGCACGGTGTCGGTCACCTTGGGAGAGGCTCCCGTGCCCGCCGTCAACTCCCGATAGATCAGCCCGGATCCCGTTTTCGTGGATCCGGCTTCGGCGGCCGCCTTGGCCAGGTAGGCCACCGACACGGCCTTCTCGCGCGTCGTCACGCGTTCGCCACGGGCGTGCGCGAATGGCGCGATCTTCGGTCCCCAATCATCCAGCTCGATTGCGGGCTTCCTCAGCGCGGCGTCAGTGAGAGCGCGCTTGACGATGTCGAGCTCGGCTGAGGTGAGATCGAACTGCTCGATCGAGCGGTGCAAGATAATCCCGAGCGCGTAGATGATCTTCTGGTCATCGGTCAGCAGGGCCGCGGACGGCACCGGAGCCTTGGCGGTTGGAGCCGGCTTCCGCGTCGGGGGCCGCGCAGCAGGCGCCTGAGGCGTCCCAGGCCGGGGAGCCGTCGCCGCAGGGGCCTTGGAAACCTGAGCCGGTGTCTGAGCCAGTGCAGAGATGGGCACGAGAGTGAAGGCGAGAAGCATCGCAAGTCGAGGCATTCGCCCAGACTAGCAGCCTTCGCTTGACGCTCGCCACGCTCGCAGCCTCGGCCAGGGGGCCGGCGCGGGCGTGCCACTCGTCGACGACACACCCAGCAGCGTGGCTGTCTTACGCGGTGCCCGTGGCGACAAGCTTCGAGAAGGTCGCGTCGCTCGGCACATTCACTCCACCCGCAGAATCCCCCGCATCATCAGCCAGTGTCCTGGGAACGAGCACACGAATGGGTACTCGCCCGGTTCGGTCGGGGCGGTGAAGGCGAGCACGGTGGATTCGCCCGCGTTCAGCAACCGAGAGGCGATGAAGATGTTCGGTGAATCAGGCACGAAGCCGCGACCCTGCGCAAACGCATCGTTGAGCGAGCCGAACAATTCTTTCTCGTAGGCGGCGATGGTGCCGCGCTTGAAGATGACGAGATTGTGCTGCAGGTCGTCCGTGTTGCTGAACGTCAACTCGACGCGCTGGCCCGCTTTCGCTGTCAGCATCGCCTGATTGAACTTCATCTGGCCCATCACGACCGAGAGTTGGAGCCGAGCCGTTCCGTCATTTGCGGCGGCAGCCGAGGGGGCCGTCGCGGCGGCGACGATTGGGGCGGCCTTGAACATGTCGGCCACGGGACTGTTCGCCAGCAGGAACTGCTGCGCGATTGACGCGGTGGGTGAGATCTCTCGGCGGCGCGCGCCCTCCCACGTCTCTTCGATTTTTGCCCGCCAATTACCGTCAATCGGGATCGTGAATCCGTCACCCGATATAAGCATGCCCGTCAGCGCGGGACCCGCGGTGACAGGCGGCGTGACGCCAGGCGCGAGCACCGGTTCGCCCGCGAAGCCACCGCGACCGTTCACATTGGAAATCCGCACGGCGACGACGTTACGGCCAGCCACGAGCACACCCGCCGGGATCGTGTACTGCCGAGCGAGGCTCCGCTGATTCGCCGTGCCGTTGATCCGTACGCCATTGACGTAGGTGACGTCCGTGTCATCGATGATGCCGAAGCGAATCGCCGCAGTCTTCCCGGCGGCGGCCGCGGGCACGTCGATCGTCTTGCGGAACCAGATGGTGCCGACGAAATCGCCGATGGCCGTGTCGGCCCAGGGCTTGGGCGCTGGAATGGTCAGCCAATCCGTGTCCGACAGATCCGTCGCGGACCAATTCGAGCCAGCCAGCCCTTCGCCGCGTGCGCCCCGTACTCCGGTGCGCATGAACTCGTTCAGTCCCACCTCGTTCGCGTATGCCTGCAGGAATCCGTCTTTGTGTGTGGTCGCGGCAATCCACACGGCCTCGGGCAGCCATTCGTCGTCGGTGATCTCCTTTGATTGACTGAGCGCATAGATCGCGCGGCCAGCCTCGGCTGAGGCTGGCATCTGCGACAACACGAGCAGCGCATTCAGCCGGACGTTCAGATCTCTATCGTTGAGTGCACCGGACGCCATGAGGTCGGCCGCGGACTGTGCGGTCTTGGGAAGCACCGACTGCGCGGCCTTGCGGACGCCGGCCGCGGGGTGGGTGAGCGCCTGTTTGACCGCGGCCAGGGCCTGGGCATTCCGCCCATCGAGCACGCCCAACCCGTGCATAGTCCAGAGCGCGTGTACCGCGGGAGAGTTGAGTCCGATCGCGTCCACGGTGCGGTCATTGATAATGGCGACGAGTTGGGGCACCACATCGGCTTGTCCGCGTTCAACGAGCAGTCGCTGCGCCGTGGTCCGCCAGAACATGTTGTCGCTGCGAAGCGCTTGCAGCAGATCCGCCGGCCGGCTCACGCTGAGCGACATGGGTGCAGCAGGTTTCGCGCCCTTCCACACGATGCGGTAAACGCGGCCGCGTGAGTGCTCGCGAAGCGGCGAGTCGTATGCGTTGCCGCGGCCATTCATGTACTGGTATCCCTGCGAAACCGGGCCGCCCGGCGTTGGATTGTGCTGGATGATGAAGTCGTAGAAGTCGGCGACCCACACGGCCCCATCTGGTCCCACTTCCGCGTGCACCGGCGCAAACCATTCATCGTCGCTGGCCGCGACATTCCAGCCGTCCCGCTCGCTGAAGCCCGAGCCCTGCCGTTCGATGACCGCGCGATGCACAACGTGCCCGGTCGGCTCGTTCACGAAGGCGATCCGGTTCCAGTACTCCTGTGGAAATGCCCGAGCCGTGTAGAAGTTGTGTCCCGCGGCGGCGGTGAATCCGCCCTGGACGTCGACTTGACGCACCTTCTGCGTGTTCGCCTGCATGGCGTAGTGGCTGTCCAACTTCTTCTTCCCGTTCGCGGTCAGGCCGGCGACGCCTCGATAGTAGGCAAGCGGGATCGCCACGTAGTCGCTGTGCTCGCCGTTGGCGGTATTTCCGAACACGTCAAACGTTTCGTTGAAGCCCAGGCCCCACGTGTTGTTCGTGAAGCTGGCCATCTGCTCCATCTGCCGGCCATCGGGTGAGAAACGATAGAGCGCCTGGTTGAAGGTCAACGCTTGGCCGCCGACGATGCCGTTGAATCCGGAATACCCCACGGCGCCCCAGATCCAGTTATCCAATCCGTACTTCAAGTTCGACGCCAGCGCGTGGGTGTCCCGCGTGCTCCACCCCGTCATCAAGGTTTGCCGCACGTCCGCCTTGTCATCGCCGTTCGTATCTTTGAGCGTCACGAGTTCGCCGCCCTGGGAGACGACGATACCGCCGTTCACGAACACGAGGCTGCTGACAATGCTGAGCTTGTCGGCGAAGACCGTGGCCTTGTCGGCCAGCCCGTCACCATTCGTGTCTTCGAGAATCTTGATGACGTCGTGGCCTTGACCGTTCTGCTGCAGGTTGTTCGGGTAGTCCTGCGTTTCGGCGATCCAGAGTCGACCACGTTCGTCCCAAGCCATCGCTTCCGGATTGCCGGTGATCAGGGGCTCGGCGGCGAACAGCTGTATCTCAAAGCCTGGCGGCACCTGAATGTGCTTGGCCGCCTCCGTCGTCGAGAGGGCCGCTTGCAGTCGTGGCGTCGGCGTCCGGCCCTCGTAGTTCGGGATAGGGACGATGCCGTCGCTGTAGCGCAAGGGTTGGATCTCGAGTGCCGCCACCTGCCCTGCGACCCTGGGACCCACGGCCGCGGTGATCGCGGCTCTCATCTCGGCGAAGAACTCGGGCGTGTTCCAGACCTTCTCGTCCTTGCCGTGCGCGATGTAGGACACACGGCCGGCGCCCTGGGCACCGGCCGCAAGCCATGGCTCGCGCCCCGCCGTATCAGGGTGTTCCACGACGAGCCCCTTGCCGCCGGTGACAAAGGCCAGCACCGCTTGACGTTCATCCGGGCCGATCGCGTCGAAGGTCGCGTCGATCAGCAAGGCGTCGTACTGCGCGAGCTTGGTCGCGTTCAGATCCGCCACCTGCGTCGTGTACGAAAAGTTGAAGCCGTACTGGGCCAGCGCCGTCTTGAGCAGTGGCGAGAATCGGTCCGAGTCAGGCCTTGCGGTCGCGTTTCCGAGCAGCAGGATCTCCGCCCGGCGCGGGCCGTTCGTTCGCGGAAGGGGCGCGGTGCTTTGCGCGGACAAGAGCGTACCGAGAAGGAGTGAGGCCGCCGCGATGGACGCCGGTTTTACGCGAGCAATCATGAGGTTTCCGGAAGAGGCGAGGATAGCACGAGGGGCGCCGGGCATCCTTCGTGGCGAACTACGACAACAACCGCTCCAGGTCCTCGCCCCGCGCACGCGCGGAGCTCGCTGGCCCCGGTGTGGTCGCCGCAGGGAAGCCGAGCTCGGGGCTCGCCGGCCCTCCTGCGCGCTTGACTCCGGTGATGGCTGGCCGGTATGTATTGCGACACCTGTCGGGATTGGTCTTGCCGACGCGTCATGCTTGCCACGTGACGTGCGGTGGGAGAGGTCACGTATGCCCGTGAGGTCCACGCTCATCTTCTGCACGGCGCTCGGGTCGGTACTGTTGCTCGCGCAGGCGCCGCCGACGATACAGACCGGACAAGTCTTCAGAGGTCGCGTCGACGCGGTCCAGACCGATGTGCGGGTCACCGACCGGCGTGGCCAACCGGTGACCGGTCTCCAAGCGTCGGACTTCGAGGTGCTCGAGAACGGCAAGCCGCGTCCCATCGTCGCGTTCACGGAAGTCACGCGCGCCCCTGGTATCGCGGAGGGAGTTCTCGACCGATCCGCTCCGTCACCCGATGTCGTGACGAACGAGCCTCCGACGGGTCGGTTCGTCGTCGTCTTGCTCGATCGGACCATCCCGTTTGGCAGACCGGCCCAGACGGCCAAAGAGATCGCGCTCGCCGTCACAGATGCGATGCGACCTGGGGACATGGGCGCCGTGATCTCGACAGCCCCGCTTGTTCGTCAGCAGGGGTTAACCAGTGATCGAACGCGCTTGCGCACCACGATCGAGGAAGCGCGGCTGGGCATGTCGCTATCGGCTGGAGTCGCTTACACACCTAAGGAGAGCGCCGCGAGTGCTCCTGAGAGTCTTGAGAATCGCAGCGGCGAGTGTCAGTGCGATGTCTGCTCCCTTGACGCCATCACGAATGTCGCTGACGCTCTAGGAGCCTCTGGTCCCAACCCGAAGGTACTCGTCTTCATCGGAAGCAATTTGGAGCCGCTGGCATTTGAAAAAATAGACCCCCCCCCAGGCTACCTCAACCATTCCTGTGCGCCGATGCGGATCGCGGCCATGAAGGACATGGTTCGTGCCACCGGTCGGGCCAATATGGTCGTGCACGCGATCGACCCGGCCGCACTGGAGCCGCCGGCCGCGTTCTCGGCGTCACGCCGCGCGAATGGCTCAGTAGTTGACGGCACGCAGCAGATCGCCCGAAACCCGAACACGCTTCTCCTGCTGGCTGATTTGACTGGCGGCCGCGCCATTTACAACTCGAACGCCGCGCCGGACAAAGTGGCCCCCCTATTACAGGCGAGCGATTCCTATTACGTCTTGGGGTTCACTCCGGCGGACGCGCAACCCGCGGTGTTTTCGCAGGTGCGCGTCCGTGTGCGCCGGTCGGGTGTCGACGTCAGAGCTCGGAAGGAGTATCGCGTCGATGAGGACGAACGCGGTGGGCCCACCGATGCCGTCACATCGCTGCTGCCCTCGCACGGTGCGCCGTTGGTCATGCAGCTCGTGCCCGTGGCGCAGGGGAGCGCACCAGGGGAGATGTCGGTCGCCATCATTGTCGGGATCGGCGACTCGCCCGGGACGGTCCCGCCCGGCGATGTCAGACTCGCGGCGGTGGCCGTGGATGATCAAGGTCGCGAGATCAGCACCACGGCAGTGACCGCACCCTCGCTCGCGGGGCGTAGCAGGGGCATCGTCGCGCCGTTGCAGATCAAGCCCGGTCGGTACGAAGTGCGGGCACGCGTGGAGTCGTTGTCTGGTGCATCGCCACCGGCCAGTGTCTATGGCTACGTGGACGTCCCCGACTTCGCCCGACCGCAACTGGCGCTCTCCGGACCCGTCTTTGGTGTGGCATCCACCTCGTTCTCGTATCCGGCGGATGCCTTGGCCGATGCGCGGGACTTGCTGCGAGGGGTGACGACGCGCCGCGAGTTTGGTGTCGCAGAACCGGTCACGGTGCAGATGCGTGTGCATCACGCCGTCACGACACCCGTTACCGTGCGTGCGGAGATCCTCAACGGCTCACAGGCGAGCCTGTTGCCGACGCAGACACTCCCCGCGCCGGTAGCCCCGGGGCCGACGTACACCGACGTGACCTACAACGTACCTCTCGGGTTGGGGGCTGGCCAGAGATACGCGCTCCGCGTGGTCGTGACGTCAGGCAACGCGCGGGTCGAGCGCACGGTACCGTTCTCCCTGCGCTGACCGATGCGTGCCCCGCCGTTGCGACCCTTGAACGACAGCGTCAGCCTGGCTTCCATGATCCCCCGCCCAGGGCCGACATGCGCTACCCGTTTGGCACACTCCCGTGTAAGATCCGCGACACGTTCACCCTGTTTCGAGAGGTCCTCTATGAGCCGCACACCCCCGGTTGATCCGTCGCGCCGTCAGTTTCTCCAGCAGGCCTCGCTCGTCGCGGGCGCGTCCGTGTTCACCCCATCCCTGCTGCTGGCGCAGGGCGGCAGCCTCGTGGCTGATACCACGACGGGCAAGGTTCGCGGCGTGGCACTGGAGGGGGGCGTCAAGCTGTTCCGCGGGATCCCCTATGGCGGGGATACGTCCGGGAAGAACCGGTTCATGCCCCCGACGAAAGTCGCGCCGTGGGCCGGTGTGCGTGACTGCACCGACTGGGGCCATGTCGCCCCTCAGCGTCAGAACGACAACCCCAACGACTACGGGAAGATGGTCGGCTGGAACAACTACCGCGGTGGGATGAGCGAAGACTGCCTGATGCTCAACGTCTGGACGCCGGCGCTACGCGACGGCGGAAATCGGGCCGTGATCGTGCACTTCCACGGTGGCGGCTATTCGAGCGGGTCTGGCAATTTGGTCGCGCTCGAGGGTCACCATGCCGTGCGCGCCGGCAACGTGGTGGTCGTCACGGTGACGCATCGTCTCGGCGCCCTCGGATATACCGATTTGTCGGCCTTTGGCGGGCCCGAACTGGCGACGTCCGGCAATGTCGGGATGCTCGATCTGGTGGCGGCCCTTCGATGGATTCACGACAACATCGAGAACTTCGGTGGCAATCCCAACAGCGTGCTGATTTTCGGCCAGTCTGGCGGGGGCGGCAAAGTCTGCACGATCATGACGATGCCTTCTGCCAAAGGCCTGTTCCAGCGGGCGGGAGTACAGTCCGGCTCCACGCTGCGCATTGGGCGACCCGAGGCCGCTCACCGCACGGCCGACACCATGCTCACCAAACTCGGTGTGGCGAAAGGCGATCTGGCGAAGCTCCAGTCGCTGCCGTTCGAGCAGATCATTGCCGCCGGGGGTGGCGGCGGGCCCGTCATGGACGGCAACGTCGT
>JBDSZL010000005.1:0-70477 GCA_039925145.1 Vicinamibacterales bacterium | reverse complement strand
ACGGCAGAAGCTCCTGCCATCCATCCGCGGCATCATGAGGTCGAGCAGAATCAGACAGGGGTGCCGCTCGCGAGCCAGCGCCAACCCCTCAGCCCCGTCCGACGCGACAACAGATGAATAGCCCTCGATCTCCAGCAGCAGCGCCACCATCGTCCGGCTGTCTTCATCGTCCTCGACGACCAGAATAGGTCGATCGGTCCTCACAAGGGGGGGTCGGCCGCCTTAACCCGAGAGTCCTGATGCATTGTGCCGATGCAGACGCAAAGTCCGGGCCGTCGGGGCCGGGTTGGCGCGCGTGTGGCTGTGAGGAGCTTCTCTGGAGGCGGACGGCGGCTCAGGCGTCGATCTCGAGTCATCGTCCAGGGGGACAAAAGAACCCGCAGAGGTTGAACCAGCTGCAATGCGCCTGATTCGCTGGTACTATGGGGACGATCTTTGTATCCTTTTGGAACAATCTTCTTTCCGGAACCTGTTTTCCGCGCAAGCTGCATGGGAGTGACACAACGATGGCTCGAGTGACTCGGTTGGTAGCAATGGCAAGCATGGTGGGGGTGCTCGTCGGTGGGACGGCCTCTGCCGCTAGGGCTCAGGCGACACCGCCGCGCCCGGCGACCTCTGCCCCGGCCCGGGCCGCCGCGGCGGCGGCCGCAGACGAGGGATTCACCGTCGGCTACACAGACATCGGTCCGGTGATAGGGCTCGGCGGCATTGGCGACGCCGGGGTGTCGATCGGGGCGAGGTTCGAGCACGGGTTCAAACAGCTGCCAGACCTGGGCAATGGCATCCTCGGCATCGAAGCCAGCTTCGATCACTACAGCTACGACTACGTCGGCGGCGGCAATGGCTTCAGCTTCACTCCCATCGGCGTCACCGTGAACTACCACTTCCAACTGGACAACAAGAAGTGGGATCCGTTCGTCGGCCTGGGACTCGGCGACTACTTCGTGACCAAGCCTGATGTCTGCAAAGCCGCGGGGGTCTCCTGCTCCTTCAATTCCGGCGTCTACGTGATCGGCCGCTTGGGCGTGCGCTACTTCTACCGCCCGAACATGGCGTTCTACGGCGACGTCGGCGCCGGCGCGGGCGCCCTGCACGTCGGCGTGATGTTCAACCTGAAACGCCGCTAACCCGGTCTAGCTCACCCAACGCTCGAGGTCTGCCCCGGCAGACCTCGAGCTCCGTCCCACGCCCTCCCCAAGCCCCAAGCCCCAAGCCCCAAGCCCCAAGCCCCAAGCCCCGAGCCTCCCCCGCCTGTCTGCCAAGTTCGATGGCATCGCCCTCACTGAGAAGAATTGCAAGGGGGCGTAGTTCCGCTATGAGCCGCGTGCACCGCACCTGCCGTGCCGGAGCCGGGCTCAGCTCGACGCTGAAACGCAAGGGTCCGAGCACGCGCAGGCAATCGTCCAGACTCGCCAGCTGCGTCGTCAAACGCATGTGCAAGTCTTCTGACTGACCCACATACACAATTCCGGAGTGGTCGTGCAGCGCGTACACGCCTGACGCCTGCGGCACGTGCAGGTTCACACAACTCTGGGTGAATGGCAGCCAACTGACTCCCCGCCACGCCATATTTCGAACATCCTCTATTCAGTTAAGCTTGGGGAGCCGCAAGATCTTAGCAACAGGCTTCGTTGAGCGGTAGCTGTTTTTCCCTTCAAGCGCCCGGCGCGACTCAGAATGCCATCACCGGGTGGGCTGCACCCCCGCGCAGCCGGCGGCCGGCCTGCACCCCGTTAACAACATGCCTCATGTTCGCGTCCTTCCCAGTGTGAGCATCAGGTGACTGAGCGGATGGACGAGACGCCGCGCCTCGTCCAGGCGGCTCAGCAGGGCGATCGCGACGCGTTCGGCGCGCTGTACGCACTCTACGCGCGCATGGTCCACGGCATCGTGCTGTCCAACACGACGTCACTGGACGTCGACGATGTGGTGCAGGACGTCTTTCTGCACGCGTTGAAGCGGCTGACCTCGTTGCGCGAGCCGGCCGCGTTTGGCGGATGGCTGGCCGCGATTGCGCGCAGCCGCGCGATCGACCAGCTGCGGCGCCGACGGCCAACCGAGACGCTGCCCGAGGAACTTCCAGGGCCGCCCGTCGATGCGCCCGACGGCACGGCGGTGCTCGCTGCGATTCGAAGCCTCACGCCGGCGTACCACGAGACGCTGACGCTTCGTCTGGTCGAAGGAATGACGGGCCAGGAAATCGCGCACCGCACCGGACTGACCGAGGCCTCCGTACGCGTCAACCTCTGTCGCGGCATGAAGCAGCTGCGCGACCTCCTGGAGAAGAAGGAACCCGATGAGCGATGAGTACCTGTGGGACCGGAGTGGACCGCCCGACCCGCTGATTGCCCAGCTCGAACGCGAGTTGCGTCCCTTCGCACACCGCGAGGGCACGCGAGCGACGTTCGTGGTCGATCCACCGCGTTCCGCGAGACGGCTGATGTTCTACGCCTTCGCGTTGATGAACGCCGCCTGCGTGATGCTGCTCGCCGGGCTCGCCTGGCGTCATCACGACCAACGCCCCGTCATGGCGGTGACGCGCCTTGCGGGAACACCACAGCTCGCCTCCCGGCCACTGGTGAACGAAGGCAATCTGGCCGTCGGCCGCTGGCTCGTCACCGACGCCGACGCCCGCGCGAGCATCGGTGTTGGCGATATCGGCCGCGTCAACGTCGATCCCGGCAGCCGCATCAGCCTCATGGCCTCCGGCGCGGGCAACTACCGTCTGCACCTGGCGCGCGGCACGATGCACGCGCTGATCTGGGCGCCGCCCGGCCAGTTCTTCGTCGAGACGCCCTCGGCGACCGCAATCGATTTGGGATGCGCCTACACGTTGACGGTCGACGATGAGGGCGCGGGCCTGGTGCGTGTGACCTCGGGGTGGGTCGGGTTCGAGTGGCGCGGCCACGAGTCGTTCATTCCGGCCGGCGCCGTCTGCCCGACGCGCCGCGGCCACGGACCGGGCACGCCCTATTACGAAGACACATCAGCAGCGTTTCAAGAGGCGCTCTCGGCCATCGACTTCGGAGCGGCTGACGGTCCTCTGAAGACGGCCGCGCTGGACCGCGTGCTCAGCGACGCCCGCCAGCGCGAAGTCGTCACGCTCTGGCACCTGCTGTCGCGTGTGCCGGCGGCCGATCGCGATCGCGTGTTCGATCGACTGGCCGGCTTCGTGCCGCCGCCAGCAGGTGTGACGCGCGAAGGCGTGCGTGCGGGACGCCGCGAGATGCTCGACGGCTGGTGGGACGAACTCGGACTCGGCACGGCGTCGTGGTGGCGCACGTGGAAACAGCAGTGGCGCGGACAAGGAGACAAGTGATGACCAAGCAACGAATGACGACATGTGCCCTCGCGTTGGTGATGGTGTGTGGAGGGGTGGCCAAGGCGCGCGCGAGCGATCCGGTGGGCGTCTACGCGGTGGTCGATCGGATCGTGTTGACGCCGAACACCGCGACAGGCGGCACCGTGCAGGTCTGGGGCACGTTTCTGGTCGCCACCCCTCACGCGCCGGGGAACTACCCGGTCGCCGATGCCTACAGCAAACCGCAGAAGGGCTATCTGCTGTACACGTGCCCGGCCGGCAAGGCGTCCACCTGCACGGCCGAATGGAACGACCTGAAGTCTGTGGCTGGCACAAGCCAGATCGTGGCGTTCGGTACCCGCTGGGAGGCCCCTTCACGAGTACGGCTCGCCGACGAGGCTGCGAAGAGTCCGGATGTCTATTCGTTGAACACCGGCGTGACCAAAATGAATCCGGCAAACCGGACAGGCGAGTACACCGCGCTGTTCTCGGCGCTCGATCAGGCCGCGGCGAAGCGGTAGGCTCTCATGCGCGCGGCGAGCTTGCTTCGTCACTCCGAGTGGGACGGCCTGCTCGTCGCGCTCGCCGTCCTGCACGGCGTGCTGCTGTTGATGATTCCGTCCGTGCCTCTGGTGGCCATCGGCCTCTGGTGGAGTGCGAACACGGTGTCGCACAACTTCATCCATCTGCCGTTCTTCGCCTCGAGCCGTGCCAACCAGCTGTTCTCGGCCTACCTGAGCCTGGTGCTCGGAGTACCGCAGAGCGTCTGGCGGGCACGGCATCTCGCGCATCACGCCGAGAGCGCGCGGAGTCCTGCAGCTGACCGGAGGCCCATGGGCTGGCGGTGGACGCCGGCCATGCGCGTCGAGACAGCCCTCGTGGCCAGCCTCTGGATCGTCATCGCGACTGCCGCGCCAGAGATATTCATCCAGGTCTATCTGCCGGGCTGGACGATGGGGCTGGTGCTCTGCTTTCTGCAGGGACACTTCGAACACGCGCGCGGCACCACGAGTCACTACGGACGGGTCTACAACACGTTGTTCTTCAACGACGGCTTTCACGTGGAGCACCACCACCGACCCGCACTGCACTGGAAGAAGCTGGGCCTTCGCGGGCGTCAGGACGACCGCAGCAGCCGGTGGCCTCCAGTGCTTCGCTGGCTGGAACCCGTCCACACGACGTGCGTGGTGCTGGATGGACTCGAACGTCTAGTGGTCAACTCGCCACTCCTGCAGCGCCTCGTGCTCGCGCCGCACGAACGCGCGCTTCGCACGCTGCTGGCCGACGTGCCGCCTATCCGCTCCGTGCGCGTCATCGGAGGCGGACTGTTTCCGCGGACGGCGCTGATTCTGCGACGGCTGCTCCCCGACGCAGCCATCACCGTCGTCGACGCCAACGCGAGTCATCTGACGCGAGCGCGGATCCTGCTCGGCGACACCGTCGCCTACGATCACGCGCTCTTCACGCCTGTCGACCGGACAGACGCCGACATGATCGTGATCCCTCTCGCGTTCCTCGGCGATCGTGGAGCCATCTACGCGCATCCGCCGGCGCCCCTGGTCGTGGTGCACGACTGGATCTGGAGGCGACGTGGACGCGGTGTGCCGGTGTCACGCTGGCTGCTGAAGCGTGTGAACGCCGTGGGCGCCCATGTCTGCTGACCGGCTGCCCCTCCGACTCGCCGCCAGTACCCTGGGCGTGCTGCTGACCGCCCGCCTGCTCGTCGTGATCGCGCTCGGCGCGACGACATCCGTATGGACTCCCGTCGCGCTGATGTGGCAGGACATCGGAGTGGCGGCGACGGCTGGATTGCTGACGGCGGCGCTCCGTTCGCATCGGATCGCCTGGGTCCTCTACGCGGCACTCGTGGGCTACGCGGCCATCAACGTGCCGGCGACCATCGTGCTCGGCTCACCGCTCACACCCACCATGCTCGCGGCCGCGGGCGGCGCCCTCTCGGACTCGGTGGTCCATCATTTGACGACGGCCAACGTGTTGAGACTCCTGCTGGTCGTCGGCGCCGGCGTTCTATTCCCGCCGCTGAGCATCGCGGTCGTTGGACCTCGGCGGCCGGCGGCATGGGCCGTGGCCCTCGTCTCGATCGCCATGTTTGGGCCAATCGCGGCATCCCGCAGCGAGACAGCTGGCCTCGATCGCAACGCCATCACGGCGCTGACCGCATCAGCATGGCGCGATCGTGTCTCCGCCGACGCACCAGACGAGTCATCCGCGCGCGCGTGGCGCACGAGCCCCGCGGGCGCCACGACCACCGGCGCGGAACCTGACCTGTCGGCGTACAGGGGCGCCGCGCGTGGCTTCAACGTGGTGCTCGTCGTGCTCGAGTCGACGGCGGCCGCGTACCTGCGGCCGTACGGAGCGACCGACGATCCGATGCCGGCGCTCACACGACTGAGCCAGCAGGCACTCGTCTTCGACGCGGCGTACGCGGTGTACCCAGAGAGCGTCAAGGGCCTGTATGCGACGCTCTGCGGCCGGCTGCCGATCTTCGGGGTGCAGGCATCAGCGCATGCCACACTCCCCTGCGCGTCTGTCGCGCGCTCGTTCTCGGATGCCGGCTACCAGACGGGGCTCTTCCACTCGGGTCGTTTCCGCTACCTCGGAATGGATGCGCTCGTCGAGCAGCAGGGCTATCAGGTCGCCGAGGACGCCGGCGCCATCGGGGGGCAGGTCGAGTCGAGCTTCGGCGTCGACGAGTCGGCCACCGTCTCGCGCATGCTCGGATGGATCGACGCACAGCCGGCGCATGCGCCCTTCCTGCTCACGTATCTGCCCATCGCCGGCCATCACCCGTACGCGGCATCTCGCCGCGATCCCTTCACAGGCGACTCCGAGTTCGATCGATACCGGAATGCGCTTGGCGACGCCGACCGCGCGCTCGACGCGCTGCTCGCCGGGCTGCGCGTCCGCGCGCTCGACTCGCACACCCTCATCGTCGTCGTCGGCGATCATGGCGAGGCGTTCGGACAGCATCGCGGGAACAGTGGGCACACGTTGTTCATCTACGACGAGAACGTGCGCGTGCCGTACTTCATCTGGCTGGCCGGCAGGCTCACCGCGCCCCTTCACGTGCCGCGTGCCGCCAGTCTCGTCGACACCGGCGCCACGCTGCGCGATCTGACGGGCCTGCCGCCAGACGATCGAGACGAAGGGACATCGCTCGTGGCGCCGGGCAGCCGGATGGCGCTGTTCTTCGCCGACTACTCGCTCGGGTGGATGGGACTCAGGGACGGATGCTGGAAGTACCTCTACGAAACGGAGGCGAGGCGGTCGCACCTGCACGACGTCTGCAGCGACACTGGCGAGCGGCAGAATCTCGCCAGTCGCGAGCCCGTGCGCGCCGCGCTGTACGAGGCGCGCGTGCAGTCATGGCTCGACGCCGGCCAACGCTGAGCCGGGCGCCTGCGGCACACCATTACCGAATCCGCATCGCACCGCGTACGCACGGCAGAGCGAGTCGGCCTCGGTCGCGATTCGCCGGGCGTCTGCGTCTGTCGCCTTGCCGCGAAAGGCTTCGTAGGCCACCGTCTCGAACAGCACCACACGCCGCTTCGGCCAGTCACAGGGCGACCGCTGGCCGTACGGGTCGACGCACTGCCCCGCGCCGACACGTGAGAGCGCCGACTCGAACGACTCCTTCCAGCAGCCGGCCGGATAACGCAGCCCGCGTCCCGCGCCGTCATCGACAGAGCGCGCGCACGGGCCGAGCACGGCGGCGCCGTGCGGTGTCTGAAATAGCAGGCCCTCGACATGCTCTCCGCCCGCGCTTCGCCAGAACTCGCGGGCGTCGCCCTTCCACGGATCGTCCGCGTCGGGCGGATCGGACTGACCGCTGAACCGGCCTGGCGAGAAATGCGCGAACCAGTGCGACTCGGGACCGAAGATCGCACGGCCGCGCGTGAGGGCGTAGGAGAGTTCCGCGCTACGCCAGCCGCCGGTGACGGGTTCCCAGCCGGGAACCAGGATCACAAATGGCAGCAGATCGCGGATGGACTCGGCGAGCCGTGGCCAGTCGCGGTCGATGCGAGCGCGTGGCGCGGCGTCGGGTCCGATGAACAGCACTGGACGAAAGCCGCGGCCGTCTGCCGAGCGCGTCCCGAGTGCCTCGAGCACGAGCGCGCGGAACCGCGGGAGGTCGTTCCAGAAGTCGAACGCCGGCCATGGATTGGCTGGGTCGACATACGAACCGGCCGGCCCGAAGACGACATGCGTCGCTCCGGCGCCGGCCATCCGCGAGTACCACGCCCGACGCGTGACGGCGTCGAGCCCGCCGATCATCGGCGTGTAGATGATGCGTCCCTGCGGGTCCGTCAGGTTGCAGTAGTTCGCGCGGACATCGAGCAGCCGCTCGCCAGTTGCCCGCTCCACTGTCGACTGCGGCGCCAGGAGCATGGCTCCGAGAAGCCACGCTGCCGGCCAAAGCGTACGCTTCTTCATTCCTGTTACCCTCTCAGCTTGGATCGCAGGGCCAACCGAAAAGGCCGCCGGAGGAAGTTTGAAATACGGACTCCTCGTTCTCATCGTGGTCGTCTGTCTGGCGGTTGGCCTGCCGGCAACTGTCGAGAACGCGTGGTCGTTCGCGTCGAGCCCCCACTTCGAAATCTACACGACCGTCGGCACGCGCCGCGCACGCGAGACGCTGACCTACTTCGAATCGCTCCGTGCCGCCTTGTCACAGGTGCTGAACGTGGCCCCACCATCGGGTCGGCCCGTCCGGCTGATTGTCTTCGCCAATCAACGCGAGTTCCGTCCGTACCGTGTGAACGAAACGGCCGCCGCGTACTTTCGCCCGGGCGTAGACCGCGATTACATCGTCATGCCATTGGCCGGTGCGGATACCTACCGCATCGCCACGCACGAGTACGCGCACCTGGTGTTCGCGCGGCCGGGTGGAAGGTATCCGCTCTGGCTCAACGAAGGTCTGGCCGAGTACTTCGCCACGTTGACGTTCTCGGGCCGCCTCATGACGGTGGGCACCGCGCCGGCGGACCGCGTGCAGGAGCTCGCACTTCAGCGCCTTCTTCCCCTCGATCGGATCTTTGCGGTGACGACGCGCTCGCCGGAGTACCGCAGCCAGGGGCCCTCTGGGGAGTTCTACGCTGAAAGCTGGGCGCTCACGCACATGCTGCTTAGGAACGACCACTACAGCGCCAACGCCAGCCGGTTTCTCTCCATGGTGCGGACGGGCGCGGAGTCTGCGACGGCTCTCGAGTCGGTCTTTCAGAAGCCGCTGAAGACCGTGCTCAGCGAGCTTCACGACTACGTGTACGACGGCAGGTTCATGGCGCGGACCACGGCGTACACGCCGCCCGAGAGCGTCGCGATTCTGAACGAACGCGCGCTGTCGACGTTCGATGCGGGGCTCGTGATGGCTGACCTGTTGGCCGCCGGCCGCGAAGATCGCAGCCGCGCGCGATCCGCGTTCGAAGAGCTGGCCCGGCAGAAACCGGACGACCTCAGGCTGCTCGAAGCGCGCGCCACGTTCGAGGCACGGTCCAATCAGCCCCGTGCCGCGCTGCCGATTTTTGCACGGGCCATCGAGCTCGGCTCGACAAACCCGGGGACCTACCGCGATTACGCCGAGCTGCTCGGAGCAACGGATCCCGAACGGGCGGAGCAATTGTTAAGGGCGGCCGTCTCGTTGGATCCCGCCGACGTGCGCACGCGGGTGCGGCTTGCGCAAACGCTGCTCGTTCGCAGCCAGCCGGCAGACGCGCTCGCGACGCTCGACTCGGTTGCCGACGAAAGTTCAACGGACGCGTTCGCCGTCGTCCAGATCCGCGTCAACGCCTACCTCGCGCTGAAGCGAATGGACCAGGCACTCGGTGCCGCGCGTCAGCTGGACGCGCTGGCCGTGAATCGGCTGCAGCACGCCATCGCGGCGCGGCTGCTCGCGCGCTCCTCGCCGTAGGCCGTAAGCCTTGAGCCGTGACCCGTAAGCCGTCAGTCGTCAGCCGCCCCTCAAACTCCGCGAAGCATCCCGCCATCGACCTGCAGCGAGGCGCCGGTGATGTAGCGCGCGGCATCCGAGAGCAGAAACAGCGCCGCCGACGCGAACTCATCGGGCTGACCGTAACGGCCGAGCGGAATCGTTTTCTCGAGGGTGGCGCGCACGGCTTCGGGCGTCGTGCCGCTGCTGGCCGCGCGAATGCCGTCGAGCTCGCGGATGCGGTCGGTTTCGATGCGACCGGGCAGCAGATGGTTCACGCGGACATGGTCGGCGGCCAGTTCATTGGCCAGCGTCTTGGCCAGCGCGGCGACCGACGCGCGCACGATATTGGACAGCGCCAGGTTTGGGATCGGCTCCTTGACGGATGTCGACGTCGAGACCACGATGGCGCCGCCGCCGCGCGCGCGCATGGACGGCACGGTGGCTCGCACCATGCGGATGGCGCTCAGGACCAGCAACTCGAACGCGCCCGTCCAGGCCTCATCGTCGAGCGCAAGCGTGGTGCCGGGCGGCGGTCCACCGGCGTTGACGAACAGGAGATCGACACCGCCGAAGTGGTCGATGGTCCGCGCGGACCAGGCGCGAATAGCTTCGTCGGAACGCACGTCGGCCACCGAGCCCAGCACGGACGTCGCGCCGGCGGAGCCGAGTCGATCGACGGCCTGTTCGATGGCGGCCGCGTCGCGCGAGGCCAGAGACACGTGCGCGCCTTCGGCGGCGAGGGCGCGGGCCACGGCAAAGCCGAGTCCCCGGCTGGCTCCGGCCACCATCGCGACCTTGCCTGCTACTCCGAGATCCATCGACCGAGTCCTTCTTGTTGTGATGTCCATCTGAGCATGCGGCCGAGCCCAGCGCGCGTGCCCTCGTCGAGCACGGCGCCAGGCGCGCGCGTCGAGGCATCCGACAGCGCGCCGCGGCGGCGGAAGACTTCCTTCCGGATCGCAATGCCGAGGACCTCCTGAAATTCGAACCGCATGAGCGGCACGATCCGATAGAACAGGTCGGCGGCCTGGTCCGTGTCGCCGGCGCGGAAGAGTCTGAGGATCTCGACCAGCACTTCGGGATGGGTGAAACCGGACATCACGCCGGCCGATCCAGCCATGAGGTCTTCGAGCAGGAACAGTCCGCCGAGGCCTCCGAGCACGTCCACGTGCATGTCGCCAGCGGCGGCGAGGATGCGCGCGGTCTTGGCCGGGGTCGGGGCGTCGTCGAGTTTGATGGTGCGCGCCGCCGGAATCTCTCGCGCGATGCGGACCAGCAGCCCCGCCTCCATCGAGAAGCCGCACATCGGCGGATCGTCCTGCACGACGATCGGTAGATCGATCGCCTCCGCGACGCTCTTGTAGTGATTGACGACCGACTCCGAACTGAGCTTCATCGCCCGCGGCGGGCTGATCATGATCGCGTTCGCGCCCAGATGGAATGCCTCGCGGCTGAACTCGACGCAGGTGCGCACCCCGTCGGCCGAGGTGCCGGCAATGACCTGGGCTCGGCCGGCGACAGCTGTCGCGACGGTCTCGATGACGCGGGCGCGCTCGCGTTCGGCGAGTCGTAGGGCCTCACCAGTTGCGCCGAGCACTGTCACGGCCTGTACGCCGGCCGTGACGACCAGATCGGCCACGCGAGCGAGGCTCTCGTGGTCGATCTCGCCTCCCGCTCGAAACGGCGTGGGCAGCACGGAGCAGACGCCGTGGATGTGCATGGCCGGGGGAGAAGAATACCATCGGGGGGTCGGGGCCCGGCTCGAGGCTCGAGGCTCGGGGCTCGGGGCTCGCGGCTCGAGGCTTACGGCTCGGGGCTCGCGGCTTGCGGCTTGCGGCTTGCGGCTTGCGGCCGCGGCGCCAGCTCGGGCCGGCGCCGCGTTGAGACGAATTCAGGCGGCAGCGCGTCCGACGCTACTTGAGCGCCGTCACGGTGACCTCGGCCTTGATCGTTTCGCCAGTCAGTTTGTCGGTGGCGGTGGCAAAGGTCTGAGCTGACCCATCGCGCGCGACGACGGTGCCTCGCAGGTTGCTGGATCTGATGACGGGGCCGTTCGCTGTCATTGGGCCGTTGTCGAGGACCGACGAATCATCGATCTCGACGTCCAGTCGGAAGCGGCCATCTGGAAGGTCCAGGATATTCACACAATTGATCCTCACACCCACTGACTGGTAAGCAATAGCGCCGGCACCCTGCGGGACCGGCACGCTCGATCCTGAACGCAAACTGACATTGCTTCCCGCCGCCGTGTAGAGCGTGAACGGAAAGCTGGAGACTTTCTTCTCGCCCTGAGTCCGCGAGAGCACGATGTCGATTCGCACCGCGCGTTCCTGCCGAACAGGTGGGAGTGGAGGTCTTGGGGTTGGCGCGGCGGGCGGGGTTGGACTCTGCGGCGCCACAGGCGCCTGGGGCGCGGCAGGGGGCGGCGGTGGAGTGGATCGACCGCCTTGCGCGAGCGCGACAGGCGGGGCCGAGAGGCTGGCCAGCAATATGAGGATGGCGAGTGACTTCAGAGCACGCATGTGATGTTTACCTCTCCTGATCCGGCGTGGCCTCAGGTGCCTGCGGATCGATGACGATCGGGTCTAGACGTACAGGAACGATCTCGATGGGCTTCAATGGCGCGTCGGCGTCCCCGGCCGGCGTGTCGATCGTCGGCCAGGCGTCAGCGGGGATCGTCACGCGTCCGTCTTGGAGGGCCAGCGCCAGCCGTTGCAGCGCAAGCGCCTGGCCGGGCGGCACGAGCACTTCTGGTTGAGGCGCGCGCGGCCGCACCGGCTGCGGCTGCCGCACGTGGTCAGCGGACTGGCCCGCGACGGGCGGCGACACAGCTGGCGGTGCCCACAACACCGCGGGAGACAGCGCGTCGGGCAGCACAGGCGTGGTCGAGGCGATCGAGGCCATCTGACCGGGACGTTCGGGCGCGCTGACAGGCATCGTCCATCTCAACACCACGGCGGCGACCGCCACCGCGGCGAGCGCCGTCGTCCTCACGACCCACCACCGGATGCGAGTGTTCGCCGCCCGCTCGATTCTGCTGCGCACGTTGACGGCGAACTCCGGCGACGGCTCGATGCTGAGCGCTGTCACCAGATCGGCGAGCGGATCGTCTATCTCTTCGTTCATTGCAGTAACTCCCGCAACCGCTGTCGCGCTTCGAAGAGACGCGACTTGACCGTCCCCTCCGGAATGGCCAACAGCGACGCCACATCGCGCGTGCCATGGCCGTCGATGGCCGCCAGCACGACGACCACTCTGAGTTTGTCGGGCAGGGTATCGATGGCCGACCACAGCCGCGCTGCCCGGTCGTTGGCGAGAAGCTCGGTTTCCGCGTTGCCGAACCGCGGCGCCAGCCGGGCCACCGAGTCCTCGCGCGCCCCGCGGCGTCGCGCGCCCCGCTTCGAGTCGAGCGCCAGCCGCCACGTCATGCGCACGAGCCACGCTCGAAAACGGTGACGGTCGCGCAGCTGGCGGAAGGCTCGATGGGCGCGCACGAACGCCTCCTGCGCCACATCCTCCGCGTCGGACTGGTTGCGGACGACGCTGTACGCGACACGAACGGCGAGCCGGGCCGAGTCGGCAAGGCGCATCTCGAACTCGCGAGCCAGATCGTCTGACTCGCTCACCAGATGTCCTGCCAGCCGACCGACCTGTTCATTCATGGACGCTCAGTAGCCAGACGCCGCGCGCCTGTCATCGGTTCATTGAGTAGGAGACCGGGTCTCTTAAGAGACCCGGTCTCCCTGGCTCCTGATCCGGGCGTCTGCCAGGCGCCCGGGGATCGACGGGAGCAAAACCCCTGTGTTTCAGCCCAAAAAGCACTCAGCGACCATCCGCCAGGTCGGGCCGCGAGCCTTTGAAGGGCTGGGAGACCGGGTCTCTTAAGAGACCCGGTCTCCTAATCAGGAGGCCTAGTCAGGCGGGATCGTGCCAGCGGGCGCCGGGGATGAACGTCTCGGCCTCGGCGGGGCCCCAGCTGCCGGGCGCGTATTCGCGCAGCGGCAGATCCTGGGTGACCACCGGCTCGACCACCCTCCACGACGCCTGCACGGCGTCCGTGCGCGCGAAGAGCGTCGGATCGCCGCGCATGGCGTCGCCGAGCAGACGCTGATACGGCGGCACGATGTGCGCCGTGCTGCGGCAAGCGTCGAGATTCACTTCTTCGCCGGTGTTGCTGTCGCCCGGCTTCTTGGCCCGCGCGCCAATCTCGATGACCACGTCGGGACTCAGCCGGAACCGCAGGTGATTGGACGGTGTCGCCGGCACATCGTCGAAGACCGCGTGCGGCGGGTGCTTGAGCGTGACAAACACCTCGGTCGCCGTCACGGGCAGGCACTTCCCGGTGCGAATGTAGATGGGCACTCCCGACCAGCGCCACGAATCGACGTGCAGCCGCACGGCCGCATACGTCTCCACATTCGAATCGGCAGCCACGCCCGGCTCAGCGCGATAGCCCGTGAACTGCCCGCGAATTACCTCGGACGGGTCGAGCGGCCGCATGGCCTTGAAGGCCTGGCCCTTGGCGTCACGGATCGCTTCGGAGCCTTCGCCGACGGGCGGCTCCATCAGCAGCAGCGAGGCGATCTGCAGCAGATGATTCTGCAGCACATCGCGGATGGCGCCGAGCTCCTCGTAGAGCTTGCCCCGGCCCCGGATGCCGAAATTCTCGGACATCGTGATCTCGATGCGTTCGATGTGTTCGCGGTTCCACACGGGCTCGAGGAAGCTGTTGGCAAAGCGGAAGTAGAGCAGGTTCTGCACGGGCTCTTTGCCGAGGTAGTGATCGATGCGGAAGATCGACTGCTCGGGAAAGTAATGGTGCAGCTCGGCATCGAGCTCGCGCGCCGACTCGAGATCGCGGCCGAACGGCTTCTCCACCACCACGCGCGCGCCATCGGCCGCCCCCGAGTGCGCCAGGCCGCGCGTCACGTCGTCGAACAGACTCGGCGGGATCGCCAGGTAGTGCAGCGGACGCTCGGCCGATCCGAGCACCTCGCGAATGTTTTTGAACGTCGCTTCGTCCTGATAGTCGCCACGGACGTACTGCAACGATCGCGCGAGCTTGTCGAATGCCTCCGGTTGCACCCCTCCGTGCGCTTCGATGCTCTCGCGCGCCCGGGCGATGAGATCGTCGCGCGTCCACGGCGCCCGCGCCACGCCTATGACTGGCATATCGAGCTGACCGGTCGCGGCCAGTCCCTGCAAGGCAGGAAAGATGTCCTTGAACGCGAGGTCGCCACTGGCGCCGAAGAACACGAGAGCGTCGGATCGTTGAGGGGCCATTCTGCCTTTCATGGGTAGGTCGCGTAGTCACGCTCCGGCAGCGCCTTCACGTGAAATGTCTGTTCGGGGCCAATCCGCTCGGTGACGTCTCCCCGCTCGAATGCAAGGGCCGCGTGATACACGCCGGGCACGACCAGTGCGCCCACTCTTCGGCGCGAGGGCGCGGGTGATCGCTGCACCTCGTCGGGATCCGCCTCGCGAAGTGCCTCTTCGGCCTCAGCCTCTGCGTCTGGCGCGGGCAGGATGTCGGCGTCCGCGCGCAAGTCCCACGTGACACGCCGCAGGCCAGCCGTCGTCGGCAGTTCCAGACGACGCATTTCCTTGCCGCTGTCGTCGGTGATGATCAACACCAACTGCCGGCCCGGCGCGGCCTGCTGCACATGATACGTAAACAACGCACCCACCGCCGGATTCGGGAACGCGAGATTGCCCGCCATCTGCGCCTGACCGGACGACCCGTCGGGCACGAGTCCCCACGGGACGAAGCTGTACGCGTCGCGCAGCGGAAAGAGATGTGCGGCCTCGCTGAGCGTCGCCGCACTCAGATCACGCAGGGCCCCGTAGTCATCGAGCACATAGACGCCGCGCCCGAATGTGCCCATCACGAGGTCGCTGTCACGCGGCTGCAGCTGGAGGTCGCGGACCTGGGCCGGCGGCATGCCGCCGACGATCTTCGTCCAGTGGGTGCCCTCATCGATCGTGAAGAACGCACCGAACTCCGTGCCGGCGAAAAGCAACCGAGGCTGCTCGGAATCCTGCGCGATGGCCCAGACATCGTGCCTGTCAGGCAGATCGCCAGTGATCTCGGTCCATGTCCGGCCCCGGTCGGAGCTCTTCAGCACGTACGGCCTGTAGTCGCCCGTCTGCCAGTTGTTGAACGCGACGAAGACAGTGTCGGCTTCGCGACGCGACGCGAAGATGTCGCTGACATACGTACCGGCGGGCACGCCAGGGAACCGATCCACGCGCCGCCAATCGAGGCCGCCGTTCTCGGTGACCTGCACGAGACCATCATCCGTCCCGATGTACAGCAGGCCGTCGACGATGGGCGATTCGTCGAGGGCGACAATCGTCGATAGCGTCGTGGTCGACTCGTGCAGCGCGATCGCATCCGCAGGCCATACGCGGCCCATGATCGGAAGGGTTCGCCAGTCGAGGTTGCGGGTCAGGTCCGGGCTGATGCGCCTCCAGGTGTCGCCCCGGTCGTCTGACCGGTAGAGATAGTTCGAGGCCCAATACAGCCGCTTCGTCGCGTGCGCACTCGTGATGAACGGTGCGTCCCAGTTGATGCGGTCGGGCGCACTCTGTGGCGTGTCCGCGCCGGCGCCCTCAGGCCCGCCTCGCGACTGCGGCGGCTTGATCACCGTGTTCCGCCCGGTGCGCCGATCGAACCGGGCGACGCCCCCCTCCTGCGCCGACCCATAGACGATGTTCGGATCCACGGGATCGTGCCTCGCGGTGAGCCCGTCGCCGCCGGCGATGATCGTCCAGTCGCTCGACCTGATGCCGAGCGCGTGCGTGGTCCGCGAAGGCGCGCACAGCGAGAAGTTATCCTGCGTCCCGCCGCACACCGTATAGAACGGCTGCTCGTTGCCGACCGAAATCCGGTAGAACTGCGACACCGGCAGGTTGGCAAAGAAGCGCCACGTGCGCGTGTTGTCGTAGGTCTCGTACAGGCCGCCATCGTTCCCGATCACGATGTGATTTGGATTGGAGGGATCGAAAGCGACGGCGTGGTGATCGACGTGCACGGCATCGGCGCCGGTGCCGCGCTCGACGCCGATGTCCATCCAGGTACGCCCGGCGTCGCGCGTCCACTCCAGCGTCGTGCTGACGGACCAGAGCGTGTTCCGCGATCGCGGGTCGACGAAAATCTCGCCGTAGTACGCGGAGCCGCCGCCGCGGTACCGGCTCACGCGAGTCCACGTGCGGCCCCGATCCTCGGACCGGTAGAAGCCGACTGCGTCGTGTTCGGTTGGTGGCGGCGGATAGCGTCCCGGCGCCAGGGCGTCCTCGTCGCCGCCCGGCGTGCCACGCGCATCGATCAGCGCGTACACCCGATCTGGCGCCTTCGGGTCGGTGGCCAGCGCGATGCGGCCGACTTCTCCCGGCGGCAGCCCCCGCGTCAGCTTCGTCCAGTGGCGTCCTGCGTCGGTGGTCTTGAAGATGCCGCCTTCCGGCCCCCCGCCGACCATCTGCCCGACATGCCGGCGTCGCTGATACGTCCCGGCATACACGACGTCGGCATCCTTGGGATCAAACGCGAGATCGCTGACACCGGTGTCGTCGCTGATAAAGAGCACGCGCTCCCAGCTGTGTCCCGAATCCGTCGTCCGGAACACGCCGCGGTCGCCGCCGGCCTTGAACACCGAGCCCTGTGCCGCGACGTAGACCACCCGCGAGTCGCGCGGATCGATCAGAATCCGGCCGATGTGCTCCGACTCGACGAGACCCATCCGGGTCCACGACTTGCCGGCATCAACCGACTTGTAGATGCCGTCGCCGAACTGCGCGCTCCGCTGGCTGCTGTTCTCGCCCGTGCCGAGCCAGATGACGTTCGAGTCGTGCGGGTCGATGGCCACGCAGCAGAGCGTGAACGAACCGCCGCTATCGAAGATCGGCGTAAAGGTGATACCGCGGTTCTCGGTCTTCCACAGACCGCCGAACGCGGAGGCGACGTACCAGACGCTGGGATTACGCGGATCGATCTGGACGTCGGCGATGCGACCCGAAACCACCGCGGGCCCGATGGCGCGCACCGCCAGATCGCGGAAGAGGTCGGCACCGAACGGCGGCGCGCTCGTTGCTGTCTGCCGCGCGGCGATCGCCGGCGCAACAGCGAGCCCGCCAACGACGAGCAATACCGCGACGCTTCGAATCATCGGCATGAGTGACACTTTGTTACCATCACGACGGGTCTCCCAGATGCGCGCCCGACGGCTGTCCTTTCCTGATTATCTCCGTCGCGCCGCTGTGGCGACGCTGGCCGTTGCGCTCGTCGTCGCTGTTCCAGGCTGTCCGGTCGCGGGCCAGTCTTCATCCACCACAGTCGACGCCACGTTGTTTCGCGAGCTCGCGTGGCGCCGGCTTGGACCCGATTTTCCGGTCGCCGCAGCCAATTCGGCCACCACCCCATCGGACACACCCGCGCGCTCGGTTGCGCGCGTCAGCGTCGACAACGCCTTCCCGTACCGCGTGTGTGGCGCTGAAGCCGGCCATATCGGCCTCTGTCTTCCCTCACGCGGCGAAGCAGGTCCGCTGACGATTCGCGACTGGCTGCCGGTGCCGGCGGGCCCAGGTTCCGTGATTGCGCCCGATCCAGCGGATGCCGACGTCGTCTACACAGGCCATGTCACCCGGTTCGATCGCAAGACCGGACAGCAACTGAGCATCGGGCCACCTCAGGACGCCGGGTTCCGTGTGCTCGATGTCGCCCCGCTGGTGTTCAGCACCGATGGCCGGACGCTCTATCTCGGCGCGAACGTCGTCTGGCGCACCGGCGCCACGGCGCAGAGCTGGACGGCCATCAGCCCGGACCTTACACGCGCGACGATCGCTGCGACGAGCGGCCCGGCATCCAGCCTGACGCACGCAGCGATCGCGTCGCTGAGCATCTCCCCGGTTGACCCGCGCACGATCTGGGCCGGCACGGGAGATGGTCTCGTGCAGCGCACGAGCGACGCCGGTGCCACGTGGGCAGACGTCACGCCCGGATCCACCTCGTCGACTGCCTTGCCGATGCGTGTCGAGGCGTCGCACTTCGACGCCGCCAGTGCCTACGTCACCATCGACGCGCCAGCGGACAGCGCCACCCCGCGGGCGCTCCGGACGCGCGACAACGGCCTCACGTGGACGCCGATCGCGATCGGCCTGCCAGCCGGCGTGGTGCACGTGCTCCGCGAGGATCTGTTTCGCCGTGGCCTCCTGCTCGCCGCCACCGACGCCGGCGTGTTCGCGTCGTTCGACGATGGAGGACGTTGGCAGTCGATCGGGTTGAACATGCCTGTGACGTCTGTGCGCGATCTCGTCGTCAAGGAAAACGACATCGTCGCCGCCACAGAAGACGGGTTCTGGCTGCTCGAGGACATCACGCCGCTGCGGCAGCTCACCGGCGATATTGCGAAAGCGGCGGCCTTTCTGTTCAGGCCAGCCGTGGCGTGGAGAATGCGCGGTTCCGCGGTTCCACGGCTGATCGAGGAGACGGCTGGCTCGGCCGCGCCTGCCGACGGAGTGGCGATCCATTACCTGATCGGCGGCACAGCCGACGGCCCGGTGAGCGTTGAAATCATCAACACCGGAACGGGAGACGTGCTGCGCCGTTTCTCGAGTGATGCGGCGGTCCCTGCCAATCGGCTGAATGGCGCGCCGGGACTGCATCGTGTGATGTGGGACCTGCGCCGGGCACCGGTGGCCACGGCCGGGACTATGCTGCCGTCTGATGCGCTGATGCGAGGCGTGAAGGTGCTGCCCGGCACGTATCAGGTGCGGCTGACCTCCGGCGGGCGAGTCCTGCGGCAGGCCGTGAGCATTCGGATGGATCCACGCGTGCGTCTGGTCCCAGCCGATCTGACGGCGCAGTACGAGCTGGCGCGATCCATCGCTGATACGGCAACCGAGGCGCTCTCCGTGCTCTCCCGCACAGGATCGACCGACGACCGCTCACGCGCGCTATCGTCGTCGATTGCCGCGCTCGGGGAGGTGATCGTCACCCTCGAGCAGGCGGACGTGCGGCCGACAAGTGCCCTGCAGGCGGCGGCGGCGGCGGCGATGGCCCGCACCGACAGTGCCTTGTCGGCCATGCGCTGACGCGACTCCTGCTTGCGCCCTCGGATGAGTCAGGCCACCATTGCGGGTCATGATCGCATCGCGTTCGCTCGTCTTCCTTCTCGTCGTCGCGGCCCTCTGCACGTTCACGCCCACTGAGGCGCGCGCGCAGTTCTATGCCGACGCGTATCTCGGGGGCAACCGGACGCTCCGCGCGAATGTCTCGGTCGATCAGCCGGAACGCGGTACTGGGCTCACCTTTCACGACGTCACATTCTCAGCGCGGCCGCTGGCCTCGCCGCAGTACTACGGAGTCCGACTCGGCAGGTTGTTCGGACAGTCGAGGCACTACGGCGCCGAGATCGAGTTCATCCACTTGAAGGTCATCAGCAACACTGACGAGACCGTGCGCGTGACCGGTCAACTCGAAGGTGCGCCCATCGATGAGACGCTACGGATGGACACGCTGGTCCAGCGGTATGCAATGACCCACGGACTGAACTTCCTGCTGCTGAATGCCGTGGCGCGGCGTCCGATCGGCGACACGCGCGTGGCGCTGATTGGCCGTGCCGGCGCCGGCCCCACCTATCCCCATGCCGAATCGCGTATCGGCGAAGTGCCGCGCGAGCAGTACGAATATGCCGGCGTCGGTGTCCACGTGGCCGCGGGAACCGACATCCGTCTGCGCCGGGCACTGTCGGCGAGCATCGAGTACAAGTGCACGGCGGCGCGGCCGCGGATCTCGGTGGTGGAGGGTCGCGGCCGCATGCACGCGGTCACACATCAGATCGCCATTGGCCTCGCTTTCGGGCTCTCTCGCTGATATTCTGCGCGCGTGCTCGGCACCGCCTGGCTCCTCGCCGCCGCGCTCGCACTTCAGTCGGCCGGGCCGGCGCCGCCCGATCCCGCGCCGGTCGCCGACACCGTTCACGAGCAACCCTTCCGGGACGTCTTTCAGAACCTCGGGCGCGACATCCGCCACCTGCCGACGACCGACAACGCCGCGATTCTCGGCGGCGGTCTCTTCGCGGCCCTCGCTATGCATCGCGACGATCGAAGAGTCTCAGACTGGGCGTCGGCCAAGGGACACGCGGGGTACACGACGATCGGCGCGGCCCTTGGCGACGGATGGCTCCAAGCGGGTGCCGCTGTGGGCACCTACACGACCGGCGTCCTGACGCACAACGACCTTGCCGCGCACGTCGGCAGCGATCTGATTCGCGGCCAGGTGCTCAACGGCGTGCTGACGCGCGGCGTGAAGCTGGCGGCGCAACGTCATCGGCCGTCAGGCGGCGGTGACTCCCTTCCCTCGGGCCACACCTCGGCAGCGTTCACCTCGGCGGCGGTCCTCGAGGGACACTTCGGATGGAAGGTCGGCGTGCCCGCGTATGCCGCTGCCGGTTTCGTGGGCTGGAGTCGCGTGCGCGACGACCACCACTGGCTCACGGACGCGGTGATCGGGGCATCGATTGGTACGCTGGTGGGCCACACGGTCTCCCTTGGCCACAGGGCGAACGGCTGGGTTGTCGTGCCCGCGAAGACCGACGGCGGGGCGGCGGTCTTTTTGGTTAGACGGTGAGGGGCTCACGCAAGGGGGCTCGGGGCTTGGGGCTCGGGGCTCGGGGCTTGGGGCTTGGGGCTCGGGGCTCGAGACTTGGGGCTTGGGGCTTGCGGACGGCGGCTCGGGGCTTGGGGCTTGGGGCTCGGGGCTCGAGGGCTTATGAGTCGGTGGAGCCGAAGCCGCCGCGGGTGGGGTTCGAGGGGCGATCGACTTCCTCCCACTGCGCGCGGACGAACGGGAGCACGACACCCTGGGCGAGTCGATCGCCGGGCCTGATCTGCACCGCGGCCGCAGTGAAGTTGTAGACCTCGATCTTGATCTCGTCCGCGGGGCCGCAGTAGTCGGCGTCGACAATCCCCACACCGTTCGCAACCATCAGCCCGCGCTTCAGCGGCGTGCTGCTGCGCGCGAACACACCCAGAAAATGTCCGGCCGGCATCTGAATCACAAGTCCGGTCGGGACGAGCGCCACCACGCCGGCCTCCACGGTCATCGCCACGCTCGAAGCGAGGTCGAAGCCTGCAGCCTGCTCGGTCTGATACGCGGGCAGCTCCACGGCAGAACTCAGACGCGTGATCTTGACGGTGCGTATCATCGACTCCTCACACAACCTTCCCGCGTGTCAGCCCGCGTAGCATACGCCGCCCCCGACTCGAGCCCAAGCGCCTCGCGTAAGTCGTAAGCCGTCCTCCCCGAGCCCCGAGCCTCGAGCCTCGAGCCCCGAGCCCCGAGCCCCAAGCCCCAAGCCCCGAGCCCCGAGCCCCGACCCTCGAGCCCCATATAATCCCCCTGATGGCCCGAAAGACCGCTGAGCCCGTCCGCTGCGCCCTCTGCTCCACTCGCGATGTATCGGAACCACGCGGCGACGAGCGCTATTGCCGCGACTGCTGGGAGAAGAAGATTGCCGTCGAGGATGTCGTGGCGCGCGAGTTCACGCTCAAACGCTACATCCGTGCCCAGAGTGCCGAGAAGTACCTGGCGTACCACACCACCCAGAAGCGCCCGGTCGGGCAGCTGCAGGTGATTGACGATGGCTACGATCTGTTTCTGACGCTGCTGCTCTACCCGACATTTCTCTGGGACGACGAGGCGTACCATCTCGAGAACGATCCGGAACACCGGACGTTTGCCGAGATCCTGGTGGACGTCGTCGCTGCCGACGTGATCGAGCCGTGGGGCGGAGGCAAGTGGCACCTGGAGGTCTTCCGATCGGCTGCGGCCGAGCCCGAGGACTGGAACGGCGAGATGTAGGCCGAGACCGGCGCCTCCTCAAACTTTCGGCCGCGCTCAGTCGTCCAAGCCGACGAGGACGGTAGACGGGTCAGCATCCATGTCGCTCGACATCACCGCTATTCAGCAAACACTCGCGACCGATGGGCTCGACGGCTGGCTGCTCTACGACTTCCACGGGTCCAATCCCATTGCCGTCCGCCTGGCCGGTCTCGAAGGCGTGCATACCACCCGCCGCTGGTACTATTTCGTGCCTGTCGCCGGCGCGCCGCGCAAGCTGGTCCACGCCGTCGAACCCTCAGTGCTGGGTGCGCTCCCAGGAGATACCCACCTCTACGCCGGCCGCGGGCAGCTCGAAGGCGGCCTGAAGCAGCTCCTGAAAGGGCTCACGGTCGTGGCGATGGAGTATTCGCCCAACTGCGATATCCCCTACATCTCGCGCGTGGATGGCGGCACGATCGACATGATTCGCGCGCTTGGCGTGCGGGTGGTCTCGTCGGGCGACCTGGTCGGGCGGTTCGAGGCGGCCTGGGACGCAGCGGCGGTGGCCTCGCACCGTGAGGCATCGGAACGGCTCTACCGCATCAAAGACCGCGCGTTTGGCTACATCGGGGCGCGACTCAGCGCCGGCGTCCCCGTCCACGAGTTCGACGTCCAGCAGTCGATGATGGAGTGGTTTCGGGAAGAGGGGCTCGTCACCGACGCGCCGCCTATCGTTGCGGCCCAGGAGAATGCCGCCAACCCTCACTACTCGCCGACGGCGGCGCAGTCGAGAGCCATCAAGGCCAACGAGCTTGTGCTGCTCGACCTCTGGGGCAAGCTCGGCGCACCCCGTAGCGTCTATGCCGACATCACATGGACTGGCTTTGGCGGAACGCCTCCGGACGAGATGCAGCGCGTGTTCGAGGTCGTCGCCAGCGGCCGCGACGCTGCGCTGACGCGGGTGCAAACAGGCATGGTGCTCGGCAGGCCCGTGCAGGGCTGGGAAGTGGATCGCGCGGCCCGCGACGTGATCACTGCGGCTGGCTTTGGCGACCGCTTCGTCCATCGGACCGGCCACAGTCTTGGTGAAGAGGTGCATGGCAACGGCGTCCACATGGACGACTACGAAACCCACGACGACAGGACACTGCTCGTGGGCACCGGCTTCACGATTGAGCCCGGGATTTACCTGCCGGGTTTTGGCATCCGCTCTGAAATCAACGTGGTCGTGGGTGCGGGCTCAGCGGAGGCGACAGGCCCGTGCCAGCATGAAATTGCGTATATCAATACAAGGACCTGATGCACTTCGATGATCCGCTCGGCCGGCGGCGTTCGTGGAGTCCGGCTTCATCCCGGAGTATCTTGGTAAGAGACTATTTTTTTAGCAATCCACCTGACGGAGTACGCCATGTCACACCGTAAGTCGACCCTGTTCTACGGCATTCTTATCGCCTTTGTCTCGGTGGTGGTTGGGATGGTCATTGCCTCCCGGCTCGACCTCAGCCCGATTTCCTCCGCCAATCTCACCGTTCCGGCCACCAACAGCGCGCCCCTGGCGGGGCCCATCGACGCCACCACGTTCAGGACCATCGCGCACGACGCCGGTCCGTCGGTGGTCAGCATCATCACCACGGGCACCAGTGATGCGCGCGACTCCGACCTTGGGGACCTGCTGGGGCCGAACTCGCCATTTGGCCAGGTGCTGCCGCCCTTCGGGAACCGGCAGCCGCGGCAACAGGCACCTCGCGTGTTCCGGGGCGCCGGCAGCGGGTTCATCATCGACAAAGAGGGGTACATCCTCACGAACAACCACGTGGTCGAGAACGCCAAGTCGATTGAGATTCGGCTCTCGACGACACGTGACGGCGAAGAGGGCTACCCGGCCAAGGTGATCGGCCGCGATGAGCTCACCGACACCGCGCTGGTGCAGATGACGGAGCTCCCGCGCGATGGGCTGACCGCGTCCAAGTTCGGCGACTCCACCCAGATTGCCCCCGGCGACTGGGTCATGGCCATCGGCAATCCCTTCAATCTCTCGAACACCGTGACGGTCGGAGTCGTCAGCGCCGTTGGGCGTCAAACCCCCACGTCCACGGGCCGGTACGAGGACTTCATTCAGACTGACGCCGCCATCAACCGGGGCAACTCCGGTGGTCCGCTGCTGAACCTGCGCGGCGAAGTCGTGGGCATCAACAGCATGATCTACACCGAGTCCGGGCCGATGGGCGAGGGGGGCGGCAACGTGGGCGTTGGCTTTGCCATTCCCATCAATACCGTGCGCGACCTGCTGCCGCAGCTGCGCACCGGCAAGGTCACGCGGGGCCGCATTGGGGTCACGGTCCAAAGCAAACCCATGACCGAGGATTACGCGCGCGAGCTCGGCCTCTCGAAGCCTGAGGGCGCAGAGATTCGCAGCGTCGAGCGGGGCGCCCCGGCCGATGCGGCCGGCATGAAAGCCGGCGACGTCATCGTCGAGTTCAACGGCAAGCCGATCCGCAGCAACAACGAGCTGGTCTCGGTTGTGACCGGCACGCCGCCGAACACGACGGTTCCCGTGAAGGTCATGCGCGACAAAAAAAATGTGTCGCTCAACGTGAAGGTCGGCGAGCTGAACCTCGATGCGGAGCGGCAGGCGAACTCATCCAACCGCGCAGCACCCGACGAGCAGACCGCCGAGCCGAAGGACACCGGCTTCGGCATGACCATTCAGGAGGTCGCGCCGCGAGAAGCGCGTCAGCTGCAGGTCCCCGCGGGCCGCGGGGGCGCGCTGGTGACAGATGTGACGCCGTTCGGACCCGCCGCGCAGGCAGGTATCGTTCCTGGCGACGTCATCCTGTCGATTCAGGGTGACCAGGTTCGCAACGTCGATCAGGTCAGCAAGGCGCTCGACGCCATCGGCACCGGACGCACGGCCCGCATCATCGTCTGGCACGTTACCCGCGGACAGGGCGGCCAGGAAGTGCTCGTCCAGATCCGGAAGCGGTAACACACGTTACGTTGGCTATCGAGCAGGAAGTCAAGCTCGCGTTCAGCTCACTCGAGGCGGCACGCCACGCGGTTTCCACCGCTGGCGGCCGCCTCCTCGTCTCTCGCCGTCTGCTGTCAGACCGCCTCTTCGACACCGACGACGCCCGATTGCGCCAGCAGGGCGCCACGCTCCGCATCCGTCGCGATGGCCCGCAGGGCATCGTGACCTGGAAGGGACCACACCGACCTGGACTGGTGAAATCCCGCGAAGAGCTCGAGACCACCGTCGGCGATGCGTCGATCCTCGAGGCGGCGCTCGTGGCCCTCGGCTACCAACACTCGTTCTCATCAGAGAAGTACCGCGAAGAATTCGATGTGGCCGGTGCGCACACAATGATCGATGACACCCCGGCCGGTGTGTTCATCGAAATCGAAGCGGCGCCAGACGACATCGCGCGCGTCTCGGTGCTGCTCGGCAAAACCCCGCTGGACTACCGGCTCGAGTCGTACCCGACGTTGTGGCGCGCCTGGTGCCGGGAGCACGGGCAGCCGCCCTCGGACATGCTCTTCAGTTACACCACGCCGGCGGCGCCGTGATCGACGCCCTGGTGCTCACGGCCGGCGTCGGCCGCCGGCTCGATCCCCTCACGCGCCTCGTGGCCAAGCCGGCGATGCCGCTCGACGGCGACACCCTCATCGAACATATCGTCGCGTGGCTGACCCGCCGTTGTGGCGTCAGGCAGCTGGTGCTCAACCTCCATCACAGGCCGGCGAGCATCACCGCGCGCGTCGCCGACGGGCAACACCTTGGCGCGAGGGTCCGCTACTCGTGGGAGCGCCAGTTGCTGGGATCGGCGGGCGGACCGCGCCGGGCGTTGCCACTGCTCGAGACCGACCCATTCCTGATTGTCAACGGCGACACCCTCTGCGACGTCGACGTGGCCGGCCTCGTGGCCCAACACGTCCAGACCGGGGCCGAGGTCACCATGGCCGTCATACCGAATCCGTCGCCCGACCATTACGGTGGCGTCATGCTCGACCGGGACGACGCGGTGGTCGGCTTCCCTACGCGGGGCCGCGCCCAAGGGAGCTCGCACTTCGTGGGTGTCCAGGCTGTGAACCGGTCGGTGTTCGAAGGGCTCGACGAGGGCGTGCCGGCAGAGACGGTGGCCGGGCTGTATCGCCAGATGCTCAGAGACCGACCGGGGAGCCTTCGCGGATATCGGATGGACACAGCGTTTCTCGACGTGGGGACGCCACGTGACTACCTCGACGCCGTCCTTCGCGTGCGGGGGGATGCAGCGCCGATCGCGGCGCCCACCATCGATCCCTCTGCCCGTCTCACGCGCACGGTGGTCTGGCCCGACGCTCGTGTCGGAGCGGATGTGCAGCTCGACAGCTGCATCGTGGCCGGCGCCGTGGTGCTGCCTGCCGGGTTCAGTGCGCAATCCTCCGTGCTCGTACCCGCCAGTCTCGTCACCGACGGCGACATCGTCGAGATCCGCGGCGACGTCGCGTTGTTCGCGATCGGCACCTGACGTCGACCGGGGCATCGACCTCGCCTACACTTGACCGTCGTGTCGGACTCTCAGTTGCCCTCTGCTCTGCACCAGTACCTGCAGGACCTCGACATCGCCCCACTGCACGTCGTTCCGCTCACCGGAGACGCGTCGGACCGGCGGTACTTCCGCGTGTTCCTCGCCGACCGTCCGCCGCTGGTGCTCGCCCTCTACGCGACGCCGTTCGACGCGTCCACGCTGCCGTTTATGAACGTGGCGACGCTGTTCGCCGCGCTCCCCGTTCCGATCCCACGTGTGCTTGGTGTCGCAGGGCCGCTCGGGATTCTGGCGCTCGAGGATCTGGGCGACGCGACGCTGCAGGCGCATCTCGGCGGCGCGACGACCGACGAGCGCGATGCGCTCTACCGGCGCGCCGTGGCCCACATCATCACGATTCAGGTGCGAGGCGAGGCCCTACGCGACGACAAATACCTGCCCTACGGGCTGGCATTCGACGTGGGGAAACTGACCTGGGAAATGGACTTTTTCGTCAAACATTTCCTGGAGAACTATCGCGGTCTCGAGCTGGCAGAGACGACGCGCCAGACGCTTCGCGCGGAACTCGGACGAATTGCCGCCGACGTGGCGGCGCTGCCGAGGGTGCTCTGCCATCGCGACTATCACAGCCGCAACCTCATGGTGCACCGCGACGAGCTGTTCGTCATCGACTTCCAGGACGCGCGGATGGGACCGGCCACGTACGACCTGGTCTCGCTGCTGCGTGATTCGTACGTGGATCTGCCAGAGCCGCTCGTCGACGAGCTCATCGACTCGTTCGCCGCCCGCATCGGCCAGGACACCGCCGCGTTCCGGGCGCAGTTCGACCTCATGGCGCTGCAGCGGAACCTGAAGGCGCTCGGGACATTCGGCTATCAGGCGACCGCCCGCGGTAATCCGGTGTACGGTCAATACGTGCCGCGCACGATCGGCTACGTACGGCACAATCTGTCGAGAAACCCTCGATTCGCGGCCGTCGGCGCGGAGCTCGCGAGCCTCGTGCCCGAGCTTCGCTGATCGCGGAGCCTGCGGCGTTCGGCAGGGCGATTCGGTGGCCCCTTATGCGTTTTGGCATCTCCACGCACCTCTTCCACGGCGAGCGGCTGGAACGCGCGCACATCGAGCGCATCCAGGCGCGCGGCTTCGACCTGGTGGAGATCTTCGCGACACGCTCGCACCTCGACTATCACGACCCGCAGAGGGTGGCCGATCTGCATCGGTGGCTCGACGAGCTTCATGTGAGCGCCTGGAGTCTGCACGCCCCGATCTCTGAAAGCTTCATCAAGGGGACATGGGGCCGTGCCTTCTCCAACGCGTCGCCCGATGGGACGGCGCGGGAGGACGCGGTGCACGAGACGCGCGCCGCCATCCGCGCGGCTGGCGATTTAGGCTGCGCGCAAGTCGTGCTGCATCTCGGAATTCCAGATGCGCAGAACGTACCGCCGCGCGACAACGACCCGGGTGCCGCGCGCCGCAGTCTCGAGCCGATCGCCGAAGCCTGCGCCGCGGCCGGCGTGCAGCTCGCGCTCGAGCTGATTCCGAACTCGCTCGCCACGGCCGACGGTTTGTTGCAGTGGCTCGAGGGCGACCTCGACCTGGGGCCGGCAGGCGCGTGCCTGGATACGGGCCACGCACACCTGACGGGCGGGGCGCCCGAAGCCGCCGAACTGCTCTCGGGATACATCTCCACGACGCACATCCATGACAACCGAGGAAAGGCCGACGATCATCTGATGCCCTTCGACGGCACGATCGACTGGCCGGCGACATTGATGACGCTGTCGAAAGTTGGTTACACCGGGCCGTACATGTTCGAGCTGCCCGACCACGGCGACGCCGAAAGGACGCTCGCGCGCGCGACCACAGCTCGCCAGAAGATTCAGGCGATACTTGACGATCTCGCGCGACCGTTCACGTTCGGCGAGGACGGGTAGGGGCTCGGGGCTCGCGGCTCGGGGCTTGGGGCTCGAGGCTTGGGGCTTGGGGCTTGGGAAGCGTTTATGCGCATCTACATCGAAGACATCGCGAAGCACGAGGGAGAGCCAGTGGCCATTCATGGTTGGCTGGTGAACCGACGGTCGAGCGGCAAGATTCACTTTCTTCAGATTCGCGATGGCAGCGGCTTCATCCAGGCCGTGATGTCCAAGGCCGCGGTCGGCGACGAGGCCTTCGCCCGCGCCGGTCATCTGTCGCAGGAGAGCGCCATCGTGGTCCATGGCGTCGCGCGGACTGACGCGCGCGCGCCCAGCGGCTACGAAGTGGACGTGACCGGTCTCGATGTCGTGAGCGAAGCGCACGACTATCCCATCACGCCGAAGGAGCATGGCGTCGACTTCCTGATGGATCGCCGCCACCTCTGGATCAGGTCGGCGCGGCAGCAGGCGATTCTCCGCGTGCGGCACGAGGTGATTGATGCCGTCCGCGACTACTTCAACAGCCGAGGGTTCGTGCTCGCCGACACGCCGATCTTCACGCCGGCTGCGTGCGAGGGCACGACGACCCTGTTCCCGGTCCAGTACTTCGAAGACAACACCGCCTACCTCACGCAGAGCGGCCAGCTCTACAACGAGGCCAACGCGATGGCGCTCGGGCGTGTCTACTGCTTTGGGCCGACCTTCCGTGCCGAGAAGTCGAAGACCCGCCGCCATCTGACCGAGTTCTGGATGGTCGAACCAGAGATGGCGTACGCCGATCTCGACGACATCGTGGCGCTCGCCGAGGGCCTCGTCGTTGCGGTCATTGCACGCGTGCTCGATCGCCGCGCCAGCGAGTTGAAAGTACTCGAGCGGCAGACCGCCACGCTCGAGCGCGTGAAGGCGCCGTTTGCGCGCATCACCTACGACGACGCGGCGGCGCGACTGAAGGAGAAGGGATTGCCCTTCGAGTGGGGCGGAGACTTCGGCAGTCCGGACGAGACCGCGATTTCGGAGATGTTCGACGGGCCGGTGGCCGTGACCGGCTACCCGTCCGCGATCAAAGCGTTCTATTTCAAACCGCACCCGGAGCGGCCTGAAGTGTCGCTGTCAGTAGACGTGCTCGCGCCCGAAGGGTATGGCGAGATCATCGGCGGCGGACAGCGGATCGACGACTACGACCTACTGCTCCGCCGGATCGACGAACACAAACTGCCGCGTGAAGCCTTCGAGTGGTACCTCGATTTGCGGCGCTATGGCAGCGTGCCGCATGGTGGCTTCGGCATGGGCATCGAACGGGTCGTGTCGTGGATCTGTGGGCTCGAACATCTACGCGAGGCGATTCCCTATCCACGGATGCTGTACCGGCTCACGCCCTGACGTCGACCGTCAGTCGTGCATATCAGCACGCCAGACCGGCGCTGCGTGTGTGCAGCGTGAGCTACAATCCGCGCACATGGCTCGGTGGCGGCAAGTCGGTATTGTGGTGGCCGTGTGCACGGCGAGCATTCTCTCGATTGCGGCCGTTCTGCAGTTCCTCGCTCCAGGCGTCTCCTTCGAGATCCGCGATTCAATCGCCGAGTGGTTTTCTGGCGGCCGGGGACGCACATATCGGATTGCGCTCGGTGCTCCCACGGGCTCGTACTACCACATGGGAGTCGTGCTGAACCAGCACCTCGAGGCCACGGCAGGATACGAGCTCGAGCTGGTGACGACCGCCGGTGTCCCCGAGAACGTCAACGCGCTGCTCGATCGCGACCGGGGCATTCATCTGGCTACTGTCGACAGCTCGTCGGACGAGGCAACCAGGGCCAATGGGTTGTACGGGCTGGCCAGGGTGGGCCGCCAGTATCTCCAGGTCATTGTGCCCAACGACAGCGCGGTGCACGACGTCCGTGAACTGGCCGGCCCGGTCAATCCCGGTGTGAGAGAAACGGATCAGGCGTCGACGCTCGGGGAGCGGGTGCTGGAGTACTACGGCCTCACGCCCCCGGGCGGTGGCGCATCCGAAACGGGAGTCTCCATCGTCCGCCCGACATCTGCCGGCGTCTTACGGGATTTCGAGGCGGGGCACATGTTGGCGGCCACGCGGACGCAATCGCTCCGCTCGGATCTCATCCAGACCGTGCTGAACGACGGCAATTATCGTCTGGTGCCAATTCGCGACCACGTCGCGCTGGCGCAGGCGCTTCCGGGCACCGAGCCAGACTTCATCCCTGCTGGGGTGTACGGGCCCAAGCGCCAAATTCCTCCCGAGCCCGTGCCCACGATCGCCGTGTCGTCCCTGCTCGTGGCGCGTGGCGACCTCCCGGGCCGCGTCGTGCGCGACATCCTGCGTGTCGTTTACGATCCCCGCTTTGCACGCGACCTCCAATATCCGCTGACTGAGGAGACGGGACGCAAGGTCGGCGAGCTGCGGCTGCATCCCGCCGCCGAGCTGTACTACCGCCGGAACGACCTGGTGACGTCCGACTGGATCGGCCGCTGCACATTCCTCGCGTGGATCGTCGGAACCGTGGTGGCCGTGAGTCAGTTCGTGGTGCGCTTCCGGCAGGGGGAACGCCGCAAGGCGCGGCGTCGGCTGCTCGCACTCGAACTGGATAAGCTGGCCACGATTCGGCGCCGGATCGACGAAGGTCCGTCGCTGCCGGAGGCACAAGCACTCGTCAGGGAAGCTGATGACCTGCTCTGCAGGGCCGAGCACGATGCGGCGGCCGAGCTTCTCGGAATCGAGGGCATTCAGTCACTCCGGTCTCTCCACGCGGTCTGCTGGCGGGCGCTGCAACAACTGGGCGTCTGACCGCGTCATGACGTGACAGTCCGGTCCTGGAGGCCGGGGCACACCCGGCTGTGAGAGAATGGCGGATTGGCTATCGCCCGTGGGGGCCACCGGATCCCACGGGTCGGCTGCACCCTTCAATGAAAATCGGCTTCGTTTCCCTCGGTTGCCCCAAGAACCTCGTCGACGGGGAGGTCATGCTCGGCATGGCCCGCGACGCCGGGCACGAAATCACGACTGACGCGGAGTCGGCCGATGCCATCGTCGTGAACACCTGCGCGTTCATCGACCGCGCGAAGGAAGAATCGGTAGACGCCATCCTCGAGATGGCGCGCCTCAAACGCGACGGCGGCTGCAAGACGCTCATCGTCACCGGTTGCCTGGCCGAACGGTACCGCGATCAGCTCAAGACGGAGATTCCAGAAATCGACGTCGTGCTCGGCACGGGCGACGTGCCCGAGATTGTGGCAGCGCTCGGCGGATCGGTCGCACGGTCGCCACTCGGTGGCCCCGCTCCGCTACGCCTCTACACGGCCGCCGAGTTGATCGGCACACCGGTCGCGCCACCGCCGCACGCCGCGCCGACCTACCTCTACGACGCCTCGACACCGCGCCTGCTGACCACGCCACGGCACTACGCGTACGTGAAGATTGCGGAGGGCTGCGACTACACCTGCGCCTTCTGTATCATCCCGACGCTGCGCGGCAGCTACCGCAGCCGCACGGAAGACTCCATCGTGCGCGAAGCGGAAACGCTCGCGGCAGGCGGCGCCCGGGAGCTGCTGCTGATTTCGCAGGACACGTCGTTCTTTGGCATCGATCGGGGCGAGCGGGGTGCGCTGCCGCGCCTGTTGCGGCGCCTCAACCGCGTGGCTGGCCTCGAGTGGATCCGCCTGCTGTATCTCTATCCAACCACGATCACCGACGACGTGCTCGCGGCGATCGCCGAATGCGAGCACGTGTGCAACTACATCGACCTGCCGCTGCAACATGCCGCCGATGGGGTGCTCAAGCGCATGCGCCGGCCCGGCACGCGCAGGACGTACGACGCGCTGCTCGATCGCATCCGCACGCGGATTCCGGATGTGACACTCCGCACGACATTCATCGTCGGCTTTCCCGGTGAGACGGAGGCCGATGTCGACGCGCTGGCGGACTTCGTGGAGGCATCCGCATTCGACCATGTGGGCGTCTTCACCTACTCGCACGAAGAAGACACGCGCGCCTTCGCGCTCGACGACGATGTACCCGCGGGGGTGAAGCGGAAACGGCGCGATCGGATCATGCGGCTGCAGAAGGGAATCGTGACCCGGCATCGGAAGGCGCAGGTCGGGCGCACCCTGTCGGTGATGGTCGATGGCCCCTCGCCGGAATCCGGGCTCGTCATGACCGGGCGGCTCGAAGGGCAGGCGCCCGATATCGACTCGCAGGTGATCTTCTCGGAGTGCGATCCGGCCATGCTCGTCGCGGGGACGATCGTCGAATCGCGCATCGTCGGGGCGCGCGGCTACGATCTCATCGCGTCGCCGTTGCTCGACTAAGCCCATCTTGCTATACTTTGGAGTGGTCTTAGCGGGAAAGCCTTGTAGTGGGCCCGTGCCCACTATTTTTGTTTTAGGGCGACCCCGCTGAGACTGACTGCCCAGAAGGGCGACTGCCAGCCTGCGGAGACCGGCCCCAAGTGCCATCGACTCGACACGACGCTATCGAGCGGTTGCGAGACGCCGCGACGCGCGTGGCTGGCAGCTATGGGCTGACCATCTTCGACGTGCAGCTGCGCCGGGAGTCAATCGGCTGGGTCCTGCGGGTGGTCATCGATCGCCCGGCGCCGAGTGACGGCGCGGCCGGACCAGTGGCCGAGGAACCGGTCGGCATCGGAGATTGCCAGCACGTCAGCCAGGATCTCAGCGCGCTGCTCGATGTGGAAGAAGAGCTCTCGGCCGGCATCGACCAGACGTTCACTCTCGAGGTGTCGTCGCCGGGATTAGATCGGCCCTTGCGGGGCGAGGCCGACTACCGGCGGTTCGTCGGACGGCTGGCGAAGATTACGACGCGCGAGCCGGTGAACGGCCAGTCGCATTTTGCGGGTCGGTTGGCGGGTGTCGAAGATGGTGAGGTCCTGATGGCCGAAGGGCGACGGACTCATCGCGTGCCGCTCGGGCTCATCAGCCGTGCGCGGCTCGAAGTGGAGTTCTAGGAGCTTATGGCGACCGAACTGCAGCAGATGATCGACGTCGTCGCGAAGGACAAGGGCATCGACCCGACCATCGTGATTGGCGCCATTGAAGACGCCTACCTGGCCGCTTCGCGGAAGGTGTTTCGCGGCGACGAGGACTTGCGATCGCGGTTCAACCTCGAGACCGGGCAGGTTGAGCTGTATGCCGTACGGCAGATCGTCACCGAGGTGACCAACGCGACGCGGGAAATTTCCCTGACCGAGGCGCAGGAGTTGTATGGCGCCGAGGCCGAGGTCGGGATGGAAATCGAGTTCCCGAAAGAGACCGAGAAGCTGGGGCGCATCGCGGCCCAGACCGCCAAGCAGGTGATCGCGCAGCGGGTCCGCGAGGCAGAACGCGAGAAGATTCACGCCGAGTTCAGCGACCGCATCGGCGAGGTGCTCACCGCCACGGTCAAGCGCTTCGAGAGCGGCGACATCATCGCCGAAATCGGCCGGGTCGAAGCACAGATTCCCCGCAAGGAGCAGTCGCGGGCCGAGAACTACGCCATCGGGGATCGCGTGCGCGCGGTCATCAAAGGCGTCTCGAAGAACGCGAAGGGCCCGCAGGTCATCCTCTCCCGCACCGATCCCGCCTTGTTGATCAAGTTGTTCGAACAGGAAGTTCCCGAGATTTACGACGGCACGGTCATGATTCGCGGCGCCGTGCGCGAGGCTGGCGACCGCGCCAAGGTGGCAGTCTACTCGCGTGAGCGCGACGTCGATCCGGTGGGCGCATGCGTCGGCATGCGGGGCACGCGGGTGCAGGCCATCATCCGCGAACTTCGCGGCGAGAAGATCGATATCGTCGAGTTCTCTGAAGACTCGGTGACCTTCGTGACCAAGGCGCTCAGCCCGGCGAAGGTGCAGCGGGTCAGCATCGTCGACGACGAGCAGCGGGTCATGGAAGTGGTGGTCGAAGACCGGCAGCTGTCGCTCGCGATCGGCAAGAAGGGGCAGAACGTGCGCCTGGCCGCCAAGCTGACCGGTTGGAAGATCGACATCAAGAGCGAAGAGGAAAAGCGCAAGGAAGTGGAGTTGCAGCTGGCCGACATCCACTTCGGCGACGAAGCCGTAGAGTCGCGCGAGCTGACGCTCCCGGGCATTCACGACGAAGTCGTGGCTGGCCTGCGCGCCGCTGGGTACGACACGGCCGAGAAGCTGCTGCAGGCCGACCAGGAACAGCTCCTGACGCTACCCGGCTTCGACATGGACACGGTTGAGGCCGTGGTCGCGGTGGCCCGGGCGCAACACGAGGCCGACCAGGTGAGCGCCGCAGCGCCGGCCCCCGAACAGGACGCACCGACCGAGGCCGCGGTAGAAGACGACCGGTCCACGGAAGAACCCGCGACGTAGTCGTCGCGCGCAGTCGGGGGTAAGCCGTCCTCGACGCGCAAGCGCGGAGCGGAGCGGGGTGCCGGGGCCCCGCGAGCGAACGCGCCAGTCGGGGTGCAGGGTCCTCGACGCGCAAGCGCGGAGCGGAGTGGGGTGCCGGGGCCCCGCGAGCGAACGCGCCAGTCGGGGTGCAGGGGTCCCCGACGCTATTTAAGGAGCCTAATTGGCCACTGTTCGAATGTACAAGGTCGCTGAACTGCTGGGTCTCTCGAGCCAGGACGCCATGGGTCTGCTCAAGCAGGAGACCGGCATCGACGTGAAGAGCGCGTCGAGCTCCATCGAAGAAATCGTGGCTCGGCAGTTCGTGGAGCGTCAGGCACGCAAGCGCAATATCGTGCTGCCGCCCGGCCACCTGTTCGCCGATACGCCAGCGGCCAAGAAACCCGGGAAGACGCCAGAACCGCCCAAGCCGACGGGGCCGGTGCTGCGGCCTCGGCTCGTGAAGACCCATCGTCCCGCGGCGGACGGCACGGAGGCGACGACTGGCGAGTCGGCGTCGCACGACGACGGCGGCCTTCAGCACGCCGACGCGTCTAGCTCTCCTGCCGCAGCTGGGGCGTCGCACACAGAGGCACACCATCAGCCCACCGGCTCGGCCTCGTCGGCCGCCGAAGCGCGTTACGCAGAGACAGACGCCGCCGAGGCAGAGGCACTCGCGCCCGCTCTCGAGGTCGACGAAGCAGCAGACGCTGCACCGGAGGCCGCTTCACCGGCGATGCGCGGCGACCGAGATGAGGCCTTTGCAGCCGGGTCGTCACCGGAGGCGCCGGTCGTGATCACCGAACCTGCCGATCAGCCGCAGGTGTCGCATGCCGCGCGCGCGGCCGAGTCGGCCGCCCCAGTCTCGCCGCATCGCCCCGAGCCGTCGCGGCCATCTGGCCGCCTGGTGCCACCGACGCGTCGGTTGCGCATCGAAGACCCACTCACGGGCGAAGCGCCTGCCGCGCGTCCCCTGCCACTGAGGCCGGTCATTCGGCCGCAGCAGGCGCCTCCGGCGCCCACGCGCCCGGCTGCGCCGGGAACATCGGTTGGCGTGCGGCCCGCTGGCGGTGTCGGCGGACGTCCGCCACTCCCGACCGTTCGACCGCCCCTGGGCGGCCCCCGTCCGCTACCGTCTCAGCCGATTCGCCCTGCCGGGCAGCAGATACCCGGCCGGCCGACCAGCACGTTGCCGCCTCGCCCAGGCGCGCCCAGGCCGTACTACGCGCAGCAGCACCGGCCTCGATCCGGTGGCGGAGCCAGGCGCGACGATCGGCCGTCGATGCCCCTGCCGGTCGAAGCACCGCCACCGATCACGAAGCTCGTCACGCTGGCTGAAGGGATGACGGTCAAGGATCGGGCCGACAAGCTCGAGGTCAAGGTCAAGGACGTCCTCAAGAAGCTGATGGACCGGCGCATGATGCTGACCATCAACTCCACACTCGACGCGGAGGCAGCTACGATGATCGCGCGCCACTTCGGCGCCGAAGTCCTGATTCGCACCTTCGAAGAAGAATTGACCGAGGTCGAGACCGAGGCCTCCAAACCCGAGGACCTCGTGACCCGTGCACCGGTCGTCACCGTCATGGGTCACGTCGATCACGGCAAGACGACGCTCCTCGACGCCATCCGGGAAACCAAGGTCGCCGAGAAGGAAGCTGGGGGCATCACCCAGCACATCGGCGCGTATTCCGTCGATGTCAACGGGCGGCGGGTGGTGTTTCTCGACACGCCGGGTCACGAAGCGTTCACGATGATGCGCGCACGCGGCGCGCGGGTCACAGACATCGTCATTCTCGTGGTGGCGGCAGACGACGGCGTCATGCCCCAGACGCGAGAAGCGATCGACCACGCCAAAGCGGCGAACGTGCCGATCGTCGTGGCCATCAACAAGATCGACAAGCCCGATGCGAATACGGAGCGAGTGAAGCGGGAGCTGTCCGACCTCGGCCTGATGCCCGAGGACTGGGGCGGCACCACGGTCACCGTCGAGGTGTCTGCACGCCAGCGCAAGAATCTGGATCAACTGCTCGAGATGGTCCTGCTCGTCGCCGATATCGCCGACGTGAAGGCCAATCCACGGCGCATGGCCCAGGGCACCGTGCTCGAAGCCAAGCTCGACCGCGGCCGCGGTCCGGTGGCGAGTGTGCTCGTGCAGGACGGCACGTTGAAAGAGGGCGACCTGTTCATTGCCGGCACCGTCGACGGCAAGGTGCGGGCCCTGTTCGATCATCTCGGCCGCAAGGTCAAGAGCGCGGGACCGGCGACACCGGTCGAGGTGCTCGGCCTCTCGGCGCTGCCGCTGCCTGGCGACACGTTTCAGGTGATCGACGACCCCATCAAGGCGCGCCAGGTTGTGGCGTATCGCCAGGGCCAGGCCAAGGAAAAGGCGTTGTTCGGCAAGGGCGGACGTCTCACGCTCGAATCCCTGCAGCAACAGATGGCCGAAGGCGGCATGAAGGAGCTGCCGGTCATCATCAAGGCCGACGTGCAGGGGTCTGCCGAAGTGCTGGCCGACACGCTCGCGAAGCTGAGCGACGAACGCGTGAAGATTCGGACGATTCACACCGGCGTCGGGGCCATCAACGAGTCCGACGTGCTGCTCGCCACCGCCTCGAACGCGATCATCATCGGCTTCAACGTGAAACCCGATCGCAATGCGGCCGAGGTGGCCGATCGCGAGAAGGTCGACATTCGTCATCACACGGTCATCTACAACGTGACCGACGAGATGAAGAAGGCCATGGCTGGCCTGCTCGAGCCCACACTGAAGGAAACGCGGATCGGCGCGGCCGAGGTCCGGCAGATCTTCAAGACGCCCAAGGTCGGTACCATTGCCGGCTGCATGATCACTGCGGGCCGCATCACGCGGAGTGGCGACACGCAGGCCCGGCTGGTGCGTGGCGGCGCGGTCGTCTGGCAGGGCAAGATCTCGTCGCTGCGTCGTTTCAAAGATGACGTGAGCGAGGTCAAGCTCGGCACCGAGTGCGGCATCGGCCTCGATCGGTTCAACGACATTCAGGTCGGTGATCTCATCGAAGCCATCTCCATCGAACGCATCGCCCAGACGATGGCCTGAGCCTGCGCGTCCCGCCCGCATGACGATCGCGTTGTTGTCGCTCGAGCTCTACTTCCCTCTGTCCCAGTCCCTCGAGGACAAGCGGATGGTCGTCAGGCGCCTCGAGGACCGCATGAAGCCGTTCAACGTGGCTGTGGCGGAAGTGGCTCACCAGGACGTCTGGCAGCGCGCCGGGCTCGGGGTGGTCACCGTGGCCAGCGCCGATGAGATGGCCGCCAAGACGCTGTCTGCAGTGCTCGAGGAAGTCGAACGGCTCGAGCCGGGTGTCGTGACGCAGAGCCAGGTGGAGTACCTCCGATAACGCATGGCGCAAGGTCTCCGCCCCGATCGCGTCGGCGAACAGATACGCCAGGAGCTCGGGCTTCTTCTCGCGCGCGAGGTGCACGACCCGGGCATCGGCTTCGTCACGCTCACACGCGTGAAGCTGTCGCCCGATCTGCAGTCGGCGCGGGTGTTCTACACGCTCATCGGCGACGACAAAGCCAAACGCGAGACGCACCGCGCGCTCGAACGCGCCACGCCGTTTCTCCGCCGGCAGATTGGCAGCCGCATCCGGCTCCGCCGCGTGCCCGAGATCTCATTCACGTTCGACGAGAGCGTCGAGAAGCAGGAGCGGATCGAGCGCATTCTGCTCGATCTCTCCGCCGAACGGAAAGCGCAAGAAGCCGAACATTCCGTCGATGTCCCGGTCGAAGAGACAGGTCCCACGTCCGAAAGCGACGGAGACGAGTGAGCGGGTCGACAGGAACCGTAGAGTCGGTGGCGGCGGTGCTGCGTGAGCGTCGGTCCTTCCTGCTCACGTCGCATGCACGGCCCGACGGCGACGCCATCGGTTCGTCCATGGCGCTCGGTCTGGCGCTGACGGCCCTCGGTAAAGACGTGACCATCGCGCTGCACGATGCCATTCCGGTTCCGTACGAAGGCTTCCCCAACGTCGACCAGATTCTGATCACGGATCGATTTGCCAAGCCGGTCGACGCCGTCGTGTTCCTCGAGTGCAGCGATCCGACGCGGCCGGAAATCGCCGGCCTCGAGAGCTACTTCACGGTCAACATCGATCACCATCTCGGCAACACCATGTATGGGGCGATCAACTGGTTCGACGAGTCCGCGGCGGCGTGCGGCGAGCTGGTCGCGGAGCTAATCGACGCGCTCGGCGTGCCGTGGTCGACGGCGATCGCCGCGCACCTCTATCTGGCCCTGGCCACCGACACAGGCAGTTTCCGGTTCGGTCCCGTCTCGGCGCGAACCTTCGACACGTGTCGCCGCATCTCCGAGGCCGGAGTCTCCACGTCTGACCTCGCACGTCAGATCTTCGACAGCTTCTCCATCGGCCGGGTCAAGCTCACCGGGGCGTTGCTCAACACGATGGAACTGCACCACAACCAGCAGCTTGCCGTGCTGTGCTTCGACGATGAGCTGCTGCGCAGTTGCGGCGCGTCGGTGGATGACACCGAAGGCCTGGTCAACCTGCCGCTCGGCGCTCGCGAAGTGGCTGCCGTGCTGCTCTTCAAGCGACAGGAGGGTGACGTGTTTCGCGTCAGCCTCCGATCGAAGGGGACGGTTGACGTGCGCAGCGTGGCGGCTGCCTGGGCTGGTGGCGGCCATCACAACGCCGCAGGCTGCACCGTGCATGGCCCGTACGAGGACATCAAACTGGCGATGGTTCGGGCCACGTCACAGGCCATCGACGCCGCGCGTTGAACGAGCTGGCGCGTGAGGCGCGGCGCTCGCAGGCGCCCAACCCAATGGACGGCGTCCTTCTCATCGACAAGCCCTCAGGGCCCACCTCCCACGACGTCGTCGCACGCATGCGCCGGGCACTGCAGGTACGTCGCATCGGCCACACCGGCACGTTGGATCCCTTGGCGTCGGGCCTGTTGCCACTGGTGATTGGGCGCGCGACCAGACTCGCCTCGCTCCTTACCGGGAGCGACAAGACATACGAAGCGACCATCCGCCTTGGTTACGGCACTGACACCGACGATGCGCAGGGGTCGCCAACCGGGCCGGCTGCTGACACGTTGCCGTCGGACAGCGAGATCGAGGCCGTGCTGGAGAACTTTCGAGGGACGTTCGAGCAGGTGCCCCCGAGCCACTCGGCCAAGAAGATTGGCGGAGCCAGAGCGTACGAGCTGGCGCGGGATCGCCAGCCCGTGGTGCTCGCGCCCGTGAAGGTCACTGTGCGCGCCCTCGAGTGGCTGGGCCGGGCCGGCGAGACGGTCGATATCCGCGTGCAGGCCACCGCGGGCTTTTACGTCCGCGGGCTCGCGCGGGACATCGGCGCCAGGCTCGGATGCGGGGCGCACATCACGGCCCTGCGGCGAATCGGGAGCGGCTGGTTCGAGATTGGCGACGCGATGCCGTTGGTCGAGGCGGAGCGGCTGGGACTTGGCGTGGCGGACCGGCTGCTGAGCCCGGCGGCCGCGCTGCCAGCGGTGCCGGCCGTGACGATGACGCCCACAGGGCTGGAGCGGTCGCTGCACGGTCAGGCGGTTGAGGCCGCTCACCTGACGGACGCCTTCGTGGCGCGCGACACCGAGTCCCTGGTCAGGCTGCTGGCCGCCGACGGGCGCCTCGTGGCCCTCGCGCGACAACGGGGGGATGCTTTGCATCCGGTCGTCGTACTCGGATAATATCTGGTCTTTGTGGCCGGTCCAGGACCGCCACCGTACGGCGATCCCGGTCACGCGCACCTGCGCACTCTGGGCCGTCCGTGGAGGACACAGTGTTGACGAACGAACGCAAGACCGAAGTCATCGGTACCTATCGCACGCACGACAGCGACACCGGCTCCCCAGAAGTGCAAGTGGCCCTCTTGTCCGAGCGCATCAGCTATCTGACGGAGCACTTCAAGACGCACGTCAAGGATCACCACTCGCGGCGAGGGCTGTTGCAGCTGGTCGGCCAGCGACGGCGCCTGCTCGACTACCTCAAGCGCAAGGACTCGGACCGCTACTCAGAGCTGATCAAGCGGCTCGGCATCCGCAAGTAGTGCCGGACGTCTCCGGTCCTGTCACCGGGAGCCGCACGGTCGCGCTCGCCTCTGACGCCACTGTTTCCTGCCCTTTTCTCAGGTTCCCATGATTCCAACGACTCACAAACGCGAAGTCACGCTCGGCGCCAGAACCCTGTCGATCGAGACCGGCAAGCTCGCCAAGCAGGCCGACGGCGCTGTCATCGTCCGATCGGGCGACACCATGGTGATTGTCACCGCCTGCCACGCCGCCACGGCTCGTGTGGGCATCGACTTTCTGCCGCTCACCGTGGACTACCGCGAGTACACGTATGCCTCGGGTCGCATCCCGGGCGGCTTCTTCAAGCGCGAGGGCAAACCGGCCGAGAAGGAAGTGCTCACGAGCCGCCTCATCGACCGCCCGATCCGGCCCCTGTTCCCCGCGGGTTGGCGCTACGAGACGCAGATCGTTTCGCTGTTGATTTCGGCCGACGCAGAAAACGACTCGGACGTGCTGGCTATCACCGGCGCGTCGGCGGCGCTGTCTCTGTCGTCGATTCCCTTCCAGAAGACCATTGCCGGCGTGCGCGTGGGACTGATCGATGGCGGCTACATCATCAACCCGACGTTCCCGGAGCGGAAGAAGAGCAAGATCGACCTGATTGTGGCCGGCACGAGCGAGGCCATTGTCATGGTCGAGGCCGGCGCCAAGGAAGCCACCGAAGAAGAGATGATTGGCGCGCTCGACGCCGCGCATGCGGCCATCAAGCAGCTTGTCGTCGCCATCGACGACCTCAAGCGCGAGTGCGGCAAGCCCAAGAAGGTGGTGACGCCCAAGACCATCGGACACGAGTTCTACCGCGAGGTCGAGGAGAAGGCGTATGCCCCGCTGGCCGAAGCCATGCGGATCAAGGACAAGCTCGAGAACTACGGCCGTGTCGACGTGCTGCTCGAGGAGCTCGTGGCGAGCATTCCCGAGGGCGAGATCGAACGCCGCAGCCACGCCAAGACCATCTTCAAGGAGCTGAAAGAAAAGGTCATGCGCGACGAGATTCTCGAGCGCGGCCAGCGGCTCGACGGCCGTCGCTTCGACGAGATTCGTCCGATTTGGATCGAGACGGGCGTGCTGCCGCGCGTGCACGGCTCGGCCGTGTTCACCCGGGGCGAAACGCAGGCTCTCGTGAGCGCCACGCTCGGCACCGAAGACGATGCCCAGAAGATCGAGTCGGTCGATGGCGAGGCCTACAAGCGTTTCATGCTGCATTACAACTTCCCGCCCTTCTCGGTCGGCGAAGTGCAGTTCCTTCGGGGACCTGGCCGCCGCGAAGTGGGTCACGGCGCACTGGCCGAACGCGCCCTGCTGCCGCTCATTCCCGCTGAAACCGACTTTCCTTACACCCTCCGCATCGTCTCCGACATTCTCGAGTCCAACGGCTCGTCGTCGATGGCCTCGGTGTGCGGCGGCTCGCTCGCGCTGATGGACGCCGGCGTGCCACTCAGGGCGCCAGTGGCCGGTGTTGCCATGGGCCTCGTGATGGACGAGAAGAGCGGCAAGTGGGCCGTGCTGAGCGACATCGCCGGTGCTGAAGATCACTACGGCGACATGGACTTCAAGGTCACCGGGACGAATACGGGCATCACCGCGCTGCAGATGGACATCAAGGTCGGCGGCATCACGCTCGACATCATGCGCAAGGCGCTCGAGCAGGCGCGCAAGGGCCGGCTCGAAATTCTCGCGCACATGAACGCGGCGCTCGCCAAACCGCGCGAGAGCATCTCCCTGTTTGCGCCGCGCATCGTGACCATCCGCATCCCGACCGAGAAGATCCGCGACGTCATCGGACCCGGCGGCAAGACCATCCGGAGCATCATCGAGAAGACCGGCGTCAAGATCGACGTGGAAGACGATGGCCGGGTGAACGTCGCATCGGCCGACGGCGCCGCATCCGAGCGCGCCATCGCGATGATCAAGGAACTCACGGCCACGCCCGATCTCGACGCCAGCTATATGGGCCGCGTCGAGCGCATCACGGATTTTGGCGCCTTCGTGGAAATCATGCCTGGCGTCGACGGCTTGCTCCACGTATCCGAGATCGCCAACTACCGGGTCAAGGACGTGCGCGACGAGCTGAAGGAGGGCGAGCAGATCATGGTCAAGGTGATCAACATCGACCCCTCCGGCAAGGTGCGGCTCAGCCGTAAGGCACTGCTCGGACCGGACGAAGGCACGGCGCCCCGCGAGCCCCGGCCCGTCCACGACGGGCCCAGCGAGGGCGACGGCGGGCGCGACCGCGACCGTGGCGGTCGAGGCGACCGCGGCGGCCGTCCTCCCCGCCGACACTGAGCCCGTCAAGTCGAGACCGGGTCTCCTGAATCCCTCCACAGGAGACCCGGTCTTTCAAGCGCCCGGTCTCTCCGACAAACCAACCTGCCGGGATACTCGTCCAACTGAATAGGAGGGCTCCTTGTCTGCACGCTTTTACCGCACAGGGTCCCGTTTGGTGTTCTCGGCCGCGACGGCCGCACTGCTGGCAATCGTGACTTCGGGCGTCGTGGTCGTCGCGCAGAGCCGGCGCGAGTTCGACGTCAGTGCCAGAAAGTACAGTTTCAAGGTCTCAGGTAATGACAATTCTGAGATCCGCGTGACACAGAACGACCTGGTCCACATCAACTTCTCGACAGAAGACATCCCGCACAGCTTCACCATCGAAGAAGCTCCTTACCGCATCATGCGGCGCGCGGATCCAGGCAAGCCGGTCTCGTTCGATTTCCGGGCCGACCACGCCGGCCGGTTCCGCTTCTACTGCAATCTCACGGCAGACGAAAAGTGTAAGGACCTGCAAGGCACACTCATCGTCGAGCCCAGTCGGTAGTCGACACGATCGGCCACACACCAGGCGGCTTACGGCCGGGATTCAGGAACGCGACGCGTTCCTGACCCGGCTGTAGGCGTCGGCCACCGCCAGCCGCTCGGCGACCGACGGATGGTGATGATAGAGCCAGCGGGTCATCCTTGACGGACGCTCCTCTGCCAGGTGCCGCGCACTCAGGCGCCGAAGGGCACTTCGGAAAGCATCCACTTCCCCCGTCATCCCCAACGCGAAGACATCAGCCCGGCGCTCGTGACGTCGTGACTGCGCGTGGCGCAGAGGGGTTGAGGCTACCCACACGAGGGATGTCAGCAGCCCCAGGTACGGGAGGGCTGCCAGATCGCTGGGGCCCTGCAGGCCCAGGAGCGGTCCCAACAGCTGCAGCGTCCCGTCGGCCAACCCGAGTGCGACCAGCAGGACGATGACGTTGAGCGCGAGGGAACGCCACAGATCATGATAGGCGTGGTGCGCGAGCTCATGAGCCACCACCACGGCAATCTCCTCGTCCGAATACTGGCGCACCAGCTCGGATGAGACGAGCACACGGCGGGTCCGGCCAACACCAGTCACGAGCGCGCTCGTCCCACTCCCTTCCGCCGTGACCCACTCGTCGATCCCGGACACTGGCACACGAACACGGACGGCCAGACGGTTGAGGGCCTCGACCAGGCTCGGGCGCGACATCGGACGCATCGTGCCCAGCCGCGACATCAGCCAGGGGCCGATGCCAACGCCACACCCCAACGCGACGCCAAAGGTCAGTCCGCACAGCACCCACCAGGCCTCGCCTGCGAGCCACACGCTCATCGGCACCGCGGCACCGGCAACCAACACGATTGGCAAGGCGATCAGACTCGACCTGACCTGGGCTCCGAGGATCTCGCCCAGTGTTGGAACGGGTTGTCCCTTCGATGACCGGACATGAACCGCGGCATAGACCATGGACGGAAACGACGCGGCCTCCCAGAGCAGCATGACGAAGAGGATGAAGACTGAGAAGGTGACGATGACGTGAAGGGTGGGGCTGAGAGGAGCAGCGAGGCCTGCAGCGACATCGCGCAGCCATCGGGCCAGCGGCGTGAGCGCAACAAGGGCGAGTACCAGCACGGCAGAGAGGGACGCGGTCGCCTGAGCCCGGCGTCGCAACCGCTGATATCGCGTGGCTTTCGACTCGTTCATGGCGTGGCGGAGATAGCGCCGGGCCGCGAGCGCCGGTAGGTGTCGCGACGACCGACGTCGATCAGTTCAGCTGCAGCGAGATGAGCTTCGAGACACCCGGCTCTTCCATGGTGACGCCGTACAGCCGGTCCGCAATCTCCATGGTCTTGCGATTGTGGGTAATCAGAATGAACTGCGTATGCGTCTGCATCCCCTGCAACATCTCCACGAACCGCCCGATGTTTGCATCGTCGAGCGGAGCGTCGATCTCGTCGAGGAGACAGAACGGGCTCGGCCGGTGCTTGAACACGGCGAACATCAGCGCCATGGCGGTAAGCGCCTTCTCCCCACCTGAGAGCAGCTGGACGTTCTGCAGCCGCTTACCTGGCGGCTGCGCGATGATGTCGATGCCACTCTCGGTGTCGTTTTCATGATCGATCAGCAGCAGGCCCGCCCGGCCCCCGCCAAACAAGGTCGTGAACGTCTGTTCGAAATGACGGTTGATCGACTCGAACGCCTCTGCGAAGCGTTCGCGGGTGGTCTTGTCGATCTTCCTGATCGCCTCGCCTGTCTGCGCGATCGAGTCGAGCAGATCCTTGCGCTGGGTCGTCAGAAACAGATGGCGCGATTCGAGCTCGTCGAATTGCTCGATCGCCATCATGTTCACGGGTCCGAGCCGATCGATCTTCTGACGCAGCTGCTGGATGACGCCGTCGACGTCAACGGCGTCTGCCGCAGCGGGCTCCGCGCTCTCACTCACCTCGTCAGCGGCGGCAGATTCGAGCGCGGTCTCGTCATCCTCATCACTCTCGTCCGCCCCCGAGGCGAGCCGCGAAGACGACGGCGCCACCAGCTCACCGGCGTCACGCATCCGAATGACCGCCCCAGCGACATCGTCGAGCGACGCGCCCACCGCTTCGACGCAGGCGGACTCGAGGTGTGTCAGGTCTGCCGTAGCCGTGGCGCGGGCGACCTCGGATTGCAGGACCGCCGACCGCACTTCGTCGTGGCTGTGGCGGGCGCCACGAATAGCCTGCTCCCGTCCGCTCATCTGATCGCGGAGCGTTGCCACGCGCTCGTCGCGATCCCGCAGTTCGATCTTGAACTGCTCGAGCGCCCGAATGCCTTCGTCGAGCGCGCGCTCGGAATCGGCGATCCCCTGCCGCAGCTGATCGCGCCGCACTTCGGTTCGCTGCATGTCCGCGCGGCGGCCGTCGAGCCGCAGGCCGAGATCGCGCGCGGCTTCCTCGAGGCGCGTCAGCTCGGCCTCTACGCCCGACACGCGCTCGACCAGCGTGGCCTGGGCTGTGCGGCTCTCACTGACTTGCCGCATGCAGACTTCCGAAGTTTCGCGCGCCTGCTGGAGGCGGCCCAGCACGCCCGAGAGTTGATCTTCTGCAGCGTGGAACCCGGCTTCGTGCGTGACGATGGCCGACGCCGCCTCTTCGCGGCGCCGTTCAGTACTTTCCACTTCCTGGCGCGCCCGGGACAACTCGGTTGCAACCACGTCGAGCCGCCGAAGCACCCGCTGCCGATCGTCGACCGATCGGTTCGTCTGCGCCTCGAAGCCGACAATCGCCTTCTCCCGGTCGTGCTGCTCGGCGATGATCTCTGTGAGCAGCGCCTGTCCCGTGGATATCTGGCCGGCCAGCTCGGCCAGGTCAGCCGTCATGCCGGACAGCGCAGCGGCCCCCGCCTCGACCTGTTCGCGCAGCGTCACCATCTCCGCGCGCGTCTCCAGAATTCCCCGGACGTCCTGTCGCGAGCCCCCCTGCACGAGCCAGCGGTGGCGAAACACCTCGCCCGATCGGGTTGCCACGGGCAGGCCCGTCGTCCGGGCCAGATCCCGCGCCTGCTCGAAGTCGTCGACGACGAGGGCGGGGCCGATGAGCCGTGCCACCGCGTCGGCAAAGGGACCTTCTGCCCGTACCACGGCGGCGAGCGCATGGACGCCTGCTGGCAGATCGATCGGTGCAGCCACAGACGGCGCTTCCCCGTCTGCGTCTTCGAGCACCAGAAAACCGCACCGCCCGGCATTCTGCTGTCGCACTCGATCGAGCGCGACGTTGACGTCCTCGGCGCGATCGACGAGGACGTACTGCAGCAGATCACCGAGCAACGCATCCACCGCACGCTCGAACGAGCGTTCGACGCGCAGATGGTCGGCGACGGCACCTCGCTGGCGGAGCGTGTCACTTGGTTCTGCCAGCAGCAGCCGCGCGGCATCGCCAAACGTCGCCCGCCGGGCCTCCAGCTCTTCGAGCGACCGCAGGCGGGCCTCGGTTCCGGCCAGCTCCCGTTCGCGGACGCTCAACGCTTGCGCCGCCCGTTCTCGATCGGCACGGCGCGCAGACAGTGTCTCCTCGGCTTCGCGGCGCCGGCCGAGCAAGACGCCGTGGGAGGAGCGAGCCTCCTCGAGCGCCTCCCGCGCCTGCGCCGACGCCATGTTGGCGCGATCGGCCTCTGCCGTCAGGTCGCGCGCCTCTGCCTCGAGGCGCTCGCGCTCAGCAGCCACGCGATCGCGCACGGCGGCGGCGTGGTCGCGCGCCTGTCGCAGGGCCGACAACGCAGTGCTGGCGGCCATGACGGCTGCGCGGGCTGCATCCGCATCGCCTTCCACGGCCTGCACCCCGGCGATGGCGCGCCCGTAATCCAATTCCCGGTCCTTGACCTGGATGCCGGCGTCTTCGAGTCCGGACCGGGCCCGGCTGGCCGCCTCACGCGCCAGCGCAATGGCCTCGGCCGCCGGCGACCGGCGGGCCTCGAGCTCGCGAGCCTCGGCTTCGAACGTCGCCGCTTGGGCGCCCAGCTCCTCGATCTGAAGACGATCGAACTGAATCTGCTGCTGACGCCGGCCGATCTCCAGCTCGTGCGCATGTGCCTGCTCACGAGTCGCGGTTGCAATCGATTCGGCCTCGGCAAAACCCAGCCGCAGCGCTTCGAGGGCCCCCTCGAGCTCGGCGACGTGAGCGGCCGCGGCCGCCTCGCGTACGCGGGTGTCGCTCAGCCGAGCGTCTGCGGCGGCGATGTCGGCCGAGAGCGCCTCATAGCGACGCGCGAACTGCACCTGCTCCCACTTGCGCAGTTCCTCGCGCAGCCGCTTATAGCGCCGCGCCCGTGCCGCCTGCCGCTTCAGGGCCCCGCGCTGCTTCTCGACCTCGAACACGATGTCGTCGACGCGCGTGAGATTCCCCTGCGCGGCCTCGAGCTTCAATTCCGCGCTGCGCCGCCTCGACTTGTATTTCGTGACCCCGGCGGCTTCCTCAATCAGCATCCGCCGCTCTGCCGGCCGCGACGACAGAATCTGGCCGATCTTGCCCTGTTCGATGACGGCGTACGCCTTGACGCCCAGTCCAGAGTCCATCAGCAAATCGTGGATGTCACGAAGTCGGCACGCCTCGCCATCAATGAGGTACTCGCTCTCGCCCGACCGATACAGGCGCCGGCCAATCTCCACATCGCGCATCATCAGAGGCTGCTCGTCGAGCAGCGGATCGGCGTCGCCGTCTGGCGAGGGGACGGCCGCCTGCGCCACCTGGGTGAACTTCAGGCGGACTTCGGCCGTCGACGTCGGCTTTCGAGCTTCGCTGCCGTTGAAGATGACGTCCTCCATGCGTTCACCACGGAGGCTCTTGGCGCTCTGCTCCCCCAACACCCAGGTGATGGCGTCGACAACGTTGCTCTTGCCGCAGCCGTTGGGTCCGACGATGGCAGTGACGCCGTTGTCGAAGCCCAGCTCGGATCGGTCGGGGAAGCTCTTGAATCCGGCGATGTTCAGTCTGGAAAGGCGCATCGAGCGGTTCTCGAATACAAAAACAGCCGCTGCGCCGGTAGGGGGCTACCGGACCGCAAGCGGCTGGAAAGTCGGGAGTACGAGCGAGCGGGCGCCAGAATCGTTCACTGCGCCGGCACCCGCTGGAATCACGGCGTCAGTCTAACAAGCACCATCTGACGGGGCAATACAAAACGGAGGCACAAGATGTTGTGAGGGACCTATTTCTTGGGCGGCAGCTGCAGCAGCTGGGCTGCCTCGTCGAAATAGCCGAGCGCCGCCTGCACCTGGGGGTCGACTTTCGAGAGGTTTCGCCGCGCTTCGGCGATACCGAACAGGTCGACATCCACCTCGAACCGAATCATGGCCTTCATGAACTCCTGGTCGGACTTGAAGGCGGCGTCGTCGATTCTGACGTGGAGGTCCGTGAGATAGGCCCGGAATTCGCTCAGCATGTCGTCGGACACCCGCCAGCCCTGGGCGACCTTGTGGGCCTTGATGCCTGACTTGGAGCCGGGGCGTTCGTCGCCTTCACGGGTGAACCGCTCGGCAAAGCCCGCGAATACCTGCCGGTCTCGGAGCAGCCGCGAGAACCGCGTCGGGTTGAAGCCTTCGACGGGGCCCGGCAGAAAGTGGTCTGGCTCGATGCCGCCGCCCCCGTAGACCTTGCGGCCTCCGTCGGTGTACTTCAGCTCGGCGGGCGCATGAGTGCGGCTGCCGTTCTGGTCGCGTTGCGAGTATGTGAGGTACTCGTCGAAGCTCCCATCCCAGGGGCGCTGAATCATTCGGCCGCTCGGTGTGTAGTAGCGGCCGGTGGTGAGGGCCAGGCCAGCGTTGTTGGAAATCGGGTAGACCGACTGGACGAGCGCCTTGCCGAAGGTGGTTTCGCCGACGATCAGCCCTCGATCGTGATCCTGCATCGACCCGGTCACGATTTCCGACGCGCTCGCGCTGCCCCGGTTGGCGAGCACGACGAGGGGGATATCGGTGTACCCGCCCTGCTGCGACGCGCGATAGTCGTCGTCTGAGTTCTGAATGCGACCGCGCGTATATACGATCATCTGGCCGCGCTTGAGGAACCGGTTGGCCACTGCAATGGCCTGATCGAGCGGGCCTCCGGGGTTGTCACGGATATCCAACATCAAGCGGGTCATGCCCTGGCCCTTCAGACTCGACAGCGCCTCGCCGAGTTCCGTGTTGGTCGTCTCGGAGAAATCCTGCAGGCGGATGTAGCCAGTACCCGGTGCGATCATGAACGCCGTGCGAACCGTGGCGATCTTGATCTCGTCGCGCTCGACCGTCAACGGAATCAGGGCCTCGACGCCCGGGCGACGCATAGAGAGGTCGATGGTGGTGCCCTTCGGGCCCTTGACGCGCTTGACCACATCTTCCGTGGTCCAACCCTTCGCTTCCTCTGCGCCCACTCTGGCGATGATGTCGCCGCGCCGGATGCCCGCCCGGTAGGCAGGCGACCCCTCGAACAGCGACGTCACTGTCACATCGTCGGCCACTTTGACGATGCTGATGCCGATACCGAAGTAGCGGCCTTCCTGCCGCTCGCGCATGGCGGCGAATTCAGCCGGCGTGAAGAAACTCGAGTGCGGATCGAGCGTGTGCAACATGCCGTCGATCGAGCCGTAAATCAGCGCCTCGGTGCCGCAGACTTTCGGGGTGGCGCACAGCTTGTCGATGGGCTCGACGTAATCGCTTTCGATGGCTGCCAGCGCGGCCGCATAGACGCGGTACCGCGCCATCGCCCGCTCGGTCGACTGGGCGGCCACCGACCCGCCCCAGACGCCGGCGAGGACGGCCACGACGGCAACAACGGCGGCCAGTGGCGCTCTTGAATGACGCATGAATTTCATCCTAGCAGTCCTGAGCCCTCTTCACGCACGGGCCGTTTCTTTCCGAACATCCAGGCCACGCCGATGCTCAGCAGATAGAGGACGATCATTGGCGCGGAGAAGATCGTGAGATTGACCGGGTCGCCGCTCGGGGTGATGACCGCCGCGAGCACCACGATCACGAGCATGGCGTACTTGAACTTGCGCAGCATCATGCCGGCGGAAACGATGCCGAAACGGGCCAGAAAGAAGACCACCATGGGCATCTGAAACACCAGGCCCAGCCCGAGGACCGTCTTCACGTAGAACTCGAACGCGACATCGAGGTCGGGCATGTAGCCGAGACCGGATCCGTCGGGGGCGAGCACCTGATAGCTGGCAAAGAACTTCCACATCGAGGGAAACGCCAGCCTGTGGGCGAAGTAGACGCCCGCGAAGAAGAACATGGACGAGAAGAAGACGAACGGGACAACCACCTTCTTTTCTTTCGCATACAGCCCGGGCGCCACGAACAGCCAGACCTGCGAAAAGATGAAAGGCGAGGCAACGCCCAGCGCGGCGAGCGCCGAGATCTTCATGCTGAACATGAAGCCGGTCATTGGCTTCGTGTAGATGAGCTTGCCGCCGTTCGACGAGAAGTAATAGACGAAGTATTTGAAGAGCGGATCCCAGTAGTAGAAGGTCACCGCGCAGCACGCAATCAGGACGTACAGCGAATAGAGGATGCGGCGCCTGAGCTCGTCGAGATGATCGAGAAAGCTCATCTTGGCGTGTTCGCCAACGAACTCCTCGGTATCCCCAAGATCCTGTTCGGCGAACTCCCCTACACCCGGCGAATCGACACTCATAGACACCGTTCACTGGCCGAGGGCGGCCTGCCGATCAGGAATGCTGGTCGCCTCGATGAATGGTCTCTGAGGGCAGGGGCGAAGGGACGACCTCGGGGTCGACCGGCGTGGCTGTAATGGCCGGTGTCGTGGCCGTGCGGCGCTCCTCGCTGCGAATCTCCTCGTCGAGGGTGCTCCGCAGCTCGTTCGACGCGCGCTTGAACTCCGACAGGCCCTTGCCGAGCGACCGGCCGAGCTCTGGCAGCTTGCGGGGGCCGAACACAATGAGGGCGACGATGAAAATGATGACTAATTCTGGAAATCCGAGAGGACCCATAGGGTGTTCCTGTTCTGTGGACGACTTCCCGAAGTATACCGCGAGCCAGGGGGCCAGATCCGAATATTCACGCACAGCCGCCGGAAGACGTTGACTTGAGCCCACCGGGGTACTACGATCAGAGACCATCGGACGTAGGGTCCGGAAGTTGCATCCCCAGGCAACGTGAATTTCCTTATCTCTTTCACAGACTGGATACCGCACATGAGACGACTGGTTGGAGTGAGCGTACTGGGCGTGGCCCTGGCACTTTCACCGACGGTCTTTGCCCAATCACCTCAGACGTCTCCCCAGCCGTCGACACGCACTTCTGACGCGTCTGAAACGCGCGCAGCAACGACTACGGTGTCTGGCACGACCGGCATCTGGTTCGTGCCTACCGGCGAAGTGCTTCCCGCACGAAAGTGGTCTGCTTCGTTCTACCGCACCAATATCGACGACGGTCAGGGCTTCACCGACATCTCGACCTTCCCGGCGACGTTCGCGTTCGGCCTCGGCGGACGGACCGAAGTCTTCGGCAGTTGGGCGCTCATGACGCGCATCGATCGCGATACAAGACCCCTGTTCTTTCCGAGCACCGCTTCGTCCCAAGAGGCCGGCACGGGCGGCGGCATCCTCGTGAACTACCCGAAGGTCCGCAAACAGTGGATCGGCAACAAACTCGGTGATCTGACGGTCGGCGGTAAGGTGAACCTGCTTGGCGGGTCGACCAAACCGATGGCCATCGCCGTCCGCGGCATGGTCAAGCTGCCCGTGGGCGACGACGCCTCGGGCGCGTCGACCGGCAAGGCCGACGTCCAGGTCGACGGCATTGTCTCGGGCTACAGCCGATTCATCGAGGCGTCAGGCTTCGGGGGCGTGATCGTTCGTGGCAACCCGAGCGGCTACGACCTCACCAACGGCATCCGCTGGGGCGTGGGCGCGGCCTTCCCGCAGCGTTACAGCTACGGCCTCCGCATCACGGCCGAGCTGTTCGGTGAGAGCTACTTCGACAACGTGATCACCGCACCGGCCGGCCAGGTGGGCTCGGACGGCTCGGTCGTGCCGACGTCCACCCGCGTCAAGAGTCCTATGGTGACGTCGCTCGGCCTGACGTGGCAGGCGCCGAACGGCTTCTTCATCGGGGCTGCCGGGAGCTGGAACGTGACGATGAAGGGCCGCGAGGACGCCGCGTGTGCGCCCGGCCTCGTCTGCCCCACGTTCCACAACGAGCCGAAAGACGACAAGGGCCTGCAGGTGCGCATCGGATTCCATCCGGGCGTCCGCAACCGCAGCTACGTCGCACCGCCGCCGCCCCCGCCACCTCCGGTTGCGCCTACGCCGCCCCCCGCGCCGCAGAACCGGCCGCCGACGGTGCGCGCCGCCTGCGATCCGTGCACGGTCGAGGTAGGCAGAACGTCGACGATCTCCGCCGACGCGCAGGATCCCGACGGTGACGCCCTCACTTACCAGTGGCGCACACAGGCGGGCACGATCACCAACCCCACCGCCCGTCAGTCGCCTTGGACGGCGCCCAACCAGCCCGGCCCAGTACCCGTCACCGTGACGGTCAACGACGGCAAGGGCGGCACCGCCAGCGACACGGTCACCATTCAGGTCACGCGCCCTGTGCAGCGCGAGTTCGTCTTCGAAGACGTCCACTTCGGATTCGACAGGTACACGCTGCAGCCAGACGCGCTGCGCCTGCTCGACGAAGCCGTGACCGCGATGCAGGCCAATGCCACCCTGAACCTCGAGATCGAGGGACACACCGACAACATCGGCACAGCCGAATACAACCTGGCCCTCGGCGAACGCCGGGCCCGCGCCGTCCGTGACTACCTCGTCAGCCGGGGCATCTCGGCCGACCGCCTCCGCACCGTCAGCTACGGTGAGGAGAGGCCGAAGTTCGACAACGCGCGCGAAGAGACCCGGCGACTCAACCGCCGCGCCGCTCTCATCGTCCGGCTCCGATAACCAGAGACCGGCCGTTCTCTACACGAGCCTCCTGACGCCCTGCGTCAGGAGGCTTTTTCGTTGATAATCGCCTGCGAGACTCCCCATGGCGATTCGTTCCTCCCCCACCGCAGAGATCACGCGGCTCATCGCCGACCTGTCGTCAGCAGACGCGATAAAGCGCGACAGTGCCGCCGCACGCCTGGCGATCATCGGTGCCGTCGCCACGCCACGGCTGATCGCCGTCGCCGAAGACGCGGCGGCTGACGTCGCCGCTCGGGCCGCGGCCCTACGCGCGATGACAGCGGCCCCAAACGCAGCGGTGATCCGACTGGCCGGCGCGATGCTGCGCGTCCCCCAGGACGAACTCGCGATCGAGGCAGTCGAGCTGTGTCGCGTGCTGATGCAGGGGCCGGAACCGGCCGCCACCGTCGCCTTCGGCCAGCTTACGGAGCTGGCGCTCGACACCACCGCTGGCGTCGAGCGCCGGCTGGCAGCGGTGGCCGGCCTCGAAACCCTTCCCGACGCGTTGATGACCCCCGTCTACGAAGCGCTCAGCCGGGATTCCGAGAAGCGCATCGTCGCCCGAGTCGTCCGCAAACAGGCGGGACTGACATCGACGTTCGAGGACCTGGTCGAGACCGGATTTTCGGATTCCCCGGACGTCATCCTGGCACTCGTGCGAGGAGAGGCGGAACATGCGCGCCTCACGGCGCTGAGACGTGGCGTTGACGTGGCGCGCACGCGAGAGCGGCAGGAGTCCGGCGAGACGGCCTCAGCCTGGCGGCTCGTGCGGGCCGAACTGCATGAGGCACTGGCGTCGCGGGGCAGCCGGTTGGCGCTCTACGATCTGCGCGAGACGCTGGACAAGGCCGCCGAGCCGCTGCCGGTGGGATTTTTGACGGCGGCCCGCGCCATTGGCGACACCGGGTGCCTGGAGGCCCTGGCGGCGGCCTGGGTCGGCGCTGATTCGGCGGATCGCTGGTGGCGCGACCAACTGGCAGATACGTTCAAGAGCATCGTGCAGCGGGAGCGGCTCACACGAAGCAACGCGACGCTTCGAAGGATCCTGAGCCGCTGGCCGTCCGCAGGGTTGCTCGTGGCCACCGCGTCCAAGTAGCCAGACGCGGGGACAGGGGTTCGCGCGTCAGTACGCCTTGGCGAACCAGGCGCGCACGGTGGCCGCCCCGTTGCACTTCACGCACACCCCTTGGATGGGCTCCGAGCCGAGCGGCATGTTCCGCAGCGTCGCCTGCGTCTCGGCCTTGATGGCGGCCTCGCACTCCGCACTTCCACACCAGGGCGCGATGACGTAGCCCGGCCGGCCCGCCATGATCTCGACGAACTCGGTCCAGCTGGCGGCCTCGCTCGTGTGGGCTTCGCGAAACGCCCGGGCACGGCTCAGCAGGTTGGCCTGAATCTCATCGAGGAGCGCGCGCACACGGGGCACGAGCTCAGACATCGGGATGGCGGCCTTCTCGCGGGTATCGCGGCGGGCAGAAAACACCTGAGCCTTCTCGATGTCCTTGGGACCGATCTCGATGCGCAGCGGCACGCCGCGCAGCTCCCATTCCGCGAACTTCCAGCCGGGCGAGTTCTCCTCGGTGGCGTCGAGCTTCACCCGTACACCGGCCGCGATGAGCTCATCGCGAATGGCTTCGGCGCGCGGCAGCACGGTCTGCTTCCAGTCTCCACGCGGGATGGGCACGATGACGACCTGATGCGGCGCCACACGGGGCGGCAACACCAGACCGCTGTCGTCGCCGTGGGTCATGATCAGCGCCCCGATCAAGCGCGTCGACACGCCCCAGGATGTGGTCCAGGCATGCTGCACGGTCTTATCGCGCCCCTGAAACTGAATCTCGAACGCCTTGGCGAAGTTCTGCCCAAGGTTGTGTGAGGTGCCGGCCTGCAGCGCCCGTCCATCTCCCATGAGCGCCTCGATGGAGTAGGTGCGCGAGGCGCCGGCAAATTTCTCGCTCTCGCTCTTCACACCGTCAACGACCGAGATCGCAAGCTCCCGTTCCGCAAAGTCCTTGTAGAGCGCGAGGATTTTTAGCGTCTCGTCTTCGGCTTCCTGGGCGGTCTCATGGGCGGTATGTCCCTCTTGCCACAGGAACTCGGTGGTGCGCAGGAAGGGACGCGTCACTTTTTCCCAGCGCACGACATTCGCCCACTGGTTGATCAGCACCGGCAAATCTCGCCACGACTGAATCCACTTTGCGTACATCGTCCCGATGATCACCTCGGACGTGGGACGGACGATCAGTTTCTCTTCGAGCTCTTCGTCGCCGCCTCTGGTGACCCACGCCACCTGGGGGGCGAAGCCCTCGACGTGTTCCTTCTCCTTCATCAGGAGACTCTCGGGAATGAAGAGGGGGAAGTAGGCGTTGACGTGCCCGGTCGCCTTCAGGCGGGCATCGAGCATCTGCTGGATGAGCTCCCAGATCGCGTAGCCGTACGGGCGGATGACCATGCAGCCCTTGACGGGCGAGTAGTCGGCCATCTCAGCGCGGCGGACGACATCGAGGTACCAGCGAGAGAAGTCTTCCGAGCGGGGCGTAATCTCGGTGACGAACGACTCTTTCTTCTGATCTTTCTTCTGGTCGGACAATCGGAGCTCCAGGGGCCCGGACGGGGCTGCGGGGTTATGCGGGCGCGCGCTGGTCGTAGCGGCGCCGGCCCCAGTGTAGATCGTCCCTGGCCGGGAAGTCAGTGCGCCAGTGCCCGCCGCGGCTCTCCTCGCGGGCCAGGGCCGCGCGAAGGACGAGACCGCTCACCATCACCAGGCTCGCCAGGCGCCAGGAGGCGACGTCGAGCGACGCGCCCTCGGTCAACTGCGCCTGGAGATGGTGAGATACGGGACCGACCATGTCGAGCGCCTTCAGCAGACCTCGCTCGTCACGAAACACCCCGGCGTAGCGCCACATCAGGTCTCGCAGCGCCGTTTCGACGACAGGCAGGACGAGGGGCGAGCCCGATGGTGCCCGCATGCCTGCGGACGCGGTGCGAGGCACGGGCCACTCGCCCGTCGTCGCGCTTCGCATCGCCTGCCCGGCCCGGCCGCCGAACACCAGCCCCTCGAGCAGCGAGTTGCTCGCAAGGCGGTTGGCACCGTGCACACCCGTGCAGGCGACCTCTCCGGCGGCAAACAGCCCCGGGATCGAGGTGCGGCCGTCGAGGTCGGTGACCACGCCACCCATCATGTAGTGCGCCGCCGGACCGACAGGGAGTCGGTCGACGGCGAGATCCAGGCCAACGCGCTGGCAAAGCTCGGCGATCGCGGGGAAACGCTCGCGGACGGTTGAGGGGGGCAGGTGCGCCAGCGTCAGGTACACCGGCGCCTTCGTCCGCTCCGCCTCGAGGACGAGGGCGCGAGAGACCCGGTCTCGAGCGGCCAGGTCCCCCGCTGGTTCGTAGTTGCGCATGAACGCCTCACCGGCGTCGTTCACGAGCCTGGCACCCTCGCCGCGCAGCGCCTCGGAGAGCAGATAGCGCGGCGCGCCGGGCACCGCGAGCGCTGTGGGATGGAATTGCACGAACTCCAGATCGGCGACCCGCGCACCGGCCAGGTAGGCGAGCGCCACGCCATCTCCGGTCGCGACTGCAGGGTTCGTGGTCTGGCTGAACACCTGCCCGGCGCCACCCGTCGCCAGCAGCGTGGCCGCGGCGCGCGCCTCTGTCAGCGTTCCGTGGCGGTCCAGGAACCGAACACCCGCCACCCGTCCCTGCTCGTCGAACAGCGCCTGGACAGCCACCGCATGGTCGATCACGGTGACGGACGGCTGGTCGCCGAGATGCGCTGCCAGCACGCGGGCGATCTCTCGGCCTGTCGCGTCGTGCGCATGCAGCACCCGGCGGACCGAGTGCGCGCCCTCCCGCGCCAGGTCGAGCTCACCATCGGGCGCTCGATCAAAGGCTGCGCCCCAGCCGAGCAGCTCGTGGACATAGCGGGGGGCTTCGGTGACCAGCACCTGAACGGCGTCGGCGTCGCAGAGCCCATCGCCAGCAGCCATCGTGTCCTTGGCGTGCAGCTCGGGCGAATCGTCGGGACCGACTGCCGCCGCAATCCCGCCTTGCGCATAACCCGTGCTCCCGGCGCCGGGATCAGACTTGGTCAGGATGAGAACGCGACCGTACGGCGCGAGCTCGACAGCCGCCCGCAACCCCGCGATGCCGCTGCCAATGATGAGGAAATCCGCCGAGACGCTGGCGATCACGATGGCCTGCTATCCTAACCCGGATTATTGGAAGGCTCTCATGGCGCCTCGGCTTCCACGGCGGGTTCCGGCTCGGAGCCGCGCTCGCTGAGGGCCAGGTGGGGGCCGGTGACACATGACTCCGACACGCATTGACGTCACGAGCGAGCGCACGACCTACCCGGTGTTGATTGGGCCGGGCCTCTCCCGGGCGCTCCTTCCTCTACTGGCAGAGCACCAGATTTCGCGGCAGCGGCTGATCATCACCTCGTCGCGAATCTGGAGGCTGCACGGACCGCGCGCGCGGCCGGCCCTGGCGCCGAAGGACGCGCCGGCACTGATGCCCGAAGGGGAACGTGCGAAGACGCTGACGACCGTCGCAGGGCTCTACGAGCACTGCGTGCGGCGCGATCTCGATCGGTCGGCCACGATCATCGCGCTCGGCGGCGGTGTCGTGGGCGACGTCGCGGGGTTCGTCGCGGCGACGTACCTCCGGGGCGTGCGGCTGGTGCAGATTCCTACGACCCTGCTGGCGCAGGTCGACAGCTCGGTCGGCGGCAAAGTGGGCGTGAACCTGCCGACCGGCAAGAACATGGTCGGCGCCTTTCACCCGCCAGTGTTCGTGCTCTGCGACCCGGAGCTGCTCGCCACCTTGCCGCGGCGCGAGTTTCGTTCGGGCCTCTACGAGGTCGTGAAGTATGGCGTCATCTCGTCACGCCCCCTCTTCGACCAGGTGCATCGCCATCTGAAGGGCCTCTTTTCACACGACACGGCGCTGCTCACGACCATCGTCGCGCAGTGCTGTCAGATCAAGGCCGACGTCGTGGCCTCCGATGAGCGGGAATCGGGTCCCCGCCGTGTTCTGAATTTCGGCCACACGGTGGGACATGCGCTCGAAGCCATGACCTTGTACCGCAGGTTCCGGCACGGCGAAGCCATCGGCTACGGCATGCTGGCGGCCGCGCACATCTCGGCGGAGCGCGGCTTGATGACCCGTGACGACCAGGCGTCACTGGCCCGTGTGATTCGCGAAATGGGCCCGCTGCCAGCGCTCGGCGACTTGCGCAGCAGCGACGCGATCGACGCGATCGGTCACGATAAGAAGGTCGTGAACGGCCGTCTGCACTTCGTGCTCGCGCATGGCATCGGCGCCACGAAGATCGTGTCTGACGTGCACACACGGGAACTCCGTGCGGCCATGAAAACCCTCGGGATGAAGGACTGACGCCTACCGGATCTCACGCCACGATAGAATCCGCACGCCGACGCGCCCGACGCCGTTGTTGAAGTCCTCGCTGTCGCCCAGCATCGTCACACCCGCGCCCAGACTCGAGGACGTCCCGATCACAAGATGCTGATCGACGATGAACGGGGCCGTGGCACGACCGACAGCCGTCGCCACGACAGGGTTCTCGGTCGAATCGATCTTGCCGTTCGCGTTCGAATCGTAGGCGGCCGTGCCGGTGTACGTGAAGGCGTAGACCTTCGTGGTCGCATCCGCGCATCCCGGCGTCCCGGCGTCTGTGGTCGTTGTGAAGAACACGATGTCTCCCGCAACGGTAGGCGAGCTTGTCGGGCGCTCTCCGTTCGTGATGAGGTCTGACCCCGACGACGTGACCTTGGGCGAGAGCGCCTGCTTGAATACCACCGCACCTGTCGTGCCGTCCTTGACGCCATACAGGTTGAACGCCGTCCCAGTGCCACCACCGCCTCCGCCGGGCGCCGTATTGGGCAGCAGATCGCTGCCGGTCGAGAAGAACAGATATTTCTCCGTCGTCCCGACGAACAGCAGCGCAGACGAGGAATAGATAGGCTGACCAGTCGTCGCCAGGGTCGTCGCCGTTATGGCGCCGGTCGGCATGAACGAGAACTTCCAGTAGCGGCCGTCGAGGTCGCCGACGTAGGCCTTGCTGACGATGGTGGCCCCAGTGTCGCTGGAGGCAGTGACGTCTGCCTGGAGGGCGTTCTTCGCTCCGCCGGCCAGATCGCCGGCGTCGTAACATCCCAAGCCGGCGCAACTGCCGCCGGACGGGTTGCCGAGCGGCAGTCCGGTCGAGGCGTCGAGCACGAAGAACCCGCGGCCCGCGGCCGGTGCCGAGGCGCCGCGGCCGGGCAGACTGGCCTCTATCGCCGGGAAGTACCCAGACCCGGTAATAACGCCGTTGATGGAACGATCAGTCGCGAGCGTTCCGACCGCCGGATCCGAAAACGTGAAGCCGACGCGCTTCTCCACATTGGACGCACTCGACTTCAGGTCCCCCCGCATCACCAGACGACCGCCGGGATAGGTATTGCCCAAACCGGTGGCCGCGTAGAAGACGTTCGGGTCGAAGGACGAGTAGCGGGGAAACGCCCAGCTGAAGGTGATGCTCTCGCCCGGCGCATCGAACTGCGCGAGCATGGAGGACACCGCACTCAACCCGTCTGCGTCTGGGGCGAGGCCCATGCCGGCGGACGTCACATCGAGCGCCTGGTAGAACGTGCCGCCGTACCCTTGTCCGATCACGAGCAGGGTCCGCCAGTTACCGCCGAGTTTGACCTCGGCGATCTTCGGTGAGCTGTCCACGAAGTAGTCGAACTGCTCCACGGGTTGCCCGTCGATCAGCGTCGCCAGCTTGGGCAACAGGTTATAGGGGATGAACGCCCACACTTCATAACCTGTCCGCGCGTCGACCGCGTGAATCATGCCGTCGTTGGCGCCGAAGAAGATAATCGACCGCCTGTTCTTGTAGGTGCCGGCAAACGAGTCCGTGCTATCCGCGAAGCCATAGTCGGAATCGGGCGGCGGGTCTAGCGAGGGAGGATCCATGATTGCCGGAGTCGAGTTGATGACGGCCCCGAGCGGCTGCGCGCGGACATACGGGATGAGCACCGCCGGATCGGCGCCTCCGAGATGCGGGCTCAGCGTCGCACTGTTGGCGACCGAAAAAGCGACCATCGACCCGCCAACGCCGCTCGCGTTTGGGATGAAGGTGTAGATGTTGCGTGAGTTCGAATCGAGCGGCACCCTGGCCATTCCCGCCAGTGCAGGCCTGGCATCGAGATCGGGCCAGAGCCGGGTCCCGTCCTTGGCGAACTTCCACCCCGTTGCCTTCGTGCTGTCGGCCACGGGTTTGTACGTCCGGAAGGCGCGCAACCGGCCATCGAAGCCCGGCAAGCCAAACCCGGAAGTTAGAAGAAAATTGCTGCGCTGCGGAAGCGCAACACCAGTCGTCGCGCCCTTGGTCGAGACAACGCTCGTGTTGGACAGCGTGGCTCCGGTCGCGCTTAACGCCCCGGACAGGTTGACGGAGCCGATGACGGGGCTCACAAACGAGAACTCGCTCATGCGCTGCGCGTCGACATCGAGCGCGCCCGAGAATCCCATCTGCACGGCGTAGTTCACCGCGCGGGTGACCTCGGCCGCTGTCGTTGCCTTGAAGTACACGCCGCCACTGGCGGTCGCGATCGCCTGGAGCTGCGCTTCGTCAGCAGCCGCGGGTTTGACGCCGATGACAACGATGGGCACGCGGCGGGTGCCGGACCCGGCCGTGACGGACGCGAAAGTGCCCGCGAGCGTGGTGATGGACCCGTGCGATAGATATGTGGAATCGCCGTCGTCTTTTCCGCTAGTGACGAGAACCACGACAGCGTTGCGGCACGCGCGGGTGGCGCTGGCGTCGGCAGCGATGGCGCTCACTGCTTGAGCTCTGGCATCGGTGAGCGCGAAATACAAGGGCCGGTCAACGTACGTCGAGCTGCCCTGCCCCGCCGGAATCACCGCGCCAGTACCCATCGTCTGATTCAACACCGTCTGAATGTTGGTGGCAGCGCTGGCTGACCCGACGGCGTAAACGACCGAATCACCCGGTGCGGTCGTCTGCCCGAAGTTCGCCCCGCTCGACGAAGGGGCGTAGAGGACGTAGCGGGTCGCCGATCCGACTGCAGAACAGGGGTTGGAGTCTCGGACGGTGAAACTGCCGCCCGTGATGCGCACCGGAGCGTCGCAGCCGCCGTTGCTGGTCGTGTTGCGCCACGCTTCGTTGTTCTGCCGCAGCTTGAGCAATCCCCACCGGACCAGGCTCTGATTCTCGAGGACGGCCTGCGAGATACCCGCCTTGGCCGTCTCGAATCGCGTCGGGGCCCAGAACGTGCTGTACCCCACGGCGGTGCTCTGCACCGTGACGATGTTGGACGCGAAGTACTTGCTCGTGGGCGAAATCGTCGTCTCGAACTGCAGACCCTGGTAGATCCGCCGGTACTGCGTGCTCGTCACCCCAAACATCGTCGACACCGCCGCATCGTCGGTGCGGTTGTACGTCTTCACGTCATAGTAGTTCCCGGCGCCGTCGAACAGCATCTGGAACGACGTGTCGAGCACGACAACGACTGTGGGAGGCAGGCGTTTGATGCCGATGAGGGGATCGAGCTGCGCGTACGCGGGCGCTGCTGCTGCCAGCACGCAGAAGAGCGCGCCAGTGACGACCGCGCCGCGCCACGCCGTGGCGCGGGGCGTCAGACCCGCCGACCGTTCGATTACGTTTCTGTGTTCAGTTGTCATCGAGTCACCAGTCCACCTGTATTGACGTTGAGATCCGAGGCTGTCATCGCTTTGCCAGGCATCTGCACCGCAGCCTTGCGCGCGCGCTGGTTCAGCTCTTCCTGTCCGCGTTGGGCGATTTGGCCGCGCTCGAGCTCGCGGGAGTCCGTCTTCGCCAGCGTGATTTCAACAGCACGCCTGGTCCCATGCGGGCCGAACGCCTGCGCCATCGCCGTAATGACGCCGTTGACGTCAGCGGCGGCGTTGTCGTCGGTTTCCGACGGATCGTCCGCCACCCAGACCGCCACATATGTAGAGCTCTGCAGGGCACCCCCGCTCAGCATTTCGGAGAGCGGCCCGTACGCGAAGAGCCGCCAGTGCGGGTTGTTGAGGGCCCAGGGATCGGTGGCATCGGTCTGCGCCTGGAGGTCGGCCGTGAGGGATGTGAGATTCAGGACTTCACCGTAAGGCGTCGTCGGTGTCAGCGTGTCGTCGACGAAGGCCGAAGTGACCGCCCCCGAGAGCACGTCGTTCCAGCGCGGCACCATCAGGAGGTCCTGCACGACACGCTCGACCGCCGCGTCTGCGGCGTAGAGCGTCTCTCCTCCGGCCCGATAGTTCGCGGCAATGGCGCCTTCGGTGTTGCTCAGCATCACCAGGCCGATGCCCAGCGACGTGAGCAGCACCGTCGCAAGGAGCGCGATCACCAGCGCCGAGCCACGATCGTCACGGAGCGGCACGAGAGCGGAACGCATTCTCATAAGGGCCTCAGCGTCCCAGGTTCATGTTGCGCGGCGCGACCTCGAATGCGACCGTATAGTCGCTGAGGGCGCGGTGGGCGCTCTTGCTCGTGCCCGCGACAGCGTAGTCGCCGCCTGTGGCACGCATCGATCCCTTCGACGCCTGGACGCGAAGCGTGATGCGAACCTTCTTCACACGGAGCAGATCGGCATCGAACCTGTTGCTGCCCGCGCCGCACCAGGGCCCGTTGTTCAGAATCGACAACGGCAGCGGCGCGAGCGACCCGCCCTCGGGAGTGAGCGCCGACATGCCACCCAGCGGATTGCCCGCCGCGTCGTACAGACAGTTTGCGGTGCCCACCGGGGGCTTCGGCTTCGTTGGCGGATTCGGATCGCCGAAGTACTCGAACAGCACGCCGACGACGTTGTCGACGACCGGGACATCAGTGAGGTTGCCGTCGTAGTGACGCAGTTGCCGGGCGACGGCGTCGTAGTAATACGTGTGCGACTCAGCCTGTGTAATGAGTGAGCCTGGCTGGTACGGATAGCTCAGGTCCTGCTGCCTGTGCTGTAGGTGCCCGGCACTGTCTTGCACGTTGGTAATCGTGAAGAAGTCGAAATGGCCTTCTACGTCGAAGATGAGGACGGTCATTCCTTCGGTGAAGCCACACAGCTCACGCCCCTTCGGACAATTGGGCATGTCATTGACTTTGAGCTCCGCAGACGGCAGTGGCATGGCGTCTCGGATAGTCGTCTGGGAATACGTGTTCGGGATATACGAGATCGTCACGGCATCGGCGCGTGCGACCGTGTAGGCATCGGCGCCGGTCAGTCCCATGCGTCTCGGGATAATCGGCGCGAAGAAGTTCGTCAACGTGCCGGTCGAGGGACCCGCGTAGACGCCGGCGCCCGCCATGAAGAGATCACGCGAGAGCAGATCGGTGCCGATGCGGGCGCGCTGCTGCATGTCCATGGCCTCGGGCTGCGCGTACGCCGCTGACACGCCAGGGTTCACCATACCGAACACGGCGCCCGTGATCACGAGCATGAGCACCATGGCGACGAGCGTCTCGATCAGGGTGAAACCTGCGTCGGGCCGCATGCTGTCAGTTCTCTCCGATGAGTTCATGGAGCCTCAATTCGCCTTTCGCGTCTTCACTGTCGTCAGCAGCGCATCGTCCGGATACCGGCGCCGGGGTCCGGTGGCGCCGCTGAGCGTGCTTTCACGGCGAACAGGGGTGACAAGCACCTGCAGCACCAGCGTGTTATTCGGGTTGGTCGGCAGCGGCTGCACACGCCAGCGCCGGATGTAGGCCGCCGTGGCCGGCGGCGTTGCGCCGGTGCCCATCCACGCTCCGCGTTTGTCGAGGTAGTCGACGTAGCCGGTGGTGTTCGCGTCGAGCGATGTCGACGGCGACGGGTTCAGCCCGGCACCACTGTTGGTGACAGGCGTGACGGCAAGATCTGTGGTCGTGTCACTGACGGGGAGATAGTCACCCGTCGTGTCGAAACCCCAGGTGAGCGCCCGCAGCTGCTCCATCTTTTGTTCGGCCAGCGTGGAGGTGGATGTCTGGTAGCGCGCGCCGTATGTCGCTTTGATCGCGAGCCCGAACAGCTGCGCCGCGCCCATGGCGCCGACGGTGAGCACCATCATCGCGATGAGCACTTCGATGATGGTGAAGCCGGCGTCGTGAGGCCGTTCAGTTGAGTTTGACGCGCCCGAGCGCATTGATGGTCACCGTTTTGGAAGTTCCAGCCCGCGTTACCGTGAGCACCAGATCGGCCCCGAGTGGAGTGCCAACCCCGGCCGCATATGTGAAGACCTGCCCTGTCGGGCTGAACTCGATGTCGAGCGATGTCGCACTCACCGTTGTGCCCGTGGGCAGGTAGCGCACCGCGGAGTCGAGCGAAGGCGTGGAGCGCAAGAGATCAATCGGACCGGGAGACGGATATGCCGTGGGGCTGCACCTCGTCGCGGCCGTGTCAGTCATGGCGACGCCTGTGACCTCGAGCGTTCTGAATTGCCCGGCCACCGGACAGCTGAATTTGACTCGGAGTGCGTGCGACGTGCCCACCGCCTTGAGGCGAGCAGTTTGCAACTCCCGCTCCACCAGCCGCGCGGCGTTCCCGGTGCGCTGCGACTGGACGAGCGTGTTGATTTTTGGAACGGTCAAGCCGGCCATCATGGCAACCGCTCCAATCACGATTACGAGTTCGACCAGCGTGAAGCCTGTCTCGGACCCGCCCTGTACGATGCGCACGGCGACACCTCTATAGCTCCGGAGAGGCAAGGCGCGTTCCAGCGCCGCCGAGGCTCAAGCGACACGTAAAGACGGGCGTTTTTAGCCGTGTCGACGAGGCGACACAGTGGAGCGGAGGAAAACTGTTCGACGGTTTACGGTACCGTAACGGCGCGGCGCCTCAATAGAAGCCGAGATACCAGTCGAGCAGGCGCGTGCCGAGGAGCGACGCCGCGAACGCGGCCGCGGCGAGAAAAGTGCCGAAGGGCAGCCGCGCCTGCAGCGAACGACGCCCGGTCAGGGCCAGCGCTCCGCCGAAGACTGCCCCGGCCAGACTGGCGAGAAACAACACTAGCCAGACCTCGCGCCACCCGAGAAACGCGCCGATCATGGCCATCATCTTCACATCGCCGAGGCCCATGCCCTCGACGCCTGTCGCCCGCTTCCAGCCCCACCTGATGACGAAGAGCACACCACCCCCGACCGCCGCCCCAATGAGGCTGTCGACGAGTCCTGGCGGGCCAATCAGGCTCGCGAGCAGTCCGACGACGAGGCCGGGGAGCGTGAGGACGTTGGGGAGACGCTGTGTTTCAAGATCCGTCCCGAACAGGGCAATTAGCAGGCCCGTGAACACGAGCCTCGGACCCAGCAGGGACAGGTCGTCTCCCACTGAGAACGCCTGCAGCGCGAAAGCCGCGGCCGTTGCCAGCTCCACGGCGGGATACCGTGCGCTGATGTGGACGTGGCAGCGCCGGCAGCGGCCAGCGAGCAGTAGATAGCCGACGACCGGCACGTTGTCGTACCAGGCAATCGCCGATCGGCAGGATGGGCAGCGAGACGCCGGCCGCACGATGGACTCGCCGGCAGGCAGACGGCCGATGCAGACGTTCAGAAAGCTGCCGACCATGAGGCCGAACAGCGCGACGAGCAGCACGAGCGGCAACGCCTCGCTCATGGCCGGACGAAGGCCCGCGGGAGTGGAAGCAGCGTCGACTCGGGTGAGAGCGTCACGGAATGGCTGGCGGGATCATAGATGAACGCGGTGCCCGTGGGATCGGCGGGAACGCCGCGCAATCGGCCGATGCGCACCAGGTCGATCCAGCCCGACGGGTAGTGGCCGGCCTGCTCCTGATATTGCTCGACGAGCGCCGAGAGATCGTCCATGGCGTCGAGCGCCTGCAGTTGCATGAGGGACCGTTCGGCGGCCTGCCGGATGTATTTCTCGTTGGCGTCGAGCAGGCTCGTGAGGAGCTGCCGTGCCCCCACGCGATCGCCGCCCTGCGCCAACGCGACAGCCGCCAGTGGCCTGACCCACTGCGGAGCCCGTGGCATGGCGGCCGCCCGTTCGAACCACGCCGCCGCCTCCTGATACCGGCCGGTGTACCAGTAGTGCACGAAGCCGATGTCGTGCGCGTACTGCCAGCGCGTCGGATTGCTCTCGAGCCCCTTCTCCAACAAGGCGATGGCCTGGTCTGGGCGCCCCGGGCCATTGGGCGGGTCCATCGACAGAAAGATCGATCCAAACCGGTACGCGAGGTTGAAGTGCGGGTCGAGGCTGGTGGTCAGGTCGAGCAGCGGTTGCAGCAGCTCGAAGCGCCCCTCTCGCCGCGACGATTTTCGTTCGCCGCCGTAGTGCTGAATCGCGCGCATCCAGTAGACGTCCGCACCCAGGGCGTCGAAGCTGAGAAACAGTCGGTCGGCCGTCCGTCCAGATCGCAGGTACAACAGGCGCTCGGTGGTCACCGGCAGCGGGGCGTGACGTTCACGTGCCTGCAGCGTGGCCGCGGCAGCCGCGATCACCACGAGCGATCCCAACGTGGCCACGACCGCCGCGGCCCTTGTCATTTGAACTCCCGCCTCGAGAAGACGGCGATGGACGCCAGCAGCAGTCCTGCGACGTACAGCGCGGCGTAGCCGAGGGTGTAGACCACAAATCCCGCTGGAAGCGCGAGGCCGTGAACGATCTGGGCCTTGACATCGAACGCGGAAAACGCGGGAACCGCCCAACCGAGGGCACCGACGAACGCACCCACAGCGGGCGCCACGTCGACGATATCGCCGAAGTGACGCAAGTCGCCACTGAACTGACCGGCGACGAAGATGCCAATGGTGAAGAGCAGCGACAGCAGCGTGCTCGAAGAGAAGGTGGAGAAGAACAGCGCCACGGCCGTCAGCAGCGCGAGCTCGACCTGAATCATCAGCATCGCGATCAACAGTCTGGGATCGGTGGCAGGGGCGTCCCACGCGCGCCGTTCGACCGCCAGGGCGCGCCAGTCGAGGTAGCCCAGCATCAGGTAGAGCGCCACGCCCATCGCGGCGACGTTGACCGCAATGGTCAGCACCAGGCCCAGATACTTGCCCACGATGAATTCCCACCGCGGCAGCGGCTTGGCAAGGAGGCTGAAGATGCTTCGCCGCTCGATCTCGCGGGCAACAAGCCCCACGCCGATGAAGATGGTCATCAGCATGCCCGCGACTTCGATGGTCGCCAATCCGAAGTCTTTGATGATCTTGACGTCCTCGCCGGCGGTGATCTGGCCGATCAGAAGCGTCGCCGCGACGAGTGACAGAGCGAACCCCGCGATCCCGTACAGCACCCGATCGCGGACGCTCTCTTTGAACACGTGCCATGCCACGAGTCCGATGCGCCGCAGGGTCATCGGTCGTTCTCCACGGGCCCGGCTGCCCGCGCCGTCTGGCCCGCGACGCGGGCGTCGGGGGTGTCCAGGCCGACCGCGCGCAGAAAGACATCTTCGAGCGTGGTCCGCAGCGGGGTCACCGACACCAGGGAGGCGCCGGCCGCCGCGGCGTTGGCGACGAGTGTCTCGGGTTTCATGTCGTCTGCCAGTTCAACGCTGTAGCGGGTCGTGTCGATCTGAGTGACGCGCGCGGCGACGACGCGCAGTTGATCCGCCAGGTCTGGGGGGACACTGGTCAGAACGACCTCCCAGCCCGGGGTGCCGCTCGCCGTCAGCTCCGCGGTCGGTCCGGAGGCGACGAGCCGGCCTCTGGCCAGGATGCCGACCCGGCTGCAGAGTAGCTCCGCGTCGGAGAGAATGTGCGAGCTGAAGAGCACCGTCCGCCCCTCATCCCGCAGACCGATGATGATGTCGCGCACCTCGCGGCGGCCGACAGGGTCGAGCCCGGACATGGGCTCGTCGAGAATTACCAGGGCCGGATCGTTGACGAGGGCCTGGGCGAGCCCCACGCGCTGAATCATCCCTTTCGAGTACTGCCGAAGCGGCCTCCTACGATCGGCGCCGAGGCCAACGCGGTCGAGGACGACGCTCGCGCGGCGCACACGATCGTGTCCGGAGTAGCCGAACAACCCGGCGAAGTAGACCAGCAGCTCCTCTGCAGAGAGCTGATCGTAGAAGGTCGGATTCTCGGGCAGAAAGCCCACTCGCTGGCGTGCCCGCACGTCGCCGGCCGGACGCCCCAGTAACGCGGCGCGGCCGGACGTTGGTTTCAGCAAGTCCATCAGCAACTTGAGCGTGGTGCTCTTGCCTGCCCCATTCGGTCCGAGCAGGCCGAACACGCCCCCCTCGGGCACCTCGAACGACAGGGCATCGAGCGCACGGTGCGGGCGCGGCCGCCAGAAACCCGCGTAGAACTCCTTGGTGAGACGGTCGGCTGTGACGATGGGGGAAGTGGACATGGGCTGGGGACCGGTGACCACAGAGGCCGGGCGCAGCCCCGGCGGGGTTACGCGGGTGTCTACGGCGTAGGCCGTTTCAACTCCAGATCGATGGCGAGCTCGAAGTTCTCCTGCGACAGGCCGGCGCCGGGCAGACGGACCCCATTGATGAAAAATGTCGGCGTGCCTTCAATATTCAACACCCCGCCGTCCGCCACATCTTTGCGAATCTCCGGGAGCTTGAGCGCGTATTCGTGGTCGAAGTCCGTGACACCGAGAATTTTGGCAGCCGCTTCGCTCACTGCCTTTGGCGTCGTCCCCTGGTTGGCGTAGAGCCAATCAACCATCTCGGTACTCTTGCCGCGGTCGCGAGCCATACGCGCCGCCGCCGCGGCCGCGCAGGCGGCTTCGTGTCCTGGGATCGTCGTCCGCGCATTGAAATTGCACGTCGAGTTCCACGGCCAGTCTTTCATCACGTACTTCACCTGGCCTGGATGGGACGTCTCGAACCTCTGCAGAATCGGCCGGTAAAACATCTCGGCGCTTCGGCAGGTCGGACACATGTAGTCGTTGAACTTCACGATGACGACCTTGGCACCCTCGGCGGCAATCCCCAGGTCGACACGGGGCTGTTTGGCCCAGAGCTGCTCGAACGACTGTCGCGCTTCAGCCGAGGCCGGAGGAGCAGACGCGGCCTGGGCAGCCACGGTCCCTTCCTTCGGAAAGAACGCCACGAGGCTTGCGGTGCCTGCCAGCAGTATGAGCGCGGCCACGAGTGCCGCAGGGCGGGCGACCACATCACGTATATCGCGGACCAGCCGCAGTGGCAGGCGCATGACGGAGACGGGTCTGGTGAGACTCGAGAGGACAAAGATGGCCAGCACGCAGACGTACGTGCCCATGCACAACACGCAGCCGGTATGCAGCACGACGAAAGAGGCGTATCCCAGATAGAGCACAACCGCCAGGCCAATCGTGGACAGGGCGAAGAGATAGCCGCCGGCGACGCTCTCGCCATCGGTGGGCTTCGCGAATCCGGCAACGAGGGCGACCATGGCGAACCAGAGCAGCCCGAAGAGCGCCACGGGCACGCCCGCCACCGAACCGAACCGGCTCAGGTAGACCTGCGTGCAGTTGAAGGTCGCGTTGATGTCGCAGGGGCTCACGTATGTGGGGTCGGTCAGCACCCGGTAATGCACCCAGCTGGAGGCGGTGGCCATCCCCAGCCCAACCAAGGCAAACGCAAGAATCAGGCGTCTGTATCGCGAGGACATTGGGACAAGTTGTACCACGGGTCGACTGTCGCGAGAAGGCCGGTCAGACCGTGCCGGAAACAGTTCGAGGTCTGGCCGGCAGGTGCCGGTCAGACCTCGAAGATGATGCGTCTTACTGGATGGGCGTGATGGTCGCGCTGGCGACGAACGGCTCGGGCGGCGCCGTCGCGCCGACACCGGTGTTCTGCCAGATGGTGTTGCCCGCGTTCACGGCA
>JBDSZL010000004.1:0-130798 GCA_039925145.1 Vicinamibacterales bacterium | reverse complement strand
GACTGGACCCCTTGGTGATGTCGCCGAGGCGCGAGCGAAGCGAGGCGCCGCAGCGTCTGAGCCAAGTGTCTGACTGGGCCCCTTGGTGATGTCGCCGAGGCGCGAGCGAAGCGAGGCGCCGCAGCGTCTGAGCCAAGTGTCTGACTGGGCCCCTTGGTGATGTCGCAAGGCCCGAGCGAAGCGAGGCGCCGCAGCGTCTGAGCCAAGTGTCTGACTGGGCCCCTGGTGACGTCGCAAGGCCCGAGCGGAGCGAGGCGCCGCAGCGTCTTCGCGAATGGGGGTGGGGCCCCATTCGCAACTAATAATTGGAGAGTCCTTCGATGCTGATTACTTACGTCGTACACGTAGCCGACAAGCCGGGAGTGCTCAATCGCGTGTCGTCGCTCGTGCGGCGCCGCAACTACAACATCGAGTCGCTGACGGTTGGCCATGCGGCGACGCCGGGCATCTCGCGGATGACGCTCGTGGTCGATGCCGATCCGGAGGCCGCGGCCCGTATCGAAGCCAACCTCTACAAGCTCGTGCACGTGCTGCGGGTCGAGAACGTCAGCACCGTGCCGGCGGTGTACCGGTTTCTCGCCCTGATCAAGGTCGCGGCCACCGCCGAGTCGCGTACACAGATCCTGCAGCTCGCCGACGTGTTCCGCGCGCGCGTGGTGGACGTCGCGCCGGACTCGCTGATGATTGAGATCACGGGCACCGACGAGAAGATCGACGGCCTGCTCGAGGTGCTGCGCCCGTTCGGACTCATGGAGGTCGCCAAGACGGGCTGTCTGGCAATGTCGCGCGGCAAGTCGAGCCGCACGTCGCTTGAATCTGAGCCACGCACCGATGCCGACGAGCCGGTCGATGCCGGCGTCTCGTTCTCGGTCTGAGCTGGCGCCGCGGGTCTCCCGCTCACTGTCGATGCTACGATCCAGAGGCCACGTCGAGTCCTCGAGCTGCGACGTGGGGGGGAGGATTCGTGAGCATTCCGTCAACGGCCGCGGACACGACGCCACATGGCGCGCTGGCTGCGGGCACACAGGCGCCTGACTTCTCGTTGCACACCACACCGGACCAACTGGTGTCACTCAGCGACTTTCGCGGCCGGCCGGTGATCCTCGCCTTCTACCCGGCGGACTGGAGCCCCGTCTGCGGCGACCAGATGGCGCTGTATAACGAGACCGTGAGCGAGTTCCAGAAGTTCAATGCCGAGCTGCTCGGCGTGTCCGTGGACGGCTCGTGGTGCCACGTCGCCTTCGCCCACGAGCGGCACCTGCATTTCCCCCTGCTTTCGGACTTCGAGCCCAAGGGACAGGTAGCACGGCTTTACGGCGTGTACCGCGAACAGGACGGCATCAGCGAACGCGCGTTGTTCGTCATCGACGCGGACGGGATTATCCGCTGGAGCCACGTGTCGCCCATCGGCATCAACCCTGGCGCCGAGGGCATCCTGCGCGCGCTCGAATCCCTGCCTCAGGAGAGCCAGCATGGCTGACCATCGCCGCCCTGAGTCCGAAGCCGAGCCGGCTGATCGCGTTGCCCGCCTGACGGTGGCCGTCACGGAGCGCGATCATGCACAGGGCCCGGGCGACGCGTCTGTGACGCTCGTGGAGTACGGCGACTTCGAGTGTCCGCACTGCGGCCGGGCGCATCCCGTCATCCAGGAGATCCAGCGGCGACTTGGCGAACAGCTGCGTTTCGTCTTCCGGCACTTCCCGCTCGGTGAGATGCACCGGCACGCGCAGCATGCCGCCGAGGCATCCGAGGCCGCGTCGAGCCAGGGACATTTCTGGGAGATGCACGACGCGCTGTTCGAACACCAGCAGGCGCTCGGCGATCGTCAACTGGCCGAGTACGCGGGCCAGATTGGCATCGACGAGTCGCGCCTTCAGCGCGAGTTGATCGATCACGTGCACGCGTCCCGCGTCCGTCAGGATTTCATGAGTGGGATTCGGAGCGGCGTCAACGGCACGCCGACGTTCTTCATCAATGGCGTCCGCCACGACGACCCGTGGGATCTCGACACGCTGCTCGCGGTGCTGACCGCCGCAGCTGGAGGCCGGCCACGCACTGACGCGTGACCGGTCCCCGGGTAAGAGCTTCGAGCGGTGCTACTGCGTCGAATGTAACCCGATCATGTTGCCTTCGGTGTCGTACACCAGGCTGATGAAACCGTACTCTCCAATCGACATCTTGGGGCGATCCACGCGCCCGCCGTGCGTAGCCACCCGTGATTCCTCGACGGCGCAATCGCGGCACGAGAAATAGACAATCGTGCTGTTTCCACCTGACGCGAGCCCGGGCATTCGTACCAGCGACCCGGCCGCACCGGTGCCTTCCATGTTCATGGGGAATGCCCACATCTCGATCTCGGCGCTGTTCAGCTTCTGGAGCGAGACCTGGAAGACCCCTTCGTAGAACGCTTTCGAGCGCGTCACGTCCTGGACGTAAATCTCGAACCAGCCAACGGCGTTGTTACTCATGACGATGTCCCTCCGGCGGCGCCGACAATGCTCTGTGCGTCCACGCTTCCGCGCGACACCGCAGAGGCTCGCCGGCGACGGATGTCGTCGCAATGTGCGAGTCGGCCGATTCAAGCACGACTGATTGTGGCTGGTCAATCGGTCTGCACTTCGGCTGCCCCTTCAGCCGAACCGCGGGATCTGCGGCCATCCGGGCCGGGTAGGCGCAGGGCATCTTCCGATGTAAAATCATCTGCTTGTATTCGGTTCTCTAGACCGCCCCGAGGAGTCCATGGCCACGATTTACTACGACCGCGATGCTGACCTATCCCTGATCCGCGCAAAGAAGGTGGCCGTCCTGGGCTACGGCTCGCAGGGTCACGCCCACTCGCTCAACCTGCGCGACAGCGGCGTCAACGTGCGCGTGGGCCTGCACGAGGGCAGCCGATCGCGCGCCGCCGCGGAGCAGGAAGGGCTCACCGTGATGTCACCAGCCGACGCCTCGGCATGGGCAGACGTGATCATGGTGCTCGTGCCGGACACCACAGCGGCATCGCTCTACAAGGAAGCGATTGCGCCCCATCTCACCGCGGGCAAGATGCTCATGCTCGCCCACGGGTTCAACATCCGGTTTGGAACGATCACGCCCCCGCCCGACATCGACGTCACGATGATCGCGCCCAAATCGCCCGGGCACCGGGTGCGCGAGCTGTACGTCGAGGGCGGCGGCACGCCTGCACTCATCGCGGTGCACCAGGACGCCACAGGACACGCGAAGGCCTTGGCCCTGTCGTATGGCAGCGCAATCGGCGTGGGCCGCGCGGGAATCGTCGAGACGACCTTTACCGAAGAGACCGAGACCGACCTGTTCGGCGAGCAGGCCATTCTCTGTGGCGGCACGAGCGCCCTCGTCAAGGCTGGCTTCGACATCCTCGTGGAGGCGGGATACCAGCCCGAGGTCGCGTACTTCGAGTGTCTCCACGAGCTCAAGCTGATCGTCGACCTGATGTACCGCGGCGGGCTGAACTACATGCGCTACTCGGTGAGCGACACCGCCGAGTACGGCGACTACACCGCCGGCCCCCGGATTGTCACCGACGAGGTCCGCAACTCGATGCGCCAGCTGCTCAAGGAAATTCAGGAGGGCGAGTTCGCCCGCAAATGGATCGCCGAGCACGAAGCCGGCCGCCCCTGGTTCAACGCGACCCGCGTCGGCGAGCGCAGCCAGATCCTCGAAGAGGTGGGCGCCAAGCTGCGCGCGATGATGCCGTTCGTCAATCCCATCACCGCGCCCGATCAGACCGCGCACAGCGCCCCGGCCGCCGCGGCGCCAACGGGCAAGAAGTAGCGACCGCCGAAGGGGAGATCATCTCGTGTTCAAAGTACTGACGCTCAACAACATCGCGAAGATCGGGCTGTCGCGACTACCCGCCGATCACTACGCCATCGCGAACGACGCCAAGCAGCCAGACGCCATCCTCGTGCGGTCTGCCAACATGCACGCAGTCGAGATCCCCGAGACGCTCAAGGCGGTCGGCCGCGCAGGTGCGGGCGTCAACAACATCCCGGTGGCGAAGATGAGCGCCAAGGGCATCCCGGTGTTCAACGCGCCAGGCGCGAACTCGAACGCGGTGAAGGAGCTCGTCATTGGCGGCCTGATCCTGGCGTGCCGGCAGATCTGCGAGGCCTGGGACTTCGCGCGCAATCTCGAAGGATCCGACGAAGAGCTCAGCAAGGCCGTCGAGGCCGGCAAGAAGAACTTCGCTGGCTTCGAGCTGCCTGGCCGGACGCTTGGGGTGATCGGGCTGGGCGCCATCGGCCGTCTCGTGGCCAACACGGCCGTGGCACTGGGCATGGACGTGATCGGCATCGACCCTGGCCTGACGGTCGAGGGTGCGTGGCAGCTGTCGTCGTCAGTCCGCCGCGCGCGGTCCATGGACGAGATTTTCCGCGACGCAGACTTCCTCACCGTGCACGTGCCACTCATGGACGCGACCCGTAATCTCGTCAATGCCGACCGTCTGGCGAGCATGAAGAAGGGCGTGGTCATCCTGAACTTCGCACGCGAAGGGATTGTCAACGACCAGGCGGTGATCGACGCCATCGACAGCGGTCACGTGCACGGGTACATCAGCGACTTCCCCACCAACCTCACCAAGAACCATCGCCGCTGCGTCACGTTGCCCCATCTCGGCGCGTCAACCGCCGAAGCCGAGGACAACTGCGCGATCATGGTCGCCGACCAGGTTCGCGACTTCCTCGAGAATGGCAACGTCAAGAACGCGGTCAATTTCCCCGAGGTCGTCGTGCCGCGCCGCACGGCGCACCGGTTCGTCTGCGCCAACGCGAACGTGCCGAACATGCTGGGGCAGATTTCAGAGGCCTTCGGCCAGGCCGGCCTGAACATTCACGACATGGTGAACTCGTCGAAGGGCGAACTGGCCTACACCGTGGTCGACCTCGACGCGCCGGTGTCCGACACCCTCGTTCAGCAGATTGCCTCGATCAAGGGCGTGCTGATGGCCCGGCTGGTGCCCGCCCCCCGATAGCGTCGGCGGCATCGCGGGCGCCGCACACACCTCGCGTCGCTCAGCGCACGAGGCAGGGCCGTTTCGGGTTGAACGCCCACCCGGCCATCAAATACTGCATCGCCGTCGCGTCATCACGCGCGCCGAGGCCCATCGACAAATACAGCTGGTGCGCGGCTTCCACGCGCGGCATGTCGAGCTCGACTCCCAGACCCGGGGTCGTCGGGACCTCAATCTGGCCGCACGAGATCTCGAGCGGACGCTTCGTGAGACGCTCGCCGTCCTGCCAGATCCAGTGCGTGTCGATGGCAGTAACCTCACCGACCGCCGCGGCGGCGACATGCGTGAACATGGCCAGCGAGATGTCGAAGTGATTATTGGAGTGCGAGCCCCACGTCAGTCCAGCCTCCCGGCAGGTCTGCGATACGCGCACCGATCCCTCCATGGTCCAGAAATGCGGATCGGCCAGCGGGATGTCGACGGCACCCAACTGCACTGCGTGCGCGAGCTGCCGCCAATCGGTGGCGACCATGTTGGTGGCGGTCCGCAGGCCTGTCGCGCGTTTGAACTCCGCCATCACCTCGCGCCCCGAGTACCCGTCCTCGGCTCCGCACGGATCTTCAGCGTAAGCGAGCACATCGTGCCGATTGCGGCAGAGTCCGATGGCCTCGTGCAGCGACCAGGCGCCATTGGGATCGAGCGAGATGCGCGCGCCGGGAAAGCGGGAGGCCAAGGCGGTGACAGCCTCTATTTCTTCGTGACCTGAGAGCACACCGCCCTTGAGCTTGAAATGCCTGAACCCGTAGCGCGCCTGGGCGGCTTCTGCGAGTTTCACGATCGCATCCGCGGTCAGGGCCTGTTCCCGACGCACCCGGAACCATGCATCATCAGCCGAGGTGGCCTCAGGCGGCGGCTCGTACGGCAGGTCGGTCCTGGTGCGATCGCCGATGTAAAAGAGATACCCGAGCACCTCGACACTTGCGCGCTGCTGCCCCTCGCCCAGCAGCGACGCCACAGGCACCCCGAGAAACTGGCCCAGCAGATCGAGCAGCGCCGCCTCGATTGCGGTGACGGCATGAATGGTCGTGCGGAGATCGAAAGTCTGGTTGCCTCGGCCTCCCGTGTCGAGCGCACCGAACTGCTGCCGGACCTGACTCAGCACTTCAGTATGTGTCCCGATAGTCTTCCCGACCACGAGTGGCGCGGCGTCCACGAGCGTCGAGCGGATCCGCTCGCCTCCCGGCACCTCACCCACTCCAACGTGGTTCTCCGAGTCGCGCAGGACCACGAGGTTTCGCGTGAAGAACGGCCCATGGGCGCCGCTGAGGTTGAGGAGCATGCTGTCGTGCCCGGCAACGGGAATCACGTCCATGCCCGTGACCACCGGAGCCCGCGCCACCTTCGTCATGCCGTCCTGAGCTCCACGCGTTTGATCTCGCCGACGACGAACAAGTAGGAGACGATGGCGACCAGGGCGTTGGCGGCCACGAACACGAGCGCGCCGTTGAATGAGTGCGTCCACTGGACGATGTAGCCGATGACGATGGGTGTGGTGATGGCCGCCGTGTTGCCAAACGTGTTGAACAGGCCGCCGCTCAGACCCGCGATCTGTTTCGGCGAGGTGTCGGCGACGACCGCCCAGCCGAGCGATCCCACACCCTTGCCGAAGAACGCGAGGGCCATGATCGCTACCACGACGGAGCCGGCGTCGACGTAGTTGCAGAGCACCATCGACGTCGACAGCAGCATCCCGGTGACGATCGGAATCTTGCGGGCGGCCGTGAGCGAGTACCCCATCTTCAGCAGCCGATCGGAAATCAAGCCGCCCAGCACTCCGCCAAGGAAGCCGCAGATGGCAGGGAGAGAGGCCGCCACGCCCGCTTTCAGAATCGACATGCCTCGTTGCTCGACGAGATAAACCGGAAACCAGGTGAGAAAGAAATAGGTGATCGTCGTGATGCAGTACTGGCCGACGTACACGCCCAGCAGCATCCGATTACCGAGCAACTGTCCGACGTAGGACGGCTTCGGGCCGGGTGCGGCCAGGCGCGCTTTGGCGTCACGATCCATGTCGACCAGGCCGCCACCACGCTCGATGTGGTCGAGCTCGGCGGCACTGATGCGCGGATGTTCACGCGGGCTGTAGATTGTCTTTAGCCACACGAGGGTGATGACCACGCCAATCGCCCCCATGACGAAGAACACGTACGGCCAGCCGTACCGGTACGTGATCCAGCCGGTCAACGGGGCAAACATGGCGGTGGCGAAGTACTGCGCTGAGTTGAAAATGGCCGACGCGGTTCCGCGCTCCGACGTCGGGAACCAGGCAGCGACAATACGCCCGTTACCTGGGAAGGAGGGAGCCTCGGCCAGGCCCAGCAGGAACCGGAGGGCGAACAGCACGACCACCGCAGTGGCCGCCTGAAAGTATCCGACGAATCCCTGCAGAAACGTGAAAAACGACCACGCGATGATGCTGCTCGCGTAGACGCGCTTCGATCCAAACCGATCGAGCAGCCAGCCACCGGGGATCTGGCCAATCACGTAAGCCCAGCCGAACGCGGAGAACGCGTAGCCCATCATCACCTTGCTGAGGCCCAGCTGTTTCGAGACCTCGCTGCCGGCGATCGACAACGTGGCGCGGTCAGCGTAATTGACGGCCGACACGATGAACAGCATCAGGAGCGCGATGTGTCGCGCATGGCTGGTTGCGGGACGGGACGAGACGGGCACGCCTGGAGCAGCCATCCAGCTCAGGCCTCCGCCGACACGGCGGCGATGAGAGCCTTGATGTATCCGAACGCAAAGACGAACCCCGTCATGCTGTCCACACCAGGAATCTGCGGCACGTGGTCGGGCATCATCATCCCGTCGTAGCCAACTTCCTTGTACACGCGCATGGCCTCGAGCATATCCACGCTGCCATTGTCGACGAAGGTCTCTCGGAAATTGAGGAGTCCGCCTTCGACATTGCGAAAGTGCACGCTGAAGATCTTCTTGCGGGAACCGAAGTACCGAATCACGTCGTAGATCTGCTCGCCCGGTTTCTCGAGTTGCTCCGAGACCGTGCCCTGGCAGAAGTTCAGCCCGTGGTACGGACTCTCCTTGATCGACACGAACTTCTTCAGCCCGTCGGGCGACGACAGGACGGCATCAACGCCGCGCCAGCCGGATCCTTTCGGCAAGCCGGGATCCTGGGGGTGGCATCCCATCTTGACCTTGTATTCTTCGGCGACCGGAATCACCCGCTCGAGAAAATACGTGATGCGTTCCCAGTAGGTGTCGGCGTCGAGCTTGCCAGCCAGGGTGAGCGGAGGATCCTGCTTGGCGCCAGCGTAGACGAACTCGCTGTAGCGTGCCGTCCCCCGGCCCGGCGCTGTACCGGTGCGGACCACACCGAGCAACGTGAAGTTGTATTTCACCTGACCGATGCCCGCGCGGGCGCAATTGCGCAGCATCTGGCAGATGTCGTCGATGTTGCGGTCGCGGTCGGGGTTTTGTCCGAGGTAGATGGCCGGCATCTCGGCCCTGGCGATCTCGGACGAGCTCATCGGCAGCGGCAGCATGTCGAGCGAGATGCCGTGTGCCATCACACGCTCGCGCCGCTTCGAAAGCGCATCCACGGACCAGGTGTCGTCCATCTTGGCGGATGGCAGGCTGCCGCAGATGTTGTTCACGCCGAAAGCGGCGAAGGCCCGCAGCATCTCCTCGGCGTCGCCCTGCTGCGTGCCCAGCTTCATCAATGCCTTCGGAGCCGCTTTACCGGCGGTGGCCGGCCGCGCCGGCGAGCGGGTGATCTGAGCGGAGACGACCGTCTCCGCCAGTGCCCCCACGGACATGCCAGCACCCGCGAGCCGTACGAAGTCGCGTCGATTCATGAAGCCTCCTGTCGGTGAGCCGATTATGCACCGGCGGCCCGCTGGCTCGGGCAATCCCGGCCGACCAAAGGGCCGTCGCGCGGAGCTCGTGCCGCCATCTGAACCGAGTAGACTTGCGCGACGTACCCATGGAGCTACCGATCAACACGTTCAAACGCGCGCTCAAAGCCGGTCACCTTCAGATTGGGGTGTGGTCGAGCCTGGCCAGCAACATCTCAGCAGAGGTCGTCGGGGGCGCTGGTTTCGACTGGCTCGTCATCGACGCCGAGCACGGCCCAAACGACGTGCCTGCGGTGCTCGGCCAACTTCAGGCGATCGCCGCCGGACCGACCCATCCTGTCGTCCGTCCCGTGTGGAACGACACGGTGCTCATCAAACGGTTTCTCGATATCGGCGTGCAGACATTGCTCGTCCCCTACGTCCAGACGGCCGACGAAGCGCGCCAGGCCGTCGCCGCGACGCGATATCCGCCACGCGGAGTTCGCGGGTTCGCGGTCGCCACGCGGGCTTCTCGATTCGGTCGGGTGAAGGATTACCACACGCGTGCGGAGGAGGAAATCTGCGTGCTGGTGCAGGTGGAGACGCGCGAGGCGCTCGGCAACCTCGAGGAGATTGCCGCGGTGGAGGGCGTCGACGGCGTCTTCATCGGCCCCGGCGATCTGTCGGCCGATCTCGGATACCTCGGTCAGCAGGGGCATCCGGAGGTGCGAGCGATCATCGAGGACGCGATCGCGCGCATCACGGCCTGCGGCAGTATCGCTGGCATCCTCACGGGCGACGAGACGCTCGCGCGGCGCTACATCGAGCTTGGGTGCCTGTTCACCGCGGTCGGATCGGATATGGGGATTCTGGCGCGCGGCGCCGAGCAACTGGCCGCGCGATTCAAAGCGCCGACAAAGCCCTAGCGTGGCGCCGCGGCCGCGCGCGCGGGCGGCACCTAATAGATGCGCACGCGCTGGATGCGCTCGCGACGGCGACATCCTTGATTGCCGTGAGCGCCCCAGGAACCTTCATGGTGTTGGCTGTCAACATTGCCTGAATGGTCACGTCGGGATCGGGGTCCTTCATCAGCGCGCGATAATCGGCTTCGAACGACTTGTCGCCCGCCTTGTAGAGCGTTTCGCTGGACCCCTGCGTGAAACCACGGCCCGGCCTGACCCAGGGAGGATCGACATTTTGACGGGCAGGAGTTGTTACGACGGACCAACCGTCCTGGCATACCTGTAAGCAAGACACCGGCCGGCGTGGGGGAACACGCGCACGGCAACCGTAGATCGCGGTGTGCCGCCCAAGGTTCGGCGCGGGGGCTGCGTGATAAGGTCTTGACTGTTGTCTGCTCCGCGTCGTTCTGCCCAGAGGGCCTTCTGAATGCGGCTGCGTGGCCTACCCGGCCTCATCCTGCTCGCCGTCATCCTGCTGTTCGTCGTCCCCTCTTCGGTGGCGTACTACACCGACTGGCTGTGGTTTCGCGAAATTGGCTACGAGAGCATGTTCCTGCGGACGCTCAATGCGCAGACGACGGTGTTTGCCGCCACGTTTACGGTCGTTTATCTGTTCCTGTTCTTCAATCTGCGTCTTGCGCGGGGCCGCACGGCCGACCACCCTCGCGTGGTACTTGGCACCGGGAGTGACGGCCGTCCGCTCTCGCTCGAGGGACGGCAACTGGCGGGCCTGGCCATGCCTATCGCGCTCGTCGGTGCGCTGCTCGTCGGGCTGGCTGGCGCGTCCGACTGGCTCGCCTGGCTGAGTTTCTTCAACACCACATCGTTCGGCACGTCCGATCCGCTCTTCGGCCGCGATGTGTCGTTCTACGTCTTCAGACTTCCCGTCTACCAGCTCGTGCGGCAGCAGGCGTTGCTCGTGGCCCTGATCGCCATGGTGGGTTGCGGGGTGTACTACGTGTTCTCTGGCAGCTTCGTCATCGAAGCCAAGCCTGCGCTCTCGCCATGGCCGCGCATCCGTCTGGTCTCGATCGCGCGGCGCCATCTTTCGCTTCTGACGGCGCTCGTGCTCGGCCTCATGGCGTGGGGCGCGTGGCTGGAGGTGCCGACCACCCTGCTCACGCCCACGCCCGCCAGCGTCGCATTCGGCGCGTCGTACAGCGACGTTTACGCGCAGATCCCGTTCATCTGGGCGACGTTCGGCGTGCTCCTCATTGGCGCCGCGCTGTCGATCTGGCACGGGTTCGGCCGGCGGGGATGGCCCATCCCGCTCGCTATTGCGCTCTACCTGGCGGTTGCGGCCACGGGCGGCATCTACGCGGGTTTCGTGCAACGCCTGGTGGTGACGCCCGACGAGCAGAACAAGGAGCGGCCCTACATCGGCTACAACATCGCCATGACGCGGCGCGCGTACGCGCTCGATCGAGTGGAGGAGCGTGAGCTGTCTGGCGATGCCGAGCTCACGCCGCAGGATCTGATCGCCAACGCCGAGACCATCGAGAACGTGCGGCTCTGGGATCACCAGCCGCTGCTGCAGACGTTCGCCCAGATACAGGAAATCCGGACCTATTACGACTTCAGGTCCATCGACAACGACCGGTACATGATCGACGGGAAGTACCGCCAGGTGATGCTCTCGGCACGCGAGCTCAACACCGAGAGCATGCCGACGCACTCGTGGGTCAACGAGCGGCTGACATTCACGCACGGATACGGCCTCACGCTCGGCCCCGTGAACCAGGTCACCACCGAGGGTCTGCCGGTCCTCTTCATCAGGGATTTGCCGCCGGTGTCGACGGTGAGCCTCAAGCTCGAGCAACCGAGCATCTACTACGGCGAGCTGTCGAACAGCTACGTGCTGGTGAAGACCAAGCAGCCGGAGTTCCACTATCCAAAGGGCGAAGACAACGAGACGACGTTCTACACGGGAACGGGCGGTGTCCCCGTCGGGTCGTTCTTCAGGCGGCTGCTGTTCGCAATCCGCTTCGGCAGCACCGATATCCTGCTGACGAACCAGCTGAACGCGAACAGCCGCATCATGTTCCACCGGCAGATTGTCGATCGCGCGCAGCTCCTCGCACCGTTCCTGACATTCGACCAGGATCCGTACCCCGTCATCAGCAACGGCCGGCTGTTCTGGCTGCAGGACGCCTACACCACCACGGGCAACTACCCGTATTCCACGCCCAGTTCCTCGAGGCAGTTCGGGGACATCAACTACATCCGGAACTCGGTCAAGATGGTCACCGACGCCTACAACGGCAGCGTGTCCTTCTACCTGGCGGAGCCAGACGACCCGTTGATCCGGACGGTGCAGAAGATCTTTCCGGGCATGCTGCATCCCTTGAGCGAGATGCCCGAGGATCTGCGGCGGCACGTGCGCTACCCGGAAGACATCTTCAAGATTCAGACGCAGATCTTCGCCGTGTACCACATGACGAATTCGACGGTCTTCTATAACAAGGAAGACCAGTGGCAGGTGCCGGTGCTCGAGGCCGGCCAGAACACGGTGCAGACGCAGCCGTACTACACGATCATGCGGCTGCCGGGAGAGAAGCACGCCGAGTTCATCCAGATGCTGCCGTTCACGCCGCGAGCAAAGGACAACCTCTCGGCGTGGATGGTGGCTCGCAGTGACGGCGACCGGTACGGCCATCTGCTCGTCTTTCAGTTTCCGAAACGGAAGATTGTGTATGGGCCCAGGCAGATCCAGGGGCGCATCAATCAGGACCAGCAGATCTCTCCGCAGATCACGCTCTGGAACCAGCAGGGGTCGGAAGTTCGCTGGGGAGAACTGCTCGTCATCCCGATCAAAGAGTCGCTGATCTACGTCAGGCCGCTCTACCTGCGTTCGTCGGAACGCGGCATTCCCGAGCTCAAGCGGGTCATCGTCGCCTATCAGAGCCGCATCGTGATGGCCGACACCCTCACGCAGGCGCTGGTCGAAATTTTCGGCCGCAGCATCGCGGCCGCCCTGGCACCAGACCAGCTGGCCAGTGACGCCACTTCAATCGTGCAGACATCGCCGGTCATGGCACCTGTCGCAGGCACGACGGAGACGCCCGCGGCTGACGAGACGCTGAAGTCGCTTGCGACCGACGCCAGCACGCACTACGACAACGCACAGAAGGCCATCCGCGCGGGCGACTGGTCCACCTATGGAGACGAGATGCGGAAGCTGCAGGACGTGCTGCAGCGGATGCAGACCGCCAAATGACGCAGAAGACCGGCGACGCCGTCAAGGAACGGGTCAAGACCGAGAAGCAGGAGCCAACGCTCTACAAGGTCGTCCTGCTCAACGACGACTACACCACGATGGAGTTCGTCATTCAGGTCCTCGAGTCCATCTTCCAGAAGTCGCCCGCCGAGGCCTACCAGATCATGATGCACGTGCACGTGAACGGCCGCGGCATCGCCGGAATCTATCCCTGGGAAGTGGCGGAGACCAAGGCGGAGGCTGTGATCGGCCTAGCGCGCGAGGCCGGATTCCCCCTGAAGGCGGTCACCGAAGAGGCGTGACCCGCCACACGTATGGGCGCATGCCCAGGGTGTGCGCTCGATCGAACACGCGGTCCGGGCCGACGCCCTATAATCGGATCAAGCCATGTTTTCGGCATCGCTCGAAATCGTCCTGACCATCGCCTACCGGGAAGCCGTGTCGCGTCGACACGCGTACCTGACGCTCGAGCATCTGCTATACGCACTCGCCCACGACCCCGACGGCGAACGGATCCTGCACGGCTGCGGCGTCGACATGACGCGATTGCGCCGCGAGCTTCACGAGTACCTGGACGAGTCGGTGGAACAGCTGCGGCGCGGACAGGAGCGCGAGCCGGAACAGACGGCGGCGTTCCGGCGGGTCTTACAGACGGCCGTGCTACACGTGCAGAGCGCGCAGCGCCCGGAGGTGAATGCGGGCGACATCCTCGCCGCCATGCTGCAGCAGCCCAAGTCGCACGCCGCACGACTGCTCGAGGCCCAGGGCGTGACGCGGCTCGACATCCTCGATTTCATCTCGCACGGGATCTCGAAGGCCACAGACGACGAGACGGCGACGGCTGATGGCGGCTCGGCACGCGAAGGCGCTTCTGAGGAGCAGGCCGCCTCACCGCGCGATCCGCTCGCCGCCTACTGCTTGAACCTGACGGATCGGGCACGACAGGGTCTGCTCGATCCACTCATTGGCCGCAGCGCCGAGTTGCAGCGCACCATCGAGGTGCTGTGCCGGCGGCGGAAGAACAATCCCGTCTTCGTCGGCGAGGCCGGCGTGGGCAAGACCGCGATGGCCGAGGGGCTCGCCAGTCGACTACTCGGCGACGAGGTTCCCGATCCGCTGAAGGATGCCGAGATCTACTCGCTCGATACCGGTGCGCTGCTGGCCGGCACCCGGTTTCGTGGCGACTTCGAAGAGCGCTTCAAGGGCGTCATCCACGCGCTGGCCGCCCGACCGCGCGCCATCCTCTTCATCGACGAGATGCACTCGACCGTCGGCGCCGGCGCAACGACCGGCGGCACGATGGACCTGGCGACCATGATCAAGCCGATTCTGACCGCGGGTGACCTCCGCGTGATCGGCTCGACGACATTCGAAGAGTACAAGCAGATTGAAAAGGACCGGGCGCTCGCCCGCCGGCTGCAGCGCATCACCATCGACGAGCCCTCGATCGAGGAGACCGTCCGGATTCTGAGCGGTCTCCGGACCAGATACGAAGAACACCACCGCGTGAAGTACACCGACGCCGCCCTCGAAGCCGCAGCCAGGCTGGCCGCCCGCCACCTGCGCGACTACCGCCTGCCCGACAGCGCCATCGATGTCATCGACGAGGCCGGATCGGTGATGCGACTCCGCCAGGCAAAGCAGGCGACGGGCCCTGGGGCAGAGAGCCCCTTACAAGAGACCGCGGCTCCCGTGGAGAACTCCTCACCCACGCCCCAGTCTCCTGAGCCCGTCATCGTCGGCGCGCCCGATATCGAGACCGTGGTCGCGCGCATGGCGCGGATTCCAGCGCGACAGGCGACCTCCTCCGACCGCGAGCGGCTGCGGACACTCGAGGAGTCGCTCAACCGCGTCGTGTTCGGCCAGCAGGAGTCGGTGCACCTCGTCGCGCAGTCGATCAAGCGCTCGCGGGCCGGACTGGGACTTCCGGATCATCCTGCCGGGTGCTTTCTCTTCACGGGTCCCACTGGCGTGGGCAAGACCGAGCTCGCCAAACAGCTCGCTCTGCAGCTGGGCAACGAGTTCATCCGCTTCGACATGAGCGAGTACATGGAGAAGCACGCCGTGGCCCGCCTTATCGGCGCGCCGCCGGGCTACGTCGGATTCGAACAGGGTGGCCAGCTGGTCGACGCGGTGCGAACCCATCCCTACAGCGTGCTGCTCCTCGACGAAATCGAGAAGGCACACCCCGACATCTACAACATCCTGCTGCAGGTGATGGACCACGCCACGCTCACGGACAACACAGGGCGCAAGGCCGACTTCCGCAATGTCGTGCTGATTCTGACGTCCAACGCCGGCTCGCGCGAGATGAGCGCCAAGTCGATCGGCTTTGGCGACGCGCTCCTTGGCGACGAACGCGACGAGAGTCTGCGGCGAGTGAACGCGGGCAAGTCCAAGACGGCCATCGAGCGTGTCTTCACTCCCGAGTTCCGCAACCGCCTCGATGCCATCGTTACCTTCAGAAGTCTCAGTCCCGAGGTCATGGAGACGATTGTCGAGAAGTTCATTCTCCAGCTCGAGACGCAGCTCGCGGAGCGGCACGTGGCCATCACGCTCACGCCGGAGGCGCGCGACTGGCTCGCCCGCAAAGGCTACGATCCGCTCTATGGGGCCAGGCCCCTCGGACGCGTGATTCAGCGCGAGGTGCGCGATCCACTCACCGAGGAAGTGTTGTTCGGACGGCTGGAGCACGGAGGCACCGTGACGATTGGTGTCAACGGCGATGTCCTGTCGTTCAGCTACGAAGCGAGAGCTCATGACTGAGATGAAAGTCACCGATCGACGTTGGTGGGCACGTGAGCAGGCATCCGAGTCCAGCCCCGAGGAACCATCGCTCAAACCGACGTACATCGAGGAGCTCGAAGCGCGACTGGCCGCCAAGGATCTCGAACTGCAGCAGCTGCTCGGCAAGTACCGGGGCGCCTCCGACGAGTTCGACCAGGCGCGGTCGCGGCTGCGGAAGGAAGTCACGAAGGACGTGGAACGGGGCCGCCGCGCGCTGCTCGTCTCGTTTCTCGACGTGCTCGACAACCTGGATCGGGCGCTGGTGGCCGCCTGCGACAGGCCGCAGGATCCGCTGGTGCAGGGGGTCTCGCTCGTGCAGCAGCAATTTCTCAGCACGCTCGAAGCACTCGGCGTGTCACGCGTGAACCCGCTCGGCGACCCGTTCGATCCGACCCGGCACGAGGCCGTGACAACGGTGGACGCCGGGCCTGACGTGCCCGAAGGGCAGATTGTCGGCGTGGTGAAACCCGGCTATCTGATCGGCGACGATGTGCTTCGGCCGGCCATGGTGGCTGTGGCTGGGCAGGGGTAAGGCGAGGGGGCCTGCGGGCCTACGCGACTGAACGTGCGTGCGGCGCCGCCGGACGCCAGCGCCAATATCTCAGGATGGTCCAGAACGCCGCGATGCCATCTTTGAAGCCGATTTTCTTGCCTTCCGCATATGTCCGGCCGTCGTACGAGATCGGCACCTCGTAGATGCGCGCGCCGAGTCGGCTCACCTTGCAGGTGATTTCGGGTTCCACGCCAAAGCGTTGCGACCGGAGATCGAGCCGAACCGCGAACTCGCGTGTAATGACCTTGTAACAGGTCTCCATGTCGGTGAGATTGAGATCCGTGAACGCGTTGCACACGAGCGTGAGCAACCCGTTACCGACCGAATGCCAGAAGTAGAGCACGCGATGTCCGCGATCGGTGCCGAGGAATCGCGATCCGTAGACCACGTCGGCGCGTCCTTCGAGAATCGGCCCGAGCAGCTTTGGATACTCGGCCGGGTCGTACTCCAGGTCGGCGTCCTGAATCAGGAACACGTCGCCGGTCGCCTCCCGCATGCCCCAGGCCACGGCCGCGCCCTTTCCTCTGTTGACCGGCTGCAGCAGGACGCGGATGCCGTTTTGACCGTCGAGCGACGTCAGCACCTCGCGCGTCCCGTCGGTTGAGCCATCGTCGATGATCAGCAGCTCCTTGTCGATGTCTACGAGCGGCACGGCAAGAACGGCCTTCACGATGGCCGCGATCGTGTGTCGTTCGTTGTAGGCCGGGATGATGACCGACAGCTTCACGCGGAGACGACCTCCATCAGGAGAACGCCAACCGCAACGGCGCGCTCGTGTGCGGCTGGGCCCCGGAGGCGACGGCGCGGGCGCACGATCGCCGGCTACCGCTCGCTGGGATCTTCCAGGTAGGTGTAGCCGTGCAGCCCGTCTTCGTAGAAGCGCAGCAGACGGCCCGACTCCTCGAAGTCCATGCGCTGTTCGCGGACCGCGGTTTCCACCGATTCACGGAGCTTGCGAACAAGCATCTCTGCGTCGAACTCGACGTAATCGAGCACCTCGCGCACGGTGTCGCCCTTGATGACCGAGCCGAGCACGACATTGCCGGCCGCGTCGAGGCTCACGTGCACCGCGTGCGTGTCGCCGAAGAGATTGTGCAGGTCGCCCAGGATCTCCTGGTAGGCGCCGACGAGGAAGACGCCGAGATAGTACGGCTCGCCCGTGAACTGGTGCAGTGCCAGCGTCCGCTTCACGTCGCGGCGGTCGATGAACTGGTCGAGCTTGCCATCCGAGTCGCAGGTGATGTCGCCGAGGACGGCCTGCCGCGTCGGTCCCTCGTTGAGGCGATGAATCGGCATCACCGGGAACAGCTGCTTGATCGCCCACGAATCGGGACTCGACTGGAACAACGAGAAGTTGCAGAAGTAGGTGTCGGCCAGCGTGTCGTCGAGACCCTGCAGGTCTTCCGGCACGTCGTCCATCTGCTGCACGAGCTTGCGCAGCTTCGCGCAAATGGCCCAGTACAACGTCTCGGCCTGGCAGCGCTGCTCGAGCGGCAGGTAGCCGCCGTTGAACAGATTGAGCGCCATGTCGAGCGCCTGCTGCGCGTCGTGATAGCTCTCGAGCGCATTCCGAACGGTGAGGTTCTCGTAGGTCTCTCTGAGATCGATGAGCGGCTGCTCGAGATCGTCGCGCGCCTCGGTCTGCGGAATTTCGGCCTCGCCAAAGCCAGAGACACCCAGCACGTTGAACACGAGCACGCTGTGATACGCCACGATGGCGCGGCCACTCTCGGACACGATGGTCGGATGCTTCACACCGGCGTCATCGCACACGGTCTGGATGTGGTAGACGACGTCGTTGGCGTATTCCTCGAGGGTGTAGTTCACGCTCGACTCGAAGTTGGTCTGGGAGCCGTCGTAATCGACACCGAGGCCGCCACCGACATCGAGGTACTCGAGACCCGCCCCGTCCTTGACGAGTTCGGTGTAGATGCGCGCGCCCTCGTTGAGGGCGCCCTTGACGATGCGAATGTTTGGAATCTGGCTGCCGAGGTGGAAGTGGAGCAGCTTGAAACAGTCCTGCATGCCGCAGGACTTGAGCAGGTCGAGCCCCTGGCGCACCTCGGCCACGGTGAGGCCGAACTTGGAGCGGTATCCGCCCGACGACTGCCACCGGCCGCCGCCCCTTGCCGCGAGCTTGGCGCGCATGCCGATGTTCGGCCGCACACCCACCTTGCGTGCGTACTCGAGAATCAGCCCGAGCTCGGTGTATTTCTCGACCACCGGAATGATGCGCCGGCCCATCTTGTGGGCGAGCATGGCCGTCTCGATGTACTCGGCGTCTTTGAAGCCGTTGCAGATAATCGGCGTGTCGTTATCGGCCATCGCGATGACCGCGAGTAGCTCAGGCTTGGACCCGGCTTCGAGCCCGAACCCGTAGGGGCGGCCGAAATCGAGCACCTCTTCGACGACCTGCCGCTGCTGGTTCACCTTGATCGGGTAGACGCAGAAGTAGCGTCCTTCGTAACCGTTCTGGGTGATGGCCGCCTGAAATGCCCCGTAGATGTCCGCCAGCCGCTGGCGGAGGATGTCGCGGAAGCGGATGAGGATCGGCAGACCGATGCCGCGCAATTGCAGATGATCGACCAGTTGCTTGAGATCGATCGCGCGCTCCGGCTCGCGTGTCGCGTGCACGAGCACGTGTCCGTTGCCGCCGATCGAGAAGTAGCCTTTGCCCCACCGCTCGATCTCGTACAGCTCCGAGGCGTCGCTGACCGTCCACGGATCGCCCTGCCGCCACGTGCGCGTTGCTCGACTTGTCGTGCTCACAACGCTCAATGATAAGGAGTTTTTCTCGCGAGACCAGAGAAAAACACAATCAGAAGCCGAGCCCGGCACTGAAGTTGACGCGCGTCTCGGCGTGCTGGCCGTGCGCCACCGACACGGCGAGCCGGAACGCCGCCACCGACAGCCAGGCCCCAGCGCCCACACTGCGGTGCACGGGGGCATCGCTGAACCGCTCGCCCTCGTCGTAGCTCACGCCGGCATCGGTGAACACGGTAACGCCGAGCCGCGCAATCGAGAGGGCGGCCGACAACGGAATGCGCAGCTCGAGCGATCCGGCCGCAAGGTTGTCGCCCGCAAAGGCGCCCGCTCTGAAACCTCGCAAATTCGACCAGCCGCCGAGTAGCGTCTTCAAATACGGCGGCAACGCGTCTCTCGCCCCCTGGTGCAGGACGCGCGCGACGAGAACAGTCTGGCGCACCAGCCCGAGATAGCCTCGGGCGTCGAGCGTCGTGCGGCGCGTGGAGGCTCCAGACGAGAGCCCCACCCGTTCCACCGCCCCGTGCAGGTAGACGGCGTTGCGTGCCAGCATCGGGTCGATGCGCGTGTCGAAGGTGACGTCGCCGATGACAGAGGCCATCCGTTCCCGCACACCGGCAAAGCCGATGCGCTCGGAAGCCGCCGTGACGCCGACCGTGACCGGCCCGCTGCGCCGCTCCGCACGACCCCAGATGCGTTGCCTGTCGTCATTCTGTTCGTATGCCGGATTCTTTCGGCGTACGACCTCCCCGCCCGCCTGTATCCGCGTCAACGCCCGGCTCGCGAAGCTCCGCTCGTAGATCGCTCCGGCCCGCTTGTTTCCTCCCCACGACAAGGGCACCGACACTCGGCCGCGCTCGCCGCCCAGTCGCACGAACGCGAACTGCGCGCCGTAGGTCACGCCGTATCCGTCCTCGGCTTCGAGGATCGGTAGAAACATGAGATTGCGGATCCCTCGCCGCACGATGACGCGCGCCGGTTCGCCGGGCGCCGCGCCTCGAACGATCCGTCCAGGCCGCTCGTTGACGACAAGCACCAGCAGGATGCGCGACGGATCGGCAATGGATTCAAAGCGCTTCAGCACATCGACGTCGTCGAACCGGCCCGATGCCAGCAACCTGGTCCGGACCTCGGCGATGGTGGTCGATCCGAACGGCGTTCCGACAACGATGCCGGCGATGGCGAGCACATCGGATTCTGGCGTGAGCGTGTTGCCGTGCACCTGCACACGCGTAATGGTCTCGGCCGCAACGCTCCCGAGCGACGTGCCGGACGGGCTTGACGCCGAAGGACCGCCCTGCTCGAGAGTCCCGGCAAAGGCCACCGTCGTCCCAGCACCGAGCACGCAGGCGATCAGACACGTCGTGGCAGCGAGACGGGACGTCACCGGGTGGCTCCCGATGATTTCAGACGCCCGGTGGACGTCGCTTCACGATAGTCCCGGTACGCGAGCTGGTAGGCGATGTCGAACGGACCCGCTGCCGTCAGCATCCTGAATCGAATCTGCACGTCGGCCGGCAGCCACACTCCCGGGAAGGGTTCACTCATTCTCATCGTCGCCTGCGCATCATCGGCGCGCACGAGCCAGGCCCCAGGCAGGAAGTCGAAATCCACGTTGTCGAACGTGTATTTCACGATTTGGCGGACAGAAGGGTCGACCCACAGGGTGACCAGCGCCACCTTGTTGAGCGCTCGCTCTGTAGCGGCTTCGACGTCTTCCTTCCTGTCCGTGCGACGCTCGGCGCGGCGACGCGACTGGGCATCCTGCTCGTGGGTGAAGAGCCGTTCGGGGTAGTACTCGACCCGCAATACATCGCGTTTCTCGAAGGTCTCGTGCCCGACCAGGCCATAGTGGCCCGGTTCGAACTTGAAACGCAGGAAGTAGGCGGAGTCGATGAACTGCGGACGCCGGGTTTGCGCGAGCACCGCTTCCATGGCGGCTGGCGCTTCGACGGGCGTTGTCGCGGCGGCAGAAGGCGTCGACTGGCCGCGACCGGGCGTCTTGTCGCGCTGCTTTGCTCGTTTGAGAAAGTCCTGTTCGTACTCGAGGCGTTCGGCCTCGGGGACTCCCGCGCCGTTGACTCGAAGCGGGCTGCGCACGAAGAAGCCGTCGCGGATATACCAGGTGTACTCTCGGCGCTCACCCCACAGACGACCGCCCCCCGGGCCGTCGAGTGTCACCTGCTCGCGTTCGTCGAGCACGTATTGCTGGAGCTTCTTCCAGTTTTCGTCGCGCCGCTGCAGCACCTGACTCATCAGTGCATCGAGGTCGGACTGCGCGCGCGGCGCCGCAGCCGGCGTCACGAAGCCGAGGCAGATCATTGCGGCCGCCAGTACCAGCCCTCTCCCGATAATTCCCCGCACGGTCCACCTCCATCGATGCGCCCCAGATCGTCCGTGAAATGGCCACGCTGACAATCCGGCAGCCGGATAGGATCGTCTGGCCGTGTCCGAACTGCCACTGCTCGTCACCATCACGTTGGCGCTCGCCTATGCATTACTCGGAGGGCTGATCGCTCGCCGGATTGGGCTGCCTCCCATTGTCGGCTATCTGGTGGCGGGCGTGGCGCTCGGTCCCTTCACACCGGGCATTCGGGGTGACGAGCATGCGATCGGGCAGCTGGCTGAGTTCGGCGTCATTCTCCTCATGTTCGGCGTCGGCCTGCACTTCTCCTTTCGCGATTTCTGGCAGGTGCGTCAGGTAGCCGTTCCTGGCGCCGTATTGCAGATGGCAATCGTCTCGGCCGTCGGCTTCGGTCTCGGCCGTCTGTGGCACTTCTCGGTCGGCGGCGCCTGGCTGCTCGGCATCGCTATCTCCGTGGCGAGCACCGTCGTGCTGATGCGCGCGCTGATGGACCGTGGCTGGCTGGATACACCGCACGGCAAAGTGGCGATCGGCTGGCTCGTCTTCGAGGATCTGATCACGGTTGGCGTGCTCGTGCTGCTGCCGGTCGTCGCCGTCCCTTCGTCCGGTTCCCCATGGACCACCGCGGGCGTCGCGCTCGGCAAGGCGGCGGCGTTCGTCCTGTTGATGATGCTCGTCGGGACGCGCGTCGTGCCGTTTCTGCTGGGCCGCGTCGTGCACACGCGGTCGCGCGAGCTGTTCGTGCTGGTCGCGTTGACGATGGCGGCCGGCACCGCCCTTGTCTCGGCGGCCGTCTTCAACGTGTCGCTGGCGCTGGGCGCTTTCGTGGCCGGGGTGGTCGTGAGCGAGTCGCCATTCAGTCACCAGATCGGAGCGGACCTACTCCCCTTCAGAGAGGCGTTCGCCGTCCTCTTCTTCGTGTCCGTTGGCATGCTCGTCAATCCCGTCTACGTGGCCTCGCACTGGGGCCAGGTCCTGGTGCTGACCTCCGTGATCGTGATCTTCAAGGCCTTCATTTCAGGTCTGCTCGGCGCGGTACTGCCGGGCCCTGCGCACACGGCGCTCGTGCTCGCCGCCGGGCGCAGCCAGATCGGCGAGTTCTCGTTCATCCTGGGACAGACCGGCCTCGCACTCGGATTGATCGATGCCAACCAGTACTCGCTGATTCTGGCGGGCGCGCTGATTTCCATCACGCTCAACGCCTTCATGTTCAAGCTGATCGATCCGGCCGAACGCGCGCTCAAGCGGTCACCACGGCTCTGGCGGTGGTTCAATCACGGCCAGCTCCGGTTCGACGGGCCGGTCGACCGGCTCACCGGCCATGTCGTGATCGTCGGCAGCGGACGCGTCGGCAGGCATCTCTCCGAAGCGCTGGGACGTTTGCAGATTCCGCGTCTCGTCGTCGAGGCCGACCCGACGCGCGCCGCGAAGCTGCGGCAGATTGGCGTACCCGTGCTGTTTGGAGATGCCGCCAGTTCCGAGATCCTCGACCGGGCCGGACTCGATCGCGCGCGAGTGCTCGCCATTACCGTGGCAGACGACGCCTCGGCGCTGGCCGTGGCTGGTGCGGCGAGACAACTGGCGCCGTCGCTCCGCGTCGTGTCGCGCGCCGCGACGTGGGAAGCGGCCAAGCGGCTGAAGAAGGCCGGCGTGGGACAGGTGGTCCGACCGGAGTTCGAAGGTGGGATCGAAATCGTGAGACGAACGCTGCTCGATCTGGATCTCCCGGCCCGCGAGGTCCAGCGATATGTCGACACCGTGCGTCACGAGGCGCTCGACACATCCGAACATCGGACACCGGAACAGACGCGACTGCTCGAAGAGCTCGTCAGCGCGACCCGGGACCTCGATCTCAGCTGGATCGAGATCGCGCCTGCAGCGGCCGTGGTGGGCCGCACCATCGGCGAGTCGGCGCTGCGAACGAAAACCGGTGCGTCCGTCGTGGCTGTGCTCACGCCTGCCGGCGTGCGGGTAAATCCGGGGCCCGATGTCGAGCTCGCCGCCGGTTACCGGCTGGGCATCATAGGCACCGACGCCCAGATTGCGTCTGCCACGAAGCTGCTCGAGGGATGACGAGGCGGCCGGGGCGCAGGCTTGCGGGATCCGTGCGCCCGTGTCAGATCGAGCCCGCCTCGACCATGTAGTTGTTCGCCGTGCACATCGCGGCGTCGTCGGACGCGAGGAAGAGGGCCATGCGCGCCACGTAGACCGGCTCGATGGGATCCGGCAGACATTGGGCAGCCAACTGGCGGGCCAGAGCATCCGGCGTCACCCACAGTTCCTTCTGACGTGCGGTCATCGTCCAGCCGGGCACGAGCGTGTTCACGCGGATGCGATGCTTGCCCAGATCGCGCGCCATCCCGCGCGTGAGGCCATGGACGGCCGCCTTCGCGGTCGTGTACATCGGGAAGCCGCCGCTCGCACGCCACAATGAGTCGGAGCCCATGTTGATGATGGCGCCGCCCCCGGCGGCGATCATCGCCGGTGCGACGACCTGGATCGCGAAGAACATGTGGCGCAGATTGGTGGCGAGCCGCTCGTCGTAATACTCGGGTGTCACGTCCTCCCAGCGGTGCCTGTCGTCGCGCGCCGCGTTGTTCACGAGCACCTGCGCCGGCCCGATGGCCGCCGCCAATGCCTCGAACGTGCGGCGCAGCGCCGCGATGTCACGCAAATCGCACGCCTCGAACCGCACCGAGGCACCCAGTTCGGCAGCCAGCGCGCGGCCGCTGTCCACGTCTACATCGACGAAGCCGACTGTCGCCTGTTGACCGGCGAACGCCCTGACGATCTCGGCGCCGATTCCAGACGCGCCACCGGTGACGAACACGCGTTTGTCCTTCAGGCTCGGATACGTAGCAAAGGCCATGGCGAGGAGATTACGCCGCACGGGCCGCCATGTCGATTAGTCGATCGTGGCGGGTCTACGCGCCTGCAGGAACCACGAAGTCCTTTGCCGCCGTGCTGAACACCTTCGTGCCGACGAGTCCGCGAGCCTCGAGCTTTTGAATCTCCTGCCGGAGCGTGCCGACACGCTCCTTGTACGTGGACGCGCCCAGAGCAAGCAGCGCATCGAACGGATCGGCCTTTTCGAGCGCCGCCTGGATAGCCGCGTACTTCGCGCGACCCTGGTGAAGGATGTCGAGCACCGTGAGGCAGAGCTTGTCCGTGAGGCCCTCGAGCGGCAGCTTCCGCGCGTGCGTATTCAGCTTGGCCCGCTGTTGTCGCACGAAGAAGGCAACCAGCAGCTCTCGCAGCGCCGCATGACTGACACACCAGTGCACGAGCCGGGCGGCGCGATCGGTCTCCTCACGATCGATCGAATCGGGCGATGGGTTCAGATAGCTCATGAGCGGCCGGGTAGACGTCGCGCTCTCGAGAGGTTTCATTCCCGTCTCCGTCACGAGGTGGATACGTCCGCGGGTCACCGTCAAGTCGGGGAAATAGGAGGACGCCTCAGGTTGGCCCAGGGCTTCTCGAAACACGAGGACGAAATTGTCGTCCGGCGTGTGCGCGGCGAACTGCGCGTGACCGAACGTGAACGCCGCTGTGTCGTAGGTGTTGAGGCAGGCGAAGGAGCGATTGCTTTCGCACGTGATCGTGGGCTGCAGATACCAGGCCCAGTCGCCGTGCGCCCCCTCGAAGTCTTCTGCCGCATAACGCGGGCCTGGCGGGTTGGCCGAGTTCATCAGCCCACGTCGGGCGCCATACACGACATCAGCTCCCAGAAAGAAGCGCGGTTCGTCACCGACCGACGCATAGTAGCGCCGCAGGTCCTTCTCGATCCGGACCTCGAGCGGCGCCGCCTCACCGGTCGCGATCGGGGCGGGAGCTGTCACGGGAGCCACACTGGTGGTCACCGCGATCGCGGCGGACGGCGCCCGCAGGAACGGCATGACGAGCACGTCATGACCGGCCCACGACATGGGAATGGTCACCTCGAACTCAGGGCCGCAATTCGCCATGCTGGCGAGTGCCGCCCCGTCCTCTGCCTTCACCAACCAGCCCACCGCCGCCATGTCAGCACGTGAGGGCGTCGCGGGGCTGAAGCCCGTCGCGCGGTACGTCACGACATCGCCGACCACTGCTGTGCGACGGCCAGTAACGGTGGTGACCAGGGTCATCGTGCGGACATGCTACACCGCGCCGTGTCGGGTGCCCTGACGGGTCGGCCGTAACGCTCAGTCGGCGCGCATCGCGACGAGAGGACTCGTCGAGGCAGAACGCCTGGTCAACGCATCCGTTCGAGAAACTGCTCGGTGGCCTCGGCAGCGCGGCTCCGGGCTTCGGGAGAGCGGAGTACAAAGAAGTGAGTCGCGGGACGCGCCATTGGGCTCGGAGAGCCCGCGTGTTGTGACGGCGGTTCGTCAGCACTTCGGGAGCAGGAAATAGTTATCGTGAGTGACACCATAGTGAAGGGTGACTGGAGACAGCTGGTCTGGCTGGGCTCGGCGTCTTACGCCCAATCGCGCGCGCGCAGACTGCATTGGTGGCGCGACGCGGATGGTAGCATCGGACGTTCGCGAGGCCACGAGGCGCTCTTTGGGTTCATCTTCGCGATCGCCGCAAGACGAAAGGCCTGACATGGACACCACGCCCGCACGAGTGCTCGGCGCCAATGGCGGCAGAGCAGGCTTCCTTGGAAGCATCGGCGTGCGCTTCATGATCGATGGCGCTGAATCCGGAGGTGGATTCTCGCTCGTCGAACACCCCATGTCGCCGCGCGCCCTCGGCGCGCCCCTGCACCGACACAGCCGCGAAGACGAATACAGCTACGTGATAGAGGGGCGCGTCGGCGCCCTCCTCGATCAAGAGGTCGTCGTCGGCAGCGTTGGAGACCTGATCGTCAAGCCGCGCGGCCAGTGGCACACGTTCTGGAACGCCGGCGACAAACCGGCGCGCATTCTGGAGATTATCTGTCCGGCGGGATTCGAGCAGTACTTTGCTGAACTCGTTGATCTGGGTGGATCACGAGGTGCCCGTCCTGAGGCACTGCGATCGCTGGGCGAGAAGTACGGCCTCGAAGTGAAACCAGCCAGCATTCCCGAGCTTCTGCAGCGCTTCAACCTGCGGCTTGGAGACCCAATTTAGCTCCACAACTGGACGCAAGTGCCCGGGATCTGCGCAAGGCCGTCTGGCGCGCGCCGAATTGTCACGCGACGCGGATGCTTGCATCCGACGTTCGCGAGTGCCCATGAACCCAATGGTAATCTCGGCTCGAAAGATAGTCATGAGGGTCATCAAGCCTGTCGACTTCGACGACGAGCGCGTGAAGGCGCTGCTGCGCCGGCACCTCGAAGGCATGCACGCCAACTCTCCTGCCGGCCATGTGTTTGCACTCGATTGGTCTGGATTACAGCAGCCAGAAATCAGTTTCTATGCCTTGTGGGACGGCGAGGCACTGACGGGCTTCGGGGCGTTGAAAGAACTGGATGCGACGTCGGGCGAAGTGAAATCCATGCGGACAGCCGACGCGTATCTTCGTACAGGCGTGGCCGCGGTGCTCCTCGAGCACATCGTCACCGAGGCTCGTCGCCGTGCCTACACACGTCTGTCACTCGAGACCGGTTCAGGCCCGGCCTTCGATGCCGCGCTGGCGCTCTACCGTAAACGGGGCTTTACGAACGGACAAGCCTTTGGCGACTACGAGCAGAGCCCGTTCAACCAGTTCCTCCATCTCGACCTGAGGTAGCGAATCGCTGCTCGCCGCGCGTTGCCACGTTGAATGCCGCGACGAGCGCAACAACCTCGCGCGCGCGTCAGCGTCGGTTGCTGTGTCAATACCAGCGAAGGATGGTCATCGGATCGGCGCGGGCGGCACGACGAGCCGGGATGACCGAGGCGAGGACGACGACAACCGCGACGATCGCGATGACGATGAGCCCGGGCCCCGCGGTTCTGCGGACCAGCGAGGACCCAGAGCGCGCTACGTGTTATCTGGTTCACGGTCGAGACCTACCGCCCGATCGGACACCAGCCCGCGCCTTTCAGCGTCGACATTGTGCGGCCACGCCACGCGGCAGGATCCGGTGGTGCACATCACTCTTCGGCCTGAACCGTGTCGGGGCCCGATGAATGGAATTCGTAGAGCATGGCCCGAGACCGGGAGCCTCATAGAGATTCTTCGTAGTCCGAGCGCGTCCGGATTGGTCGTGGCGGAGGAAGCCGGGGCTCAGCCGACCTCGCACGAAGTTTCCCAGCCTGACCGGCGCGCGGGGGCCCCGACCCGTTCGTCGGCGCGCTGCCCGTAGCTCCACTTGACAGTAAAGCGGAGCGGTCATAAGCTCGCTTCACTTGAGACACTAGTGATGGTGAAACGTGAACATTCCAAAGTCGAACTCCTCCAAGGCACCCTCGAACTGATCGTGCTGCAGGCGCTGGCCACCATGGGGCCACTGCATGCCTACTCCCTAGCCTCCCGGCTTGAGCAAGTGGCAGAGCATCCGTTGATGCTCAACCAGGGAACGCTGTATCCCGCCCTCGTACGTCTCGAGCAGAAGGGCTGGATCAAAGGCGACTGGCGCAAGACTGAGAGCAACCGGGGTGCGAAGTACTACACCGTTACAGCGGCCGGCCGCCGCGCGGTCACCGAGCAGGCCCAGAAGTGGCGCCGCCTGGCAGGCCTCGTCAACAAGCTCCTCAGCCACGAGTCCTGACGATGCGTCGCTTCTTCGCGCGGCTCCTGCAGGTCACCCGCGGCCGTCGGATCGAGCGCGAGCTCAGCCGCGAGATCGAAGCTCATCTGGCATTGCTCCAGGAGGAGCATGAGGCGCGTGGCATGAGTCCAAACGACGCGCGGCGCGCCGCCCGAGTGGCGCTGGGCGGCATCGAACAGACGAAGGAACTCCACCGCGACGCGCGGGGCTTCACCTGGGCGGTGACACTCGTGCGCGATCTCAGCTGGGGACGCCCTGTGAGTGGTGGCCAGCCGATCAGCAGCAGTCGCGGGCTGATGAAGGGAGCCGAGACCGCTTTCTGCTGTTTAGCATCACTCTGGTTGGCTGCGGCGCTCTGCGCGGCAGTGCGAGGTGCGGAGCTCTATGCCGAGGTGTACCGTCCAACGGGCATTCCCGTTCGCCAGACGATCGTGGCTGCACGAACTGTTGGGGGCGACATCGGCCTTCAGGGTTTACTCTCGCTCGCGACGGCCCTGCAGCTCAGAGATGAGTTCCCCGGAATTCCTACGGCGGTATTTGCGGTGGCCGCCGTGCCCGTTCGCGTGGGTAGTGGCATGCACCGTACGACAGTGATGTTCGCGTCAGGCGATATCGGGACGCTGGGCGGCATCTCCACGACACTCGGCACCGGGTTGCCTCCAAGAGGCGCCATCGCTGGTCAGCCCACCTGCCTCATTACGCCCGGGTTTGCCGCACGCCTTGGTCTCGCGGCGCAGGCGATGGTCGGCGTCGCAGTTAGCGCCGAGCATGGCCAGTGCACGATCGTCGGTGTCACGAGCAGAAGCGCGGAGTACTGGCGCCAGGACCTGGGACTGATTACCAACTTGGAGACTGAGGATGCCTTCCCAGGCAAAGTGTTGCCGCGCGGTCCCGGGTATCTGATAGCGACGCTCTTGGCGAAGCCTGCGGGAGGACGTCCTGAATTGGAAACGCGACTGCGCTCTGCTCGAACTGGAGCCCTGAGCGATGTAGAACTGCACGCAACAACGATTCCACAGTTCATGACGTCGGACCGTGCTCGGAAGAGCGCCGCGCTGTTCGGACTGACCGCACTGGTCGGAGCGATCGCCTGCTGTGCCATGGTGCTGGCGTGGTGCCTAACCAATGCGCAACTGAGAACTTCGCAGCTGTCGATCCACGCCCTCCAGGGAGCGCGGCCGATGCAGTATGCGCTCCGGTGGCTATCGACGCATGCAGGACGGCTCCTGCTGTTGGTCGGCATGGCAGTGCCGGCGACCTTGGCGGTCGACTCCTACATACACAGCGGCCGATTCGTCATTGAACGACTTATGCCAGTGCTCGTTATCGCGGCCGGCTCAGTGGGCGTCGTTGCGAGCGGCATTCTAGCCGGCGATCTGGCGGTGCTCTCGCGATTCACATCAGGAGCGAGGCGCTTCGCCGACAACAGGAACGGCGTTCCTCGCCTTTGGTTTGTAGGCATGTGTATCACGATGCCCACGCTGGTGATCGTGGCGGTCGGCTACGTGCGGTCATATGTCTCCGTCCTGACGCCGCCGCTCGGGATGACACTCGAGAGTGTTATCGATGTCGAGGTGGCACTAGACGCCGACGGGGAGGAGCAGACTCGTCAGTTCGTCGAGGCTGCAGCGCGCCTCCCTGGTGTTACTGGGGCAAGTGCGATGGAGGTTGGGCCGGTGACCGACAGCGGCTTCACTGTGTCGCTCACGATCAGGGGCGGCCGCCGGTATCTCAACGGAGAGAGCAGCCACGTGACGCCGGGACGAAAGCTGGTTGCGCCTGGGGCGTTCGCGGTGTTGGGTGCACCTCTGCTACAAGGACGGGACTTTGACTGGCGTGACACCGCTCAATCCGGGCGGGTGGCCGTAGTGAACCAGGCATTCGCGAAGACGTACTTCAATGGAGAGTCCCCGCTGGATCGCCAGATCAAGTTCGGCCGCGCCAACGAGGTCACGGAGGACTGGGCCACGATCATCGGCGTCGTCTCAGACGTGCGGCACGAAGGCTACCGAGGCAAGGTGAAGCCAGAGGTGTACCTTCCCCTGGCGAGTGAGAGGCACGGACGCTCGTTGCACCTTTTGGCGCGTAGGGGCACCGGTTCACCTAAACTCACCGCACGAATGGCGAGCGCCGCGCTGGCGGCTGTCGATCCGACGGCGAGGTTCGTTGCGATGGATACGTTGCAAAATGTCGCGGCCAGGGCTGTCGATTCCTTGTGGCTGACGGCAGTGCTCAGCGGCTGGATAGCGCTGATGACCCTCCTCGGTGTGGGCGTGACTATGGGGCTGAGTTCGGCAGCGGAGGTTTTCGCCCGTGGCAAGGAGATGGGCATACGAATTGCGCTCGGCGCGGAGCCGTTCATTCTCCTGTCCCGGATCACACTTGGGCGGGTGCTTCCCGTCAGCGTTGTTGCAACGTTCGCTGGCGTCCTCGTGTCTATCTGGGCGTCAACAGTTGTTAGGAGACTAGATGTCGACTTCGTGCCGCTCACGCCGTGGCAGGTGGCTGGGGGACTCCTCGCAGCCCCGCTCCTCCTGACTTGCGGCGCCCTGGTGCCTGTGTGGCGAAACATGAGGAGATCTCCGGCAGGGCTCTTGCGGGACAACTGAGCAAGCGCCCGCGTCGGCCATCTGTCAGGTGCTTCGCCTCACCCCTTGCCAGTTGTTGGGCCCCGCTCGTGCCACGTTGAATGCCGCGACGAGCGCAGCAACCTCGCGCGCGCGTCAGCGGCGATTGCTGTGTCACTGCCAGCGAAGGATGGTCATCGGATCGGCGCGGGCGGCACGACGAGCCGGGATGACCGCGGCGAGGACGACGACAACCGCGACGATGGCGATGACGATGAGGGCCGTTGTCAGATCTACCGCTGGAATCGCAAAGACCTGGTGCGAGACGATGTGCATGCCGATGAACGCCAGCAGGAGGCCGACCACCGATCCGATTGCCGCCACTGTGATGCCTTCGTGGACGACGAGATTCATGATCTCGATGCGGCCGGCGCCGAGTGCCGCGCGGATGGCGAGCTCTCGCATCCGCTGCGCGACCGAGTGCGAGACGAGGGCGTAGAGGCCGAGTCCGGCCAGGAGAAGGCCGCAGACGCCTGATGATGCGAGGAGCGCCACCGCAAAATGGCGGGCGTACCGCACATCGTCGATGACGGACTGCAGGGTCTGGCTCTTTGCAATCTCCATCTCCGGATCGGCGTGCCAGACAATGGAGCGGAGAGTGGAGGCCACGTCCCGACCGCTCGCTTTTCCACGGGCCACGAGGAACATCGTGCTTCGTCGCAGCAATGCGTTCTCCTGGTTCATCGCGACGTAGACAACGGGCTGTGGCTCGCCTTCCGACAGCGGCAATCTGACGTCGTTCACGACGCCAATGACCTCCAACCAGTCTGGCTCACGACTGCCACGATGGAACCCGATCGACTGGCCAATCGCGGATCGCCCGGGCCAGAGGCGGGCCGCCACACTCTCGGAGACGATCGCGATGGCTGGCGATTGCAGCGTGTCGCGCGCGTCTATCCCGCGCCCGAGCAAGACGCGGACACCAATTGCGTCGAAGTAGCCTTGAGTGATCTGGGCCGTGGCGACATCGATCGGTCCGGCCGAGACGGCAAACCGTGCGGGATTGATGACGCCCGCCCGGCCGGCCTCGGTCGGAAGCGCGTCGGTAAGGCCCGCAGCAACCAGCTCGGGGCTGCTTGCCGCCAGTTCGAGGACGCGACGATTGAACTGCCGCTGCCGTGCCGTGTCGGCTTCGTGGCTCCCCTGCGCGGACGCCCCAGGAGCAACACCGAACCGGCGCCCCGCCCACTGCACCATTGCGGCCTGCTCCTGTTTGTAGCCGAGGTCGACTGTCGCGACAGCGATAAGCGCTCTGACCGCGATCCCGGCACCAAGCAGGAGTCCGACGCATGCTGCCACTTGCGGCAAGACGATCCAATAGCGCAGGCGCGCCCGCACGCGGCGCGGCGAGACATCCGAGGCATGGCCGAGGCTCGCGAGAAGATTGCCGCTCGAGATCCGACGAACGGGTGCCAGACCGACGATCAGCCCGGTCGCGATGGCAGTCACGACAGCCACCCCACACACGCGAACATCCATCGGCACGTCGATCGACGCAAAGGCGGCCGTGAAAGAACGTGCTGGCAGGTTGCGAAGGAACGCCGTCACCAGCCACCTCGATAGCAGGACGCCGCCCATCGCCGCAGACGTGGATAGCAGCAGGCCCTCGATCGCAAGCTGGCGCGCAACTCGTCCGCGCGTTGCACCAAGCGTCACCCGTAACGTCAGCTCAGGCTGCCGAACGATGCCGCGCGCGATCGTCACACCAGCAAGGTTCGTGACTCCAAGGGCCAGCACCAGCCCAGCAAGCGCCATCAGTGCGGCCGCCAGACGCTCGGGTGCAATCCGCCCCCTGCTGTCCATGGGCAGTGTTATCCGGCGAGAGGTCCGAACCGCCAGCAGACGATCCGCGGGATTCAGGCTGTTGTCGAGACTCGGCCGCCTGTTGTTGAGACTCGGCCCCCCGAATGCCGGGTGCGTGGTATTCACGAAAGCCTGCGCCCGGGCGGCAGGCACATGCCGCTGCAGACGGGCCACGAGGTGGCCGGCACTGGCCTCACGGTCGGGCAAGAGACGATCGGCATCGTTGAGTTGATCTCGCTCTCTCTGACGTTGCGACCTTGGCACCCAGAACTCGGTCGACCGCCACGGATCATCCAGTCCGCTAAACGCCTTATCCATGACACCGACGACGGTGTACAGCCATCCGCTGTCGACCATGTCTCTGGACGCCAGGCGGAGGCGTCGGCCGAGCACGTTTGGATCGGCGTCAAACCGCGACCGCCACAGCCGCTCGCTGATGATCACGACCGGCGTGGCGCCGGGTACGTCGTCTATCGTCGAGAAGGCACGCCCCAACCTCGGCCGAAGGCCGAGCACCCCGAAATAGTTCGTTGACACTGACTCGCCAAGTGCTTCCATGGCATCTGGCCCGACTCCAAGCGTCGATGTCTGAGACCGGAATGTTGCGACTCCGCGGAAGATGTCGGTCGCGGCATCATAGGCGTTCGCTTCGCGGACAGTGCAGCAGGTGAACGTACTCGTTGCCCGGTCGATGAACACCAGTTCCTCTGGTGCCTCCACTGGGAGCGGCCGAATCAGCAGGGCGTTCACGATGCTGAAGATGGCGACGTTGGCGCCGATACCCAGGGCAAGCACGAGGAACGCGGCCACGGTGAAACCCGGCGATCGACGCAACCGCCGCGCCGCATATTGCACGTCGCGCCACGTTGCGTCGACCACGGACTCCCACCCGCTCATTCGAACCTGGTCCTTGACGGCCGTGAGGCTCCCCAGTTCGACGCGCGACGCGCGAGCCGCATCTTCCGGGGTCAGTCCCGCCTTTCGATAGGCGTCTCTGGCCGCCTCGAGGTACGACTCGACCTCATCGTCGAGATCTCGCGCGGCTGCGGACCGTCGAAAGAGGCGTCTGAAACCGATGACGACAGCGCGCCAGGGCGAAGGCATCACGACTCGGACTCGAGCAGGCGCGCGATGGCGCCCGATCGGCGTTCCCACTCGGAGCACTCATGCTCGAGCCGCTTCCTGCCTTTGGCGGTCAGTTGGTAAAACCGGGCGCGCCGGTTGTTCTCCGTTGCTCGCCAGACACCCTTGACCAGGCCGGCCCGCTCGAGGCGCTGCAAACCGACGAGCAGCGACCCCGGGTTGACTCGAAAGACACTCTGACTCACGGCCTGAATGCGCTGCGTGATGCCGAAGCCGTGCATCGGCTGGAGCGATAGGGATTTGAGGATGAGCAGGTCGAGCGTTCCCTGAATGAGGTCGGTTGTGGGTGTCGGCATGAGGGAATGCCGAGACACTACGTGCCCTTCTCCTGATTGTCAAGACGAAGAGCCGGGGGAGTCGAGAGATAATCGGACCTGCCGCCTCAACCCCGCGCTATCGGCCGGGCTGCCAGGCGGGCGCGCCGGCGAGTTCGTGTAGCTGACTTCGTCCGACGCGCCTCCTACATCGCCGCGAGCGTGGTTGCTCCTGCACCGAGCGGTAGAATGCGGCCGCATATGGCGCGACGATCGCTGGAGTTCCGTCTGGCCCGCGGACTCATTGCTGGGATCGCGGCCACGTACCTCCTCATCGTGGGCGCGCTCTGGTACTGGCAAGCTGCGTTCATATTTCTGCCCAGTTCCGTCGTAGATATCACGCCGGGCGATTCAGGCGTGACGTTCACGAAGGTCGCGCTGCCGATTGGGAGCGGGCAACTGGCGGGATGGTGGGTGCCGGCGGAGAATCCTCAGACCGCGACGCTGCTTTACCTCCATGGCAACGCGAATAATATCGGGGCGAATGCCCAGGACGTTGTTCGGTTTCACAACGCGGGTGTGAACGTCTTCATCTTCGACTACCGCGGATTCGGCGAAAGCACGGGTGGGCCTCCGCGCGAGAAGTTGGTGTACGAGGACGCGGAGCGGGCTTGGACATATCTCGTGTCGGAGCGACGTCTGTCGTCCCGGACCATTGCCATCTACGGGCACTCGCTCGGCAGCGCAGTCGCGGTCGATCTCGCGAGCAAGCATCCAGAGGCCGGCGCATTGATCATCGAAGGCGTGTTGACATCGATCGCCGACGTGGCGAACGAGATGCCAATCGGGTTGGTCCTGCCAGTGCGGCTGATCGTGACGGAGCGCTTTGATGCGATCTCGAAGATTGGATCAGTCCGTATTCCGACGCTCATTCTCGAGGGCAGCTCCGATCGTCCGCTGAGGGCCCGACGCCTCTACGACTCGGCCCGGGAGCCGAAACAGCTTGCCCTGATCCCAGGTGGTGGGCACGAAGACTCAGCCGAAACGAACCCCAAAGCTTACTTCGACGCGTTCGACAGCTTTCTGTCTCGGTACGGCCTTAAATCAGAACCAACCAGCGTCAAGTGATGGCTGACCGGACAAGACTCGACAGCGCGATCATGAAGGCCACGATTGCGCCGCGGGACATAGGTTCAGGCTGTTGAACAAAGTGGGCTTAAGTCAACGTCCGGGAAGATTACGCTTCTGTCTGCATGGAATTACTGTTTCTAGGAGCAATGCCCACGCTAGAAGAACGGATCGAAAGCTGCACTATCGGAGTCGAAGCCACAACGTACGGGGCGAACAAGGGTTCGTGCCTGGCTTCAGGAGCCTGATCACATGAGAGCTTTCGGATTCGTAATCGCCATCGCGCTCGTCGCTGTTGCTGTTCCAGCCTCTGCCAGTCCGATCGTCTTGACGTTCGAAGGAGTCGGAGACCTGAATCCTGTCGGCAACTTCTACAACGGCGGCGCGGGCACGAACTATGGCGTCCAGTTCAGCCCAGCGACCTTGGCCGTCGTCGATTCGGATGCCGGCGGAAGCGGCAACATCGCGAACGAGCCGTCCGCAGACACGGTGATGTTCTTCCTCGACGCCAATAACGCCATCCTGAACTTTGCCGCAGGATTCGACACAGGCTTTTCGTTCTTCTACTCCTCGGCCGGGGTGGCATCCGTCAGCGTCTGGGACGGCCTGAACGGCACCGGCACCCAACTGGGCACGCTGAACCTGGCCGCACAGTATGCCGACGGTTGCGGCGGCGACCCGACCGGTAACTTCTGCAATTGGACAGCGGTCGGCGTGACGTTCGCGGGCACCGCGAAGTCGATTAACTTCGGTGGGACCGCGAACCGCACCGCGTTCGATACGGTCACGTTCGGCAGCGCCGTCGCAGGCGGCGACCCTGTCGCCTCTCCCGTTCCCGAACCAACCACGATCGCCCTGCTGGGGTTGGGCATCGCCGGGCTGGTGGTCAGGCAGCGGTTAGTCAAGTAAGCACCGAACGATAGAAAGCACCTCGCAGATCTGGGGCGACGTAATGGCGCGTTCTCAGAGCGGTGCGAATCGGCGGCACCAGTGCCGCCGATTCGTCCGTTGCAGTGGTTGCCAGCTGATTTCTCGTCGCTGAGAACGCTGCCGCTAGACGCCACGTCCTCCTCGACGTAGGCTGCCTTCATGCAGATTGCCCCTCAGCACCTGCCCTGAGTATCTCGTGTCACCGCAGCCCATGTGGCCGCGCCTCAGAGCAGCAGCGCGTCCACCCGATGCGCGTGCACCATGTCTTCGCATGGCGACCATTTGAAGATCGTGAACCGCCCGTCCTGTGACGCCACGAGCGCCGTGGCGTCGCGCTGGTCGTGGACGAATTGCGCCGCGGACAGGTGCCGCGTGCCCCCGAGCTGATAGGGATTGACGATGGCGAAGGCACTGCCTTCGACCGGCTCGGTGAACATCACGCGCTCGACCGGCGCACTGCCCCGGCGCCGCGTGATCTTCGTGCCGAACGCAATCAGTTCGTACCGCTCGGTGACGAGCGTCGCGCCGTCCACGGCCGTGAGGCCCGCAAGGGCGTCCACGGCCCGGCGAAGATCTTCCTGCCACTCGTGCTGGCCGATCCGCGCATCCTTGGCCAGTTCGGCCAGTTCAGCGAACGGTGGGTCGACTGAGTACAACGCCGGCTGGACAATGGACTCTTCCCACGTGACGTTCTCGGTCGGGATCAGCAGGAGGGCGCCGCCCCGGCCGTGCGCCCGCATCGATGCGGAGAGCTGCACGAGCACGTTCACCGACTCGGGACGCACGCCAGGCAGATCCACGCCGAGCAGTGACGCCACCAGACCCGGGCAATCCGGAACACCGGCCCGACTTTCATCGACGATCTTGATCTCGTCCCCTTCGAGCAGCGCGATGTTCACGAACTTACCGAATGAATCGCCACGATGCTTGATGACGAGCAGGCCTGACGTCACGACCTCGAGCACGAAGCAGAGTGCTGGAATCTGCCGCGTCGTGCCCCACACGCGCAGCTCGCCGTCCTCGTCGCGCCACACGCCCAGGTGGATGCCGGGCCGCTCGACGGCCGGTGCCAGCCGTGCCAGCGCGACGGCTGACAACGGCAACTGACGGGCGAATCTGAGCGGCTGCTCGGACGCCGCAGGCGGCATGAAGGCCAGCGAGATCTTGGGCGTCGCGCCCTCCTCGCGGCGGAGGCTGGCCCAGAATGCGGCGTCGACAATTGCCTCGATCGCCGCGGCGTCCGGCTCCGGCGCGAGCTTCGTGCGCCCGCGGGCCCGCGCCGCCGCCATGTGCTGCGCGAAATGCGCGAGCACCTTGGTCGCGACAACTCGGGCGGCGGGGTACGAAGGCTCGGTCATGGTGCGTCCCGAAGCTTACCCCGCACCACCCGCAAGCGCGAACAGCAGACGATTTGCCGCCGCTATCAGCGCCGTCCTGTCACCGCCGCGACCTGGTCCAGTAGCTCCTGCGGCTCAAACGGCTTGCCGACGTGCCATTCGAATCCGGCGGCTGTCGCCTGTTCCCGGTCTTCCATGCGGCTGTAGGCGGTCACCGCAATCGCCGGCACGTGCCGGTATCGGTCGTCGCGCCGCAGCCGCTGGAGCAGATCGTAGCCGCTACCATCAGGTAGCCCCACGTCACTCAGGATCAGGTGCGGCGGCTCGGCCAGTTCCGCTGTCTGCCGCAGCGCCTCGCCGATCGAGGCCGCGAGCATCACCTCGGCTCCGGCATGTTGCAGCACGGTGGCGATGAGCTCGGCCGTGTCCTCATCGTCTTCGACCACCAGCACACGCACGCCGCTCAGCAAGGGTTTGAAGTCGGCGTCGGCTGGCGACTGGGTCCGGTCGACGGCGGGGAGTGACGGCGGCGCGCCCCGGAGCGCCGGAAGGCGAACCGTGAACGTCGAGCCGTGGCCGGCGCCTTCGCTCTCCGCCGTCACGTCTCCGCCGTGCAGCTCGATGAGGCGTTTGACGAGCGAAAGACCAATGCCGAGACCGCCGCGAGACAGTCGATCGGGTACGCCGCCCTGCCAGAACTGGTCGAACACCAACGACAACTGATCGGCCGCGATCCCCACGCCGGAATCGCGCACCGACAGGACGACGGAGTCGCCTTCTTCCCTCAGGCGCACATCGACGCGTCCACCGACCGGCGTGAACTTGACAGCGTTGACCAGGAGATTCCAGATCACCTGTTGCAGGCGATCCGGATCGGCAGAGACAAGTGAAGGGCACGAACCGACGTCGACGCCCAGGCTGATGCGCTTGGCCTCGACCGTCGGCTTCACGCTCTCGGCCGCGGCGGTCACGAGCGACCCCATGGCGACGTCGCGCATCTCAGGCCGCATGCGGCCCGTGATGATGCGCGACATCTCGAGCAGGTCCTCGACCAGCTGCGTCTGCGCGTTGGTGTTGCGCTCCACGACCTCGAGGGCGTGGGCCTGCGCGCCAGAGTCGAGCACGCCACTCCGCAGAAGGCGGACCCAGCCGACGATCGCACTGAGCGGCGTGCGCAGCTCGTGAGAGATCGTCGCGACGAACTCGTCCTTGCTCCGGCTCAGCGCCTCGGCTTCGCGCCGCGCCGCCTGTTCCTGTTCGAGCAGAGCCGCGCGCTGCCGCTCCATCACTCGCCCGACCGACACGTCGCGGAACACGATGACCGCGCCAATCGCGGTGCCGTCGGGCATGAGCAGCGGGGCGGCCGTGTCGCTCACGGGCGTGGCGTTACCCGTCCGCGAGACCAGGACGGAATGCGCGCCCGGGTCGGTGACGTGGCCTTCCCGAATCGCGCGCGCGGCGACGTCTTCGAGCGACAGGCCCGTCTGCTCGTCGACCAGGCGGCAGACTTCGGTGACAGGCCGTCCGGTCGCGTCCGCCTCCTCGTATCCCGTCATCGCCTGTGCCACACGGTTCATCATGGTGACGCGGCCTTCGCTGTCGGTCACGATCACGGCGTCACCAATGCTGCGCAGTGTCACGCTCAGGTAGGCTTCCTGTTCTTCGCTGCGCACGCGCGAGGCCCGTTCGGCGTCGAGCGCGCGCTGCCGATCCTCGACGGCGAGCGCCAGCTGGCGCCCGGCCTCATCGCGCTCAGCGATCCGCTTTTCGAGGATCGTGGCCGCTCGGAGCAGCCCGGCACTAAGCTGATCGAGCTCGACGATGTGGGATCGGGGCGGTCGCACCGGCTCACCGCGCGCGAGCGCACCCGCCGCTGCCGTCGTCGATCGAGCGGCGCGCACGACGATACGGCCCACGATGGTGCCGCTCACGACGCCAAACAGGAGGGTGCCGAGTCCGAGGGTAGTGAGGGCCCAGTACGAGTGAGCCAGAGGTCGATCCAGCTCGCCTCGTGGACGACTCATCACCACGAGCCACTGCGTCAGATCGGATCGAACGAACGCGGAATAGACGAGTGTGCCGTCGAGCCTCTTGCCGGCCCAGCTCCCCTCGGGCTTGCCGTCGGTGGCGGTGGCGAATTCCTGGGACTCGCGCTGTCCGAGGGTCGTCGGTCCCTCGGGGCTCCGGCCGATGATCGTGAGGTCAGCATCCGTCAGCTCCACGACGCCATCGTCGGAAGCGGCCGCCTGTGGCTGAAGCAACGCCTTGAGGGTCTCGCCCTCGAGCTCGACGCCGAGGACCAGTTGCACGTGCTGCTCGCGCAGGACAGGCACGGCGACCACGTACGATCGGCGGTCGGTCTCGGCATCAATGAGTAGAGGCGACACGGCCGGGCGACCGGTGGTTGCAACGGCGATGGCCCAGGTCGCCGGTCGCGTCGTTGCCAGACTCATCCCCCGCGAGCCGACGATCTTGCCGTCGCCGTCGGCCAGCAGCAGGGCGGCCCACGACGGACGTACCTCCAGAAGACGCGCGGCGAGCTCGCCGAAGCCGTCCACGTAGTTCTCCTCGAACACCTTGATTGCACTGAGTGTCGCGAGCGCCTCCGTGGTGCTTTTGATGTGCTGGTCGATGGCGCCCGATACGGCCCGTGCCGTGTCGAGGTTGCCCCGGAACGTGACTTCCTTCTGCCGCTCCCGGGCGGACTGGATGAGCAGCGCCGAAAACAGTGCCAAGGGCAATACGGTGCAGAGCACCAGGACCGCCAGCAGCGTCTCGAGGCGGAGTGCAAGTTTCACCTCCTGAGTATTAGCCGCTCGAAGATAAAAATCTCGAGCAAATGGCGGTGGGGCCTGATGACACCCATTACAGTTGAGAGCATCGATGCCGCTGTCCCGTGCCAGCCGGGTGCCTCTCGCGACCTACCGTCTGCAGCTCAACCGTGACCTGACGTTCGGAGACGCTGAAGCGCTGATTCCCTACTTCGTCGCGCTCGGCGTCGACACGCTGTACCTCTCGCCCATTCTGATGGCGGCCCGCGGTCCATTCGCGGGCAGCGTCGTCGCCTTTGCGCGCGTCTTGGAACGTGAGGCTGCCGTTGTTCTGGTCCCGCGGCTCTCCTCGCGAGTCGGCCCCATGCCCGTGGGCACGGCGTGGCGCGACACCGAGGTGGGCCTGCCATCGAGCGGCACGATGCACAACGTGCTGACCGGCGCATCGCTTGCACACGACGGCGCGATCCAGCTGTCTGATGCCATGGCTGAGCTGCCATTGGCGGTGCTCTACGCGAGGGATTTCACCCTGTCATGACAGCCACTCCCGTGTCCCACACCCCAAGCCAGGATGCAGCAGCCGTTGTCGCGGAGTACAAGCGGTATCGGTCCGAGCGCCAGGAGCGGCTCGCGGCGAGGATCCAGGCTCACGCACGGTTCAGCTATCTGCGTCTCTTCCTCGTGGCCGTCGGAGTCGCCACGCTCATCGCCGGTGGACTCAACGCTCTGCCATGGCTGCTGATCCCGCTGTTCCTGTTCGTGGTCACGGCCATCCTCCATGCACAAGCGTTGAACGCGCGCGACAGGGCGGCCTCCGCGGTGGCCTTCTTCGACCGCGGACTGGCGCGCATGGCGCACGACTGGATCGGCCGCGGCCGGACCGGCGATGAATTCAAGCCCGAGGGCCATCTCTATGCCGACGATCTCGACATCTTCGGACGCGGCAGCGTCTTCGAGCTGCTGGCCACCACACGCACGAGGGCGGGAGAAGCAACGCTGGCCGCGTGGCTGCTGGCTCCCGCACCGGTCGAAGAGATTCGGTCCCGGCAAGTGGCGGTGCGCGAACTGGCCGAGCGGCTCGATTTGCGTGAGACGGTCGCCGTGCTCGGAGATCAGTTGCGGGTGGGCGTAGACGCGGCGCTGCTGCGCCGCTGGGCCGCATCCCCTCTGACGCTCCACGGTCTTGGTGTGCGCCTGGCCCTCGTGCTGCTCGTCCTGGCGACCATCGGAAGCCTGGCATGGTGGGCCCGCACGGGGGTTGGCGCGCTCGCCATGGCGGTGCTGTTCGTGCAGCTGGGCGCGGCACAATGGTTCAAACAGCGGGTGGTGGCGGTGATCGACGCGGTCGACGAGCCTGCGCACGATCTCGATCTGCTCGTCGGCCTGCTCCGCACGATCGAGCGCGAGCACTTCACGGCACCTCGCCTGGTGGCGCTGCAGGAGGCGATTGGGCGCGATGGGCATAGAGCCTCGGCTGAAATTGGCCGGTTGTCTCAGCTCGTGGCGGTGCTCGCGTCCCGACGCAACGTCCTGTTCGCATTTCCCGCGGCGCTTCTGCTCTGGGCCACGCAGTGGAGCTTCGCCATCGAAGCTTGGCGCGCACGCGCCGGCGCCCACATCCCGCAATGGCTCGAGGCCGTCGGCGAGTTCGAAGCCATGCTCGCGCTCGGCACGCTGGCGGCCGAACACCCCGACTACGTGTTTCCCGAGCTGACTCCGGGCGCCACGTCGCTCGTGGCGGACGGACTCGCCCATCCCCTGCTGCCTCCCGACGCGGTGCGCAACTCGCTCCGGCTCACCCGTTCGGCCATCCACCTGGCGATCGTCAGCGGCTCCAACATGTCCGGGAAGAGCACGTTTCTCCGCTCGATCGGCGTGAACGTCGTGCTGGCGCAGATGGGGGCGCCGGTGAGGGCGGTGGCCCTTCAATTGTCGCCGCTCCACGTGGGCGCCGCGATTCGAGTCCAGGACTCGCTTGCCGACGGCCAGTCGCGCTTCTTTGCGGAGATCATGCGCCTGAAACAGGTCGTAGACCTGACGCGCCGGACGAACGGCGCCGTGCTCTTCCTGCTCGACGAGATCCTGAGTGGCACCAACTCCCACGATCGGCGCGTCGGCGCGCAGGCGGTGCTCATTGGCCTGGTGCAACTGGGCGCGGTCGGACTCGTGACCACGCACGACCTGGCACTTGGCGAAATCGCCCAGCAGCTGCCCGGAGCAGCGACCAACGTGCATTTCGACGATTCGTTCGAGGGGGGCGTGCTGAGGTTCGACTACCAGCTGAAGCCCGGCGTCGTGCACACGAGCAACGCGCTCGAGCTGATGCGTTCGATTGGTCTGGAAATCTAATGGCGAGCGGGACAATGCGGAACAGCCGGTCGTCTGCTCCGCTGCGCGAGTAGCGCGCTGGATCGCCGATTGGGGAATACAGAAGTTAAGAAAGCGGTGTCTTCAAGGAAGAGTAGCCGGTCTTGCGGGGCTCACACAGAGGATGCGGCGATCCAGCGCCATGCAGAGTGGTATTGCAAACGACGGGCCGTTTTTGGCGAGGCCGGTCGGCCTGGGCAAATGCCACAGCAAGGCGCCTGATTCCGGCCATTCGTGACAAACGGCGTCACCGTGTATCAAGACTGAACGACGCCCTAAGACGAACAGGAATGTCCGGCGTGCCGACATCTGCGACGCAAGTGTCGAATTGGGCTGTTCGGCACGGGGCCCAGGCGGGCCGCTCTCGAGGCCTGGGTGGCGGGCGCCCGGTTCGTTCGGACAAAGTTGAATGGACGTTAACGAGTATGAACATTCTTGTAGGACGCGCCAGTTCGCGTCTCCTGGAACGCCCGCTGCCGCGGCGCTGGCCGGGTGAGACAATGGCTCCCATGCGCTCTTCCTTTTCACCCGACCGCATCCGGCGGCCGCGCGTGTTTGCGGGCGCCGCGCGCGCGGCGCTGCTGACCGGCCTCATCCTCGGCGCCACATGCGGAGGATCGCGCTCCCCGTCATCGCCCGATGCCGGTCTCATTGTCAGCATTGGCATCGGCGAGCCGAAGCACCTGATCCCCAGCTCCACGACCGAATCGAACGGATCGGACGTGCTGAACGCGCTGTTCGCACCGCTCGTCACCTACGACGCGCAGTTCCGGCCGGTGGAGCTGGCGGCCGAGTCGATTACCAGCCCCGACAACCGCGTCTGGACCATTCGCCTGAGGCCGGGCTGGACGTTCCACAACGGCGAGCCGGTCACCTCCGAGTCGTACATCAACGCCTGGAACGCCGGCGCCTACGGTCCGAACGCCCATGACGCGAACGGCTATTTCGACAAGATCCAGGGCTACAAGGACCTCAATCCCGCCGACGCCAAGACCCCGCCGTCGGCAAAGAAGTTGTCTGGCCTCACGAAGAAAGACGATCTGACGTTCGAGGTGACGCTCGACCAGCCCTACGTCAATTTCAAATCGTTCCTGGGCTTTCCGGCACTGATGCCGTTGCCGCTGGCAGCCTTCGCGGATCTGGCCAGCAACAAGATCGCGCCGGCGTATGCACAGGCGCCAATCGGCCAGGGTCCGTTCAAAATGAAGGGCACCTGGCAGCACGACCAGATCATCGAGACCGAGCGCTTCGCGTCCTACGCGGGTCCCGAGAAGCCGCGCGTGGCGGGCGTCAGTTTCAAGATTTACCAGCAGCTGACAACCCAGTACCAGGATCTGCTGGCCGGACAGCTCGACGTCGTGCAGCACATGCCCGTCGAGAACCTGAGTACGGCCAAGTCGGATCTCGGCGACCGCTTCCGCCAGAGCCCGTCCTCGGTGATTCAGATTCTGGCGTTCCCGACCTTCGACAAGCACTACAGCCGCCTGGAGGTGCGCAAGGCAATCTCGATGGCCATCGATCGCGACGAGATTTCGCGCGCGATCTTTCTCGGCGCCGAACAGCCGCACCGGTCGTTCGTGTCACCACTCGTCCCCGGCTACCGCGCGAACACCTGCGGCGAGGCGTGCGAGTTCAACCCGGCGAAAGCCAAAGCCCTCTTCGATTCGGTGGGCGGCGCCGCCGCCGTGGGTGGGCGCATCGAGATTGCCTATAACGTCGACGGCGGACACAAGGCATGGGTCGATGCGACCTGTAACCAGCTTCGCAGGAATCTCGGCGTCGACTGCGTCGGCAACCCGCAGCCAAAGTTCGCGGAACTGCTCATCAAGCTCGAGACGAAGCAGCCGGTGGGCGCCTTTCGGATGGGCTGGATATTCGACTACCCGGTCATCGAGAACTACCTCGGGCCGCTCTACAGCACGCACGGCTCGTCGAACTACTACGGCTACAGCAACCCGCAGTTCGACAAGCTCCTGGCCGACGGCGACAAGGCCCCGACACTCGAGGCGTCGCTCGCGTTCTACGGGCGCGCCGAGGACCTGCTCGCGCGCGACCTCCCCGTGCTGCCCCTTCGCCTGATGCTCAACAGCTACGCCCATTCCACCCGTGTGACCAACGTGCTGATGGACCTCTTCAACCGCACCGAGCTCCTGAAACTCGAGCCGGCCAACCCGACGCGTTGACCGGTCTGCCTCGATCCCGATCGGCCCTCGCACGCTGACGTATGTCGCACTACATCATCAGGCGCCTGCTGCAGATGCTCGTGGCGTTCGTCGGCACGACGTTCATTGTTTATGCCCTGATGTTCAAGATCGCGGGCGATCCATTACAGGCGCTCGCAGGCGAGAAGCCGCTGAGCCCCAGCCAGCGGATTCAGCTGACCGAGCAGTACCACCTCGACCGTCCGTTCATCATCCAGTACGGCTTCTACATGAAGGGGCTGGCCACGGGCAATCTCGGCCGGACGATCGCCGGCCGGCCCATCGCCGACGTGCTGGCCGAGGCGTGGCCTCGCACGATCGAGCTCGCGCTGCTGTCGATCACCATCGTGATCGTGCTGGGCATTCCAGCCGGCGTGCTGGCCGGCATGTGGCGCGGCGGCGCCTTCGACACCATCACGCTGACGCTGTCGCTCATCGTCATCGGCATTCCGATTTTTGTTCTCGGCACCGTGTCACAGACCCTCTTCGCCGTGCGGCTCGGGTGGTTTCGGCCGAGTTATGCGCCAGAGCTCGGCGTCGCCGCCTACATCCTGCCGTCGATTGTCCTCGGGCTGCTCTCCCTCGCCACGGCGGTGCGGCTCACGCGTACCGCCGTCGCAGAGAATCTGAAGGCCGATTACGTGCGCACGGCGCTCTCGAAGGGACTGACCCGACGTCGCATCGTTGGCATCCACGTGCTCCGCAACTCGCTGATTCCCGTGATCACGTTTCTCGGCACCGAACTCGGCGCGCTGATGATGGGCGCCGTGGTCACCGAGGGCATCTTCAACATTCCCGGCATCGGCGGGCGGCTGTTTCAGGGGATTCGTCTCGAGGATGGTCCACTCGTCGTGAGTATCGTCACGATCCTGGTGCTGATCTACCTAGTCACGAATCTGCTCGTCGACATCCTCTACGCCGTGCTGGATCCCAGGATTCGTCATGAGTGAACCGCGCGAGGCAAACGGCTCGACCGTGCCTGAGGCCCAGACCGGACCGGATGGGCACGTCGCGATCGCGGCCGAGGCCTTCCCGGCGGCCATCACGGCGCGCAGTCTGTCCGACGATGCATGGGACGACCTGCGACGGAGCCCGGTGTTCTGGATATCGATAACCATTGCGGTTCTGATGATGATGATCGCCGTGGCTCCTCAATGGTTCAGTGCGGTGAACGCCCGCACCGCCGAATGCTCGTTGCGCGACTCGCTTGCGGGGCCGAGCTCCGGTCACTGGTTCGGGTTCGACAAGCAGGGCTGCGACGTGTTCGCCCGCACGATCTACGGTGCGCGCGCCTCGGTGCTGGTGGGCGTGGCCTCGATGGTGTTGTCGGGTGTCGTGGCGCTCGTGATCGGGCTGCTGGCCGGCTTCTACGGCGGCTGGGTGGATGCGGTGTTCGCACGCTTTACCGACATCGTGCTCGGCCTGCCGCTGCTGCTCGGCACGGTCGTGGTCGCACGAGCGCTCGCCGCGAGGGAACTGGGCATCTGGCCGGTCGTGCTGGCGCTGGGACTGCTCGGGTGGCCTCCGGCTGCACGGGTCATCCGATCGTCGGTCATCACGGCCCGCCAGCAGGACTATGTGCAGGCGGCACGCGTGCTCGGCGCGGGGAACGCCCGGCTGATGCTGCGGCATATCCTCCCGAACGCCATCGCTCCCACCATCGTGGTGCTCGTGATCTCGCTCGGTATCTTCATCTCGGCAGAAGCCACGCTGTCGTTCCTCGGCGTCGGCGCAAGGAACACCATCTCCTGGGGCGCGGATATCGCCGAGGCGCAGCGCTGGATTCGGCAGGCGTCCCATCCGCTTCTGTTTCCTGCCGGGTTCCTCAGCCTGACGGTGCTGGCCTTCATCATGCTCGGCGATGCCGTGCGCGAAGCATTCGATCCGCGCCTGCGATGAGCGCGCCATGACAGACGCGTCGAGAAGCCGCCTCGCCCCGCCGCCGCTCACCCCAGCCGCGCACCTGCTGGACGTCTCCGATCTCTGTGTCGAGTTCCGCACGCGCGACGGCGTCGCCCGCGTCCTCAACGGTGTGTCGCTGTATCTCGACCCTGGCGAGACACTGGCCGTGCTGGGAGAATCGGGCTCCGGCAAGTCAGTGACCGCCCAGGCCATTATGGGCATCCTCGACACGCCGCCCGCGTTCGTGCGCTCGGGCAGCATCAGGTACCAGGGCATCGACCTGCTCCAGATGACGACCGCCGACCAGCGGGGGGTGCGCGGCAAGCACATCGCGATGATCTTCCAGGACGCGCTGTCGTCACTGAATCCAGTGTTTCCGGTGGGATGGCAGATCTCGGAGACGCTCCGTACGCGCGAGGGCCTCTCGCGGCGCGACGCGCTCGCGCGCGCCGTCGAGCTGATGGAGCTCGTGCATATTCCGGCGGCGGCGGCGCGGGTCCACGACTACCCGCATCAGTTTTCGGGAGGCATGCGACAGCGCGTCATGATCGCCATGGCGCTGGCCCTCAACCCGCGCGTCCTGATTGCCGATGAGCCGACCACGGCCCTCGACGTCACCGTGCAGGCGCAGATCATGGATCTGCTGGCCGAGCTTCGCCGCACCGCCAGCCTCGCCGTCCTGCTCATCACGCACGACCTCGGCGTGGTGGCGAGCGTGGCCGACCGTATTGCCGTGATGTACGCCGGACGCATTGTCGAACACGCCTCGGTCCACGATCTCTATCGAGCGCCCGCCCATCCGTACACCGAGGCGCTCCTGCAATCCATTCCGCGGATCGATCAACGCGGTCAGCAACTGAAGACCATCAAGGGCCTGCCTCCGAACCTGCTCCGCATTCCACCGGGCTGCCCGTTCCACCCGCGCTGCCCGTACGCGCAACCCGTCTGTACGACGACCGTCCCGCCATCCCTGGCGCTGGGCGACGGCCGGTCGAGCGCGTGTCACTTCGCACGCGAGGTTCTCGATGGCTCGCTCTGACGCGGCAAGCCCACGGGTGCTGGGCGAGAGCTTCCTGCAGGTCGAGAATCTGGTGAAGCACTTCGCGATGAGCACTGGCATCCTGTTCCGCAGGCAGACAGGCGCCGTCAAGGCCGTCGATGGCGTGAGCTTCGACCTGCGGCGCGGCGAGACGCTTGGCATCGTCGGTGAATCGGGCTGCGGCAAATCAACGCTCGCGCGGCTGCTGGTGCGATTGGAGACCCCGACAGGCGGCCGAGTCATGCTGGACGGACGCGACATCCACCAGGTCTCCGGTCCTGAGCTTCGCCGGCTGCGACGCAACCTGCAACTGGTGATGCAGGATCCGTACTCGTCCCTCAATCCGCGCATGACCGTCGGCGACATCATCGGCGAGCCCTTCGACATTCACCCCGAGGTGGCGCCGCGAGGCACGCGGCGAACGCGCGTGCGCGAGTTGCTCGAAATGGTCGGCCTGAGTCCCGAACACATCAACCGCTATCCGCATCAATTCTCGGGCGGGCAGCGTCAGCGCATCGGCATCGCGCGGGCGATCGCGCTCAAGCCCGCGGTGATCGTGTGCGACGAGCCGGTGTCCGCCCTCGACGTCTCCATCCAGGGGCAGGTCATCAATCTGCTCGAACGGCTGCAGGACGAGTTAGCCCTGTCCTACATCTTCATCGCACACGATCTTTCCGTCGTGCGTCACATCTCCGATCGCGTCGCGGTGATGTATCTCGGTAAGTTCGTTGAAGTCGGAACCGAAGACGAGATCTATCGGCGTCCGACACACCCCTACACGCAGGCGCTGCTCTCCGCGGTCCCCGTTCCGGACCCGGACGCGCGCGGTCAGCGCGACATCATCCGCCTCCAGGGCGACGTGCCGTCGCCGGTCAACCCGCCCTCGGGATGCCGCTTTCGCACGCGATGCTGGAAAGCGCAGGATCAGTGCGCGCGTGACGAGCCGGCGCTCGTGGCGCGCCCGGCCGATCCGCATCCGTCGGCCTGTCACTTCGCCGAGCTGCGCGGGAACCCCGCTGCTGGCGGTACCTGACATCGCCGCCGACGCCGGCCGGCCGTCCGCGATCGTGATTTAATCCGGGCGTGGAACACGCAGTCTTTCTGCCTTCGACCACCTGGGTCCTGCCCTTTGCCGCGTTGCTGCTCGGCATCGCGGTGATCCCCCTGGTCCTCCCACATTTCTGGGAATCGAACCTCCACAAGCTGGCCGTGTCGGCCGTGCTCGGTATTCCCGTGCTCTGGCTGTACGCGCAGCACGCTCCTGGCGCGATCGCGCACACGGCCGAGGACTACGTGTCGTTCATGGTGCTGCTCGGGAGTCTGTTCGTGATTTCCGGCGGTGTGCTGATGGATGGCGACCTCGAGGCAACCCCTCTGGTCAACACAGGATTTCTCGCGCTCGGCGCCCTCGTCGCGTCGTTCATCGGCACGACTGGCGCGTCGATGCTGCTCATCAGGCCGTTGCTGCACACCAACAGCGAGCGGCGGCATGTCGTGCACACCGTCGTCTTCTTCATCTTTCTGGTCTCCAACATCGGCGGCTGCCTGACGCCGCTCGGAGACCCGCCGTTGTTCCTCGGCTATCTGCAGGGCGTGCCGTTCACCTGGACGTTCCGGCTCCTGCCGATGTGGCTCTTCACCAGCGGTCTGCTGCTGGCGGTCTACTTCGTCTGGGATCTGCGCGCGTACGCGAGCGAGCAGCCGCCGCGCATCCGAGCCGACAAGGCGTCGGTGGAGCCAATCAGCATCCGTGGCGCAGAGAACCTGTTCCTGCTCGGCGGGATTGTGGCCGCCGCGGCTTTTCTCAGTGGTCCGTGGCGAGAGCTCACGATGGTGGGACTCTCCGTGGTGTCGTATCTCCGGACGCCGCAATCGGTGCGAACCGCGAACCACTTCTCGTTTCACCCCATCCTCGAGGTCGCGGTGATCTTCCTCGGGATTTTCGCCACCATGATCCCGGCGCTCGACTTGCTGCGGGTGCATGGCACAGCGCTCGGGGTTCGCGAGCCGTGGCAGTTCTTCTGGGCCACAGGTGCCCTGTCGTCGTTTCTCGACAACGCGCCCACCTACCTGACATTCCTGGCGCTCGGACAGGGTCAGGGACTGGCGGCCGAAGTGGCGCAGGTGCCCCACGCCGTGCTCGAGGCCATCAGCCTTGGGGCGGTGTTCATGGGGGCCAACACGTATATCGGCAACGGTCCAAACTTCATGGTCCGATCGATCGCGGAGAGTCGCGGGGTGCGAATGCCGGGCTTCGGCGGATACATGCTCTACAGCAGCTGCGTCCTGCTGCCTGTCTTCGCCATCGTCACCCTGATCTTCTTCCGGTGACGACCGCGATCGCCTCGTTCAGTTGTCGTTCATCGACGGGCTTGGCCAGGTGCGTGTCATGCCGCGTGATTGTGTCATAGGAAAAACGCGGCCTGGCCACGCGGGTAGCGGGTGACGCGTGCTCGCGCATCCGAACGCCTGTAAGATCGCGACACCTATGACAGGCCATGAGATCAGGCTGGTGCTCGGACGCCACACGGCGGCCCTGAACCGGCACGATGTGCCGGCCCTGATCGAGATGTACGCCGAAGACGCCGTGCTCGTCAGCCCGATGTTCAACACCGTCACGGGCAGGGCGGCCATCGGCCGATCGTTCGACCGTCTGTTTGCGATGTTCCCCGATTACTCGATCGTGATGAGCGACGCCCTGTTTCTGTCGGAGGGCGAGCGCGCCGCTGAGTTCAGCACCGTGACGGGAACGCATCGTGTGGAGCTGTTCGGCATGCCGCCGACCGGTCAGCAGATTGCCTATCAGGCCGCGCGACTGTTCACCGTTCGCGAGGGCCTCATTGTGTACGAACAACGGGTCTACGATTTCGGAGGCGTGCTCGAGCGGCTCGAAAAGGCCCGCATGGAGCGGGAGATGGCGCTCGCCGCCATCGTGCAACACACGCTGCTCTGCCGCACCGAACATGCAGGGCCGTTCTTCGAGGTCGTGGGATCGTCGCTGCCGTGCCGCGCGATCGGCGGCGACTTCCTCGAGTACCTCGACTTGCCGACCGGCGAGCTAGGTATCGCCGTCGGCGACGTATCCGGCAAGGGCCCGGCAGCCGCGCTGGTCGCCGCGATGCTGCAGGGCATGTTTTCCATCGTGGCCAATGAAGGGGGCGGACCCAGCGCGGTGCTGACCCGGGTGAACCTGGCGCTCTGCGGGCGCGGCATCGAGCCGCGATTTGCCACGCTCGCCTACGGCGTGCTGGCCCCTGGCGGACGCTTTACCTACTCGAACGCGGGTCACAATCCCCCGCTACTGCTCTCACGTAAAGGCATCGTCCGGCTCACCGAAGGCGGCCCGATGCTGGGCGTCTTTTCAGACGCTGCCTTTCCCGAAGAGACCGTGCTACTCGAGTCGGGCGATTCACTGGTGGCGTTCAGCGACGGCGTCACCGATGCCGTGGCCCCCGACGGCGACGACTTCGGGATCGAGCGCCTGCTCCAGTGCGCGGAAGGCCACCGCTTCGCGCCTCCGGCCGATCTGCTCGCCCAGCTGTTCGCCACGGTCAAGGAGTTCTGTGGATCGGCGCCGCCAAGTGACGACGTGACGATCGCCGTGATGCAATACCGCTGACCGGCACGTCGGCCACGGGCGGGGCCTACGTGCTGGGGCTCGCACGCCGCAGGCGTTGCCAGCGCGGGCATTCACCGCGATGAGATGAAGATCTCTTCGACGATGGCGCGCGACGGCATGGTCGCCGCCAGCCACACACACTCCGCCATATCTTCGGGCTGAATCATGCGCGCGCGCGCCTCGGCGGGAGGCGGCTGCGGCCGCTTGTCGAGCAGCGGCGTGTTCACGTCGCGGGGAAAAATGGAGCAGGCGCGAATCCCGTGCGCCCGTTCCTCGGCGTTCAGCGACTGCGCCAGGCCCGCCAATCCGAACTTCGAGGTCACATAGGCCACACCAGCAAGATCGCGGGCGATCTTGCCCGCGTCGGAGTTGATGTTGACGACAGTGCCAGTGGCACGGGCGCGCATCGAGGGTAGAAACGCTTTGACGCAGTAGAACGCGCCGTGGAGGTTCGTGGCAAGCACGTCGTGCCAGTCTTCGCGCGACAGCACGTCGAAGCTGCGACGCGGCACATTGGTCCCCGCGGAGTTGACGAGGACGTCGACGTAGTGGAACGCCTCGAGCACGGTCGCCGCCATGACGTCCACCGCCGCGCCGTCGCGAAGGTCGCAACCCACGCACAGCGCGCGAGCGGCCGCTTCGGGCGGCATCAGCCCGCGCGTCTCCTCGAGCGCCTCCTCGCGACGGCCGACGAGCGCGACACGCCAGCCTTCGGCTGCGAACTTGAGCGCCACCGCCCGGCCAACGCCGCTGCCGGCGCCAGTTACGACTGCTGTCTGCACGTTGTCGGTCACGACGGTCTACTCTATCGGAATTGCCTGCTGTTCGACCGGCCCGGCGGCCAGATTGCCACGCGGACGGCTGAAACGAGCGACCCCAGCCCGAGCCGCACTATGATGGGCCGGTTACTCAATCTGGTTGGCAGGGCATTTTTTGGTGGCGCGGTCGGTCTATCGGAGGACCGCCGGGTCCACGCGAGCCAGGTTCGCCATTGTCCACGTCGAGGTGAAGATGCAGTTCAAGACACGTCTGGTCCCGGCGGTTGTCGCGGGACTTACGCTCATGGTCGCCGTGCACGTGACGGCACAGGCCCCTCCCCAGGCACCCGCCCCAAATCCGCCTCCGGCTCAGGCGCCTGGTGCGGCGGGTGCACAGGCGCCAGCCGCGCAGGGACGCGGGCGCGCCGCCGGGGGTCCGGCCACATTTCCTGCCCAGCAGCGGCCACAGGGCGACCCGACGCTGATCGCACGCGGCAAGGTGCTGTTCGGCATCAGCTGCGTGAGCTGCCACGGAACCGATTTGCGCGGCGGAGATGAAGGCGGTCCAAATCTGCTTCGCTCCGACACCGTGCTCAAAGATCAGGCAGGCGAGCTCATCCTCCCAATCGTGCACGGCAGTCGATCGGGCCCTGGCGGCATGGCGGCCATCAACCTGCCAGACGCCGACGTGCTCGCCATCGCCGAGTACATCCACAGCGTGGTCGCGAGTGCGCGCGGGCAGGGCGCGCCGCCGGCCGGGCCGCCCGTGGTGCTGAACATCCTGGTTGGCAACGCGGCCGCCGGCCAGGCATATTTCACATCCAAGTGCAGCTCGTGTCATTCAGCCACCGGGGACCTGCGCGCCATCGGCTCGAAGGCCGCGAGCCCCACCGACCTACAGAACGGCTGGATCTCGGGGTCGGTTGGCGGAGGCGGTGGCCGCGGAGGTGGCGGACGCGGAGGCGGCACACCGGTCACAGTCACCGTAACGCCCGCGGCCGGACCGAAAGTCGACGGGCGGCTCGTTCGCGTCGATGACTTTCAGGTCGTGGTCGGTCTGGCCGACGGCACCATGCGCACATTCAATCGCGACGGTGACGTGCCCAAGGTCGAAGTGCACGACCCGATGGAAGGGCACCGCAAGCTGCTCGCGGTCTACACCGACAAAGACATCCACGACGTTACTGCCTACCTGGTGACCCTGAAATGACACTCAAGAAGCTGCTGCTCACGACGTCATTGGTTCTGGCTCCCGCAATTCTGGCAGGGCAGGGGCAAGGGGGTCTCGACCCGGCTACCCTGCTCGAGCCGCTCGCCGATTCATGGCCGACCTACTCGGGCGACTACACCGGGCGACGATATAGCGCGTTGACCCAGGCGAATCAGAGCACGGTCAAGGGCCTGGCACTCGCCTGGATCGGACGCGTCAGCGGCGGTGCGGGTCCGGCGGGCGGTGCAGGCGCGGCCGGCGGAGGAGGCCGCGGCGGCGGGCGCGGAGGAGCGGGCGGTGGCGGCGGAACGCCGATGATCATCGGCGGCGAAGGCACGGCCGACTTCGGCATCGGCGGAGCGTCGCTCAAGGGCGCCATCCTCCAGGTCGATGGCATCCTCTACGCCACGGCTCCCGACAACGCCTGGGCCATCGACGCGCGCGATGGGCGCGAGATCTGGCACTACTTCTGGAAGACGCGCGGTTCCACGCACATTGGAAGTCGTGGGCCCGCGCTCTGGCACAACAACCTCTACTTCGAGACGCCCGACGACTACCTCGTGTCGCTCGACGCAAAGACCGGCAAGGAGCGCTGGCACGTTCCTCTCGCCTCATTCGAAGAACAGTACTTCTCGACGCCAGCCCCCATCGTCGTGGGCGACCACCTGCTGGTGGGCACCGGGAACGACTCGGACATGCCCGGCTTCCTGCAGTCGTTCGACCCGGAGACGGGCAAACTCCAGTGGAAGTTCTACACGGTGCCGATGAACGCCGGCGACCCGGGTCTCGATACGTGGCCCAGCCTCGACGCCGCGCGGCATGGCGGCGGACAGGTCTGGATCCCCGGCTCGTACGATCCCGAGACGCACCTGTACATCTTCGGCACGGGCAACCCGACGCCGGGCTACACGGGCGCGGGACGCAAGGGCGACAACCTGTTCACGTGTTCGATCGTGGCGGTGAACGTCGACACGGGCAAGATGGCGTGGTACTACCAGACATCGCCGCACGACACGCACGACTGGGATTCGGCGCAGACGCCGATCCTGATCGACGGGGTCATCAACGGGCAGCCGCGTAAGCTCGTGTCGACCGCCTCACGGAACGGCTACTTCTTTACGCTGGATCGCACCAACGGCAAGCTCGTCGCGAGCAGCAAGTTCGGCACGACCACGAACTGGGCCGCCTCGATGCGTCCCAATGGCGCGCCCGAGCCCAACCCGGAAAAAGAAGCGACGATTCCCGGTGCGCTGGTCTCGCCTCCCGAGGGCGGCGTCGTCAACTGGCAGCCGCCGGCGTACTCACCGGATACGGGCCTGTTCTACGTGACCGAAGACAACGGCTTCAACATGCTCTATCTGACCGATCCCGATCCTCGAGGGTCAATGGGGCTTGGCGGCAAGCTGCGAGTCGCTGTCGGAGGGCTGCCGAGCAACCTGACCGCCATCGACTACAAGACCGGTAAGGTTGTGTGGCGGCATCAGTACGCCAGCGCGGGGGGCAGCGGCATCGGCGTGCTCGCTACGGCGGGTAAGATCCTCTTCACGGGCGATGGCGCCGGCAACTTCGTGTCGTTCGACGCGACAAACGGCAAGCCGCTCTGGCACGCGCGCATCGGTAATCCGACGAACGCGCCCGAAACCTACATGCTCGACGGTCATCAGTACGTGCTCGTCGCCGTCGGCGACGCGCTGTATTCGTTTGTGATGAACTGACGCCTGCCGATTAAGTCCACACGCAGGGGCGGACACCGTGTCCGCCCCTTTTTCGTTCAGAGCCAGTCGCGGACCATCGCTGGAACCCGAGCCCGCAATCCACACGTCTTTACCGGTAAAGAGGAACACCATGAATGTGCCAGCTCACACGCCAGCGGTCACGACGCTCGATGCCAGGTCGAGCTCACTCATCGGCTGGACCACGACAATTTATGCGCTGCATGCGTTCAGCCTGCTCACGGGGATTCTTGGCGCGGCCACCGTCATCGGCGCGTTTCTCACGGGGTGGCCGTCGATCATCGCGGTGATTCTGAACTACATCAAGCGGGGCGAGGCTCGGGGCACGTGGCTCGAATCCCACTTCCGGTGGCAGATTCGCACGTTCTGGTTCGGGCTTCTCTGGGTCGCGCTCTGCGGCCTCTTCCTCGTCATGACGCTCGGCATTGGCATCATCGTGGTGTGGCTGCCACTGGGCGCGGTGACGATCTGGTTCATTTATCGCATCGCCCGTGGATGGACGAGGCTGAGCGCCCGACAGCAGATGTACAGCTAGACGGCAGTGGCCGGGGCAGCCACGACAGCGGCTGCCCCTCATGACACGACGGCTGGTCTACTGGGGCGCGACCGAGATTCTGAGGTTCTTCACCCCGACGCCGTCCTTGGTGAACCGCGCACAGCCCTGCCAGCTGTTCTTCTCGTTGATCACCTTGAAGACGAGCACGTTCTGCCCTTTGAGAAGCGTGACGTCCGCGGTGTCCGTGTCCTTCTCGAGGGTCCTCGTCTCCCCGAACCTCAGCACCTGCTTCCCGTTGAGCCACGCCTTGAACTGGTCGTTGGAGCCCATCGAGAGCTTCACGGTCATGTCGGCGTCCGAGATGACATAGGCCACCGCGTAGGCCGCCGCGTCTTCGCCGCGGTCTTTGCCGAAAGACTCCCTGAAATCGATGAAGTAATCGGACGTGGTGTGGGGTGTCCAGGTCCACGTTGTGCCCAGGCTCGACACTTTGTCGCCGGCCTTCGGCTTGATCGCCGCCTCGCCGTTGACCAGGTCCTTGTCGATTTCAGTCGCACCCGAATCCTCTTCAACGGCAATCGGAGCGAGAACCAGCCAATTCCGAATGAAGCCGTCGGCATCTGGCGTGTAGGTCTGCGTACCGGAGAGTACAGTCGCGATAAGGAGGGCGATGAGCGGCACCACGTTCATGGGAACTCCTTCCAGAGGTCAACCGGGCCGATTGTCTCTCGGTTCCGCGTTTTCTGCTATTCGATGACCAGGAGCAGCTCTTTCGTCTCGACAGCCTGGCCCGGCTGCACGAGCCGGCGCGCGACCTTACCGGCAACGGGCGCGTAGACCGTGCTCTGCATCTTCATCGCCTCGAGAATCAGCAGCTTCTGCCCTTTCTCGACCACCTGTCCCTGCTCGACCGCGACGGCCGTGACAATGCCCGGCGTTGGCGCGCCGATGTGACCCGAATGATTGGGATCGGCCATCTCCTTGGGCGCGCCGGTGGTCTTCTGCGACTTGTCCCGGATGCCCACCTCTCGTGGTTGTCCGTTGAGCTCGAAGAATACGGTCCGCTGCCCGTCCGGACGGAGCTCACCCACGGTGAGGAATTTCACGACGATCGTCTTGCCTGGCTCGAGCTCCACCGCGATGACGTCGCCGGTGCGCATCCCGTAGAAGAAGGGACGCGTCGGCAGCACGCCCACGTCGCCGTAGCTCTGCTGGCCGCGGGCGAACTTGATGAACACGTCGGGGTACATCACATAGCTGAGGACCTCGTCGTGCAGCGGCTTTCGTCCGATGAGCCGTTCGAGGTCTGCGGCCGTCGCCGCCATATCGATCGGGGGCAGACTGGCGCCGGGCCGGCCCTTGATCGGCTTCTGATCGCGCAGGATGATCTTCTGGAGCTTCCGCGGCCAGCCGCCCTCTGGCTGTCCGAGCGAGCCTGCGAACATGTCCACCACGGAGTTGGGCAGCGTGAGATTGTGGCTGACGCCGAGCGCCTCGAACTCCTTCATCGTCATGCCGTGCGTGACGAGGAAGATGGCCATGTCGCCCACCACTTTGCTCGAGGGAGTGACTTTGACGATGTCGCCGAAGGCCTGGTTGACGTCCGCGTAGGTGCGGCCGATTTCGGCCCAGCGCTCGCCGAGGCCCATCGCTTCGGCCTGCTCGCGAAGGTTCGTGTACTGGCCGCCCGGCATCTCATGGATGTAGACCTCGGCCGTACCCGAGAGCGGCGCGTTGTCGAAGGGCTCGTAGTAGGCTCGCACCACCTCCCAGTAGTCCGAGTACTGATTCAGCGCGTCGAGATTCACGCCCGTCGCCCGCTTCGTATGCGCGAGCGCCGCGACGATTGAATTGAGATTCGGCTGGCTCGTGGTGCCGCTCATCGCCGCCGCCGCCGCGTCGGCGACGTCCACGCCCGCCTCGGATGCTTTCAGGATGGACGCGGCGTTGATGCCGCTCGTGTCATGCGTGTGGAAGTGGATCGGGATGCCGATTTCGCTCTTGAGCGCGCGCACCAGTTTCTCGGCGGCATACGGCCGGCAGAGTCCGGCCATGTCCTTGATGCCGAGCACGTGCGCGCCCATCCGCTCCAGTTCCTTTGCGGTGCGTACGTAGTACTCGAGCGGGTATTTGTCACGCGCCGGGTCGAGGATGTCGCCCGTGTAGCAGACCGCCGCTTCGCACACGCGGCCGGTCTTGCGAATCGCCTCCATGGCCACCTTCATGTTCGGCAGCCAGTTCAGCGAGTCGAACACGCGAAAGATGTCCATCCCCTGTGTCGCCGCTTCGGTGACGAACTCCCGCACGGCGTTGTCGGGATAGGCCGTGTAGCCGACCGCATTCGAGGCGCGCAACAGCATCTGAAAGCAGATGTTGGGAATCAGCTCGCGCAGGCGCCTCATGCGTGTCCACGGATCCTCATGGAGGAACCGCATGGAGACGTCGAAGGTCGCGCCGCCCCACATCTCGAGGCTGTACAACTCCGGCATGGCGTGCGCGATGAAATTGGCAATCGCCGTCATGTCGTACGTGCGCAGCCGGGTCGCCATCAGCGACTGATGCGCGTCGCGCAGCGTCGTGTCCGTCAGAAGCAGGCGCTTCTGCCGGCTCGTCCATGCCGCAAAGCCTTCGGCGCCCAGTTTCTCGAGCAACTGACGGGTGCCAGGCGGTGGAGTGCCCGCGACATGGGACGGGATCGGTGCGGCCTCGAGCCGCGCCGGCTCGGCCTTGCCCTTCACTTCCGAGTTCCCGTTGACGATCACGTCTGCGAGGTAGGTCAACAGCTTCGTCGCGCGATCCTGCCGCGGCGCAAATCGAAACAGACCCGGCGTCTCGTCCAGAAAGCTCGTCGTGACGCGACCGCTCTGGAAGACGGGGTGATTGACGACGTTCTCGAGGAAGGGGATGTTCGTCTTGACACCCCGGATGCGGAACTCCCGCAGCGCGCGGTCCATCCGGCGGCACGCGTGCGAGAACTCCTGCCCCCACACCGTCAGCTTCACGAGCAGCGAATCGTAGTACGGGCTGATGACCGCTCCGCCGTAGGCGGATCCGCCGTCGAGTCGCACGCCGAACCCAGCCGGCGATCGGTAGGTGTGGATCTTCCCGTAGTCGGGGACGAAGTTGTTCTGCGGGTCCTCCGTGGTGACGCGGCACTGCAGCGCGTAGCCATGCACCGGCATCTGATCCTGCGGTGGCAGGCCCATCTCAGGCCCGTGCAGGAGACAGCCCTGCGCGATCAGAATCTGGCAGCGCACGAGATCGATGCCGGTCACCATCTCGGTGACCGTGTGCTCCACCTGGATGCGCGGATTGACCTCGATGAAGAACCACTCGTTGGTGGCGCTATCGAGCAGGAATTCCACAGTGCCGGCGTTGCAGTACCCGGCGGTCTTCAGCAGCCGGACCGCGGCGCTGCAGATCGCCAGCCGCACGTCGGGATCGAGCCCGACGGCCGGCGCCACCTCGACCACCTTCTGGTGGCGACGCTGCACGGAACAGTCGCGCTCGTACAGATGCACGACGTTTCCAGCCCGGTCGCCAAGCACCTGCACTTCGATATGGCGCGGCTTGCGGATGTACCGCTCCATGAAGACCGCGCCGTTGCCGAACGCCGCCGCCGCTTCCCGGCTGGCTTCGTCGAAGCGGCTCACCAGCTCGCCCGGTGATTCCACCACACGCATCCCGCGACCGCCACCGCCGAACGCGGCCTTGATGATGAGCGGGTAGCCCACCTGGTCGGCCGCGCGTCTGACATCGGCGACGTCGGTCAGCGCGTGGTCCAGACCCGGGATGATAGGAACGCCGGATCTGGCGGCGAGACGCCGCGCCGCCGTCTTGTCACCGAGCAGTTCGAGCAGCTCGGCGCTCGGTCCAACACAGGTGATACCCGCTTTGAGGCAGGCGCGAGGCAGCTCGGGGTTCTCCGACAAGAAGCCGTAGCCGGGATGGATGGCGTCGACACCCTTCTCCTGAGCCAGCGCGACAATGGCGTCGACATCCAGGTAGGCCTGCACCGGGCCCTTGCCCTCGCCGATCTGGTAGGCCTCATCGGCCTTGAAGCGGTGCAGGCTGAGGGCGTCTTCTTTCGGGAAGATCGCGACGGTGCGCAGCCCCAGCTCGGTGGCCGCGCGCATGATCCGGATGGCGATTTCGCCGCGGTTGAGCGCGAGCAGTTTCTTCATGAACGATGACGGCCGCTCCAAGCCAGCAGGCAGGCCACCGGCGGGCACCGCGCCCACGGTCACAGCCTTTGTCGAGCCCTTCAAAATAGCACGGGCCGCCGACGCCCGGCCGGCACCCGGCCGACGCTCGCTGAGTCGTACTTGCCTTCGCACGGCCCTTGCCGCAGGATGGGCAAATCGGCACGGGGCACCCCGGCGGTGGTAAGGAGGAATGCCATGAACGTTCTGCTGCTCTCGATGCCCGATGCCTTCGAGCACACGCCCGCCCTGGCCATGCGGTTTCCAAACGGCGCCCTGGCCTCGCTCGCCGGCAACATCGACCCGCATCACCGGGTGGCCATCGCAGACCTGATCCTTGCGCAGCGGGACGTCGCCGCCACGGTGACACGGCTCGTGCAGACCCACGCACCAGACGTGGTCGGGCTGTCGGTCATGACGTTCCAGCGCCACACCGCACGGCGAATCATCGCCCTCGTTCGGAAGCTGGCGCCGAAGGCGCTGGTCGTCGTGGGCGGCTACGACCCGAGTCTGGCACCACACGTCTGGGAAACCGACAGCTGGGGCGTCGACGTCATCGTCTCGGGCGAGGGCGACATCACGTTTCGGGAATTGCTCCGTGCTCGTGAGAACGGCACCGGCTACGGTGCCATCGCGGGCATGTCGTACCGCACGCCGCAGGGTTTCGTCCGCAACGCGCCACGACACGTCAGCACGCTCGACGGCGAGGTGCTGCCGCCGCGCCGCGACGGGCGCGTGCTCCAGGGCTACACCTTTCTCGGCCGCCCCGTCGACGTCGTCGAGACCTCACGAGGGTGCACGTACGATTGCAGCTTCTGCTCCATTATCGAGATGCGCGGCCGCAACTTTCACACATGGTCTATCGATCGCGTGGTCGCTGACATTGCCGATGCGCATGGGCGGGGCACGCGGACGATCTTTCTCGTCGATGACAACATCACCCTGAACCTCACGCGCTTCCGCGCGCTCTGTGAGGCGATCATCGCCGCCGGCCTCAACGACATCGACTACATCGTGCAGGGCATGACGAGCGCATTCCTCACCGGCGGAGACGCCCTCGGGGCCTGCATGCGGCGCGCCGGGTTCCGGTACGTGTTCCTGGGCATCGAGAACATCGTCGCCGACGATTTGACGTTTCTTCGGGCGGCCGCCAAGAACGCGGAGCGGCAGAACGGCCGCACCGTGGGGAACGCGACGCTGCAGGCGGTCGACATCCTCCATCGCCACGGCATGTTCGTCGTCGGGGGACTGATTGTCGGCAACCCGGACGACACACGCGAGTCGATCGAGGCCAATCTCGCATTCGCACGACAGTATGTCGACTGGCCCTACATCCAGCATCCAACGCCGTACCCCGGCACGCCCATGACGCGGGATTTCCGCGAGCGCGGCCTCATCGTGTCGGATGCCGTGGAGGAGTACGACGGCACGACGGCCGTGGTACGCACCACCCACCTCGGCGCCGAAGACGTGGAGTTCATGCGCTGGCGTGCCGAACGGTGGATGAAGGTGCGCCACCTGCCCGCGGTCATCAGGCACGACCCGGGGTTTGTCATGCGCAACGGCCTGCAGATGATGCGGCACACCTTCCGGGGCACGAGTCTCCTGACCTGGATCGGCCTCGAAGACGAACGCACCGCCTTCAAGCGCTACAAGCGCATCCGACGACAAGAACGCGAGTACGTGCCGGCCGAGGTGATCGACCCACCGCACCAGGCGGCTCCTCTCGCCGCATCTTCCCCGAGGATCGTGGAGACCACATGACGTTCAGCAACCCGAGACTTCTCAGCGTCGCACTCCTGTTCAGCACGATCGCTGTCCCAGGATTTGCCGCCGAAGGCATCCAGATCACCCAGCGGGTCACAGTCGGGACGACGGCTCAAACGACGCAGACGCAGATCGAGAAGACACGCATGCGCTCGGAGGTCACCGGCGCAACGGGCACGCAGCAGGTCGTCGTCTATGACACCGGCAAAGGAGTCATCGATCTGATCGACACCGGAGCCAAGACGTATACGGAGATGACCAAGGCCGAGCTCGAGGCCATGGCGGCGATGGCGCAGAATGCCCTCACGATGATGCAGGCGCAGATGGCGAACATGTCGCCCGCCCAGCGGGCGCAGATGGAAGCGATGATGCGCGGACGCGGCCTGCCAACGACGCCGGCTGCCAAGCCCGAGTTCCGCAAGGGGGGCACGAGCAAGGTCGGACGCTGGACGTGCAACGTCTACGAGGGCTACGAGAACGGCCAGAAGACGTCGGACGTGTGCACCGTCAGCGCGAGCGCCCTCGGAGTCACCGAGGCCGACTTCGCGGTCGCCGGTCAGCTCGCAAGTCTGCTCAGCAAGCTGATGCCGCAGATCGCCAGCGCCGTGCTCGCGTTTGGCTCAGCGGATAGCCAGGGATTCGACGGGTTCCCTGTCAGAGTGACGGCGACGCTTGCGGGGGTACAGACGACGATGGAGGTCACGGACGTGGCGCGCCAGACGTTTCCCGACTCGATGTTCACCGTGCCTGCGGGCTTCCAGAAGCAGGACATCCTCAGCGGCATGGCCGCCATGGGCGGCGCGGCGCGCGGAGCGCCGGGACCAGGCCGGTAGCACTCACTTCGGCGTGAGGCGAATGTCGATCCTCGAGGTGTATCGCACCGGCATGCCGTTCTTCGTGGCCGGCTTGAACCGCCAGGCCGCAGCCGCCCGCAGCAACATCGGATCGTAGAGTGGATGAATGCTCTTCACAATCGTGGCCGAGACCACCATGCCCATCTCGTTGGTGACCACATCGAGTGTGCCGTTGAAGTCACGGCGGGCCTCAGTCGGGTTGAACGGTCGCCACTCGGGGAACGCGCGCGAGATGGCAATCGGCTTCATGACGTCCGCGTCAGTCACGCTGTAGAGACGAGGCGTCGGGGTGCCACCCGCATCGGCAGGCGTAGCGCTCGCGGATGAAGCCGGACTGGCCGGCGCGCCGGTGGCGGCCGCTGATACGGCCGCAGGCGCCGCGACCACCGGGGCGGGGGCAGCAGCCACTGGGGGCGGAGCCGGAGCAACTATCGTCGCCGCGAGATCCCTGAAGCCCGATGCCAACGTACGGAGATCGGCGATGCCGGGGTCGGCCGTTTCGCCGAGCTCGTCCACGAGCGCGATCACGCGATTGAAGTCGACCAGCGCATCTGCGGCATTCTTGCGCGTAAAGGCCTCTTTGCCGTGCGCGTACGTCTGGCGCACGATGTCTGGCAGGAACGGCCGCCGCGTGTCTTCGAAGAATGCCCGCAGGCGCGGCGAGGCTTGCCCGTCGGTGGGGTGAAACAACGGATCGGAGTGCACGATCGCTTCGATCGCCTGCTTGGCTTCGGCGCTTCGTCCCAGCGCGAGCAGACAGAACACCTGGTAGGTCGCCACTTCGGTCGACTCGATGGACGTGGTCCTGACCGGTAACGTGCCGAGCGCCTGGAGCGCCTCTTCGTAGGACGCCGAGGCGTAGAGATCCTTCGCCTGCGCCAGTCCAACCTGTGCCGCGGCTGGCACCGCGGTCAGCAGCAGGACCAGCAGCCCGCCTGCAGTACGAATCGCGATCGATCGGTCGAGCCTCATCGCTCACCTCCTGCGGTGGCTTGCAGGTTGGCACTGACCTTCGTCAGTCCCTCCGCCTTGACGATCATGGTCTGTCGTTGCTCGCCGAGCTGTGGATGCCGGAACACGACTTCGTGCGATCCAATCGGAATGGCGACGTTGGCCAGCGGTGTGTCGCCGGCCGGCGCGCCGTCAATCCACACACTTGCCCACGGCATCGCGTTGATGCTCACGCGGCCGTTCGGCGCCGACAGCGCCACGGAGGTCATCTGGCCGGGCTTGACGGTGACAGTGATGCGCGTCCGGAAACCGAGCGCGTCGTTCACCAGATCCATGGCGTGCGAACCTTCCGTCAGCGCGATGGGCGCCGCGCTGGATCCGACCGGCTTCCCATTCTCGAACGCCGCGAGATCGAAACTCGATGTCAGTTTCAGACCGCCGAAGCGGCTTCCGGGTGCGCCGGCCAGCGAAGGATCGGCCCCAGGCCGCAACGCGTTGGCCGCCGTCGGATCCGCAGCCGCCGCCGTAGCTGGGATGGCAGCAGCCGACGCGGTCGTCGCTGCCGGGGATGCGGGGCCAGACGTGGGCGATGGCTCCGGAACACTCAACGCCGCCGGTGCCGGCGCGTGCGCCGCGCGGTCAATCGCCGGAGGCGGAAGACTCGCAGGCCGATCGATGAGCATCGCGATGACGCTGCCTTCGAAAATGGCGACGCCTCCCAGAACCACTGCAATCGCCACGGTCACGATGAGACGACGACGGGACTTGACTGGCGCGGCGGACGTCGGCGCTGACGGCTGAACGGGAAAAGACGCCAAAGACGGAGCCGCTGACACTGCAGCCGGAGCCGGCGACACCGCCATCGGACCCATCCGCGGCTTCGCCGCCGCGACGGGCGGCGCAATGGCCTCGGCCGTCGTGCTCGCCGCGGCATGGCCTGTTGCAGCGAGCACCGGCTCCATAACGGACGTCGCGGGCGCCACCACAGAATCTGGCGGCGGCAGCGCGACGGGCGTGGCGGGCGTCGTCACGACGGCCGCAGATGCGGGCGCCTCAACGGGTGCTGGCGCCGGCTTGACCGGCGTTAGCAGTTCTGCCGCTGTTGGCAGCCCGCTGAAGGCGTCGAGCGCCTCACGCGCCGACATGAACGACTTGCCATCCAGCTGCAGCGCGTGTTCGAGCCAGCTTCGCAGTGAGGCCGGCACCATGAATCGGCCAGCCGCGCGCGCCTCGAGCTCTTCGAGGCATGCACCCATCTTGGCGGGGTACTCGGTCGGATCGATGCGCCGCCCAACGAGCAGCGACAGCGCCATGAATCCGAGTTGAAGAAGGTCGGCGGCGCTACCAAACATGACCGGGTCGGGGCCGTCCGCCACCGCCAGTTGCAACTCGGCACGCACACGCTCCGCCGGCAGGCCGAGGACGCCCATCGCCGATGCCATGAGGTGCTCGGTGATCACCAACCGGCCGTCACGGGTCACGACAATGCGATCGGGTGTGAGGAGGCCATGCGACAAGCCGGCTTCGTGCTCGTGGAGGGCGACAAGAGCTGGGGCGACCTGACCGATCAGTTCCAGCGCGAAAGCCGGTCCCGTTGCATCCTGCATGATCTCCGAGAGCCGGCGGCCGGCGACGTGATTCCAGACGAGCATCAGGTCGTCGCCTGCATCGCGCTCGACCCGACGGATGGCCGCGATCGACGGATGACTGAACCCACTCAGGTCGTCCAGCCGCTGGCGCAGCGCGGACTCGAAGGCGGGCACCTCGCTGAGGGCGCGCTTGAACCGGAGCAGCTCGAGCCACGACGAATTACTGGTTTCGAACACCAGCACGCGATCGCCGAGCGCATCGGCGAATCCCGGAAGACTGGGACGGTGCTGAGGGCCTTCAAGCCCGGGGGCGGCAGTTGGGAGATTGGGTCCGTGCATAAGCAGCTCACCGAGCCTGGTTGTGGGCGCGAACTACGCAAGACCCAAACCAGCACATTTCCTGAACGATCTATGCGATCGGTCAGGAAATTCGACGGCGAGTTGCTAAACGGATTACGAATCCGTAAGCCACGTTCATGTCTGAGATCGGCGCGACGACCTCACAGATGGGTGGCGATGGCGTCTCCCATTGCCGCTGTGCCGACCGACTGGGTGCCGGCAGGCGCGATGTCGCCAGTGCGTACGCCCTGCTCGATGGTTCTTGCCACCGCCGCCTCGATCGCGCTAGCGGCATCGTCGCGCTCGAATGAATGCCGCAGCATCAGGGCGGCAGAGAGGATCTGCGCGATGGGATTGGCGATGCCCTTACCGGCGATGTCCGGTGCGGTGCCGCCGGCCGGCTCGTAGAGACCGAAGCGCCCCTCCGCGAGACTTGCCGATGGCAGCAGGCCCATCGATCCGGTCAGCATGGCGCATTCGTCGGAGAGGATGTCGCCGAACATGTTGCCACACAGCAGCACGTCGAACTGGCGTGGATTCTTCACGAGCTGCATGGCCGCGTTATCCACGTACATGTGCGTGCAGGTCACGTCGGGATACACCGTGGCCACGCCTGTCACGACCTCGCGCCAGAACACCATGCTGGTCAGGACGTTGGCCTTGTCGACCGACACGAGCTGCCGGCGGCGCAGGCGCGCCGCCTGAAAGGCCTTGTGCGCAATGCGCTCGATCTGCCGCCGCGAATACTCCTTTGTGTCCCAGGCCCGCTCGTCGGGGCCGCTGCCGTCGCGCCCCTTGCCACCCGGCCGCTGGGAGAAATAGGCGCCTCCGGTCAGCTCGCGAACAACCAGGATGTCGAAGCCGTCGCCGACGATATCGGCACGGAGCGGGCACGAAGGGACGAGCGCCTTGTAGACCTTGCCGGGACGGAAGTTGCAGTAAAGGTCGAAGTGCTTGCGGAGCGGCAGGAGCGCTGCTCGCTCGGGCTGCTGGTCGGGCGGCAGCGATTCCCACTTGGGACCACCCACTGAGCCGAACAGAATCGCCTGGCTCGCCTCACAGATGGCAAGCGTCTGCGGCGGCAGCGCATGGCCGTGCCGATCGATCGCGCAGCCGCCAACGTCGGCCGTCCGGTAATCCAGGCTGAAGCCGAACTTGCGGCCTGTCGCGTCGAGGACCTTGACGGCTTCCTTCATGATCTCGGGACCGATGCCGTCGCCTGGCAGCACTGCGATGTCAAACGTCATGAGGAAATACTACTTGAGCGCTGGGCTACGACGGGTGGCTGCGCGCCGTGTGTGAGAGACTCATCCCCACCTGTTTCTGACGCGGAGGGGTCCATCCGGTCATGCTTCGAAGAGCCATGGCGGCGCCTCAACTGGGGCTGCTGCTCGTCATCGTGCTGCTCGGCGGCATTCTCACCGTGCTGGCAGGCAGCCACGTCGACCAGCGTACCGGCCTCGAGGTGAACAACTTCCTCAACTCGTACACGCTCATCCAGACAGCCACCGACGCCAGCTTCTTCGCCGTGATGGCGGTTGGCGCCACTGTCGTCATCGTCTCGGGCGGGATCGATCTGTCTGTCGGTTCGATCTACGCATTGTCGGGAGTCGCCACGGCGATGCTGTTGCGGCACGTCGGCCCGATGGACGCCGGCACGACCATCGGCCTTGGACTGCTTGTGTCGGTCGGCATCGGTCTGGTGTGCGGCCTGGTCAACGGTGTCCTCGTGGTTGGGCTCAACGTGCATCCCTTCATCATCACGTTGGGCACGATGTGGATCGTTCGGGGCATCGCGTTCGTGGTGAGCAATGCCGAAAGTATTTTGTTGCCGCCGGCGCTGACCGGCATGGCCAAAGCATCGCTCGGCCTCGCAGAGGCGCTCTATCCCGTTCCCATGCTGGTGATGGTGGGGGTTGCCCTGGTCGGCACCGTATATCTCACGCAAACGGTCAGCGGCCGTCATGTGTTTGCGGTCGGCGGCAATGCGGAAGCGAGCCGGTTCTCTGGCGTGCCGGTGGGTCGGGTGAAGATCGCGGTGTTCGTGATCTCCGGGCTCACTGCCGGCATCGCCGCCTTCATGGGCGCGAGCTTCTATGGATCGGCATCGTGCGGCGACGCCACGGGGTATGAGCTGTACGTGATCGCCTCGGCAGTCGTCGGCGGCGCCAGCCTCGCCGGAGGCAAAGGCAGTGCGGCGAGCGCGCTGCTCGGCGCGGTCCTCATTGTGTTGATTCGTCAGTCCATTCGCACGCTGCACTTCGATCAGAATTACGAATGGATCATCATCGGGTGCGCGATTATCATCGCCGTCGTGCTCGATCAGGCCAGCGCACGGCTGACGGCGCGGCGGCTCACGGCCGCGGCGCGTCCAGGCCCTGTCCAGTGAGGCTGCGGCCTCGAGAGGATGTGAGATGAAAGTCATGGTTCGAAACACCACGATGGTGGGTGTGTTGCTGCTGTCCGGCCTGGCTGCGGCGTGCACGTCGGGGTCGACCCCCGACTCGACGGCAAAGCCCGCCAGCGGCCTGAAGATCGCCGTCATCGCGAAGTCGTCGACCAATCCGGTGTTCCTGTCCGCACGCACGGGCGCGGAGGCGGCCGCCAAGGAGCTCTCACAGAAGCACAACATCCCGATCGAGATCGCCTGGCTCACGCCGCCGAGCGAAGACGGCCAGGTGCAGGCGCAGCGGGTGGCCCAGGCCGTCAACGAAGGTGCCAAGGCCATCCTGATCTCGTGCTCCGACGCTGGCAAGGTCAATGGCGCGATCAACGACGCGGTTTCGCGTGGCGTCGCGGTCATGACCTTCGACAGCGACGCGCCAGAGTCCAAGCGCTTTGCCTTCTATGGGGTGGACGACCTGAAGACAGGTCAGACCGTGATGGACGAACTGGCCAAACAGATGGGAGAAAAAGGCGCCATCGCGATTCTGGCCGGCAACCAGAACGCTCCCAATCTGCGCAAGCGCGTCGAAGGCGTGAAGCAGGGGCTCGCCAAGTATCCCAAGATGAAGCTCGTCGATACCTTCTACCACGTCGAGACACCGCAGGACGCGGCGGCCGAGGTCATCCGCGTGCAGAACGCCTACCCCCAGATTCAAGGCTGGGCGATGATTGGCGGCTGGCCACTGTTCACCCAGACCCTGCTAAACGATCTGGACCCGAAGAAGACCAAGATTGTGGCGGTCGATGCGTTGCCCGCCGAGCTGGCCTATGTGGACAAAGGCCTGGCGCCGGTGCTGCTGGCACAGCCGACGTACCTGTGGGGGTACGTCTCAGTGCAGCGGATCTTCGACAAGGTCCAGCTGAAGCAGGACGTCCCCGAAATCATCCCGATGGAACTGGTGCGCGTCTCCAAGGAGAATCTGGGCACGTGGGCGAGACAATTGCGCGACTGGGGCTTCACCGACATCCCCGAGCCGTACCTCGCCTTGCCGCAGTAGAAGCGTCCTCGTCATGGCCGATCCGGATGCACGCCGCGCGCTCGCCGCCACATCGACGCCGGCAGCGGTGACGTTCGAGGCGGTCGGCAAGCGTTTCCCCGGGGCGGTGGCGCTCGACGACGTCTCTTTTCAGATCGCGCGCGGCACTTGTCACGCCTTGTGTGGGGAGAACGGCGCCGGCAAGAGCACTCTCGGGAAGATGCTCGCCGGCATTCATGCTCCGGATGCCGGCCGCATTCTGATCGACGGCGAGCCGGTCCGGCTCACGCAGCCAACGCAGGCTATCGCGGCCGGCGTCGCGATGGTGCACCAGGAGCTGTCGTTCTGCGAGAACCTCTCAGTCGCCGAAAATCTCTGTCTGGGCAACATACCCGCGACCGCAGGATTCATTTCCAAGCCGGCCGCGCTCGCGCGCGCGCGCTCCATGCTGCAGACAGTCAACAGCAACATCGACCCGCGCCGGATCGTCGGGTCGCTGACGATCGCGCAACAGCAGTTGCTACAGATCGCCTCTGCCATCGGACGCGGCGCCCGGCTCATCGTGTTCGACGAGCCGACGAGCAGCCTGTCGCAACACGAAGCCGAACGGCTGTACGTGCTGATCGACGACCTCAAGGCACGCGGTGTCACCTGCATCTACGTGAGTCATCGGCTCGAAGAGATTTTCAGGCTGTGTGATGTGGTCACCGTGCTGCGTGATGGGCGCCACGTCGCGACGCTGCCCATTGAGAGCGTCACGCAGGACTCCCTCGTGGAGATGATGATCGGCCGCAGGCTCGAACAGTACTTTCCGGCACCGCACGAGGACACCGGGGCTCCTGCGTCTGTCGTGCGTCACGGCGCTCCAGCCGCGGCCGGCGGGGGCCCCGAGCTGCTGCGCGTGGAGAACCTGTCGAGTCCTGGACGGTTCGAGCGAGTGGCGTTCTCGCTGCATGCCGGCGAAGTACTCGGCTGCGCCGGCCTGGTCGGATCTGGCCGATCCGAGATGGCGCAGGCGCTCTTCGGCCTCGATGCGACCGCCACCGGCAAGATCGTGGTTCGCGGCCGCGAGGGCAGGCCGCGTTCCGCACAGCAGGCCATCGCGCTCGGCATCGGGCTCGTGCCGGAAGATCGCAAGCGCCAAGGGCTCGTGCTGTCGATGACGGTGCTCGAGAACGCGACGCTGTCGATCCTTGCCCGACTCGGACGCATGGGCTTCGTGACCCGGGCCTCAGAACGTGGGGCGGTCAGCCGCTACTTCGACCGGCTGCGTGTCCGCACGCCCGGCGTGCAGACGATGGCCGCGGCGCTGTCTGGGGGCAACCAGCAGAAGATCGTGATCACGAAGTGGCTCGCGGCCAATTGCCCGATTCTCATCATCGATGAGCCGACCCGTGGCGTGGACGTCGGCGCCAAAGCCGAAATTCACGGTCTGGTCGAGGAGCTTGCCCTGGCGGGCAGCGCCATTCTCCTGATCTCCAGCGAGCTGCCGGAGGTGCTGCACCTGTCCTCCCGTATCCTCGTCTTTCGCAACGGCCGCATCGTCGCCGAGTTCACGCGGGGGACGGCGACACCAGAGTTGCTGATGCGGGCGATGGCCGGGCTCGACGTGCCCCCACAGATGGCAGCGGTCGCGCAGCGCTGAACTCGTGTCCCGCGGAGCCCGTCTAGGCGCGCGGGAGCACGATGGCAAACGTACTCCCGCGGCCCGGCTCGCTCGTGACGTCAATGGTGCCGTGATGAGCATCGACAATCCACTTCGCAAGACTCAGACCGAGACCGACGCCCTCGGCTTGGGGTGATCGGGCCGGATCGGCGCGATAGAAGCGCTCGAAGATGTGCGGCAGCGCGTCCCGATCGATGCCAATGCCCGTATCACGCAGCTCGAGGCGGGCGACGTCCGGCTGCTGGACGAGCCGCACGTCGATGCGCCCGCCTGGCTCGGTGAACTTGATGGCGTTATCGAGCAGATTCAGAATCAGCCGCTCGAGCCAGCCTTCGTCGCCCTTCACGAGCGCCGGTTCGATGTCGCCGCAGCGGAGCGCGACCTCCCGCGCGTGGGCGAGCGGCTCCATCTGATCGACGATGGTCTGGACGAGCGCCGCGAGATCGACCGTGTCGGTCGCCAGCGGAATCTCGCCGGCCTCGGCTCGGGCGAGCGTCAGCAGCTGGTTGATGAGCCGAGTCAGCGTATCGAACTCCTCGAGCTGGCTGATCAGCGTGCGCTGATATTCGGCCGCGGTGCGGGCGTGCATCAAGGCAAGCTCCGTTTCGCCCCGCAAGGCGGCGAGGGGCGTGCGCAACTCGTGCGCGATGGCCGCGCTCCACTGCTTCATCTCGGCCACGGACCGTTCGAGCCGGCTGAGCGTGTCGTTGAACGCTTCGGCCACCGCGTCGAGCTCGTCGTTTGCGCCCCGTACGGGCAGCCGCTGCCCCAAGTCGGCCACTGTGATGGCGCGGGTCTTCGCGGCCAGCGTCGCGAGCGGCGCGAGCGCCCGTCCCGCCATCCAGCGCCCGGTGAGCAGCACGATCAACACGCTGGCGGGCACGCTCCAGAGCAGCAGCCGAAGGAAGCGTCGCAGCGCGCTGTCGACCGGATCGAGCGACACGCCGACCTGCAGCAGATAGGATTCGCCTGGGCTGGCGCTGATCAGGCTGTTGGAGAAGCGGATCCGCCCGCGATCGGTTTCCACGTCACTGACGCGGGGATGGTCTCGGAACCCGTGTACCTCATTGGGTGTGTACTGAAGCCCAAGCGGCTCGAGCGCGGCCGACTGCACGAGCAGCCGGCCGTCTTCCGCGTCGTACACCTGGTAGTAGCGGCTCGCGGCGTCGATGAACGATACCTGGTCGGGATCGTTCGTGTCGTACACCAGCGCAGGCATGCCGTCGCTGAAATGCAGGTAGCCGTGAATGGCGCTCGTCACTTCCGCGAGGTCGCCCGTCGCGTCGGCGTCGAGCTGAATAGCGAGCGCGTGGTAATACGTGAAGCTCAACGCAGTGATGAGCAGGCCGAGAATGCCGCAGTAGAACAGCGTCAGCGTCGCCCGCAGGGTGAGCGGTCTCACGTGGGCTTGTCCGTCAGCACGTAACCCACGCCCCGCAGCGTGTGGATGAGGGGCGAGCTGAACCCGCGATCGATCTTGTTCCGCAGCGAGTTGATGTGGACGTCGACGACGTTGCTGATGCTGTCGAAGTGAATGTCCCAGACGTGCTCGATGATGAGAGACCGCGTCACCGGCCTGTCGCTGTTGCGCATCAGATATTCGAGCAGGGCGTATTCCTTCGGTTTCAAATCGATGGGACGGCCCGCGCGAGTGACCGCGCGGCGCGCGGTATCCATCTCGAGGTCATCGACGCGAAGCCGGGTCTCGCGCGGCGTTCCGCGCCGCAGCAGCGCTCGCAGGCGCGCTGACAGCTCGGCGAGCGCGAACGGCTTCGTCATGTAGTCGTCGGCGCCGCTGTCGAGCCCTGTCACGCGGTCCTCGACCGAGTCCTTGGCCGTCAGAATCAGGATCGGCAGCGCCGGTTTGCGCGCACGGATGTCGCGCATCACCTGAAAGCCGGAGCGGCCCGGCAGCATCAGGTCCAGCACGACGGCGTCATAGTCCACCGACAGCGCCTGCGCACCGGCTTCGCCGCCTTCGTGCAGCACGTCGACGCTGTAGCCTTCCTGCTCCAGCCCGCTCTGGATGAAGCCGGCGACTTTCCGATCATCCTCGACGACCAGGACGCGCACATCTACCTCCGCAGGTCATCGCGGGATCCGACAGCGATGAGACGGCGCCACCACTCTCTCACGGACGGAGAATCATGGCCGCAGGAAGAGCGAGGTGATTCGCCGCGGAAATGGACGGCCCTGGCGGTTGCGAGCGCACGACACGACGCTGACACGTCGACAGAGGGGGGCGCGGGAAGACGACGACTGACCACGAAGGACATTCGTGGCCAGTCGGATTGCGGGATGAGTGGAGCGGCGGACCTGATACGTGGCCGGTCCGCGATGAACTACTTGCTCGTGCCGGTCTTCGGGGTCGAAGCGGGCATCTTGGCCGCTGCCGGGGCCTTGGCCATCGGCATCTTCATCTCTTGCGCGGTGACAGCGGTGGCCACCTTGTCCTTGCCTTCGGTGCGGTAGCGCACGTCGACCGACGTCCCGGCCGCGATGGTGCCCTTGCGCTCGGTGCTCGCGTTCACCATGAACGTCGTATCCGGGCCTTTGCCTGCCACCTTGCTGATGACCAGGCTCTTGTCGTCGATCGATTTGACGACGCCCTTGGTGGCGTGAACTGCCGCGGCTGCCGCGGGCGCGGCCTTCTTGGCCGGCGCGCTCACCGCTGGCTTGGGGGCCGTTGTCGTCTGGGCGAATGCCATGGCTGGCCCGGCGATCACGAGCGCCGCCACCGCCACTGCAATAGATGTTCTCTTCATGCTGCTCTCCTGTTGAAAGGATGACGTCGCTGTCATCACGTCCATTCAATCGAAGCCGCCTGAAGCGCCCATGAACGGCGAATTAATTCTTGTTAACCTCTCAACCTCGACGGCCCGGGGGGAAGACCAGCTGGCTTTTCCGGCGAGCGAGTCAGTTAGGCCCAGCCGACCGGGGCCCGCCGCCGACTGCGACGCCGGCTCAGACGCCAGATCGACCACACGACGGCCGTGGCGGCGAGCACGGCCGCTGCCTGACCGGCGACTCGGACCGTGCGGTCGCTCGCCTCGGTGACCCGCGCCTGAAGGAGGTCGAGCTTGCGATCGATCCGTGCCCGGGTGGCGTTCATCTCTGAGCGGATTTGCTCTGAATCCATTCGATGTTCTCCTTCACGGTCTGCCTTGTCTTCGGCAAGGCCTTCAGGGTTGCTATCTCGCGCTTGCCCCACATGACGCATGCTGCGGCGCCCGCGAGGAGCAAGACCGCCATGATGCCGTAGCCCGCCCACGACGGCCAGTGGAACGCGTATGCCACCGCTCCTCCGAGAGCAATGAAGAACAACACGACGCCGATGGCCCCCACAACAACCGCGGCGCCGAAGGCGATAGCGGCCGTCTGCAGTTGGGCGAGTTCCTCGCGCACCTCGGCCCGCATGAGGGCGAGCTCCTCGCGCATGAGATCCCGGGTATCAACGACCAGGCTTTTCAACAGCCCGGCGATCGATTCGTTCTGGTGCTCCGCCATGCCGTCACTCCTTGCTCGAGGCCTCAGTGCCTTCTCTGACGGGCGCCTGCCGGCCCCGCTTCGGCAGCCCCACGGAACGAGCTGCAGGGGCCGTACCACCGTCGAACGAACGTCTTCAGGAGGCGCCGCGTGCCTATCGGCGGATTGGCAACGCCGTTGCAATGACCACGTGCGCCCCTCCCGGCACGAAGGAGTAGAAACAGATGTTCGCCCACTTTGATATGCAGATGAGTCCCACGGAGCTCGTCAAGCGGACCGCCAGCGAGACGATGAAAGACGACGCGATGGGGCTCGCCGCACAGCTGGCGTACTACTTCTTCCTCTCGCTGTTTCCTGCGCTCCTGTGTCTGATTGCGCTCGCGAGCCTGTTTCCGCTGCAGAACTTCACCGGGAGCCTCACGGGCATGCTCGGGCCGTTTGTGCCCGCCGAAGTGCTCGAGATCATCAAGCAGCAGATGCTGAAGCTCGCCGACAGCCATGACAGCGGGTTGCTCAGCGTGGGCCTGCTCGGGGCCATCTGGAGCAGTTCCGCAGCCATGGTCGCCATCGTGACCACGATGAACCGCGCCTACGACATCGACGAAGGTCGCCCCTGGTGGAAGGTGCGGATCATTGCCGTGTCGCTCACTGTCGGTCTCGCCGTCTTCATCCTGGTGTCATTCACCCTGGTGGTCGCCGGGCCTGAAATCGCCGAAGCCCTGGCGCGCCACCTGGGGCTCGGTCCGGCCTTCGTGTGGACCTGGAAAATCCTGCAGTGGCCCGTGGCTTTTGCACTGGTCGCGGTCGCTCTCGGTCTCATCTACTACTTCGCCCCTGATGCCGAGCAGGAGTGGGTGTGGGTTACGCCCGGCTCCATTCTGGCCACCGCCCTCTGGCTCGCCGGGTCGCTCGGCTTCCGCTACTACGTCGTCAACTTCGGCAACTACGACGCGGCCTACGGCGCCATCGGCGGGATCATCCTTCTGATGCTCTGGTTCTATCTATCTGGCTTCGTCATCATCGTGGGCGCCGAGATGAATGCGGAAATCGAGCATGCCTCCCCCTGGGGCAAGGCCCCGGGAGAGAAGGTCCCCGGACAGAAAAAAAAGATCGGCGTAGCCGCGGCGAAGGCCTACCGCGAGCATGGCGAGGAGCCCCCGAAGGCGATTCGACAGGCGGAGCAGAAGCAGATTCAGCCCGCCGAAGCGGCGGCCCCGGCCACTGCGTTCGAGAAGCTCCTGTCGTATTTCACGCTCTACCTGAAGTGGCGGAGCCGTTCCAAGTCCTAATCGCCAAGCACTGGGGCCCGCAGGAAGGAGCGGCTAGCCCTGGAGGCTCCTGCTCACCCCCGTGAGATTGGTAGTGATCTCGTCGAGAATTCCGCGCGCCACGTCCTCTGGCGACCGCATGCCGTCGATCACCGCCAGCGCCGAACGGTGCTGGTAGTGCTCGATCAGCGGCTCGGCCGTCTGCCGATATGTCAGCAGCCGGTGGCGGATGGTCTGAATGTTGTCGTCGTCGCGACGGATCAGCGTGGCTCCGCAGCTGGAGCAGAGTTCCTCTTCGGAGCCACCGTACAGCGTGCCGGTGGTGTAGAGCGTGCGGCACTGGCTGCAGATCCGGCGCGCGCCCAGCCGGCGTTCGAGTTCAGCCTCGGGCACCACGAGCACGATGGCCAGAAATGGGCGGCCGTCGAGCATCCGATCGAGCTCCTCGGCCTGCACGACCGTGCGCGGAAATCCGTCGAGCACAAACCCGTCGCGGGCGTCGTCCTGTGCCAGCCGGTGCGCGACGAGGTCGACCATCATCTGATCGCTGACGAGGCCGCCCGTTGCGATGATCGCCTGAACCTGCTTGCCGAGCGGCGACCCGGCTTTGACGGCCGCCCTCAGAATGTCACCGGTAGAAATCATCGGCACTTGGTGGCGTTCGCAGATTCGCGCCGCTTGTGTCCCCTTGCCGGAGCCTGGCGGCCCGATGAGCACGATGTTGAACTGCCCCATCTACGGGCGTCCCTGCCCGGCCGTCGCGGAGCGTAACTGCAGATGATTCACCGGGTTACGATATCCGGCCGGCGGGCAGCCGGACAAGGGCCGCCGCTGCTCTGGTACGCGACCCGGCAGCCCTACGAGCCAAACACGCCACCGCCGGCGGGGCGCCAGGGCAGCGTTCGATGTGCCTGCAGATGGTCACGTCGGACGAACAATTTTACGAGCACGATGCCCGCGACGAAGCCTCCGACGTGCGCCCAGAAGGCTACACCTCCACTGGCCTTGGCGCCGGTGCTGAACACGCCGCCCGCCAGTTGCAGGAATGCCCAGTAGATCAGCATCGCCCAGGCGGGCAGCGCCACTCGGGTGATGAAGAATCCAAGGTAGACGAGCGTGAACACGCGGACGCGGGGGAACAGCACCAGGTACGCGCCCATCACGCCGCTGATGGCACCAGACGCGCCGACCATCGGCACGATCGACGAGGGGTTGGTATAGACCTGGAGCAGGGCGGCGGCCAGTCCGCAGAGCAGGTAGAAGACGATGAAGCGAGGGCGCGTCATCGAGTCTTCGATGTTGTTGCCGAACAGCCAGAGGAACCACATGTTGCCCAGCAGGTGCATCCACGACCCGTGGAGGAACATGTGGGTGAACAGATGCGCCCGCTCGGGACCGGGATCGGACAGGCACACCAGTCCTTGACCCATCGGGAATGCGCTGCCCACCGGCGCCTCGCGCGTCAGCTCGCCGGCGACCAGACCGAAGTTGCAGACCGAAGTCGGCAGTTGCAGCCCCGCGCCAGCACCCTGCACGAGCACCCACGTGACGACGCACACACCAATCAACGCGATGGTGATCACCGCGGTCCGCTGTGTCTGGTTCTCGTCGTGGTAGGGGAACACGTGGTCTCCGGTGTCTCGTCACACCATTGCGGGCAAGGTCAACCACCCTGCCGCCCCCGGGGGCCGCCATGGTACACTGCCGACCTCGTCGCCTCGGCATCCGAGCCTTTTCGGATCCGACGTCTTTCCCTCCATCTTAGGACAGGTCCCTCCATGAACCGTTCCATCGCCATCATCAGCGCCTTTCTTCTTCTCGGAGCCGCGCGCGAGACCAGCGCTCAGGGTTTTGTGAGCCCCATCGTGGCCGCCACCTTGAACTCTCCGACGTCTGCTGATGGCCATGGCAAGCCCGGCTTCGGCATGGCGTTCGGCCGGATGGGCGCTGTCGTTGGCGCGGAAACGGAAATCGCGTACTTCTCGGAGTTCCTGAAGAACTCCGCGAATGGGACCGCCAAGAACACGGCGCTCACCTTCTCGGCCGACGCGCTGATTGGCCCGACGATGAGCCATGTGAAGCCGTATGTCGCGCTCGGAGCTGGCAGCCTGATTCTCAACGTCACCAACGTGGCCAGCGTCGTCGTCCCGACGCCCGACAGCATCGGGAACAACTACTTCACGTTCAACGCAGGCGGTGGCGTGATGGGCTTCTTCACCGACCATCTTGGCGCCCGTGCGGATCTGCGCTACACGCGCGCGTTCGGGTTCAACATCGACGAGAAGGCTGGCCTGGCGCTGAAGAGGTTCGACTTCTGGCGCGCGAGCTTCGGAATCGCGCTGAAGTTCTAAACGCACTCCGCGTCGCGGCGGCAGTCAGATGACTGTGCCGTCTGGCACGATCCCGTTCTTTGGGATGATCACAATGCCGTCGCGGATGTAGTACAGCTCATGGTCGACGTTCTCCGGCTTCCCCGCCGGAGAAATGGTCACGTGCTGGCCAATGCGTGCGTTCTTGTCGATGATGGCGTTCTCGACAATCGTATTGGCCCCGATGCCGATGCGTGGCTTCCCCGCTGCCCGGCTGTCGGCGATCGACGACTCCGACTCATAGAAGTCGCTGCCGAGCACGATCGTGCGGTTGAGCCGCGACCCCGGGAAGATGATGCTGCGGATCCCGACAATCGACTGATGGATGTCGGAGTGGCTGATAATGCAGCCGTCCGAAATCACCGCGTGGTCGATTTGGGCGCCGTTGATCTTCGACGCCGGCAACCAGCGTGGCCGCGTAAAAATCGGCGCCGCCATATCGAAGAAATTGAATCGCGGCAGCTCCGACGTAATGTCGAGATTGGCCTCGAAGAATGCGCGGATCGTCCCGATGTCCTCCCAGTAGCCCTGAAACACATAGGACGAGACGCGGTGCGTGTCGATGGCGCCCGGAATGATGTGCTTGCCGAAATCGGCCAGGTTGTTGTCGAGCAGGGCGATGAGCACCTCACGATTGAACAGGTAGATGCCCATCGAGGCCAGCATCAGGTCCTGGCCATCACCCTCGATGCCCAGCGTCTCGTAGCGATCGGCCGGCACGATCAGGCTGTCTTGCACGGCCGGATCCTTCGGCTTCTCGACGAAGCGGGTGATGCGCCGGTCCTGATCGATCTGGATGATGCCGAGCGCGTGCGCGTCGCGCCGGTGCACCGGAATGGTCGCCACCGTCAGATCGGATCCGTCTTCGATGTGCTGCGCGATCATGTGCCGGAAGTCCATGCGGTACAGCTGGTCTCCGCTCAGGATGAGCACGTGATCGAAGTCGTGGTTGAGCAGGTGCACGAGATTCTTGCGCACGGCGTCGGCCGTGCCCTGGTACCACGACGTGTCGGAGTGCGTCTGTTCCGCCGCGAGGATCTCGACGAATCCCCCCGAGAAATGATCGAACTTGTACGACTGGGCCACGTGCCGGTGCAGAGACGCCGAGTTGAACTGCGTCAGCAGGTACACGCGGCGAAGGTCGGAGTTGATGCAGTTCGAAATGGGGATGTCGACAAGCCGGTACTTTCCGGCCAGAGGAACGGCAGGCTTGGCACGTTCCTTCGTCAACGGGAAGAGTCGCGTTCCGGCGCCCCCGCCGAGAACGACGGAGAGCACGCGACTGGTATTCGGCGACATTCGGGCCGTGCCTAGCGTCGAGGCCATGACGACCCCTCCCTCTGCTCGAGACGTTGCGATGTATGTGGGGAACTGAATTCAGCCTACACCGGACCATGCGCTGCGCGAAAGCGATGGCCTCGAACGGCGCGCACGGCGCGACGATTGGCTGCGCGGGTTGGGCGCAGGCGAAGTCGTTCCCGCTGACGTGGTATTGATCGAGTATTCCCTTTCCTCGCCGAGGCCCGGGCTGCCGACGAGCGAGGCACTGACTTTCAGCCCATCGTGAGGATCTCGTGGACAAATACTGCCCGGAGTGCGGCGAGAAGTACAAAGACTATGAGTCGACCTGCCCGCAGTGCCAAGTGCCGCTGCTCGACGTCCCTGCGGACATGGCCCCCGTGCCGGATGAGGCGCTCGTCGCGGTGATGGCGACCACCGAGGCCGGGCTGTTGCCGCTGGCGCGAATGGCGCTCGACGAAGCGGGCATCGAGTACGCCATCAAGAACCGAGGCTTCGACACGGTCATGGGCCGCCGATCCTCGATGACCGTCGGCGAGACCACCGCGCCGCTCCAAGTGCTCGTGCGTTCGGCCGACGAAGCCCGCGCCCGGGAGATCCTTCGCGACCTGCAGGCGCCCGGGCCGGGACTGAGCGCCGCAGCCGACGCGCCCCCGCAGTTCGCTCCCGTCCCAGCAGCGCCGCACGCGACGGGCGGGTCGGTCGACCTGTTCGACAAGCAGAGCGGCGCGCGGATCGGCCAGATCACCAGGGCGCAGCTCGACAGTCTCGCCCAGCATCTCGAGCGAGAGTCGGAAGACGACGATGACTACTACATCGACGAGCCGACGCTGACGATGCTGCAGGAGCAGGGCGCCGATGCGGGGGTCGTCGAGCTCCTGCGCCGCGCGCTGGGTTCGCGGCCCGGCATGGACGTGCGCTGGGCGATGGGGTGAAAGACGCTACAATCCAGCTCATGGCAGCGCAGATTGAGGCGATCGAGATCAAGCGGAAGATGTTCTTCGAGTTCGAGGGGGCCCCATATCACTGCCTCGACGTGGAGGTGTCCAAGCCAACAGCCCGGGGCGGACAGACCCTCGTCCGAATCAAGATGCGCAATCTGCTGACGCGCGCCGTGTTCGATAAAACGTTCAAGGCCGGCGAGCGGTTCGATGAGCCCGATCTGCTGAAGGTCGACGCGTCATTCCTCTACGCGGACGCCGACGGCTATCACTTCATGGATCAGAACTCGTTCGAGACGCTGACGCTGCGGGCCGACACCATCGGCGACGATCGACAGCTGCTCGTCGACAACGTGGCCCTGCAGATTCACAAGTACAACGGCAACCCCATTGGCCTGATGTTTCCGCCACACGTGGAGCTGGCCGTCGCGCGAACGGAGCCCGGCGTGCGCGGCGACACGGCCAGCGGTGGCGTCACGAAGCTGGCGACGCTCGAGACGGGACTCGAAATCCGCGTGCCGCTCTTCATCAAAGAGGGCGAGAAGGTGAAAGTGCATACGGAGACGCGGGAGTTCGCTGGCCGCGCCTGACAGGTCCACCCGTGCGACGCGCCTGGGCCCGCCGCCACCCTTCCCACACGTTCCCGACGAGCACGCCCGCCAGCAGATAGTAGGCGGCCCCCACCCACTCGAAGACGGCATACGCCACCACGGCCACGAGCACGCCACACAGAATTTGCGGCCGGTACTTCACGGGCGAAGTGGGCGGGTCCGTGAGGATGAAGAAGGCAAAGAACAGCGTCGCGTGGAGCTCCGGAGCGCGGAAGATTTCCACCACGTGTCGCGGATCACCCACGAACGCCGTCACCGTGAACAGCAGGAAGTAGGCGCCAAGGAAGCTCAGGACCAGTGGCATCTTGTTCACGCGATCTGTGATGAAGATACCTGAGGCGAAGAGCAAGGCGAGGGCCGCGATAGGAAGCTCGGGCAGCGCGCCCCACCAGCTCTGCCCTGAGTCGAACACGTAAAACGTCGCAACGATTCCGAGCGCCGCGGGGTTGAAGACATTGGCGCTGCGCGTGCGGACCAGATACTTGCTGGCGATCGCGACTCCGGAGGTGCAGGCCGCGATGTACCAGGGTTCGAGCGGCGTCAGCACCATGGCCACGAGCAGCGCGGTGAGGACGGCGCCGCTCGGAAATTCCCACCGCCCCTTCTTCCAGCGGAGCAGCAATACGTCGGCGAGCGCAGCAACGGCGACCGCGCTCCCGAGCCCCGGCCAGACCCGGCCCAGGCCCTCGGTCGGGGCGGCCAGCAGCACGAGAAACGCGAGCACCGCCAGCAGCAGTCCCTTTGGCGTGCGGAAGAAGCGTCCGAGCGCGACGCGCCAGGGCCTGTGAGGTCGTGCCCGGCTCACCGCCACGCCCCGAGGCCGGTCGTTGCGTGCCGCTCGAGCGACGCCGACACGACCAGCCCGTCCACGCCCTGTGCCGACAGCCACGTCGCCGCGCCCTCGGCCCCGCGGTCAGCCGCCATCACGAACGCAGCCGTGGCGAGCGCATCGGCCATCAACGCCGTCGGCGCGACAACCGTCACACTCGCAACGGCATCGACTGCCAGGCCGGTGGCCGGATGGAGCAGGTGGTGACCACCGTTGTCCGGCGTACGGCGCTCGTAACCGCCCGATGTGCAGACGGCCCGATTCGACACGTGCAGTCGATCGATCAACTCGTCGGTCCCGCCCGGATCCCGAATACCCACTGACCAGGCATGTCCCTTCGCATTAGTGCCGGCAACGTAGATATCGCCACCGGCATCGACGCAGAAGTTCGCGAGAGGGCTCAGCTCGCGAACGGCGAGATCGATCGCAAGACCCTTCGCAACGGCGCCCAGATCGAGCACGAGGGGACGCCGCAACGTGACCGTGCCCGCCGATGGGTCCAGGTGCACGTCTGCGTAAGTGACGTCTGTGGTGGGGACCGCGCGGCTGTCGATCGCGGCACCCGTCTGGTAGTGCCGATTGAAACCCGCGACCTCCATGCGGCGGCCGACGGTTGGATCGAACGCCCCGTCACTGGCCGCTGCGACCGCCAGCGCAAAGCTCAGCGCCTCGTACAGGATTGGGCTGACTGCCACGGGCTCGCCAATGTGGCTCGTCAGGCTCATGAGCTCGCTCGCCGGGTCGAACCGCGAGCAACACGCTTCCACCAGGCGGAACCAGTCGAACGCGCGAGTGACCGGCGCTGGGCAGCCCGGCGTGTCGCCTTCGTGCGTAGGGTCGTGGACGATGTCGATGGTCACGACGGTGCCCATCATCACATCGCTGTGACGGGACGTCTCACTTGGCTTTGGTAAGAGCCTCGACAAGGGCGTAGTAGAACGCGTAAGTGCTCTGCGTGGCGCCGGAGACGGTGTCGACCTCGGCGTTCTGACGCTGGACGACCTGTGGCGGCAGGGGATCGATCCAGTTGCACGAGTAGCGGGTCAGACACTGGCTGATAACCGCCTTGGTGATGCGGCCGCCTTCGATCGTCACCGTGGCTTCGATGTCGCCATGACGGGACGTGCCCCAGCCAGAATATGAACCGTCTTTGTACAGGGACTTCGCCGGCGGCGTTGGGGCGGCCGGTGCGGCAGGCGCCGCTGCCGCTACACCTGCCGTTGACGCGACAGACGAGACCGGGTCAGTCGCGGCCGGCGGTGGAGTCGAGGCTGCCGCAGCGACGGTTGCAGGATCGGCGACGACGGCGGCTGCGGCGTTTGCTGACGGTTGGGTCCGCGCGGCCGAGGTTCGTGGAGAGACGGTCGTCGAGGACGTGGCGGGCGTTGCGGGACCGGGCAGCTCGGCGCTCGTTCGCGCATCGGGGACCTCACGCGGCGACGCGGCAGGCACCGTCGGCATCGCAAGCGTCGTCTTGGGCGGGTCGACGGGAGCGCCGGGCTTGCCAGCGTCGGCGGAGACGACCGGCGGCGCCGGCCGCAACGTCGGCACCGTGGCCAGGGTCTCCTGGCTGCCCAGCGGAACGGGCATCCGGCGCTGCGCGGCGTCCAGTTTTTCGGCGGCCGCTTTCGTTCGGAAGTATCCGGCCCCGTAGATGGTCACGACGGCCGCCGAGCTCAATGCCACCAAGCTGTTGGCGACTTTCTTCCCTGAGCTTCGAGCCGCTGGGGCGCGTCCGCCGTCACGGGCGGAATTGCGCGCACCTGCCGCAGAAGCAGGCCGATTCGGAGCGTCGGGCCGGTGAGTAGAGTCCACGCCTGGGTTCTCGATGGGTGAGCGTTCGCTGCAATTATAGAATGAATGGGCCAGGCCCCCCGGGCCGGCGCCTCAACCATCATGACACCACCACGCATTCACGTCAGCGACCAGGCCAAGACCGCAATCCGGCAGGCAGCGGCCGAGGCGGGCGACGGCTCGCTCCGTATCGGCATCAGCGACACCTTCGAATATGCGCTGAGCTTCGGTCCTTTCGGCGACGGCGACGTCGCCATCGATTGTGGCGGTCTGACCATCCTGCTCGATGGAGCGAGTGCGCGCCGGGCCGACGGACTGTCGCTCGACTTCGTGGCCGGCCCAGAGACATCGGGCTTTACGATCGAGAATCCCAACGCCGCCGCCACCGTTCAACAGATCTCGGTGCTGGACTTGAAAGCCCTGCTCGACAGCGGCGCGATGCTCGAGCTGATTGACGTGCGCACGGAGGAAGAGCGCACCGTCGCGCGCATCGACGGGTCGAGGCTCCTCGATCAGGAAGGTCATGCCCATCTGATGAGTCTCGACCGCAACGCGACGGTCGTCTTCCAGTGCCATCACGGCAGCCGCAGCCAGGCTGCAGCCGAGTACTTCCTGAGCGAGGGGTTCCGCCGTGTCTACAACCTGCAGGGCGGCATCGACGCATGGTCGCAGGTCGTCGATCCCACGATTCCCCGCTACTGAGCGTCACCCCTCCACCTCCGCGCGGCCCCTGGCCCCAAGGCTGCACCTCACGTTCGGACATAATGTGGCCGGGTCAGCACCGTGAACAGACTGGTTGATCGCCGTGAGTTCCTCGGCGGACTCGGCGCCGCCGCCCTCGCGAGCGGGTGCCGGTCGCGAGGGACGCGAGGGCAGCTCGTGCTCCGGCTGTCGCACTCGATGACAGCGGGGAACACCTCGCTGCATGTCCTCGCCGACGGATTCCGCAAGCGGCTCGAGACCGCCTCAGGCGGATCGGTCACGCTCCGCCTGTTCCCCAGCGGCACGCTCGGTCAGGAGCGCGAAGTCGTGCAGCAGCTCCAGGAAGGGCTCGTCGACTTCATGGTGTCTGGCACGGCGATCTGGGGCAGTGTCGCACCGCGGCTGCAGCTCTTCGACTTTCCATTCCTCTGGCGCGACTGGGACCACGTGCACAGCATCGTCGACGGCGTCATTGGTCGCGATGCCGCGGAGTACGTGGAGGCGACGGTGGGAGTCCGGCCGATCGCGTGGGGCGACTCGTTCGGGTTTCGACACGTGGTCACACGGTCGCGGGACGTGACTGAAGCGCGCCAGCTCGCTGGTTTGAAGATCCGCACCATTCAGTCGCCCATCTACGTCCGGGCCATGGAGCTGATGGGCGCAAGTCCCACCCCGATGGCATTTGGCGAGGTCTACACGTCCATGCAGACAGGCGTCATCGACGGCTACGAGCACGACGCGAGCACGACCGTGCACCAGCATTTCTACGAAGTCGCGCACTTCATGGCGCGCACGCGCCACATCGCCGGGGTCCTCGGGCTGTTTGCTTCGGCGCGCTCACTCGCCGCGCTGCCGGCCGATCTGCGACGCATGATCGAAGGTGCGGCGATCGAGGCCGCCGCCGCACAGCGCGCGATTGGTCCACGCGAGGACGCTGTCGCGCTCGGTCAACTCCGCGATCTCGGCATGACCATCCGTGAGGTGGACGCGTCGGCGTTCCGTCCCGCGGCCGAACGGCTGTGGGAGTCACAAGCGCGCGCGCTCAGCGTCATGCCGTGGCTCGAGGCCAGCCGCGCATGAGTGTCGAGGCGGCACCCCACGGGTTCGCGACGCCGTCGACTGTCGATCGTCTGCTGCACGGATTGATCGCGGCACTTGTCGTCGCGCAGGCGGCCATCGTTGGCCTGCAGGTCATCGGACGGCACGTGCTGCTGCAGCCATTTTCCTGGACCGAGGAGATTGCGCGGCTGCTCCTCGTGTGGCTGATGTGCTTCGGCGGTATCGCCGCGCTGCGTCACGGACAGCACCCACGAGTGACCGTCCTCGTGCGTCGTCTGTCAGCGTCGCGACGCGACGCCGTCGATCGCGGCTTGCGACTGGTGCTCCTCGCGTTTTTCCTCGTCCTCGTCGTGCCGGCGCTGCGGCTCACCGTGGCAAGTGCGGCCGAGCACCTGCCAGCCAGCGGCCTATCCGGCGCAACCATCTCGGCCGTGCTTCCAGTGGCCTTGTTGCTCATGTCCGCCGTCGTGGTGCACCAGCTGGTGCGCGAGGGCGCCCACGTCTGGCGCGATCGCTCCGCGGTCGTCTGGTCGGTTGGGACGGCGGGCGTCGCAATTGCGTCCGTCCTCATTCCACTCGCTGCGGATGCGGCACCGCTTCTCGTGCTCGTGATTGGCTTCCTGGTGACGGCCGGACTCGGGCTGCCGCTCGCGTTCACCCTTGCGCTCACGTCGCTGACCTACCTGCTGGGGATTGGGGGCGTCAGCCTGATCATCCTGCCCATTAAGATTCTGGGCGGCGTCGACTCGTTCGTCCTGCTTGCGATTCCGCTTTTCATCCTGGCCGGGGCGTTGATGGAGTCGGGCGGCATCTCCGAACGCATCGTCGATCTGGCGATGGCCATCGTCGGTCGTGTCCGTGGCGGGCTGGCCATGGTCGTGGTCGTCGCAGAAATTCTCTTCTCCGGAATCTCGGGCTCGACGGCCGCCGATGTCTCGGCGATCAGCTCGCTGCTCGTGCCCTCCATGAAGCGTGCCGGCTACTCGGGTGCCGAGGCGGTGAGCGTCGTGGCCGCTGCCTCTGCGATGGGTATTCTCGTGCCGCCGTGTCTGACCATGGTGGTGCTCGGATCAATCGTCAACATCTCGATCGTGACGTTGTTCCTCGCCGGGTTTCTGCCCGCGTTTCTGCTGGCCGGCGTTCTGATGATCCTGATTGCCATCCGGGCGCGCACCCAGCACTGGCCAGTCACGGCCGGGCCGTCACGCGCGCAACTCTGGCGGGCCGTGCGCCGAGCCGCCGTGCCGACCGGCCTGCCGGTGCTGCTGTTTGGCGGCATCTTCAGCGGTCTCACCACGGTGACCGAAGCAGCGCTGCTGGCCGTGGTGTACGCGTTCGTCGCCGGTCAGCTCATGGAGCGCGGGGCGCCGGCCGAGCAGCATGGCCCCGCCGGCCAGGTGGCGCAAAGCGGCGTCGTGACCGCCACGACTCTCTGGGTATTGGCAGCCGCATCCGCGTTTGCCTGGATTCTCGTCCGGGAATGGGTGCCGCAGTTGCTCGGCGAGTGGATCACCGCCATCGGCGCGGGGCGTCTGGTGTTCATGCTGCTCTCGATCGTGATCTTCGTGGTGATCGGAGCGTTGCTCGAGGGTTTGCCCGCGCTGTTGATTTTCGGGCCGATCCTTTTCCCAATCGGCCGCACCCTCGGACTCGACGCCGTGCACTACGGCATCGTCGTCATCGCCGCCACGGGCATCGCCTTCTTTCTGCCGCCCGTCGGAGTGGGCCTGTCGATTGCCGCCGGCATCGCCCGAGTCGACATCGACGACGTGAGCCGAAGCTACGTGCCCTATCTGATTGCGCTGCTCATCGGGCTCGGTCTCATTGCCGCCGTGCCAGACGTGACGCTGGTCCTGCCTCGACTGATCCTCGGCTACAAGTAGCAGCGAGACCGGTCCGTCTAGGAGACCGGGTCTCCGCTGGCTTTCATACGGAGACCCGGTCTCTTATGAGGCGCTCCGTCTAGGAGACCGGGTCTCCGCTGTGTCTAGGAGACCGGGTCTCCGCGGTGTTCGTACGGAGACCCGGTCTCTTAGACGCCGACCGTCTCCAACTCCTCACTGCCAGCGTTCTCGACCATGGCCCAGAGGAGTTTGGCGTTGAGCGGCTTGCTCAGGTAGGCGTCCATGCCACGCTCGATGCAGCGATCCGAGTCGCCTTTCAGCGCGTGCGCGGTCATCGCCACGATGTGCATGTGCCGGCCAGTGCCGACCTCCGCGGCGCGTATGGCCGCGGTGGCTTCGAAGCCGTCCATCTCGGGCATCTGCACATCCATCAGCACGAGATCGAACGATTCATTGGCGAGGGCTTCAACCGCTTTCCGTCCGTTGTCGACAACCGTCACCTGATGGCCGCGTTTCGACAGCAGGCCGATGGCGACTCTCTGATTCATGGGGTTGTCTTCGGCAACCAGAACCTTCCGGACGCGAATAGGGGACGGCGGAACCGCATCGACGCGGGCGGCGGCCTCGACAGATTGCGGATGGTCCAACGCCACCGGCGCATCGAGGACGCGGCCGATTTCCCTGAACAAGTCGACGGCCTTTACGGGCTTCGCCATGTAGCCCGCCACGCCCATCTCGTGGCAACGGGTCGTTTCGCCGCCGAGGGCCGACGAGCTGAGAATCACCACCGGAGTCAGGCTCAACGCGGGACGCCGCCCGACTTCCTCGACAACCGCGAAGCCGCTCATGTCCGGCATGTTGACATCGAGCAACATCAGGCCGAAGGGTCGGTCTTCCTGCATGGCCGCGGTCAGCGCCTCGAGCGCCGCCTGACCGCCGTCCACTGACACGGGGCACATCTTCCATCCGGTGAGCTGCCGTTCGAGAATCATCCGGTTCACGGCGTTGTCGTCGACGATGAGCACGCGTAAGCCGGTGAAACGGTCTCGGTCGAGTGCGACCGGCAGCGCTTCACCCACGCCAAGCCTCACCGTGAAATGAAAAGTACTGCCCTCACCGGGTGCGCTCTCCAGCCAGATCCGCCCGCCCATCAACGCCACGAGCGTGGACGAGATGGTCAAGCCCAACCCCGTCCCTCCGAAGCGTCGGGTCGTCGAGCCGTCTGCCTGGCTGAAGGCCTCGAACACCAGCGCCTGCTTCTCGAGAGGGATGCCGATGCCCGTATCGGTGACGCGCAGGTGGAGCATCACGGACCCATCGCGGCGGCCTTCGTCGGCGATTGAAACGAGGATGTGCCCGGTCTCTGTGAACTTGATGGCGTTACCGGCGAGGTTGGTCAGTACCTGCTTGAGACGAACGGGGTCGCCGATGACTGTTGGCGGCACCTCGGGCGCGATATCGATGATGACCTCGAGGCCCTTCTGATCGGCGCGCACCGCGATGGCTTTCAGTGCCTCGGAAACCGTATCGGCGAGCGAGAACGGAATCGACTCGAGCTCCAGCCGGCGCGACTCGATCTTCGAGAAGTCCAGGATGTCGTTCAGAATGGTCAGCAGCGTCTCGGCAGAGGTGCTGACGTTTTCGAGACAATCGCGCTGGAACGGGCTCAACTCGCTGTCGAGCGCCAGCGCGGTCATGCCGATGACCCCGTTCATCGGCGTGCGGATCTCGTGGCTCATGTTGGCCAGAAACTCGGACTTGGCGCTGTTGGCGTTCTGGGCCGCGGTCGTGAGGGAGGCTTCGGTATCGAGCTGCCGGCGAATCACGGCGGTCTGCATCCGCACACGCCGCCTCAATACGAACACCCATGCCAGCGCCGTGCAGACCACCAGCAGCATCAGCGAGATCACCCAGAGGGCGCGCGACACGGACCACCATGAGGCACCGGCGAGCACCGTGACGTCGCTGGCCGATCGCAGCAGCAGCCGGAAATCCACCATGGAAACGTACGCCGTGCTGCCGATGGATTTCTCGGGCTCCGTGAGACATACGCCGACAAGTCGCACCAGGCTTCCCGGGCGAACGTGCTCCAGGCTGAGCGCATTGGTGTCGCTCCCGATGACGGCATTGAACGTGTGAGCGCCAGCACGCAGTGTCAGCACGTGCTCGCTGACGTTCCTGCTCTGGTCCACGAGATACGCGTCGACCTGGACGAGTTGCGCGTGGTATGTGCCCGTCAACGCTTCATCAGCCGTGATGTACGTGGGCACTGGTGGCTCCCCAGGCACACGCTTCTGCACGTCCGCGTTTCGCAACTCCGGCAGATAACTGCCCATGGCGGGATAGCCCACAATGTCGACCCTGTCGCCAGGAGTCACCGCCATGCCCGGGCCCGTATGCACCACGACCCCACTCGTGGAGTCGGTGACGTACAGATCGCCTGCCGCGGTCCAGAGCGTGGCGATGCCCTGAATGCGCACGCGATGTCCGTTCTCGGTCTTTTGCGGGTTGAACTGCATCAACGTGTTGATGGGCAGCACCGGGAGCTGAAGCGAGTTGGACCCCGCCGGCTCGATCACGGTGACGTACTGCAGGCCTGGCACCGCTAACCGGATGCCCAGCAGCTGTCGCCGCTCGTTGAACACCGACCCAACCGCACCGACGACATGGACCTTGGCGTCGACGAGAAATTGTGGCACTGGCCCTTCGTACCCAACGAGGAGCACCTTGAACGTGTACGGCCCTGACACCACCGTCAGATGGGTTTTTGTGCCGTCGCGCGCCGCCGCTTGCACGATACCTTCTGCCTGGACCCACTGGCTGTCGTACTTCCCCGATGCGAGCTCTGTCATGGGGACCACGATCGGGTCGGGCATCCTTCCGGGACCCAGCACACGAATAGTGGCGTTGTCGATGATGGGTGTGAGCTCGCTGCCCGTGGTGGCTTCAATGTCGATGAGCGTGCCGGTTCGCAGCGCCTCGCCAGTGCGCCGCATCCAGATGCCACCCGTGCCATCGTCCACGAAGCCGTTGGTGACCGAATCCGGGCTCTGTGACGTCACGACCGCACGAAGTCGAATGGGGTGGTGACGCCGCGCCTCGGTGGGATTCAGTCGTCGGATCTCCGCAATGGTCGTGAGCAGGCTGGGCGCATCAGGGCTCGTTCCCGAGGCCGCGGCTCTCGCGTTTTCTACCGTGGTCTCGACTGGCTGGGCCCTGGCGGTTTCGAGAGCGCGACCGTTGGCGGCCACGAAGCCGATCACGTCCATCACGCTGCCAATTGCGACGTCGGTGGCACCGTCGGACCGAAGCTCGATCGTGCCGGTCTGATCCTCCACGCTCAGCGTGCCGTCGGCCGCGCGCCGCGTCTGCCCTTGAAGGTGGACCCGATGAGTGAGGAGCGCCGCCGTGCCTGGCTGACGGATGGCCGCCACCGATTGCACGGCTCCGGCAAAGACCTCCGCCGGCTGCGGCTCGCGTACTACGACATCAGTGGTTCGCATCACCAGAACCCGGGGCCGGATGGGTCGGCCCAACACGTCGAACCTGGTGTCCGCCACGCCCTGAATCGAGACCGTCGCGTCGATGAGCTCCGCGCCGAGCGACACCATGCTCGGGTTGGAGGCCGCCTCGACCAGGGTACCCTCGGACAGGATCCACAGCGTGATGCCGCCGTTGTTCTCCTTCCGGAATGAGCGCACCACGCCCTCCACCTCGACGCGCCGATAGGAGTAGCCGTCCGAGGCCAGCTGCTTGGCTGTCACGTGGACTGCCGGGGGAAGTGGGCTGCCGCCCAGATCGTTGGCGCGCGTGGCGTTCACAACGGGGGACAAACCGCCCATTGCGGTGAAGCCCTCTATTTCCACGCGATGACCGGCGATGAGTGCGAGGGGCAGGCGGCTGATATCAACAAGAACCCCATCGTCTCCGGACTGGAGCACGGCCGAGTGGGTGTTCCGGCGAATGAAAGTTACGACGCCGGCCGTCTTGACAGAACGGCCGTCAGCAGCCTCCTGCTGACTCACGTGTTTGATCACACCGATATTGGTGATTGGCGGCAGCGGCGTGTCCGCGGGGCCGCAGCCGGCAGCGCCGAGCGCCGCCACGAGCGCGATCACTAGGGAGAAATGGGGTGGCCGCTGACAACCCGCAGCGGAGCACTTGCAGGTCGGCCTGAGGCACATGCCCATGGGCTAGGCAAGCGCAGTGCCAGAGAGCGGAACGACCAATCTGTTAGGCAACACCGGAAATGAAGGCGGTTCCGAACCGAACACGCGGCGGCCACCCGAGGAACGACAGTTTTGGTGTCTGCCCGGCAGAACCGTCAGCAAGGTCGTTCGCGATCGCCTCGGCCGCAGCCTGGTAGAAGTTGTCGACGGGGATCGTGTGAAGCTCCAGGCCGCCATGTCCGACCACCGCACAATGCCGGATCCGCCACTGGACCAACAGGAGTGGCTTCCCTCTCGCCGGTGCGGTTGTCAGTCCCGGCTTGCCGCATGCCGGGGATGATGATGAGATTGCTCTCGGTGACCGCGACAGACCCGGTGCTCGACGTCGTGAATGCGTTGTACGTGGCCGAGTCCAGGCGGGTTCTTGCAACCCTCATCCGTCTGCTCGGTGACTTCGACGTGGCCGAAGAAGCGCTGCACGACGCGTTCAAGGCGGCGCTCGAGCGATGGCCTCGCGATGGCGTGCCGGACAATCCGCGCGCATGGCTGGTCTCGGCCGGGCGGTTCAAGGCCATTGATGGCATTCGCCGGCGTTCGAAGTTCGACCCGCTCGACGAGCAGGGCCAGCATGGCGCCATTGGGGTCATCGACACGGCGGCCTGGGCCGAGCAAGAGAGCGTCGAAGACGACCGGCTGCGGCTCGTGTTCACGTGTTGTCATCCAGCGCTCGCCCCCGACGCCCAGGTGGCGCTCACGCTGCGTGAAGTCTGCGGTCTGACGACGGAAGAAATTGCATATGCGTTTCTGACGCCCGCTCCGACGCTCGCGCAGCGGATCGTCCGTGCAAAGGCCAAGATTCGGGATGCGCGTATTCCCTATCGCGTGCCCGAGCGTGATGAGCTGCCCGAACGGCTCGACGCCGTGCTGCGTGTCGTCTACCTGGTGTTCAACGAAGGTTACGCGGCTTCGTCTGGCGAGTCGCTGACGCGGCTCGATCTGTCGGCCGAGGCGTTGCGGCTCGGGCGCCTGATCGTGGAGCTGCAGCCGGAACCAGAGGCGAAGGGACTGCTCGCGCTGATGCTCTTGCACGAGTCGAGGCGTCGCGCGCGCACCTCCGCGTCTGGGGAGCTGATCGTCCTCGACGAACAGGACCGCAGGCTGTGGGATGCGGGACAGATCGCCGAGGGCGCACGGCTCGTCCGCGAGGCCCTGGCGTCGCGGCGCTTCGGACCCTACACCCTGCAGGCGGCGATTTCTGCCGTGCACGCGGACGCACCAACGGCGGGCGATACAGACTGGGCCGAGATCGTCGGTCTCTACGATCTGCTGCTGCAGGCGCAGCCCTCAGCTGTCGTCGAGCTGAACAGGGCCGTGGCGGTAGCCATGCGCGATGGACCGGCCGCGGGGCTCGCCTTGATCGACGCCATCTGGACTCGCGGCGATCTGCTCGACTATCGTTTCGCCTACGCGGCACGGGCGGATCTGTGTCGGCGGTCGGGCCACCCCGAGGAGGCGCGCGCGGCTTACGAACGCGCGCTGTCGCTGACGCGACAGGAGCCCGAGCGCCGCTTTCTTCAAATGCGGCTTGCGGAACTGGGTGCCAAACATTAGCGGCGGTTCGGGCGAGAGCAGGAACGTCGCCTGTGTCTGGATGGCATGTCGATCTCCGGCCTTACCGCACGACTATCCGCTGTGGGACATCCTTCAGTCGTCAGTTGGTACACACCTATGAAGTACTTGTGCCTCGTCTATCTCGACGAACAGAAGCTGCACGCGGTGCCCGATGCCGAGTGCCAGGCGTGCGGCGACGGTTTGCGCGCCGGCGGAGTCCTCGTGGCCGCCGAAGCCCTTCAGCCGGTGGCCAGCGCGACCACCGTTCGAATCAGAAACGGCCAGCTATCGGTCACCGACGGCCCATTCGCCGAGACGAAGGAGCAGCTGGCCGGGTTTTATCTGATCGAGGCCAGGGATCTCAACGACGCGATCCAGATCGCAGCAAAGATTCCCCCCGCGCGGGAGGGCAGCGTCGAAGTGCGACCCGTTCGAGAACTCGAGCCCTAGCAATGACATCCCGATCGACGCCCCCGCTACCGGCCGAAGCGCTGTCGCTGCACGATCTGATCAGTCCCACGGCACACGGCATCGCCAGCCGCGTTCTGGCCAAGGCGGCGGGCGGCACAGGGCTGAGACGCCGGGCGTCGCGCTTGCCAAACCGCCTGTCGACAAGTGATAACTATGCACTCCATCCATCGCCGGATGGGGCCCTCCCCGTCCTCTGCCTCCCCGGCCGACTGGAGACCGATGAAGGATTCGGAGCTGAACGTTTACCTTGCCGCGATTGTCGACTCATCCGACGACGCCATCATCAGCAAGGATCTGAACGGCACAATCAAGTCCTTCAATCCGGCCGCCGAGCGCATGTTCGGGTATGCGCCCAGCGAAATCATCGGTCAGTCGGTGCTCCGGTTGATTCCGAGCGACCTTCAGCAGGAGGAGTACGAGATTCTGGCCCGGCTGAGGCGCGGCGAGCGGATCGATCATTACGAGACCGTCCGCGTTAGCAAGGACGGCCGGCGCATCGATGTGTCTCTGACGGTCTCGCCGGTACGCGGGCCAGACGGCATGGTGGTCGGCGCTTCGAAGATCGCCCGAGACATCACCGACCGCAAACGCGCCGCGGCGCAGATCGCCCAGCAGCAGGAATGGTTCCGGGTAACGCTCAACAGCATCGGAGATGCCGTCATCGCCTCCGACTGCGACGGGAACGTGACGTTTCTCAACCATGAAGCTGAGCGGCTCACAGGATGGTCGGGCGCCGATGCCGTGGGGCGGTCGCTGGCCTCCGTGTTCCACATCGTCAACGAGGAGACCAGGCAGGCCGTCGAGAATCCGGCGCAGAAGGTGCTGGAACTGGGACAGGTCGTCGGTCTCGCCAATCACACGATCCTGATTGCCCGCGGCGGCACAGAATGGCCCATCGCCGACAGCGCGGCACCGATCGTCGAGCCGCACGGAAAGACCATTGGCGTGGTGCTCGTGTTTCGCGAGACCACCGAGTTGATGGCGCATCAGCAGCGCATGCGTCTGGCCGCAGAGGAGCGCGAGCGGCTGCTCCACAGCGAGCGCGCCGCACGCACCGAAGCCGAGCGCGCCAACCGGGTCAAAGACGACTTCGTGGCCATGGTGTCGCACGAGCTCCGCACGCCACTGAACGCCATCCTCGGATGGGCCGATCTGCTGCGTTCGGGCAGCCTCGACGCCGCAACGCAGCAGCACGGGCTCGAGGTCCTCTCCCGCAACACACGCCTGCAGGCCCAGCTCATCTCCGATCTGCTCGACGTCAGCCGTATCGTGTCTGGCAAACTTCGTCTGGAGCTGCAGTCGGCGGATCTCGAACAAGTCGTGAGAAACAGCGTCGAAGCCCTGGAAACGGCAGCGGCCGGGAAAGAGATCGAGCTGCAGGCGCGGTTCGAGAGCGATCCGCCCATCATCGTGGGCGACCCGGCGCGGCTGCAGCAGATCGTGCTCAACCTGGTCTCCAATGCCATCAAGTTCACGCCGTCGTCGGGCCGCGTGACAGTGGCTCTTCGTACAACCGGCGACGTTGCCGAGATTACGGTGACCGATACCGGCATCGGGATTCGCCCGGAGCTGATTCCGGATCTGTTCGAACGATTCCGCCAGGGCTCGAGCATGACGACCCGGCAGCACGGTGGTCTCGGACTGGGGCTCTCGATCACGAAGCACCTGACGGAGCTCCACGGCGGATCGATTCACGCCTGGAGCGATGGTCCGGACAAGGGCGCCACCTTCAAAGTTCAGCTGCCCCTCGAGCGAACTGGCGAAGTCGCAACCCGGCCCCTTCAGCTCGACGACGACGTCACGGCCCAGGCTGCCCACGACGTCTCATTCGCCGGCATGACGATCCTGGTGGTCGAAGACGATCCAGACACGCGCGACCTGGTGCGCCGGCTGCTCGAAGCACACCGCGCTGAGGTCCTCGTCGCGGCCTCGGCCCCAGAGGCACTCGAACTGCTGGTCTCGAAACCACCCGACATGCTGGTGAGCGACATCGGCCTGCCGGATGTCGACGGCTATGAGCTCATGGCACGTCTCCGGAAAATGGACGGCCCGGAGTCGAGGATACCGGCCATCGCGCTGACCGCGTTCGCGCGGTCCGAGGACCGGACCAGGGCTTTGGCGGCCGGCTTCAGCGCTCACGTCGCCAAGCCCGTCGAGCCAACGGAGCTGTTGATGACGGTGGACAGCTTCGTCAAGCTCATCAACGCGGGCCGCACGCCGTAGGTCTTCTCCGATCGCCATGGCCCCAGCAGAACCGACAGGCGCATTGCGACGGCTCACCCGGCCCCAGCTCGAGGCCGAGCTCGATCGCGCGAGAGAAGAACTACGCGAGACCCGCGAACGTGTGCGGGCTATGTCGGACGCCGTGGCCGGCACGTTCAGGTCGCTGGAGGACGACGCCGAGGTATGCCTCGATTCGAGCGGGCTGGATACCGTTCGGGAAAACGAGGAGCGACTTCGGGCGATGTTCAACCAGGCCGCCATCGGCATTGCCGTGGCGGAACTGGACGGGCGCTTCCTCGACATGAACAGGAAGTTCTCACGCTGCAGGCGACGCATCCTGTCTCGTTCATCGACGCTGCCATCGAAACCGTCCGGCCCGCGGCCAATGCGAAGGGAATCCTGGTCGACGCGACGCTCGACCGGTCCGCCGGTCCGCCGGTCCGCTCACCGGCGATCCCGGCAGATTGCAGCAGGTCATCTGGAACCTGCTCTCCAATGCGATCAAGTTCACGCCGGCGGGAGGAAAAGTTCACGTCACCCTCGAACGAGCGGATCGCCAGGTGAAGATCACGGTCGCGGACACGGGCGCGGGAATCAGGCCCGAATTCCTGCCGCACTTGTTCGAGCGCTTCCGACAGGCAGATGCATCGACCACTCGGCAACACGGCGGTCTCGGCCTTGGGTTGTCGATTGTGAAGAGCCTTGTGGAACTGCATCACGGCCGGGTCGAGGTCCACAGTCCCGGCGAAGGGCATGGCACGACTGTCGTCGTGCACCTGCCGCTCGGGGCTCCCTCTCAGGGCGTCGACGCGCGCACGACGCGGAGGGCAGGTGATCTTCCTGGCACGCCATCCACGCTTTCGGAGCTGGCTGGCCTTACGGTCCTCGTGGTGGACGACCATCTCGACGCGCGCGAGCTGGTCCGGCGCGTGCTCGAGGATTGCGCCGCCGAGGTGATGACGGCCGCGACGGCCGAAGAGGCGATTCAGCTCGTGGAAATGCACCGGCCGGACGTGCTCGTAAGCGACCTCGGGATGCCAGACGCTGACGGATTCGAGCTGCTGCGTCGCGTGCGTGCGCTCGGGGCAGAACGGGGCGGGCGCGTGCCGGCCGTGGCGCTGACGGCGCTCGCACGGTCGGAGGACCGCACGCGTACGCTGCGCGCCGGGTTTCTCGTGCACGTGTCGAAGCCGGTAAACCCGTCCGAGCTGGTCGCCACCGTCGCCAGTGTCGCGCGCCGCGTGGCCGACGGCTAATCGACACCGCACGATACGGACCGACTCGGCCGAGCCGGTCCGTATGTCGGCCTACTCGTCGAGCACGAAGGTGACCATCATGTTCACCTGATATTCGGTGATGCGCCCGTCTTCGCTACAGCGCACGTGCTGCTCCTTGATCCACGCTCCGCGAATCTGACGCAGCGTTCGCGCCGCCCGCGAGAGCCCTTGCTGAATCGCGTCTTCGAAACTCTTGGCTGACGTGGAACTGAGCTCACTGACTTTGGCTACTGACATCGGGACGTCTCCTGTCGACCGCTGACAGCAGCGGTCTTGATGTTTGGTCTGTGAAAAAGCCGATACAGGCATCTTACTGCGCTGTGGCGGCGCCACGGTTCATCTTTGCGCGATGAGCGGCATCGGTCGCCGAGGCGGGCGGCATGATGTACATGAACGACGGCATCGACATGGAAACCGTGTTCGGTGACGGGTCGGCGAAGCAAGGCGGCATTCTCGGTGCGTTGATGGGCGCCGGCACGCGGCTGTTGACTGGCGAGTCGCAGGCCCGGCCGCATCTGGCTGCAATCGCTCCCTCTCAGCCGCATGGCCAACCGGATTGTCTCGGCCGTGCCCGGCATCGCGCGTGGAGGACGTGAGGAAGGTTCGATCCTCCGCGGACTCGGGGGTCTGTTGGATGGCGACAACAGCTAGTTCGATCAGCGTGCTCCTGCGGCGCCGCCAATCGGGTAGCCCTTCCAGAGCCATTCGAGTGCCATCGGCAGCGTCTGGCGTTTCACGGCGCCATCGGTGTGGCCCGCGTTACGCGCGAAGATGAACTGGTAGTGATACCGCTTCGCTTCGAGCGCCTTGGCCATGTTCTCGCTGGCGAGGACCCAGTCGTGCATGTCATCGCGCATGACATTCGGGTTGTAATTGTCGCGATCGCCTACCTCGAGCCACACGCGAATGGGCTTGACCGGGCTGTTCGGAATCAGCGTGCGATGCAGCTCCCACGCGCCGCCGGGCGTCTGCGGATTGAACGGCCACTGCTGGTTGACGGCCGTGATCGAGTAGGCCAGCACCCGGTGGTAGAGCTCGGGATGGTACCAGGCCATGATGAACGCGGCAGACCCGCCCGAGCTGCCGCCCATCGTGGCCCGCCCTTCGGGATCCGTGGTCAGCTTCACGTTCGCGCGCGCTTCGACGAGCGGCAGCACCTCCGCCTCCACGAACTCGGCGTACTTGCCGGACATGGTGTCGTATTCGAGCCCCCGCTGGCTGCCCTGCGCATCGCCCGTGCCGTTGGCGATCGAGATCGCAATCATCACCGGCACGCGCTTCTGCGCGATCAGGTTGTTGAGCGACGCGAACAGCAGCTGATCGCCGGAGGCACCGCCATCGGCTCCGACGATGAACGGCGCCGCCGTGCCTGGCACGTACTGTTTCGGGACGTAGACGGTGACGTTGCGCGTGTAGGGGGCCGGATGGCTCGTCGTCAAATCGAGCTTCGCCGGGTTGTTCGGGTCGGGTGTCCCGAACGTGCCTGGCTCTCGCATGATGCCGGGATAGAACTTGCTGTCGGTCGAATTCATCGTGAAGGTGATCACCGTGCCCTGCGGCACTGCGTCCTGCATCACGGTCTCCGGCGCGGCCGGGTGAGTGGGCCCGATGATGAAGTTGCCTTCGGCGCCCGGAGGGGGCAGCGTGCCATCCGGCAGTTCGACCGCCTTCGCGTAACCGACCGTGCCCGGATCGCGTGTGGGGGGCTGGGGACGAGGAGCCGGGGCTGCGCCCTGCGCACGTTGGCCGGCAGGCGCGCCGGGCACGGGTGCCGCGTTCTGCGCCATCGACCCGGTCGTGCCAATCAGGACACCAGTGAACACCCAGAGACTCAGTCGCATCGTTGTCATAGTCCGCTCCCTGATCGTTTTCAGCTGGCTGCGCGACCAGCGCCCGTCTGCCAGTGCCGATTTGGCTTCATGGTAAGCCAATCTGCCGTCGAACAGGCATGGCAGGCCAAACATCGTCGAGTGTCTGGTGTATGGAGGGTCGTCTCGCGGCCTCGGGAGAATCACTCGTGGCGAGTGGAGGGCTGCCGGTCTTCAGCCGATAGTTCGAGAGATGATTGAGCTCGACCAGGTCACGAAGCGGTTCGACGGCAGAAGCCAGGTTACGGCCCTTACTGACGTGAGTTTGACCATCAATCGCGGCGAGATGGTGGCCGTTGTCGGCCCCTCTGGCTCCGGCAAATCGACGTTTCTCAATCTGGTCGGCGCGCTGGATCGGGCAACGTCCGGGGTGGTCCGGGTCGATGGCGAGCCGCTCGGCGGCCTGTCGGAGGACGCGTTGACGCGGCTGCGCCGCGACAAGATCGGCTTCATCTTTCAATTCTTCAACCTGCTGCCCACGCTGACGTGTCTCGAGAACGTCGCGCTTCCTCTCCACCTCCGAGGCTGGAGCCGAAAAAGGGTCTCCGCGCGCGCTGGCGAATTGCTGTCGCTCGTCGGTCTCGCCGACCGAATGACGCATCTGCCAGAAGAGCTGTCCGGCGGACAGCGTCAACGCGTCGCCATCGCCCGGGCGCTGTCCATCCATCCGCCGATCCTGCTGGCCGACGAACCGACGGGCAATCTGGATTCGCGCACCGGCACCGACATCCTCGCCCTGCTCCATGATCTGCACTCGACCACCGGCTCGACCGTGGTGATCGTCACGCACGATGACGGCGTCGCCCGAAGCTGCGAGCGCACGATCTCGCTCCGCGACGGGCGCGTCGTCGAAGACACGAAGAACGCGTCGCGCGTCGATGCTGTCGCGGCGTCATGATTCTGCTGCGCCTGATCTCCTGGCCGTACTTTCGCAAGCACCTCCTGCGCACCGCGCTCACCACCGCCGGTATCGTGCTCGGGGTCGCCGTGTTCGTGGGAATGCACACCGCGAACCAGACGGTGCTCCTCAGCTTTTCGCAGACCGTCGATCGCATCGCGGGCAAGACCCAGCTGCAGGTTTCGGCCGGCGAAGCGGGCTTTGGCGAAGAAGTGCTGGATCTGGTCCAGTCGGCGTCGACCGTGCGCGTGGGCGTGCCGATCATCGAGGTTGTGGTCGACTCGAACATCCCGGGCGAGGGCAACCTGCTGGTGCTCGGCGTGGACATGACAGGCGACCGCAGCCTGCGCGACTACGATCTCGAAGGTGGCGGCGACGCGGAGATCGACGACCCGCTGATCTTCCTGGCGCAGCCCGACTCCTTGATTCTGTCGAAGGAGCTCGCCGATCGACATCACATCGCGGTCGGGAGCCGCCTGCCACTCGGCACGAGCGGCGGGCAGAGAACGTTCACCGTTCGCGGCATCATCAAGTCCACAGGCCTGGCCAGCGCATTTGGCGGCAACATCGCCATCATGGACATCTACGCCGCGCAGCATATGTTCGGGCGCGGCCGTACGTTCGACCGCATCGATATCGCCATGAAGCCCGGAGTGACGCTGACCGACTGCCAGCGCGAGCTCCATGCGCTGATTGGATCCGGTTTCGACGTGCAGCCCCCGTCTGGGCGCGGTCAGCAGTTCGAGTCGATGCTGGCATCGTACTCGTTGATGGTGAGCATCTCGAGCGCGTTCGCTCTTTTCATCGGGATGTTCATCATCTACAACTCGTTTTCGATTGCCGTGACCGAGCGGCGCGCCGAGATTGGCATTCTGCGCGCGATCGGGGCGACCCGCGGACAGATCCGCTGGATCTTCCTCGGCGAGAGCGCCGCAATCGGCTTGATTGGGTCGGTCGCAGGTCTCGCGTTTGGCGTGCTGATGGCCCGGGGCATTGCGTTCGGCATCGGCGCCCTGATCAGCGATGTATATCGAGTGGGCCAGACCGTCGACGCGATGGCCATCAGCCCAGGGCTCCTGGCCCTGTCGCTGGCCATCGGCGTCGCGACAAGCGTGGTGGCTGCCGCGATTCCGGCGCAGAATGCCGCCCGCCTCGATCCGATTCAGGCACTGCAGAAGGGCCGCTACCACGTGCTGTCGGCCGGCGAGAGCCGCGTGCGCATCGCAGCGGCCGCCGTGCTGGCCCTGTTTTCGGCCATCACTCTCACCGTGGCCAGTACGTCGAGGCCGCTGTTCTATGCCGGATACCTTTCGGCGATGCTGGCGGCGTTGCTGCTCGTACCCTTGCTGACACTCGGGCTCGCGAAAACGTTCCGGCCCCTTCTGCAATGGCTCCGCCCGGTCGAGGGCGCGCTCGCGGCAGACAGCCTCATACAGGCGCCGCGCCGAACATCCGCGAGCGTGGCCGCGCTCATGTTCTCGCTGGCACTCGCCGTCGCGTTCGAGGGCATGGGCCTGTCCAACTACAGCTCGATGGTGGACTGGATGGACTCGGTCCTCAATCCCGACCTGTTCGTCCTGCCGTCTCAGAGCTTCGACATCAGGGCCGCGCGGTTCCCGGCCACCATGGCCTCAGAGATCGCCGCCGTACCGGGCGTCGACCGTGTGCAGATGCTTCGAAACGGCCGCACCACATTTCGTGGGGCCCCCGTCATGGTGATTGCGCTCGAGATGAGCAGCATCGCCCAAACCATTCACCGGCGTCCCGTCGCGGGCGAGGCGGGCGACATGTACCGGCGCGCAGCGGCCGGCGAGGGCCTCGTCCTGTCAGACAACTTCGCCGAACTCCAGCATCTTCGTCTCGGCGACCAGGTCGAGATCGCGGCGCCATACGGCGTCATTCGGCTGCCCGTCGTGGGCATTCTCGTGGACTATTCGGACCAGCAGGGCGCGATCATGATCGACCGCACCCTGTTCATCAAGTATTGGCACGACGACTCCGTGAACATGTTCCGCGTGTACACGCGTCCGGATGCGGATGCTTTGGCCGTACGGACGCACCTGCTCGAACGGTTCGCCGGTCAGCGCCAGGTGTTCGTGCTGACCAATGCCGAGCTGAAGACCTATATCCTGGGCGTGCTGGGACAATGGTTTCGGCTGACGTCCATTCAGATTGGCGTGGCGGTGCTCGTGGCGATTCTCGGGATTATCAACACGCTGACGGTCTCTATCAAGGACCGGCGGCGCGAGCTGGGCGTGTTGCGCGTGGTAGGCGCCCTGCACTGGCAGGTCCGTCGCACGATCTGGATTGAGGCCCTGAGCGTGGGCGCGTTCGGGCTGATACTCGGTTCGGCACTCGGTGCGCTCAACCTTTACTATGTGCTGCAGATCGTCCACCGCGACGTCACGGGCATGCGGCTCGCCTATCAGTTTCCTCTCATGACGGTCGTGGCCCTCGTGCCCACCATCATCGTTGCCGCTCTCGTCGCGGCGCTCTGGCCTGCCGAATCGGCTGTCCGGGGCTCACTCGTGGAGGCGCTCGCATATGAATAACTACCCCGTAAACGCCAGAACCCGATCCGCCCGCACGGCCTGCGCGGCGATCACCGTGCTGGCGCTGATCTCGCCTTGGCTGCCGGTCAAGGCGGCCGTCGACGATGCGAAGACCATCATCGAAGAATCACAGCGCCGCACCGAGTCGAAAGCCGAACGGTACGAGGGGCTGCTGAAGTCCTTCGACGCCGGCGGCAAGGTCACCGAGAAGCAGTGGATCTACCAGCGCCTCGGATCGAACGGGCAGAGCAAGTCGGTCATCAGATTCACGGCGCCCGCCGAGGTCAAGGGCGTTGCCCTGCTGATCGTGAATCACCCCGAACGCGCCTCCGACCAGTGGATGTGGACGCCGGCCATCGAACGCGACCGCCGTATCGCGCTGCAGGATCGGTCCACGCGCTTCTTCGGTACCGACTTCAGCTTCGAAGATCTCGAAGAACGTGACGTCAATCAGTACGACTACACGATGCTCCAGGAGGAGACGATTGCCGGCGCGCCCTGCTGGGCCATTCAGTCGATCCCCAAACAGACCAAGAGCTCGCAGTACACGAAATCGACCATCTGGATCCGCAAGGACAATTACGCCTACGCGCGCGTCGACTTCTTCATCAAGGACGCTGTCGTGCGGCGGCTGACGTACCTCGACCTGCGCACCATCAACGGGATCTGGACCGCCCACGACCTGACCATGGCCGACCTGCGCCGCGGCAGCCGCACGCAACTGGTCCTCGACAAGGTTCAGTACAACCTGCCGCTCAAAGACGACGCCTTCACGCTCGAGGCGATTCGTCGATGAAGTGGCTCGCCTGTCTCGTCGCGGCTTTGATCCTGACGGCCACGCTCGAGGCGCAGACCCCTGCCCCTCACTTCCCCGTCGCGGGCACGGTCGTCAAGGTCTCGCCCGTTTTCCTCCTGCGCGAGGACGGCGGGCGCACACCGGTTGTCATCCTGCCGGCGGGCACCACCGTCCAGGTGACCGGCAGGCAGGGTCCGTGGTACCGCATCGTGTTCACTTCAGCGTCCGGCGATCAGGCCGGTCTCATGGAGCCGTCTGATGTGCGAATCGACCCGGACGCGGCTGCGGGCCCGACGTCCAATGCGTCGGGTACCGTGTCGGAGCGAGGTTTCGTCGAAGGCCGGGGCCTCGGATTTCCGCAGGCCGCCGTCAACGATTCCCGCCGCCTCGTGGGCGACGCGCTCGTGCGTGAAGAGGTGTTCCTCAAGCCGACGCCATCGTTCCGTCTGGCTATGGGCGTCGACCTACGTGGGAGCTCACACGACGAGGTCGAGGACGAATGGCGCGTCGACTTTGACGACCGTGGCGCGCTCCGTCCGCGCATCGCCGTGCGGCGCCTGACCGCATCAATCACAACGAGTCATGTAAGCCTCGACCTCGGCAAGCAGTTCATCCGATGGGGACGGGCCGACATTCTCAGTCCTGCCGATCGATTCGCCCCGCGCGACTACATGAATGTCATCGACAGCGAATTCCTGCCCGTGCTCGGCGCTCGCAGCGCCATTCACGTGGGCGGGGAAACGGTTGAAGCGGTCTGGCTGCCTCGAATGACACCGAGCCGCCTGCCTCTCCTTCGCGAACGCTGGACGGTCGTACCGGCCGAGGCGGCAGGATTGACGCTCGTCGACAACGGCGCGGTCTTTCCCGGGCGATCGGAACAGGGCGTCCGCTGGAGCCATGCGGGTCGGTTCGAGATGGGCCTCTCGTTCTTCAATGGGTTCAACCACCTGCCCGACATCGACGCCGCCGTCGCTCCGGTCGGCGGCACGGTGTCTCTCACACGCACCTACTCGGCCCTGCGCACCTATGGGGGCGAAGCCGCAGTGCCGACACGGGCGTTCACCTTGAAAGGCGAGGCCGCCTACTTCACCTCGCCCACGGCCACGAGCGAAGAGTACGTGCTCTACGTCGTCGAGGCCGAGCGACAGACTGGGGAATGGCTACTCGATGTGGGTTATGCCGGCGAGGTGGTCACCAGGTCGCGCGACCGCGTCCCATTCGCCGCCGAACGCGGCGTGGCGCGGTCGATTATCGGCCGGGCGTCGTACACCATCGACCCGCGTCGCAGTCTCGAAGTCGAAGGCGCGGTGCGTCAGAACGGACACGGGCTGTACGTCAAGGGCGAGTTCTCCCAGACCTTCGGCCGCCATTGGCGCTTGACCGTAGCCGCGGCCGGCATCGGCGGGAAGGCCGATGACTTTCTGGGCCAGTATCAAAGGAACTCGCACGGCTCAGCGACGTTGCGTCTGAGCTTTTGATTGCGACGATCATCACGCGATCGGCATTGACCGTCCATAGGGGACTCTTTTACCGGGCCGTCTCCGTTCGATCCATTCGCACGATCCCGGCCGAGTTCGCCGCGAGGTAGCGGGCAAGGCGGCGGTTATGCCGCCTTCGCCAGCCCCGCCGGCTCGAGCGCGAGCTCGAGCACTTCGTCGATCTTGTTCACGGCATGGAAACGCATGGCCCTCCGCACGTCGATCGGCACATCGTCCAGATCTGGCGCGTTGCGCGCGGGCAGAATCACCTCGGTTAATCCCGCCGCGTGTGCCGCCAGCACCTTCTGCTTAAGGCCACCAATCGGGAGCACCCGCCCCTGCAGTGTCACCTCGCCAGTCATGCCGACCGTGCCCTTGACCGACCGCCCCGTCAGCAGCGACGTGAGCGCCGTCACGAGCGTCACGCCCGCGCTCGGCCCATCTTTCGGCACGGCTCCAGCGGGCACGTGCAAATGGAACTCCTTGCCGGCAAACGCCGCATCCGCAATCCCCAGCCGCGAGGCATGACTCCTCACGTAGGTGAGCGCAATCCGCGCCGACTCCTTCATCACGTCTCCGAGTTGTCCGGTCAACACCAGTCCGCCGCGGCCTGTCATCGACGCCGCTTCCACGAACAGGACATCGCCTCCGACGCCAGTGACGGCCAGTCCGGTGGCGACACCGGGTGTCGCGGTCCGCACCGCTGCTTCGTGAAACACCTTCGCGCGTCCGAGCGCCTGCCGCACGGCCGCATCGTCGATCGCGACCTGTGACGAGACGGTCGTTGATGCGACGGTCGCCGCGGTCTTGCGCAGCAGCGTCCCGATTTCGCGCTCGAGCTGACGGACGCCGGCCTCACGGGTGTAGTCGTTGACGATGAGCCGGAGCACCGCGTCGGTGGTCGCCACATCGTCCGGGACGAGGCCGTGACGCTCGACCTGCCTGGGCCACAAATACCCTCGCGCGATCGCTACCTTCTCGTCGATCGTGTACCCGTCGAAGGGGATGACTTCCATGCGATCGAGCAGCGGACCCGGAATGCGATCTGCCACGTTGGCCGTCGCGACGAACAGCACGTGCGACAGGTCGATCTCCACATCCAGATAGTGATCGCCGAACGCGTGGTTCTGGGCCGGGTCGAGCACCTCGAGCAGGGCCGACGACGGGTCGCCCCGCCAGTCGGCGCCGAGCTTGTCCACCTCGTCAAGCATGATCACCGGATTCATCGTGCCGGCATCGCGCAGAGCCCGGACGAGGCGCCCTGGGAGCGCGCCGATGTACGTTCGCCGATGGCCCCGGATTTCCGCCTCGTCGCGGACACCGCCGAGCGACATCCGCACAAACTGACGTCCGGTGGCACGCGCAATCGACTCGCCGATTGAGGTCTTGCCCGTTCCCGGGGGCCCTACCAGCGTGAGAATCGCACCGGAGCGCCGATCGTCGGACAGCCCCCGGTCCGCGCGAAGTTTGCGCACGGCCAGGTACTCGGTGATGCGCTTCTTCACGTCGTCGAGTCCGGCATGATCGGCATCGAGCACCGCCCTGGCATGCACGGGGTCGAGCCTCTCGTCGGATCGCTTGCCCCACGGCACGGCCAGCAGCCAATCGAGGTAGGTGCGGATCATGGATGACTCGGCGTTCGAATCGCCCATGCGCTCGAGTCTCGACAGCTCGCGTTCGGCCTGCTGCTGCACCTTCTCGGGCATCTCGGCGGCGGCAATCTTCTTGCGGTATTCGTCTGCCACGGACGCTTCGTTCTGGCCGAGCTCCTTGCGGATCGCGTCCATCTGTTTGTGCAGGAAATACTCGCGCTGCTGCTTCTGCGCCCCCGAGTCGACGTCCTCGCGAATGCGCTTCCGCAGGTGCAGCTCGGTCAGGCGTTCCTTCTGCAGCCGCACGGCCAGCTCCAGACGCTGGACGACGTCGATTGTCTCGAGCAGTTCGACCTTCTGGTCGACGCTGAGGTCTGGCGAGTAGCCGGCGGTGTCGGCTAGCGCGCCAGGCTCGGTGATCGAACGCACGAACGCGCTGATACGGCCGTCGTCACCCCTGAGCTGCAGCAGTTCCTCGACGACCGCCCGGTACTCGCGTTCGAGATCGATCGTGAGACGCGCGGGCGGCGTGAGGTCGGGCCGTTCGTCCACCTCCACGCGCAGCTGTCCGTGGCCGTCGGCGGATGCCGCGCCGGGCACGGCCCGGTGCAGGCCGATGAGCGAGACGGCCATTCCGCGCTTGCCGCGCTTCACGCGCCCGGCCACTTCCGCCACCACGCCGACCTTGGCGAATTCACCGGCGCGACGGGGGATCAGGAGCACGCGTTCGTCTCCACCCGGATCGTCGGACAGCGTGACAGGCATCCCGGGAAAGATCACCGCGTCGTCGAGGGGAATGAGTCTGTATGAAGCCATGACGCCACGATACGGCTAATACTTGATGATGTCAACTATGGATGAACTGAACTATAATCGGCCCATGAGCCCCAGGGGGAACGGTCCGCACGCGTGCGAGGCGTGGCAGCTCCTGGTGCGCTTCTCTCTGGCTCACCGGGCGAGCCTGCCGGTGCTGGCGGCGGAGCTCGAGCTTTCCCCGGCGCAGTGCCATCTCCTGAACCTGATGGAGCCGGAGCGGCCGGTCCCGATGGGCCAGCTGGCCGGGGCGCTCGCGTGCGACGCATCGAACGTGACAGGGCTGGTGGACCGGCTCGAATCACGGGGGTTCGTGCAGCGGACGTCGTCGGCCGAGGACCGCCGGGTCAAGGTGCTCAGCCTCACCCCGCTTGGCGCACGGCTGCGGACGGCCCTGCTCGAGCGCATGACCTCGCCGCCACCGACGCTCAAGCGCCTGTCGCAAGACGAACAGCGCGCGCTCGTCGCCCTGCTTCGGCGTCTGCTGGAGTAGCGGTCGCAAAACCCGCAGGTGGACACATCACCAACAGGCGCAACGCGCGAGCGCGCCGACAGGGCACTCGGCCCCTGTGCTCAATCGAACAGCACCAGACGTGTCACATACGACATACTGTTCTTCTCCCCTCGCCTCATTCTGGAGACACCATATGAAAACCGCCCTCATCTTTGCCACCCCTCTGCTCGTCGTGTTTGCGTTCGGTCCGGCCCAGCTCTCTGCCCTGTCGCCCACCACCCAGGTCGTCGAGAAGACCAAGGAAGGTGCCGTGAAGACCAAGGATGCGGTCGTGTCCGGGTCCAAGACCGTCGCCAACAAGACCATGGACGGGCTGAGCAAGACCGGTGAGGTGATGACCGACACCTGGATCACGGGCCGCATTCATGCGCAGTTCGTGGGTGAGGACCTCCTGAAGGACAGCGACATCGGCGTCGACACCAGCAAGCACGTCGTGACGCTGAAGGGCACCGTGTTGACGCGCGCAGGACGGACTCGCGCGGTCAAGATTGCCAAGGAGACCGAGGGTGTGCGCCGGGTGGTCAACCGTGTGACGATCGGCCCCAAAATCAAGTCGTAGACATCGTCGCATCGGCACTTCAGCGACCGACGTTCATTCGACTCCGGGCCTCGAGCGCAGAGCCACAGAAGACGACCTTGCCATGGTCTATCTCCACGACCTGGGTGGCGCGCTCGGCTACTTCTGCCCAGGTGTGAGTGACGTACACCGCCGGGATGTCGTGAGCGGCGCGGAGCCGATCGAGATACGGCAGAATCTCGTTGCGGTGCGTCTGATCGACGGAAGCAAGCGGCTCGTCCAGTAACAGCAGCCTGGGCTTCGCAAGCAATGCGCGCCCGAGCGCGACCCGCTGTTTTTCTCCACCGGACAGTCGGGCAGGACGCCTCGCAAGCAGCGGACTCAAGTTCAGAAGCTCGATGACCTCGTCGGGCGAGATGCCGCCAGCCAGATGCCGTCTGAACCAGCGGCCGTAGAGCAGGTTCTGCCGGACGGTCAGGTGCGGAAACAGCCGCGGCTCCTGGAACACGTACCCCACAAGGCGGCGATGCGAGGCCCGCCACGTGCCGGCCTCGGTGTCGACGAGCACCTCGCGATCGAGACGAACAAGGCCGCGGTCCGGCCGCAAGACCCCAGCCACCGCATTCAGGATCGTGGTCTTTCCCGCTCCCGAAGGTCCGACCAGCGCGGTCAGGCCGGCGCCCGACTGCAAACGGACATCGAGGTGAAAGCGCCCGACGGTGTGCGTGACTTCAACGACGAGACTCAAGACTCACTCCGGTTGGTGCTCCGGGCGAGCGCCTCGGACGCGACCAGCGCGAGAACGGAAATGCCGACCGATAGCCACACGAGTCGCATCGCGGCTGTCTCGCCGCCGGGCCGTTCGAGCTGAGTGTAGATGGCCAGGGCCAGTGTCTGGGTTTCGCCTGGAATGTTCGACACGAAGGTAATGGTCGCGCCGAATTCGCCGAGCGCCTTGGCAAACCCGATGATGAGACCCGCGAGAACACCAGGCAGCGCGAGCGGCAACGTGATGGTCACGAAGACCCACAACGGGCTCGCTCCCAGAGTTGCCGCCGACTCCTCGAACTGACGGTCGACGTTCTCGATACCCAGGCGAGCCGCACGCACCACCAGGGGGAAGGCCATCACTCCCGCCGCCAGCGCGGCGCCAGTCCACCGAAACGAGAACTGCAGTCCAAGATACTGCTCGAGCCAGGTCCCCACGACGCCCTGGCGGCCGAAGACTCTCAGCAGCAGGAATCCCGTCACCACAGGCGGCACGACCAGCGGCAGGTGGATGACGACGTTGAGAAGTGAACGGCCCCAGAAGCGGCGGCGCGCGAGCAACCACGCGACCCCGAGCGCAGGCAGCACGCTGGCCAGGGTTGCGACACCTGCCACCTCGAGACTGAGCCAGACCACCGCCAGCTCACCGCCAGTCCACTCACTCACGGCGTACCCCGAAATCCGGTAAGGCGACGAATCCTTGCCTGGCGAACACGGCTTGCGCTGCGGCGCCGCGCAGAAACTCTAGAACCCGTGCGGATTCAGACGTTGCGCTCGTCGTCAGCGCGGCTGGATAGACGATAGCCGGATGGGTATTCGCCGGAAAGGCGTCGACAATCACGACACCGCGATCGGCCAACGCATCGGTCCGGTACACGATGCCGAGCGGCGCTTCTCCGCGCGAGACGAGCATGAGAGCAGCACGCACGTTCTCGGCTGGTGCGAGCTTGTGGGCCACCGAGGCCCACACGCCGAGCGTCGTCAACGCGGCCTGCGCGTACCTTCCGGCAGGCACTGCTGACGGATCCGCCAAAGCCAGCCGCTCTGTGCCCAGCGATGCGGCAAGCGGAAACCCCTGGCCGATTTTGACACTCACGTTTCGACCCTGCGACCGGACGAGCACCAGTTCGTTGCCCACGAGATTGATCCGGGACTCGGCGCGAATCAGCTTGCGGGCGGCAAGATAGTCCATCCAGTCGAGATCGGCAGAGATGAACAGATCCGCTGGAGCCCCACTTTCGATCTGGCGGGCCAGCGCCGAACTTGCGGCGTAGGACGTCCGCACGCGACGACCTGTCGTGCGCTCCATGGCCGGTGCGAGTTCGTCGAGGGCGGTCTGTAGAGAGGCGGCCGCGAAGATGAGCACACCCGGGGCCGTCGCCGGCGCCTGGCCCGTCGCTCCGGTGGCCATGCAAGACATCAGGGACAGTGCGCTGACTGCCACCGCGAGAGGCTGCGTCGCTTTCATGAGTACTCCGCGATCATTTCCACATGACGTCCACGGTGAAGGCCCACCGATGAAAGCCGATCCGTTTCAAATCGATATTATAACCACGTCATATCGCTCTAATCAGGTCCGATATCAGTGACCTGCGGCTAGCTGAGCGCGGGGTCGCGATTGCCCGCAATCAGCGGCACCCCGTGCTAGGATGCGGGGCAAACGTTGAGCTCGGAGGGACTTGTGGGCCTCGTACCAGTGCGTGTGGCGGCGGAACGTCTCGGCATCGCCTATTCGACATTGAAGCGCTGGGTGCTGCTCGGTCGAGTGCGCACCACGCGCACCGAGGGTGGGCACCATCGGATCGCGGAGTCCGAGATAGATCGGCTGATCGCCGCTCACAGCGTCGATGGGCCTTCCACTCCATCGAGGCCCTCACCGACCGACACGCTGGTGGGGCTCAGCGCGCGCAACCGCCTTCGCGGTTTCGTGCAGGAAGTGCGGGTAGACGGCTTGCTCGCGCAAGTGCGCCTGAGGGTGGGCGATCAGTCGTTGACGGCGGTAATTACGTCCGACGCCGTCAAAGAGCTCAAACTCGAGCGCGGAGACGAAGCCGTGGCTGTCATCAAGTCCACTGAGGTAATGGTGGCCAGGGAGGGCCCGCAGACGTCGACCGCCGCGGCCTCAGCCGGCACGTTGCGCAAACGCGACGGACGAAAGCGAACGATCCGTCGAGCGACGGAGCGTTCGCGGTAGTGGCGTGACGACAGCACACAAGGATGACCGGAGACCAGATCTCCGCGAAGGAGGTCAGGTGAACAACGAAACGTTCCGCGTCGGCTGCATCGGAGCCGGCGTGCTCGGTTCTGCGATCGCGCGTCGGTTGACAGACTGCGGGTTCGCGCCCGTGGTGTGGAATCGCGACCGCGGCAAACTTGTCGATCTCGTGAGGGCTGGGGCGAGCGAAGCGAAGAGTCCGTCGGATCTCGCCCAGCACTGCGACTTCGTGATTACCTGCGTCAGCGACGGGCGGGCTGTGGAAGAGATCGTCTTTGGGGACAACGGCGTGGCCGCCGCCGGCAGCCGCGACAAGACGTTGATTGACATGTCGACCTGCGGCGTCGCACACACCCGCGAGATGGCGGGCCGACTGTCAGCACAGTGCGGGATGGCCTGGCTCGACGCGCCTATTTCCGGCGGCGCCCCTGCGGCGCTGCAAGGGACCATGGCCATCATGGTCGGTGGCGAACCGGCGGTGTTCGAGGGCGCGAGGCGCCTCTGGGACGCGCTGGCGCGTCAGGCGACCCTCATGGGACCAAACGGCGCCGGGCAGGCGACGAAGATGATCAATCAGGTGCTCGTCTCCACCGGTGTGGCCGTTCTGGCGGAGGCGTGCGCTTTCGCCGAGCGGTTGGGGATCGATGCCGCAAAGATTCCGTCGGCCCTCGCCGGTGGACGTGCCGACTCGAAGCAATTGCAGGAGATGTTTCCGAAAATGGTTGCGTCGGACTTCTCGATCACGGGCCGGGCGGCGTTGATGGTAAAAGACCTCGAGCTCATTTTGAACCTGGCACGCGAGGTTGGAGCTCCGCTTCCGGTCACAACCATCGCAGCCGGGCTATTTGGCAAGATGGCCGCCGCCGGCCTTGGCGACCGCGACAACACAGAGATGGTCACGTCATATCGGGCCCCGAGCCATAGAGCACCCGGGTTGGAATCTGCCATCGGATAGAATCGACCTACGCCGCGCGTCTCGCACCGATGCCCCTGGAGCCGATGAGCGCAACCCTTCGCAACAATGTCCGTGTCTCAGGCCTGGGCCCCAGGGTGATGCTCTTCGCCCACGGGTTTGGCTGCGACCAGAACATGTGGCGATTCATGGCACCGGCCTTCGAAGACGCCTATCGGATCGTGCTGTTCGATCACGTGGGCGCCGGGCGGTCGGACCTGTCTGCCTATGACCGCGCCAAGTACAGCACGCTCGATGGCTATGCGACCGACGTCCTTGAAATCTGCGAAGAGCTCGATCTCGAACACGTCATCTTCGTGGGTCATTCGGTGAGCGCGATGATCGGAGTTCTGGCGGCCGCGCGGGCGCCTGCCCGCTTCGAAGCGCTCGTCCTTGTCGGCCCATCGCCGCGCTACATCGATGACGAGGGCTACGTCGGGGGTTTCTCCCGTCAGGATATCGATGAGCTCCTCGCCGCCCTCGACAGCAACTATCTCGGCTGGTCGACAACGATGGCGCCCGCCATCATGGGCAACCCGGATCGCCCGGAGTTGGGCGCAGAACTTGCCAACAGTTTCTGCCGGACGGATCCTGAGATCGCCAAACATTTCGCGCGGGTGACGTTTCTCTCCGACAACCGCAAAGACCTGTCGACCGTCACTGTGCCGACGCTCATCCTGCAATGCTCCGACGACATCATCGCGCCCGAGTCGGTCGGCAAATTCGTCCATTCCACAATCGCCTCCAGTGAGCTCGTCACGCTGCAGGCCACCGGACATTGTCCGAATCTCAGCGCACCAGAAGAAACCACTGCGGCAATCAAGGCCTTTCTCGAGCAGCTCCCATGACACCAGGCGACGAGTCGCCGGCAAATGATGTGAGGCCCGGGCTCGAGACGAACGACAGGGAACTGTACGAAGACGCGCCTTGCGCCTACCTCTCGACGCTGCACGACGGCACCATCATCCGCGCCAATCAGACGTTCTTCACCTGGCTCGGTGCGCAGCCCGGCGACATCGTAGGGAAGAGACGCTTTCAGACACTGTTAACTGTTGGCTCTCGGATCTATTACGAAACTCACTACGCCCCGCTGCTGCAGATGCAGGGATTCGTCAACGAGATTGCGCTCGACATTCGCCGCACGGACGATGGCGTCCGGCCCATCGTGGCCAGTGCGCGGCAGCTGAAAGGTTCCGAGGGCTCCCCCACGATCAACCGGGTCGCGCTGTTCGATTCCACCGACAGACGGCGGTACGAGCAGGAGCTGCTGCACGCCCGCGGGCGCGCGGAGGACGCGGCCGTTGCGCTGGCACACGCCGACGCCCAGAAGAACGAGTTCATCGCGATGCTGGCTCATGAGCTTCGCAATCCACTCGCACCTGTGCGAAACGCGCTCGACCTGATGCGCCGCTCCGGAAACGAGGCATCGATCGTCGACAAGGCCGCCGATGTGATGCACCGGCAGGTGGCGCAGATGGCTCGGCTCGTCGAGGACCTCTTCGACATCAGCCGCGCGGGGCAAGACAAACTCTCGATCCGCCGTGTGCCCATCGATCTGGGCGCCGTCATGCACAACGCCCTCGAAGCCAGTGCACCGCTTCTCGATCACGCCGGGCTCAGCTACACAGTGGAATTGCCAGACTCGCCGATCTACGTCGAGGCCGATGCGGCACGCCTGGCACAGGTGCTCGGCAATATCCTGAACAATGCCGCCAAGTTCACGCCGCACGGCGCGTCGGTGACGCTCGTCGTGAGTCGCGACGGCGATGATGCGGTGATTCGAATCCGGGACACGGGGATCGGCATCGATGCGGCCGACTTGCCGCGTGTGTTCGAGATGTTCGTGCAAGCCGACGTGCCACTCGAAAGCCGGAGTGGTCTCGGCATCGGATTGACGCTCGCCAAGAGCCTCGTCGAGCGTCATGACGGCCAGTTGACGATCCAGAGCGAAGGGCGCGGACGCGGGACGGAAGTCGTCATCCGGCTGCCCGCGCTCGCCGCGGCTCCAGCCACGGTCTCGGAGCCGCTGGTAACGGCACCGGATGTCGATGTGCGGCCGGAGTCGAAGCGTGTCGTGGTTGTCGATGACAATCACGACTCAGCGAACATGACAGCGATGCTGCTCGAGTTCGTGGGTCACGACGTTCGAACCGCCTACGACGGCCTGACGGCCGTCGACACCGTCGCCGACTTCCAGCCGCACGTCGTCTTACTCGACATCGGACTTCCCGGGCTCAGCGGCTACGAGGCCGCGGAGCGCATACGGGGCTTACCTGGTACGCAGCCGGTTCTTGTCGCGCTCACAGGTTGGGGTCAGGCAGACGATAGACGCCGGTCGGCTGAGGCGGGATTCGACCACCATCTGGTCAAACCGGTAGACCACGACGAGTTGATGAAACTGGTGGCGGAGGCCCGCCGTGGGTCGAGTGCACGGTCGGGTTCAGCACCAGCTTAGAGGCGCCGACCTATACTTCCGCCATGTCACGCGCTCGACACGCGGCTGCCAAGCCGATCCTGCTCTCGGGCGGCAACCCGCAGATCGCAAAGGCCGATGGCGACGCAGCCGTGCAGGCCTACATTGCGGCCATGCCTGGCTGGAAACGCGATGTCGGACGCCATCTCGACGCGCTGATCGCCCGCACGGTTCCTCGCGTATGCAAGGCGGTCAAGTGGAACTCACCGTTTTATGGCATCGAAGCCCAGGGATGGTTCCTCAACTTTCATTGCTTCACAAGATATGTGAAGGTCGCGTTCTTCCGAGGCGCATCGTTGCGTCCGCTTCCCCCGCGCGAATCCAGGCACGAGGATGTGCGCTACCTCGACATCCATGAAGACGACACGCTGGACGAGGATCTGGTCGCCGATTGGATTCGGCAGGCGTCGGAACTGCCAGGCTGGCAGCCATAGACCGCAAGCGTCGAGCCGGGGGAGACTCACGAGCTGCGAGAACCGCATAGATAGCGCCGGTGCGTTGCGCGGCTGGCGCACTACACTGTGGGAATCAATGCCCTTACGGAGGCCGGCCTCATGCCGTTGAGTCAGACAGAGATCCTGCAGCGCTACGCCAGACTCGTCGTTGAATGCGGGTGGGGCGGCACTGCTGGAATTGCCGGGAAGCCGGTGCATGTGCAGCATAGCGTCGAAGCCTACCCGTTGCTGCTCGCCATCGCCGAAGAGGCATACCGGCACGGCGCCATCCGGGTGGACTACACGACCTGGTCGCCGCCACTCGACGCCCTCCACGTGACTTACGCGACAGACGCAAGTCTCACAGACGTACCCTCGACCTGGGCCGACCGCTGGAACGATCTCGTGGACGTCCGTGGCGCGACGCTGCGCATCGAGGGCGTTGACGACCCCTTTGCACTGGCGCGGTGCCCGTCCGATCGCGTGAACCGGTTCGAGGCGGCCCGCATCGTCGCGCGCCAGCACTTCTATACGGAGGGACTGGGGAAGAACACGACGCCCTGGTGCTTAATCCCGTTCGCAACGCTCGACTGGGGACGTCTTGTCTTCGGCGACAGTCCAGACGCTCGCGATCGCCTGGAGGCTGTGCTCATTCAGGTGCTGGGCCTCGCGAACGACGACTACATCGAGCGCTGGTGGGCGCGCGGTGAGCGCATCGCGCGTCGTAGCCGTCTGCTCGACGCTGCCGGCATCGAGTCGCTTCACGTCGCCGGTCCGTCGACTGACCTCACGGTCGGGCTCCACCCGCTGGCCCGCTTCGGTGGCGGCATGCACAACGGCAACGATGTGCGCTTCTTCGCGAATCTGCCGACGTTTGAGAATTACACAACGCCCGATCGTCGTCGCACGCGCGGCGTCGTCTCGATGACCCGACCTGTCCTGATCAACGGCCAGAGCGTAGAGGGACTGCACGTGGAGTTCGCCGAAGGCCGGGTGGTCGGCTTCCGCGCGATAGCGGGCGAAGACGCCTTCCGCGCGATGGTCGACACCGACGAGGGCGCCTCGTTTCTCGGTGAAGTTGCGCTTGTCGGCATCGACGACTCGCCCATCTATTCGACGGGACTCGTCTTCCAGAACATACTGCTCGACGAGAACGCGGCGTGTCACATCGCGTTCGGGCGCGCCTACATCGATCGGCTCGAGGGTGGCACGGCCATGTCTCGCGAAGATTTGGACGCCGCCGGCTGCAACGACAGCAAGGTCCATCGCGACTGCATGATCTCGGACGAGCACACGTCAGTGACGGGTGTGTGCCGGGACGGATCGCGGCGCCCGATCATCGAGGGCGGCATGTGGACGGGTGATTTCCGGCTGTGAGACGGTAGGCCCAGACCGACCGGTTGTGCCCGTGCCCAAAGTGACCGCTCAGGCGGGCGCGACGTGCGCGCGCCGGCCCAGCACTGCGCCGGCCGTGGCGAAGCCGGCCAGAACCACCGCAACGGCGGCGACCCCAAACGCGGCCCGTGCGCCGAACAGCAGCGCAACCGCGGATGCCGCGCTGGCGGCAGCCATGAAGGGCACGACTACTTCCTTGCCCCGGACTCGTCGCTGCGACAGCGCCGCCATGACGAGGCGAACCGTTACGGTTGCGGCGGCCGCCATTGCGAGCATTCGAAAATCGCGGCGCACACTGAGTGCCGCGATCGAGCCCGCCACAAACGGAGCCACAGTGCAGAGGACCGCGAGGATGCGTCTCATGATTCCGTGCGAAACCTCACTTTGCGACCATACTTATCCTCCACCAAAGGGAGTGACATTGAAAAGACGAGACTTTCTCATTGGTGCGGCCGCGAGTGCCGCCACTGTCGCCGGCGTATCGGCGATCGCCCGCGCGCAGGCGGGGTCGCCAGTCGCCGTTCAGGAATGGGACAAGGGCAGTCCTGCTCAGGTGAGCCCGGCCAAGCTCGCGCGCGTGTCGATCATGACGTACAACTTCACGTCGATGCTGAAGCTCGAGGGGCAGCCCGATAGCCCCGCCAGAATCCTGAACGTGTTCGATCTGCCACAGCTGTATGCCGACACGTATGGCGTGCACAACATCGAATTCCAGCACTCGCATTTCGCGTCGACCGAGACGTCGTACCTGAAAGACCTGCGCGCCCGCATCGAGAAGGCGAAGTCTCAGATGACGCAGATCAACGTAGAGTTCGGGCAGATGACATTCTCGGCGCCTGATCCCGTACAGCGGTACCAGGCGATTGACTTGACGATGAGGTGGGTGGATCACGCGGTGACGCTCAACTGCCCGCGCATCATGGTGAATCAAGGGCAGCTCACGACTGAGACCAAAGCGAATGCGTTAGCCGCGCTCAGGGCGATGGGTGATTACGGCAAGTCGAAGGGTGTGAAGATTTCCGTCGAGACGCGCGTAGTGAATGGTGGCGGCGGTAATCGCGGACGGGTCGGTGGCTTCGGCGGACCGGCGGGAGCACCGGCGGCCGTGCAGCCGACTGCCGCGCCTGCTCCGCAAATGGCCGCTGCGCCATCAGGCCTTCCGCTCTCCGCGCCTGGAGGTCCCCCGGCGTGGGTGCTCGTCAAGGAAGTCGTCGAAGCGACGGGCACGTACTCCAACGTGGACGTCGGCAATATCCAGGCGCCGGATCAGGCCTCGCTGCACTCGGTCATCAAAGGTCTGTTCCCGACGTCGTCTGGCAACATGCACATGAAGGTCAGTCCGAACTGGGACCTGCCCACCGCGATCAGGTTCACCAACAACGAACTCGGCTACAAGGGCCTCTATTCGATCGAGGTGAACCCGCCGCTGATTCGGGGCGTGTACACGACCATCCTCGAAAACATCTGACGGCCGACTCTAGTTGGTTCTCACCGCGGGACCGCGGAACGCGCGCTCGATCATGTTGTTCGGATCGGGATCGGTCTCGTGGTCGCGCCAGAGCCAGCGCATCATCTCCGGAAGGATCGGGCCGCCCATCTTCTGGCCGTGGTTGTTCATGCCCCACGCCCACGTGACGTCGTAGCCCTTCTTCACGAGCGCGTCCTTCAGGCGCACGTTCTGGTAGAACCAGTCGCCGGGCAGGTTGGCCGGCCGGCGGTTGTCATTGCGGCCATCCTGCATGAACAGCCGAATCGGCTTCTTCTCCGAAGCCGCGACGAGCTCCGGATACGAATCGCCCATGCCGCCACGGACGCGGGTGAACGTGCCGACGATGGTGATGACCTTGCGGAACGCGTTTGGCCGCTGCCACGCGACGTTGAACGCCGCGATGCCGCCGGAGCTTGCGCCCATGATCGCGTGCATCTCAGGATTCGGATCGATGTTGTACTTCTTGCGGATCTCAGGCAGCAGCTCATCGACGACGACCTTCGCGTAGTTGTCGTCGACCCACTGATACTCCCACGGCCGCAGCGTGTTGCTGTCGCCCCAGTCGCCGCGATGATCGAGCTGCGGGGCGGCCGCCGGCTGCGCCGGGTCCAGAAACACGGTGATCGCGACGGGCATCTCGCGACGCCATGTGAGATTGTCGACCACGTTCATCGCCCGCATGTCGCCGTTGGGATTCATCATCGGCTGGCCGTCCTGCCAGACAATCAGCGCCGCAGGCTTAGACGGATCGTATTGCGCGGGCACGTAGACCGAGTAGCCGTGCGCGTATTTCATCGGCGTCGGGCTCTCGTTGGACAGCACAGTCAGGCTCTTGCCGCCGCTGGCGACCACCACCGGCCGTTTTTCACCCGGCTTCGACTCATCCCATCCCCAGATGCCGTTCTGCCCCTGCGAGGTCGATGCCGGCACCGGGCCTGAATAGACCGCGGTCGGCAACATGAATGGGCCGTCGACGTGACCGTGCGGCACACCCTCTCGCGGCAGCGAGTCCGGTCCCAGCGAATAGAAGGCGTCGTTGTTGTTCGGTGCGGCGCCGCCAGCACGCCCGCGCGCGGCGGCAGGCGGCGCTGGCGGCGGCGATTGCGACTGCGGGACCGACGCGGCGGGTGCCTGCGCCAGTAGATGACCGACGACAACGAACCCCGCCGCGAGTACGGTGATGACTGATTTCATAGGCTGCTCCGTTGGACGGAGCGTAACGGGACGGCCCACGGGACGCAAGGCCCGTGGGGTGGTCGGCGACGCAAGCGGTCGTGCGAAGGTCTGGTCGTTGGCCCTGCGTCGCCCGGCGCCCTCGCATCCAGCTACCGAGGAACTCAGGCGGCTCATCGCGCACGGGCGTGTGGCGATCGTGGGTCCTGTGCGGCAGGAAGTCCTGAGCGGCATCAGGGAACAGGCGGCGTTCCTCCGCCTACGCGATCAACTGCGCGCGTTCGATGATGAATTGCTCGAGCCAGCCGACTACGAGCGCGCCGCCGAACACTTCAATACTTGCCGGGCGGCCGGTGTCCAAGGCTCGAACACCGATTTCCTCCTCTGCGCGATTGCCGAGCGCCGGTCCCTTCCGCTTCTCACGACCGACCAGGACTTCATCCGATACGCCCGTCTGCTGCCCTTGAAGCTGCACACGCCCTTTAACAACGGACCATTCGGTCCTCCCTCTAAACGGCGCGGACAATTGTTGAAATCGCCGCTGATAGCCGCTCCTTAGCGGGCCGGAGCGCCGCGGAGCTCTAAAGCGATGGTATGGTCAATGGTATGGCCACAAAGAAACTGACCATCACGCTTGATGATGACCAGCTCGAGGACGTCCGTGCCCTGGTCGCCTCCCGACGGACAGAGAGCGTGTCCGGATTCGTCAGGCATGCGGTGGGAGTTGCGCTGCACGACGCGGCCGGGTGGCGCGACATGCTAGCCGGCGCGCTCGATCGAACTGGCGGTCCCCTTACAAAGAAGGAGCGGGCCTGGGCAGATGCGTTGTTGTCTCGGCCCTCGCGCAAGGCTCGATCGAGACGCACGACCGCCGCGTGACCGGCATCACCTTCGACGCCGGCGGACTCGTGGCGCTCGATCGCGGCGACCGTCGGGTGGTGGCTCTTCTTGCGCGTGTGGCCGAGCGCGGACTCCGGGTGACTATTCCCGCGACCGCCCTGGCGCAGGCCATGCGCCATCCTGCCAAGCAGGCTCGTCTGTCGCGCCTCGTCCGGCAGGCGGGCACAGACCTGATCGCGCTCGACGGCCCCGATGCCACCGTTACCGGGCTGCTACTCGCGGCGACGCGGACGCGCGATATCGTCGATGCGCATGTCGTGGTCTGCGCCCGTCGGGCAGGGCAGCTGGTGATCACGAGCGACCCAGACGATCTCCGGCACCTCGATCCGACCCTTCGGCTCGTCGTCATCTGACCCTTCGCGGCCTTCTTCACCTTCCTCCCGGCGCGAGACGATGCCCACCGTGGCTGGTCATGGTGGCTGGTCACGAATCGAAAAGAGGGTAACTGTATGAACCGCAGTGAAAGACGTCGTTACGAGATGCTGTTGCGTGTTCGGGATTTCGGGATGACCCATCGGCAGCAGTTTTCGCAGTCGTCGGAGGCCGGAAAGAACGGGCGGCGGTCCGCGGCGCGATCGAGGAACGGCTGAAACTCGTCGCACGAACCGCACGCATCGTGGCGCGCACCACACCGGGTGCCGACAGCAAGTTCAAGTACCCGGCCCAGAAGTCAGGTGGCGCGTTGGTCACGACGGCGCGGGCCTTCGTCCACGAAGGCCAAACGGCCCTCGACCGGTTCGTCCCGGTCGGCATGCCCGCGACGATCATCGCGGAACTGAAGGACCTGGCCGGCCGCTACGACCAGGCCGACAGCGAACGGCGGGCGGGCAAGAACGGGTTCGCCGCCGCCCGGGCAGGCACGAAGACGGCACTCGCCGCGGCCACCGAAGCGCTCCGTGTCCTTGACGTCGTCGTGCCGAACACGCTGCTCACCGACTCGGCGACGCTTGGCGCCTGGCACGAAGCCCGGCACACGGAAGCGTCCGCAAAGGTGCCGTCTCGCATCGTCACGCCTTCGGTCACGAAGACGGAGGGTCAGACGAACGAGACCGTCGGCGTGGGCGGTGAAGTCGCGATTGTGCCGACGCCAGTTAATGGTGAAGGCAAGTGCTCGCGGGCTGAGGCCCGTTCGCACGGGTCCTTCTGGTCCTTGAGGTCCTTGGCTCGCCGAAGCCTTGGCGGAGGCTGGCCGCCTGAGGTCCGGTCCGCCAGACGAATAGACACGGGCCTCCGACGCCGCTACTGTAGAGTCGGGGAATCCATGCACAATGAGTTTACGGCCGTGTTCGAGCGCGACGGCGAGTGGTTCGTGGGGTATTGCCCTGAGATTCCAGGAGCGAACGGTCTGGGCCGCACGAAGGAGGACGCGCGCTCGAGTCTGGCCGAGGCGATTGCCCTCATCCTCGAAGACCGCCGCGAGGAGGGTCTCCGCGGTGTCCCAGCCGATGCCGAGCGAGAGACGGTGACCGTGCGGTGAAACGCAGTTCGCTGCTCCGCCACCTCCGCCAACACGGGTGTGCGCTGAAGCGCGAAGGCGGGTCCCACTCCCTCTGGACGAATCCGGCCAACGGCGTGGTGGAAGCGGTGCCCCGCCACACTGAAATCCCGAATCTCCTCGCCGCCAAGATTTGCCGTAACCTCGGGATTCCAGAACCCGGATCCCGGTGACTGAGCCGATGCCTCACGGTCGCCGTCAGCCCTTCACACCACCCAGCAACGCCCTTCGGGATCCCATCTGACGCAATTTCATCGCTTTTCATCGATTCCTTCACGACGTCAACCCTCCCTGCGCGAGACGATGCCCACCGTGGCTGGTCATGGTGGCTGGTCACGAATCGAAAGAGGGTAACTGTATGAACCGCAGTGAAAGACGTCGTTACGAGATGTTGTTGCGTGTTCGGGATTTCGGGAGGACCCATCGGCAGCAGTTCTCGCAGTCGTCGGAGGCCGGCAAGGCGTTCACGGTCGTCGACGAGGCCACGGCCCAAATCGAAGCCCACGCCAAGGCGAAGCTGTTGACGAAAAAGGAAGGCCGGAAAGAACGAGCGGCGGTCCGCGGTGCAATCGAGGAACGGCTGAAACTCGTCGCGCGGTTTCGCTCGAAAGATAGCCACGGCAATGAGTCGCCGCGGCGAGATGGCGAGCGGTGACAACACAACAGGGCGGGGCGCCTGGCGCCTCGCCCTGGTTCTGATCCCGGCCGCGCCTCAGACTGACGCACCGCTCTCCGGGGGCGGAGGCGACGCTCGAAGGATTAGATGGCGTTTTCAGCCTGGGCGTCGGCAACCAGTTCCGCGAGCAGGTCCTCGGAGGAATCAGACTTCTCCACCCACCCTCAGACCGCAATTCCCGCAGCGTCTCGCCTGCGTGGAGTACGCCATATCCATGCGGTGTTCGCTGGCGCTGAGGCATCCATTGAACTCGCGACCGGAGCCGTGCGCGGAACTCTTCCACCGCGGGCGTCGCGGCTGGTCCTTGAATGGATGGCCCTGCACAGACAAGAATTGCTAGAGAACTGGCAGCGCGCGAGATCGAGACAGCCGCTCGTGCCCGTGGCCCCACTGGAGTAGCAACAATGGACTATCACGTGCTCGAAGCCCGCCACGTCCGCGACTACGTCATCTGGCTCCGGTTCCGCGACGGCACGAGCGGCGAGATTGACCTCGAAGGCGAGCTCTATGGGGAAGTCTTCGTGCCCCTGAAAGACCCAGCCATCTTCCGGGCCTTCGTCGTCCATCCAGAGTTCCAAACGCTCGTCTGGCCAAACGGTGCCGACATGGCGCCGGAATTCCTCCACGACAACGTCAAAGACATTCGGAGTCCGAGCCTCAGGACCTAGAACTTAACTCGAGGCGATTGCGAAGAAGGTGGGAGATGGGTCGAGACCGAAGAGCAGCCCCCCGACACACACGGTCGGCGGACCGCTACTAATCGTGTCGCGGACTACAAAAATGTAAGGTCATCTGGCGCCGCAAGCTCGCGCGCGGTCCGCAGCGCGTCCAATCGGAACGCTCGGCCTCAAGCAATGAAATGCGCGTACCTGGCAGCTGGAGGTGTAAAGTCTCCGATCTCTATGACAAAATCTCATCGCTGTTACCGTTCGACCGTCCCAAAGCGTTTGTTCGCGGCGTTCGATGGCCTGGATATTGCTCGATGAGTGGGACGGGCGTTCGTGTCGAGCTAGGCGCTGACTGTAAGTGACACGGCAGAGCTACGTCGAATTTGGCATTTTGGTGGTTGGTCTCTCCGCCGCCGTAGCGTCAGGCGTCGTCGCCTGGAAGGTCGGCGGCCCTCACGGCGAACGATTAACGATTGACCCGAGGGTGCGCCGCGTCTACGATGCCACCACGGGCGATCTCACGATGATCGCCTTCGATTCCGACGGCGACCTGATTTTCGATACGCGCAGTTACCTGACCAAGGGCCACCTCGTCAGGATGGACGTAGACGAGGACCAGGACGGCAAGATCGATCGCCGTGAGTACTTCGCCGCTGGTGAAGTGTTAGAACGGACAGAAATTTTGGATAAGCAAGGGCGTGTCGTGCGCGTGGAGTTACCGACGCCGGCCGTGGCGCCCGAGCCCGTTGTTGTTCGACAGGAGAAGCCGTGAAGAAGACGCTGTTCATACTCATCGCCGCCCTGGCGGTTGCTGTTTCGGCCGCTGTCGCTGTCGCCGCGAAGAATGAGAAGGTCGACATCTGCCATAAGTCGCCGGCGCCCGGTCAGACGCTGTCGGTCGCTCAGCCTGCTGTCGCGGCGCATATTGCGCATGGCGACACGATGGGCGCGTGCTCGGTCAGCCCTTCGCAGTAGCGTCGTGTGCGCACGGCGATTCTGGCCGCACTGATCGCGATCGCGCCAGGATCCCTCCTCGCACAATCAGCTAGCCCCGGCGCTCAGGCGCCCATTCACGTCGGGCGCGTTGCAGTCACCCCTGTAATCGCAGCGGAAGCCGGCCTCGAAACAAACGTCCGTAACAGCGCCCTGAATCCCGAATCGGATACGTTCGTCAGCGTCCTGCTTGGACTCCAGGCCACATCTAATCTGCGTCGGGCTGTGCTGGATGGCGGCGTGTCCCTGCCCTACATGCGGTTCACGAACAACCCCGATCTCGGACAGGTGGGCCGCGATGCCAGGCTCGCGTTCAGTCTGCCGTTCAGCCGTCTCACCCTCCGAGCGAATGCTGCCTATCAAGACCTCAAGCAGCGCGTAAATCTCGAGATCGACACCCGGGTGCGCCGAAAGCAGCAAGTTTTTGGCGCCGGGGGGTCGTGGGAGATTACGCCGAACATGGCGGTCGACCTGGGCATTGAACGGCAGCGCCAGGACTACCACAACGCGGCCATCGGCGGCATCGACCTGGATCGCGTGCTGGCCGAGGATGTGGACATCGCGAGCGGGACGCTTCGCCGGCGGGTGACGCCGCTGACCGACGTTCTAGTCGTGTTCCAGAACCGGCGCGATCGATTCTCTTTGGACCCCTCGCGGAATTCAGACAGTCAGCGCGTCATGGCCGGCTTCCAGTCGACAGCACTCATCAATGGCCGCGCAACCGTCGGGTATGTGTCGTTCTCGCCAGCCGGTGCCAGCGCCCCGCCCTTTCGCGGGCTTGCGGCACAGGGTGACTTGCAGTTTCAACTGTCGACGTCGACCACCGCATCGGTTCAGGCGAGCCGGGACGTGACGTTCTCCTATCAGCCCTTCGCGCCCTACTACGTCGCGACGTCGGTAGGCGCGTCCGTCACGCACCCAATCTTCCTCGGCATCGTCGCGCGCGCGAGCGCGGGATATCAGCGGTCGGTGTACCGCACGTTCATCGCCTCTGATGCTCTGCCGCCGCGGGACATTGGCACCACCTATTCCTTTGGACTCGAGCGCCTCATCGGCCGGCATCTGTCGCTCGGCGGATCCGGCACCGTGACGTCGCGCAAAGCCAGCGGTGCGTTACCTGACTACACCAACCGACGCGTCAGCGTAGGCGTGAACCTACCCTTCTGAGGGTGAATCCGCAGATTTTTCTTAAATTGCACTATAAGGCCCTTGTCCGGCCGGGGTGCCGTGTTACAATTTCCGTCCGTCGCCCCCGTCTGTTCTTGCTGACGGCGACACCTCCGTCAATCACTGCCATCGGGTTTCTTAAGTCTGGCTTCCAGCGGACTTAGTGGGTCGCAGTGTCGAATCTATGGGGCGATTTCGGGCACCGGAATTGCGGACTACTTGTACGAGCACCGAGACTTTATCTCGGCGCCTCGGATGGCAGTGCCCCGCGTTCGTCTATTCGACATGTAAGTGACGGGGCGAAGCCACGTTCCCCAGCATCAAGCCTGACAAGGACCAATGAAAAAGGCCATTTTCGTTGTCGTCTCTATAAGTGCCGTCGCCCTCACCATGATTACGGCCTACGCCATCAGCCTGAGCCGGTAGGCACGCCGGGTTTGACTGCCAGGATGTTCCAGATGCCTCTGATCAAGATAATGAAGACCCGGCGCCAGTCGCTCACTCGCACCCTGGCTCGCGTGGCCATCGCCAGCCTGTGCGGCGTCACGCTGTTCGCCGGCCAGGCGCTCGATTACGTCGTCGGCACGCAGGATGTCTTGACCCTGGCCGTCTGGGACCAGCCGGAGATGTCAGGGAAGTACACCGTCGGGTCCGACGGCACGATAGCTTTGCCCCTGCTCGGCCGCGTGAAGGTCATGGGCCTGAGCGTGCGAGACGCCGAGAACGAGTTGAAGCGGCGCCTCGGCGACGGCTTCCTGAAGAATCCCCAGCTCACTGTCTCGATCGAGCAGTCCCGCACGCAGAAGGTGTACATCCTCGGCGAGGTGCGCAGTCCTAACGCCTATCCCTACACGTCGAGCATGACCATCGTCGAAGCGCTCGCGCAGGCGGGCTCGACCACCGAGGAAGCCAGCCAGGAGGCTCTCGTCGTGCGGCCCCGCGAAGGCCCAGCAACGGGACCCAACGCGGCGGCTGACCCGGAGCTGTTTCATGTCGATCTCAAGAAGTTGGCCGCGGGCGACTTCAAGGAGAACGTTCCGCTGCGGGGCGGCGACACAATCATTATTTCGAAGGTCGGCACCTTCTTCGTCTTGGGGCAGGTCAAGAGCCCAGGCCGCCAGCCGGCCCACCAGGCCACCACGGTCATGCAGGCGCTGTCGCTCGCTGGCGGTGTGACCGATCGCGGTTCGCAGGACCGCGTGCGCATCATCCGCACCGTGAACGGCAAGCAAGTCGAACTGAAAGCCAAACTGAGCGATTTGATTCAGACCGGCGACACGGTCGTCGTGCTCTCGCGCATTCTGTAGCTCCCCAGCTTTCGTGCAACCCGCCATCCTCGTCACCCTCGTTGCGTTCCTGGCCTGCTTTGGCTTGGCTGCAACCGGAGATATTCGATTTCGTCTTCTTTCACTGGCTCACGTTTGTTCGCCTGGTGTTCCCCCTTCTCGCCCTTCTGCTATTCCTACACGCGGTGCGCACTCGCGTGAGCGATGGCGTGGCATCTGTCCTTGTGGCGTCTGTTGTCTACGGGTGCTACTTCTTGACGGTTTTGCCGGTGATGAGCATCCACCTTCGCTATCTCATTCCCGTCTATCCGCCGATCGCAATCGTTGCCGCTGTAAGCCTCGGTCGGTGCATCGAAGCACAGCAGATACTCTCCTTGCGACTCAAGGCGTGCCTCGTCGGGTTTGCCCTCTTGCTGGTTCTGACGCCAGCAAGCGAGTTTCCCAAAATGAAACGTGAGAGTCTCGGTATCTATGAAGCGCACGCCGGATATCGTCGGTTGGCACTCGCGCTGGAGGGACTGCCGAGATTGTCGATTGCCGTCAGCGAGGTAGGCCACCTTCCGTATCTGACGGATAGCCGAATACTCGACATGTCCGGACTCAACGATCGTTTCGTTGCCTGGCACCGTTTCAAGGATCCAGACATGAGCCGATCGTTCGCAGACTACCTTGCGAATGGCTTTGGCTGGCCCGACGTGTATATCGAGCCACCTTCTGAATACGAATACGCCAGGACTGCAAATCAGCCAGAGGTTGCACGTCGCTATGACCGCGTTGTGGCCTTTGGTCTTGACGTTTTTGTTTTGAGAGATGCGATGGTAAGAGACATGATCGTAGGAAGGCTCCAAGCGGCCGTCCCGACAGAGTGACTCGTAGTTGGTGTTACGCTGCAGCCTATGCGCTGCGCTTGCCACAAGCGAGAAGCTTGGGAGGATGACTGAACGCTTTACCGTCGAGGCCCCCTTCAAAAGGGCTGATCCCGGTTTTCGAAGCCGCCCGCTGCGTGAGTCTCGTGCAGAATCGGTGTCCGAGCCGATCGCCTCTATGGTTTGCGACTCTCTTGACGCTCCCGCCTTGGAGAGGGTCGCGGTCGCCGCGCAGGTGCTGCTGCCGTACCAGACGACATTTGCCATTGAACACACCACCACTTGGCTCTGCTCAATGGCTCCCTCGACTTGACCCCACGCCGCATTCTCGTGCTGTCGACTCTCGGTAGCGGGAGTAGCGAGGAGGCGCGCATCCGTGAGTTGATGGCCGCGTTTGCCCCCGACGTTTTCCGCTTCGACCGCACGAAGAAGGCGCGCATGTTCTGGCGGTTGCTGCGGACGATCCGCCGCACCAGGCCCGACGTCGTGGTGTTGGAAGGGACCGGGGTCGCCGGCGGGTTCGCATTGATTGCGGCGCGAGTACTATTTGGGCGTCGCTACGTGGTCAGCAGCGGCGACGCGGTCGGGCCTTGGGTCGGCTCGCAGGTGCGGTGGCTTGGGCCAGCGTTCGGGCTGTACGAGCGCGCGCTGTGCCGGTTCGCCTCCGGGTTCATCGGTTGGACCCCATACCTCGCCGGTCGCGCCCTCACCTTCGGGTGCCCGCGGGCGATGACTGCAGCGGGCTGGGCGCCGTTCACCCGCACCCAGGAGGAACAGGCGGCGGATCGCGTGATTACACGTACCCGCCTTGGCATTCCGCCCGGTCAACTGGTTGTCGGCATCGCCGGGTCGATGGTGTGGACGCGGCGATTCGGGTACTGCTATGGGGCGGAGTTGGTCGAAACCGCCCGCCGGGTCGCACGTTCGGATGTGACGTTCCTTCTGATCGGGGACGGGAGCGGGCTAGCGAAGCTCGAGGCCCGGGCAACCGGCTTACCAGCTGGGCGCGTCGTCTTCACCGGGCGCGTACCGCAGGAGGAATTGCCCAAGTACTACGCGGCGATGGACGTCGGCAGCTTGCCTCAGTCGGTAGACCAGGTCGGCTCGTTCAGGTACACGACAAAACTAAGTGAATATCTGGCGTTCGGGTTGCCGGTGGTGACTGGGTGCGTGCCGCTGGCCTACGACCTCGACCAAGGCTGGCTGTGGCGGCTGCCGGGTCGTGCGCCTTGGGTCGCTGAGTACGCCCAATCGTTCGCCCAGCTCCTCGATGGTTTGAGTGCGGAGCAACTGTCGGCTAAGCGGGCAGCGGTGCCGGTCGCGCCGCCGGAGTTCGACCGCGCGACGCAGGTGGCCCGGGCGACGGCATTCGTCAGAGAATTGGCCATTCGCAAGACGAGCCCTGCAGTCGTCCGGGAGGACGTTGCAGAGTCGCTTCCTCTGCGACCTGTGTCGCGACCTTTCCTGGCCTCCGTCCCCGGTAGACCCCGCAGGCTGCTCTCTATTGGGCATTCCTACGCCGTCGGTATGAATCGCCGGTTGGTGCATGAGATGGCTCGAATTGGTGGGCAAAAATGGGAGGTGACCGCCGTGGCGCCGTCATACTTTCACGGTCAGGGAGATCTTCGGCCTCAGCGATTCGAGTCGCTGCCTGGGGAAACCATTCGCGTCGAAGTAGTTCCGACACACTTCTCGCAGTACGTCCATGTCTTTTCGTATTCCCAGCGGCTCAAGCAGGTGCTTGCACAGCAATGGGATTGTGTTCACGCCTGGGAAGAACCGTACATATGGGCTGGTGGGCAGATCGCACGGTGGACCAGCAAGCGTGTGCCACTGGTGTATCGGACCGCCCAGAACGTGGCGAAGTGGTATCCGCCGCCATTCAACCTTATTGAAAAGTTTGACATGGAGCGCGCGGCTGGCTGGATTTGCTCGGGCGAGTTGGTCGCGCAAACGTTGGGCGCGCGCCATATCTATGCCCGGCGGCCTATGCGGCTGGTTCCGTTGGGTGTTGACGCGAATGCCTTTGCTCCTAATCGTGCAGCGGGCGAGCACGTCCTTCGGAAGCTGAATTGGGAGCGTTCCGGTCCCCCTGTGGTCGGCTATCTCGGCAGATTCAGCAACGCCAAGGGGCTGGCGCTTCTAATGAATGTGCTGGGGGATCTAGATACTCCCTGGCGGGCGTTGTTCGTGGGTGCTGGACCGCTGGAAGGACAACTCCGCGCATGGGCGGCACGCTTTGGCGATCGTGTTCGAGTGTGTACCGATGTCGGTCACGCCCAGGTGCCTGCCTATCTCAACGCGATGGACGTGCTTGCGGCCCCGAGCCAAACGACACCACATTGGCGCGAGCAATTTGGTCGGATGCTCATCGAAGCGTTTGCATCAGGTGTGCCGGTGATCGGAAGCGACAGCGGGGAAATTCCGTACGTGATCAAGTCCACCGGGGTCGTCGTCGCTGAGCGAGACGAACTCGCGTGGACACACGCAATGCGCGCGCTGCTGAACAGTCCAAGCCAACGCCGAGATTTGGCGGATGCCGCGTCAGCGCGCGTGCACTCAGAGTTCGCCTGGCCCGTGATAGCAAAGCGCTATCTCGAGTTCTTCGAAGAACTTCTCTGACGCAGTGACAGCCCAACAGACCACATCGACCCGCGGGAATGCTGCGAGCATTTGGTATGCGATCGCAAGCGTCGCCCACGATGCGGCGACCATGCCGCCGCCGCCGTACTGAAGACCCGAGCTGCATGACCGCCTACCGAGCCCTTCGGCGCCTGAAATCCCATCCCAGTAACGCCAGCCCCACCGCCTCACCAATCAGCGTCGGCCAGACGATCAACCTGCCCACGTGCTCCGAGACGGTGAAGTGGACGCGCGAGAACTTCCACCCAAAGAACGGCCACCACGCGGCGATCCACGACGACGACCAGAGGTCCTTGCCAGGTCCTTCTACCAGACAGTCCAGCACAACGTGCGTCGTCATGCCGAGGGCGATCGCGGTGAATGCCCGTTTCCCTGACCCAAGACCGACGAGCAAGAACACTAAAGCCAGGGCGAGGGTGTGCCCGAACGTGCGCGTGCAACTGAAGATGTCCGCGACCTCCGCGTAGTAGAGGGGCTTGTCGATGATGTCGGGCAGCAGCATGCCCAGGAGCAACGGGATCGTGGGAAGCGACCGGCTCCAGGGCTGCGCCAGCTTTCGCCCGACGCCTAGATGACCAAAAATGAACACGATGGAAGCATAATCGCTGAGGAAAGTTCCTTGGCAGACCGTGTCGAACTTAGAAACGCCTTCCCCGCCGTGGCGAGCGCTGAGAACCAACCCGCGCGCCGAGAAAGCTGTCCGCGACACCCTCACAGAGCGCTGCATCGAGGTCTTTCTTCCCACGGTGACCCGTCGCCAACGCTGGAAGGACCGGACGAAAACTATTGAGTGGCCGCTCTTCCCCGGCTACTGCTTCGCCCGCGTCGGACCGTCGCACCAGCTCACCGCACTGCAATGCCGCGGCGTGATCAGCATCGTGTCCTTCGCGGGAATCCAAGCCACAATCCCCGATCAGGAAATCGAAAACCTCCGCACGCTCATCTCGAGCCACCTCGCCCTCGAACCGATCCCCTTCCTCCGAGAAGGCACCCGTGTCCAAGTTATTCACGGTCCACTCGCCGGCATGGTCGGACGCCTCGTGCGACAAGATCAGCGCGCACGCCTGGTGCTGTCCGTGGACCTGATCGCATTGGCCGTGAGCGTAGATGTGGACGCCGCAGACGTGCGTCAGCTGTGACCGCCCCCCACCTACCTCGGAACGCTGCCCTCTCGTCCCTGCCGGCGCAGTGATGCCAGGCCTATCACGGTGAGCAGGCACGTGAGCAGAATCGCCGCGACGAGCGGGAGTGCCGGGACGGCGGGTAGAAGGAAAATGTCTATCGAGTAGGCGTGCGTATTCGAACAGCCGGCACTGTCGGTGGCGCGTACGGTGAACGGAAAGGCGCCGGCAGTGTCGGGCGTTCCGGCCAGCGCGCCTGCCGCCGTGAGTGTAAGACCTGACGGCAGCGCACCGGTCGCGAGACCGAAGCTGTAAGGTGCCCCTCCCCCACCTGCTGTGATCGTTTGATTGAAGGCCTGCCCAAGGGGTGCACCGGGCAGCGTCGCGGGTACGAGAGTGATCGTCGGGCAGACGGCTGGCGGAACCGGTGCCGCAGCCGTGACGATCGTATATGCGAGCGTTCCTGAACAGGCGTTGGCATCCGTGGCGCCAACCGTGAAGGACGACGACCCAGCGGTGGTCGGCGTGCCCGACAGCACACCCGCAGCGGTAAGCGCCAGGCCGGCGGGTACCCCCCCGGTCGTGACGCCAAACGCGTAGGGCGACACCCCGTCGTTGCCAGTGAACACCTGGTTGAACGCGACCCCCACCGTCGCGCCTGGCAGCGTCGTGGGCGTCAGCGTAATCGTGCCGCAAACCGGCGGTGGCGGCGGTGCCGCAGCCGTGACGATCGTATATGCGAGCGTTCCTGAACAGGCATTCGCATCGGTGGCGCCCACCGTAAACGACGAGGACCCGGCGGCTGAGGGCGTGCCCGAGAGGACGCCGGCGGTGTCGAGCGCCAGGCCGGCGGGCAACCC
>JBDSZL010000003.1:0-34809 GCA_039925145.1 Vicinamibacterales bacterium | reverse complement strand
CGAGAAGAGGCAGGAAGGCGGCTCGGGGCTCGGGGCTTGGAGCTCGAGGGAGAGCGGCTCGGGACTCGAGGCTTGGGGCCCGAGGGAGAGCGGCGGTTTCAATCGCTCGATGAGCTCGTGACCGCGGGGGGGCTGCGGCAGGATGAAGTGCGTAGTCTGGCCGAGGTGGGCGCGCTCGCGTCGTTTTGCGGCGATCGCCGGACGGCGCTGTGGCAGGCCGAACGCGCGGGCCGGCCCGCAGGGCCATTGCTCGTGGATGGCGATGGTGAGAGCGATCGAGACGATTCAGATGAGGACCGCGAGTGTGAGGAGTCGACGGCATCGCCCCTGGCTCCGATGACACTCGTGGAACGGGTGCGCGCCGATTACGACGGCACCGGGCTGACGATTGGGCCGCATCCGATGGCGCTGGTGCGGTCGTCGCTCGCGACACGGGGTGTGGCGCGGGCCTCCGACCTCGCACGCAGTCGTCCCGGTCGTCGCGTGCGGGTTGCTGGCGCGGTGATCACGCGACAGCGCCCCGGCACGGCGAAGGGATTTGTCTTCCTGTCGCTCGAAGACGAAACGGGCATCGCCAACATCATCGTCAATCCCGACATCTTCGCGGCGCACAAGCAGACCATTGTGGGCGAGCCTTATTTACTCGTCGATGGCCTGCTGCAGAATCAGGCGGGCGCGGTCTCGGTGAAGGCCGATCGGGTGCAGGCGTTGAAGTATGCGGGGCCGGACGTGGCGTCGCATGATTTTCACTGAGGAGGCGCGAAGCGCCAATTTCATGGCCGCGCGGCCTGGCGTCGTGCCGAGGGTCGTCGCAGATCGCCCCACAGGTCTCCCACCTTCTGAACTCGCGACGCCATGTTGCGCAGGGTGAACGTCTGCGGCCCGACCTCGCCATGATCGATCTCGTCCCATGTGCAGGGCGCCGACACTGGTGCTCCAGCTTTCGCACGAACCGCGTACGCCGCAGCAAAGGTGGCGCCCGCACGGTTTCTGCCGGTGTCGATCAGCATCCGGCCCGCGCGATCGGCTTTGCTGAAGGCTTGCGTCAGGTGTCGAGGGTCACGTTCCACCAGGATACCGGCCACCCGATCTGCAAACGTCGACGATTCGTTGAACGTCGTGCCAGATTTCAACGGCACGACGATGTGGAAGCCTTTCGAGCCAGACGTCTTCACCCAGCTCTCGCGACCTTCTGCATGGAGGAGATCTCGCAGCGCGAGTGCGGTACGGCGCAGAATCTCGGGATCGTCCTGCGAGGGGTCCAGATCGAATACGCACAGGTCCGGGTACTCCAACCTCGGAGCGCGCGAGGGCCAGACGTGCATACAAATGGTGTTCTGGTTCGTCAGCCACTCGAGCGATCGCCGGTCATTGGCTAACGGATAGTGCACGGTGCCGCCCTTCTTCGGTGCCTCGATCCGTTGCAACCACGCGGGGAAGCCCTTGACGACGTCCTTCTGGAGAAATCCCTTCGCGCCGATGCCCGCGGGGTAGCGCTCCATCGTGATCGGACGCCGCCTCAGGTGCGGCAGCATGAGCGGTGCCACCACGTCGTAGTAGGCCGCCAGATCTCCCTTCGTGATGCCGTCGTCGGGAAACAGTACTTTGTCAGGATGCGTGATCATGGCTGCTCTCTGATGACGTTGGCCGCGGCCTTGTCGTGGCGCAGACCCAGCAGCCGTGGATGTCGGAGTTTGCCGTGCACGGTCCACTCGGTGAATGCGACCTGCACGACAACCTGGGGCCGCACCCAGTGGACGCGGTCGCGTGGCAGGCCCACAGCCCTGGTGAATGGCGTCGACGGCAAGAGCAGCCCATCGAGACGCGCGCGCAACGCGAGCAGCAGTGCCGTGTCGAAGCCGGTGCCCAACTTGCCCGCAAACACGAAGTCCGCGGCGTCGAAGTAGCCCACGAGGAGCGCACCCAGGCCCACTCGGGCGCCTTGCGGATCCGTGAAACCGCCAACCACGAGTTCCTGCGACGCCTCGCACTTCATCTTCAGCCAGTGCTTCGACCGGCGGTGCTCATAGGGCGAATCACGCCGCTTCGCGATGACGCCCTCCCAACCCTCGCGACATGCCAGCTCCCACGGCGCGGGTTCGTCCAGGGGCAGCAGCAGCGCGACCGGACCCGTCATTGGAACGGCATTGAGCAACAGCTTGCGAGAGGCGAGCGGGAGAGACGTGAGGTCGCGGTCGTTGAGCCACAGGGCATCGAACACGTGATAGTCGGCCTCGCCCTGGCGGCCCCAGGCCCCGGTGGCTTCGCCGTCGAAGATGGCGTTGTTCACGGGCAGCGCGGCAATCGCTCGGGCGACCGCGGGGTAGGAGTCGTTGAGCGGGAGCCGGTTTCTGGACCAGAGCTGAACGGCGGCTCCCTGCTTGTAGGCCAGCAGCCGAATGCCATCGAGCTTGCGCTCGAACAGCCAGTCGGGATCGGAAAAGCGCTCAGCGGTCAACGTGGCGGCCATCGGGTCCAGCCACCCGGGGAAGTCCATAACCTACATTAACGGGCCGTCACGCCATATGCGTCGACGGAATCGTCTTATAGGCCTTGCAAAGAGCAGGTGTGTGGCTGATACTCCGACGGGACACACCGCTCGACGCTCTTTCAATTACTCAGAGCTGATTTGAAAGGCCTTCTCGATCATGGCAGTGACCAAACGTCCGGCCAAGGCGCTCCCTCGACTGTTTGACGTTGAGCGTTATCTGTCCGCGGCAAATGAGCCGCGCCGTGTTGTTCACTATCGCAGAGGCCAGGTCGCGTTCTCGCAGGGCGATGTGGGAGACGACGTCCGATATATCCAGAAGGGAATGATCAAGCTGTCGGTGCTGTCGCGGATCGGCAAGGAGGCGGTCATCGCCATGCTCGGCCCCGGCGATTTTGTTGGGGAGGGCGCGCTTGCTGGCCAGTCCGTGCGTGTCGGCACGGCGACGGCCGTTGCGGCGAGCAGCGTGCTGGTGATCGACAAGCTGATCATGGCCCGGCTGCTGCACGACGACTCTGAATTCTCCGATCGCTTCATCGGCCACATGCTGACGCGCAACATGCGCATCGAAGCCGATCTCGTCGATCAGCTCTTCAACTCGAGCGAGAAGCGGCTCGCGCGGACATTGCTGTTGCTCGCCCGGTACGGCTATCCGCACCCGACACGGACGCTCCCGAAGATTTCACAGGAGACGCTGGCGGAGATGGTGGGCACCACGCGCACGCGGGTGAACTTCTTCATGAACAAATTCCGGAAGCTTGGGTTGATCGAATACAACGGCAGCCTGAAGATCAACAGCTCGCTCCTGAGCATCGTGTTGCACGACTGAACACGTCACGCCCTGCGCTCGGCGGCGACCTTCCTCTGCCGTAGCGTCACGTAACCAAGCGCAACGAGTCCTGCGGCGAGCACGACGGCAAAGACCTGGGGCAGGGTAGGGACGGCGCCGATGGGTGCGCCGCTGCAGCCGCCAATCGAATTGCCTCCGGCTCCCGCCATGGTGATGGCGCCCGTCGCGCCAATTCCGGCGAGTGCCCGCCCTTCAAGACTGGTGCTCGAGCCGAGCGAGATGTCAGCTGTCGAGATGACGGTTCCTCTGAAGTTGACCCCGTTCAGCGTGGCGGAGGATCCGACCCGCCAGTAGATGTTGCAGGGATTCGCATTCCCCACCACCGTGGAGCCGACATTGGCGGTCAGCGAACTGCCGACGTTGAAGATGAACACGCCGGAGCCATTGAGCGTCAGCGTTGTGCCCGCCGGCAGGTCTGCGGCACCCGTGACGAACGAGTAGATCCCCGGGCCGAGAGCTCCCGCGGTGGCGAGGTTGTCCGGGAGCACCGTGCCCGAGCCTTGAATGAGCAGCGAGTTGTACGCCGCGATGGCCGCCAGCCGTGCCTGTTGCACCACGGCGTCATTGGCGACGTGCACGGTGTACGGCGCGGCCGCGGTCGACGGAGGAAAGTTCGTGATGGAAGAGGTCGGCGTGGATCCGACATCACCGATCACGACCGTGCCGGATCCACTCGAGCCAGTGACGCCCGAATTGCCGAGTACGCCGAACTGGTCGGCCAGGCCGAGCGTCGGCGCCACCTGCGCGGAGGCGATGGAGGACACGCACAGCAGAGCGACAAGCCCCGCGCACGCCGAAACCGACGAGCTGGTTCTGATCATAGGGTGAGTCTCATTGCGGTGCAGGTACGACCAGAGTAGCGGCAACGGGATCTCAATCGATGTTCCGTTTGGGACACCTGCGACCGTGGCGGTGAGTTAACTTGCCAGGATGGGCGTTCACGACCAACCGGTGCTGTACTCAGTCGACCTGGAGACGTGCACGGCCGTGGCTGGGTTGACCGCGGAGGTCATCTCCGCCGCGTTCATCGGGGCGCTCGAGCGTGCGGGGGCAACAGTCGTGCAGGTGCTGACGCACAGTTTCCCCGGTGCCGGGCTGACGTGCGTGGCGGTGCTCGCCGAATCACATGCAGTGCTGCACACCTGGCCCGAGACCGGCACCGTCAACGTCGACATCTTCTCGTGTTCGCGCAGCTTCAAGAGTCTGGCCGCCATCGCCGACATCGGCCGGTCGCTCGGGGCCTCGGTCGTGTCCGTCCAGGAAATTCCGCGCGTCGATGGATATGGACACAGTCCACAGGCGCCCCGTTCCCATTGAGTTCGTCGTCCGGGCGCTCGCTGGAAGCCTGCTGTTGTTTGCGGTCCTGCGGTTGGGCGTGATCGAAACGCATCTGGTGCTCCCGGTCACGCGCGCCCAGGGATGGGCCGCCGCGCATCTGTTCGGTGCGCCGACCGCGACGATCGTGACGACCGCCGCATGCAGCGGGGCCGACGCGCTGGCGCTCTGTCTGGCCGCGATTCTCGCCTACCCGGTGGCGTGGGGGAGGCGACTGGCCGGTTCGGCGTGCGGCGTGGCGCTGGTGCTGGTGCTGAACACGGCGCGAATCGGGACACTCGGGCTCGTGGCCGCCCGGCCGGTGACGTTCAGTGTGCTCCACCTCTATATCTGGCCGGCCGTGCTCACGCTGGCGATTGCCAGTTATGTCTTCGGGTGGATGCGATACGCCGAGCGACGCACCACGCACGAGGCACAAGTTCTGCCGCACTCGTGGCGCCGTTTCGTCCCGCTGACGCTCGTGTTTCTGGTGGTCTTCGTGGCGGCGTCCCCGATCTACCTGCAGAGCGCGTCGGTGTTCGCGCTGGGGGGCCTCGTGGCGAGCGCCGCCGCCGCCTCGCTCACGGTGGCAGGCGTCAGCGCCCATGCGGCCGGCAATGTGCTCTGGACCCGCGCCGGCGGCGTCCTCGTCACCCAGGAGTGCATCCTCACGCCGGTCATCCCCGTGTACCTGGCCGCCGTCTGCAGCTGGACGCGCACGTGGCCCCGAAGAGCCCTCGGAATCGCTGCGGCGCTGCCCTTGTTCGCGGCACTCGCCGTCGTACGGCTGCTCGTGGTGGCTCTGCCCGGAGTCACACCCACCTCACTCTTTTTCGTGCATGCCTTCTTCCAGTTGCTGGTAGGGGTCGTGCTGGTGTGCGGGGCGGCGCTGTGGCGGCATCGCGGCGTCGCCGCAATGGGCTACGCACTCGCAGGCCTCTCTGCTGCAGTGCTGTTCATGGTGGTGTGCGGCCCTTTGTACAGGCAGTTGGCACCGGTCGGGTGGTCGGACCCGCAAGGCGCCATGGCGCTGCTGCCGCCCTTCCAGATTGCGCTCTTTCTCGGCCTCTGGATTGCGACCTGCTATCCGACTGCGTGGACGGGGCTCGGTGCTGGCATGGCCCTGTTGAGCGTCACACAGGTGGCCACTCTGATGATTCTGGTTGCGGCTGGAACGGCCGGCCAGCCCGCGCTCCATGTGCGCGACGTGCGTGGATGGGCAGTGGTCGCCCCTGTGCTGATGCTCGCCGCGGTGATCAGACGTGCGCGGCCGACTCGTTGAGCTGGTCGCGATCACGGCGCTGGCGACGATGATGACCGGCGTGCTGGGCGCACCCGTTCTGATCGCACCATCGCGACGGGTCTTCGGCGCGGAGAGTGTCGGGCGACACCACGATCCGTTCACTGTCATGCGCCAGTTCGAGGGTCCCGTCCGCATGACCGCCTACTCCCAGCCGGTCACCGACGTGCCCGGGGCCATGCTCGCGCGGGTCGCTGGCGGGGTGGCCGCGTACAACTGGCTGGTCCTGATCTCGTTTCCCCTCGCTGCCGCGGCGGCTTATCTGCTGGCGCGGCACGTCATGCTCTCCCGAGGCGCCGCTGCCGTCAGCGCGCTCGCGTACGCGTTCTCGCCGTTCCACCTCGCTCAGGCCGCCTATCACCCGCACATCGCGCAGACGCAGTGGCTGCCCCTGTACCTGCTTGCGTTGTGGCGCTGTCTGGACGCTGCCACGCCCGCGGCGATGAGCCTGCTCGCCGGAGCCGCCATCGCGGGGACGCTCTCGAACTTCTACGGTGGATTCATTGCGGCTGTCGTGACGCCGATGGCTGGCGCCGCCTACTGGCTCCTTGTGCGCCGTGGCCAACCCGGCGCGCGGCGACAGCTCGGCCTGACGATCGCCACGCTCACGGTGGTGGTCGTCACCGGGCTGATATACGCATCGTGGACCGGCGGCCTGCTCGATCATCGCGCGTCGTACGCGGCCCCCTACGCGGATCTGTTCCTCTACAGCGCCAAGTGGTGGAGCTACCTCGTGCCCCCGGTCGTGCACCCGCTGCTGGGGGCGGCCGCGCGACGGGTGTGGAGCGCTGCCGCGGTCGACACGGGCCTGCTCGAACAACAGCTGGCGCTCGGCGGATCGGTCGTGGCGCTCGGTCTAATCGCTGTCGTGGCCGCCGCGGTTCACAGACGACGGTCTCCCACCCTTCGGTCGGTCCCCGTTCTCGCGCTCGTCGCTGCGGTGGCCCTATTGTGTTCGCTGTCTCCGGAACGATCGATCCACGGCGTGATGCTCATGCGTCCCTCCGCGTGGCTATACGCCGTGGCGCCGATGTTTCGCGCCTACGCCAGATTCGGAGTCGTGGTGCAGCTGATGGCCGTGCTGTTGGCCGGCATCGGGGTCGACTGGCTTCGTCGGCAGGGCACCAGGCCAGCCGCGATGCTGTGCGCATCGCTGGTCAGTCTGATGGCGTTCGAGGATTTCGTGCGGCCCTCCGCCTTGTGGCGCGACGTGCTGCCCACGGTCGCGCACCGGTGGATCGTCGAGCAGCCTCAGCCGTCGCTCGCCCTGGACTGCGCGCCGTTGACGCCGGAGACCGCATCGGTGCCGTGGCTCACCCGCGCACGCATCACCATGAGCAGCCCCACAACCGACTGCACCGAGCCCAACCTGGGAGAGAGCCTCGCCTCTCGTGGGTACAGCTACCTGATCGTGCGACGTGAGACTGCAGACGGACGCTGGCTGCTGGCGCGCTCGGTGCCGCCTGGCCTGCAGCCTGTGATCGGATTCGACGCGGCGGAAGTCTTTCGTGTCACCACACCCGACCCGGGCGTCCGCACCGAGGCCATGAGTGGCTTCTTCAATCGCGAACACGATGCCTCATGGTCGTGGCGATGGATGGCAGGCGATGCCTTCTGGACGGTCTCGAATACGCAATCGCGTCCGGTCACCGCCACGCTCACCATCGAACTGGTGAGCCTTGCCCGCGCCCGCCATCTTCAGATCAGCCTGGACCGCGCGCCGCTCGAGCCCCTGGTTGTTCAAGCGTCACGCCAGCAGTATCAAGTCGGGCCGTTGGTACTGCAGCCCGGCGAGCATCAGTTGCGATTTCTCGACCGAGACGGCCCGACGGTCGCCGCCCGGGTCGCGGGCAACGGCGACCCGCGCGCGCTCTCGGTGGCGGTGGGAGCCTGGCGCTGGCTCGTGCGCGAGGACGGCCAATCGTGACGCCCCGCTCCACCTATCAGGACTTCTGGCACGAGGTCGGCGCGACCTTTCCGGACCTCGACGGCGCCGCGTCGACGCGCTACTACGCCGACAATGAGCGTCGGCTGTTCACCGAACATTTCCCCTCACTGCCGGGCGCCAGGATTCTGAAGACGGACTTGTGGGACGAGGCCAAGAACACGCGCATCCTGGCCTGGGCGAGTCGCCAGGGGGCGCAGACGTACGGCGTCGATATCTCGCCACCGATCGTGGCGCAGGCGCGGCACGCCTTCGGGCCAGGCGCCGAGGCACTGAAGAGCGTGGTCGGTGACGTGCGCGACCTGCCGTTTTGCGATGGAAGCTTCGACCTGATCTACTCGATGGGCACGATCGAACACTTCGACGACACGCAAGGCGCCGTATTGGAAATCGCCCGTGTCCTCAAACCTGGCGGACGCGCCATCGTCGGCGTGCCGAACCGGTTCGATCCGTTCCTGCGTCCGGCCTTCGCGCGGGCGCTGCAGGCCGTCGGACAGTATGGCTACGGCTACGAGAAGTCGTATTCACGGCGCGGGCTGAGGCAACTGCTCGAAGCGGCTGGACTGGTGATTGTGGCCGAGACCGCCATCCTCTTCATGCCAGGGTGGCTCCGGATGCTCGACCTGGCGTGCCACGTTTGGTGCCGGCCCCTCGCGCACGTCACCGGCGCGCTTGTAAGCCCGTTCGTCTTTCTCGATCGCCACATGCCGGCCGTACGACGCCACGGCTACCTGCTGGCGACGGTGGTCGTCAAGCCCGAGGTCAGGCCATCCTGAGGCCCGGCGTCTCGGGCACCCGGTCGGTCTGTGGATTTCGCCACGAGTCGAGCGGCGAGACGCGGTGGACGCATCCGATTGTGCAATACGGCGCGCAGGATTTCGGCCGCATATATTCGGTCCGGATGTTCTCGATGGTGTACTGGGCCAGCGGGATGCCGGGCGTGCCGCGTTGCTGCGAGCACCAGTGCACGAGACCATCCTCGCAGACGTACAGATAGCGGGCACCGGCGCGGCAGTACCAGGTATTGGGTTTGCCCTCGACGAGATTCTGCTGAAACCCGTGGATGCTGGAATACAGATTCTTGAAGACGCTGTCGGTGTCTTTGAGGTCTCGCGTGACTTCGTCGAAGATCTGCCTCGAACGGGTGTCGAGCGGCCGCAGGTGACCGTCGCTGCCGTGGATGATCCCGAGCGAGGTCGAAAAGCCCAGCTCGCGCGCGCGCGCCGTGATGACCTGCGCGTCTTCAGGATTGCGGACCCCACCACCGAGCACCGAGTTGATGTTCACATCGAACTCGGCGAACTCGGCCAGCCACTGCAGTTTCTTGTCGAGCAGCCGCAGGCTCTTTTTGCTGATGTCGTCGGGCTCGACGTTGTCGATGCTGATCTGGCAGAAGTCGAGCCCGGCGTCGTTCAGGCTGCGGATGCGTGCCGGTGACAGGAAATAGCCGTTCGTGATGAGCGCCGCCATCATGCCGTGGCCACGAATCGCCCGGATGATGTCGTCGAGCTGTGGGTGGAGCAACGGCTCGCCACCACTGAACGCAATTGAGGAGGTGCCGAGCGCCGCCAGTTGATCGACGCGCTGGAGCATCACATCGAGTGGCACCGGCTGCGACACCTTGTCGTACTCGTTGCAGTAGCCGCACTCGATGTTGCAGCGCCGGATGGGCACGAGATGCACGAGAAACGGGTGGCCCGTATCGACGACGCTGTGGACGAGCTTCCAGAAGCCCCGCCAGTTCCGATGTAATTTTGTCTGTAACCGCATGCGCACCACACGCCGGGGAGCGTGAGCAGCCGAAGTGAGTGACGCTACCTCGTCTGGACCAGGTCAAGACTCTCGCGCATTACAATCTGCAGATGTCGCGCCAACGTTCAAGCCAGCAGTATTTAAAGGCCATCGAGCGCCGCCGCTCCGTCATATCGGGATGGGGGGTCTATGCGGGAGAGCGCATTACCAAGAATTCCAGAATCGTCGACTATGCGGGCGAGAAGATCAGCAAGCGCGAGAGCTCGGTTCGGGAGGCACGCCAAGTGCCCCGCGGCCGGATCTGGTGCTTTACGATCAACAGCCGCTTTGTCCGGGACGCCTCGGTCGGCGGCAACATTGCACGCTTCATCAACCATTCGTGCCGCCCCAACTGCTACGTGCACATCGTCGGTGACACGATCTGGATCCGGGCGGCGCGCACCATTGCCCCTGATGAAGAGCTGACCTACAACTACAACACCGGCGGCGATGCGGGTATCCCATGCCGGTGCCGCCCCGGCTGCAAGGGCATGATCTGAGGCGGCCATGTCTTTCTGGTTCGCCTTGACCGGCTCTCGCGTGTCGCCCCTCGACCCGGCCTGTGCGTTGACTCCGCAGGGTGGCGGAGTCGTGGAACGTGCCGACATCGCCGAGTCGTTCACGTGGAATCTGGCGGATCTATACCCGTCCGTCGATGCATGGCAGATCGCCCGCGCGCAGCTCGAGACCGGGCTGCCGCAGCTGCGTGCCTTCAAAGGCACGCTCGGTTCGTCACCAGCTGCGTTGGCCGCGACCTTCGAGTCGCTGAACGAGCTACGCCGCACGTTCTCCCGCGTGGCGGTCTACGCCTCGTTGCTTGGTGATCAGGACACGCGCGCCGCCGGGCCGCAAGGCATGCGGCAGCAGGTGACGCAACTGGCTGCGGCGCTCAATGCCGAAGCGGCATACATCGAGCCCGAAGTGCTGCGTTTCCCCGCGGGCACGGTCGAGCGTTTTCTTGCAGAGGAGGCGAGGCTTGCCCCCTTTCGCTTCGACCTCGAGGACATTCTTCGTCGTGCGGCCCACACGCTGTCACCCGAAGAGGAGCGAATCCTTGCCGATGCGGGACCGATGGGCAGTTCGGCCTCGACGATCTTCACGGTGTTATCGAACGCAGACTTTCCGTACCCACACGTCCGGTTGAGTGACGGGCGCGAGGTGCGTCTTACCCCAGCCGCGTACACGGCAGAGCGCGCCAGCGCCGTGCGCGCCGATCGACAGGCCGTCATGGCCGCGTTCTTCCGGGGAGTCGGCGCGTTCGGCCGGACGTTTGGCAGCACGATGAACGCGAGTGTCCAGAAGGCGTGGTTTTTTGCCAAGGCTCGCCATTACACGTCGACACTCGCGGCCTCGCTCGATGCGAACCACATTCCGCAGTCGGTGTATTCGAAGCTCGTCGAGGGCGTGAACCGGCACTTGCCGACCTTTCATCGCTACCTGCGGTTGCGGCGGCGCATGCTGGGCGTCGACGAGCTCCACTACTACGACCTCTACGCGCCGCTCGTGGGCACTGTCAATCTGACCTACACGCCCGAGGAGGCCGGGCAGCACATCATCGCGGCGATGGCGCCGCTCGGCGCCGAGTACGTGTCGGTGCTCGGCCGTGCGTTCGGCGAGCGCTGGATCGATCTCTTCCCAACGGCAGGCAAGCGCTCGGGCGCTTATTCGAGCGGCAGCGCCTACGACGTCCACCCCTACATGCTGCTCAACTACAACGGCAAGTACGACGACATGAGCACGCTGGCGCACGAACTCGGTCACACGATGCACAGCTACTACTCCAACCGGACGCAACCCTTCGCGACGGCCGGCTATCCCATTTTCGTGGCCGAGGTGGCATCGACCTTCAACGAGTCGCTGCTCGTCGACTACATGCTGCGACAGGTGACCGATCCGTCGGTGCGGCTCGCGTTGCTCGGCAACTACCTCGACGGCATCAAGGGCACGGTCTTCCGGCAGACGCAGTTCGCCGAATTCGAGCTGCGCATGCACGAGATGGCGCAGCGCGGCGATCCCGTCACCGGCGAGGCGCTCGCGACGCTGTACGTCAATCTGACGCGCCGGTACTACGGGCACGATGAGGCGGTGTGCCGCGTCGACGATGAGGTCGCGCATGAGTGGAGCTTCATTCCGCACTTCTACCGCGAGTTCTACGTGTTCCAGTACGCCACGTCGTTCACCGCGTCCGAGGCGCTCGCCGGGCAGGTCAAGGGCGGCGCGCCGGGCAGCGTCGACCGGTACCTGAAGTTCATTTCGGCCGGTGGATCGAAGTATCCCGTCGACCTGCTGCGCGACGCCGGTATCGACATGACGAGCGACGAGCCGCTCGATGCGACGATGCTCACGATGAACCGGGTGATGGATGAGATGGAGCGTTTGATCGCGGCGGGGGCGACGGTGTCGCAGTAGGCGGCTACGAGGCCGGCGTGCGCTTCGACACGGGGCGCTCGACCGTCGGGGCGCCGAGCTTGAAGACATGCGGCGCGGCCTGCTTCACGGCATTGCGCGTGTCGACGACCAGACGTGCATGGGCGACCACGTGGGGGATGTCGAAGGCGCGGTGGTCGGTCAGGATCACGACACAGTCGGCCGAGTCGAGGGCCCGATCCGTCAAGGGCACCGACGAGATCGTCTGCCCGATGGGCCAGTCCTTCGCTGGAATCTCCGGGACGAATGGGTCGTGGTAGGTGACGTTCGCGCCTTTGTGCACGAGCTCGGTCATCACGTCGATCGCCGGCGACTCGCGGAAGTCGTCGATGTCGCGCTTGTACGAGACGCCCAGCACGAGCACGTTGGAGCCGCGAACGGACTTGGCCATCGTGTTCAACGCGTCAGCCACCTTCTCGACCACGTGGCGCGGCATCGCCCCGTTGACGTGACCAGCCAGCTCGATGAAGCGTGCCTCGAAGCCGACTTCCTTCACTTTCCACGACAGGTAGAACGGGTCGATCGGAATGCAATGCCCGCCGAGTCCAGGACCGGGATAGAACGGCATGAAGCCAAACGGCTTGGTGGCGGCCGCGTCCACCACCTCCCAGACATTGATGCCGAGCCGATCGCACATCAACGCGAGCTCGTTGACGAGTCCGATGTTCACGGCGCGGAACGTGTTCTCGAGCAGCTTCACCATCTCGGCGACCTTGGGCGTGCTGACCTCGACGACCGTGTCGACCGAGGCGCGGTACAGGGCGGCCGCCAGGGCCGTGCAGGCTGGCGTCGTGCCTCCCACGACTTTGGGCACGTTGCGCGTGTGCCAGTGCGGGTTGCCCGGATCGACGCGCTCGGGGGAGAAGGCCAGGAAGAAGTCGTGCCCGGCACGAAACCCACGCCGCTCGAGGATCGGGCGAACGACCTCGTCTGTCGTGCCCGGGTACGTCGTGGATTCGAGCACCACCAGCTGCCCGGGCCGGAGGTGCTCGGCGATGCCCTCCACAGCGGCGACGACATAGGAGAGGTCCGGATCCTTCGTCTTGCGCAGCGGTGTGGGGACACAGATATTGATGGTGTCGAGCGAGGCGACGACAGACACGTCGATGGTGGCCGATAGCCGCCCGGCTGCCTGAAATTCAGCGACATCCGAGGACACGACGTCCTGGATGTACGAAGTGCCGGCGTTGATGGCGGCGACCTTGCGTGGGTCGAGCTCGATCCCGGTCGTGTGAAAGCCCGCTCGCGCGAACTCGACCGCGAGCGGCAGGCCGACGTAGCCGAGCCCGATCACGCCGACCCGCGCGGTACGGCTCGAGAGTTTCTCGTGCAGCGCGTCGGCCAGCGCGTCGGCCGTCAGGACGGGAGTCTGTGACATCGGGACATCAATGACGGGCCCAAACGGCCGGTGGCGCCCATTATGCCATCCGCCGCAAGGCGCGGGCCGTAGTGGGTAGTGTGATGTAATGCCAGCCGGGAGCCCCCGATCATGTTAATCAAACGAACCAGGTCGTCCGACGTGCCCTTTTCCGAGGTCACACCAGAGCGCGTGTATGTGTCGAGGCGGACGTTCATGGCGGCTCTCACCGCGGGCACGGTCGGTGCGGCAGCGCAGCTCGGCGCCGAAGAGGCGGGCGCGGCCCGGGCCGCCCAGGCGCCGTTGGCCGGCCGGCGGAATCCCAAGTATGTGGCGGTCGACAAGGCCAACACGTTCGAGCAGATTACCGGGTACAACAACTTCTACGAGTTCGGCACCGATAAGGATGACCCGGCGCGCTACGCGGCGCAGCTCAAGGTGACGCCGTGGACGGTGCAGGTAGACGGCCTGGTGAAGAAGCCCGGCAACTACGGGGTTGCTGACCTCGTGAATTTCAACGCGCTCGAAGAGCGGATCTACCGGCATCGGTGCGTCGAAGCCTGGTCGATGGTGATTCCCTGGATCGGCGTGCCACTCTCCGACGTGCTCGCCAAGGTGCAGCCGGAACCTGGTGCCCGGTTCGTGGAGTTCACCACCCTGAAGCGGCCGGCCGAGATGCCGGGACAGCGCAGTGCGGTGCTGCAGTGGCCGTATGTCGAGGGGCTCCGGATGGACGAAGCGATGCATCCGCTGGCTCTGATGGTCGTTGGCCTCTACGGCAAGGTGCTGCCGAATCAGAATGGCGCGCCGTTGCGTGTGCACCTCCCCTGGAAGTACGGCTTCAAGAGCGGCAAGTCCATTGTGCGCATCCGGTTCACCGACAAGCAGCCGCAGACGAGCTGGGCGCTCTCGGCACCCGATGAGTACGGCTTCTACGCCAACGTCAATCCGTCCGTGCCGCACCCGCGATGGAGTCAGGCGCGCGAGAAACGCCTTCCCGCGTTCTTTGCGAGTACCCCGACCCAGATGTTCAATGGGTACGCCGATGAGGTGGCCAGCCTCTATTCCGGTATGGATCTGAAGAAGAACTTCTAGGCGAGGGACCGTTGGAGGCTGTTCAGTCTTTCCTCAAGTCCCGCTGGTTTTACGCCCTCGTCTTTCTTGGCTGCGTGCTGCCGGCCGTAAGCCTCGGCTGGGACACGTGGCAAGGCGATCTGGGCGTGAACCCGGTGGAGACCCTGCTGCACCGGTCGGGACGGGACGCGATCGGCCTGCTCTTTGCCTCGCTCTCCGTCACGCCACTGAAGCGGCTGACTGGCTGGAACCGCCTGCAGCGCGTCCGCCGCACCATTGGTGTCTGGTCTTTCGTGTACGCCTTCTCCCATTTCCTGATTTACGTCGTCTTCAACGAGTTGGGCGACGTGCAGGCGATCCTCGAAGACGTCCTGAAGCGGAAGTTCATCTTTGCCGGGATGCTCGCGCTCAGCATTCTGATTGCGTTGACGACGACGTCGACCAATGGGATGATTCGCCGGCTCGGCCGTCGATGGCAGAAACTCCACCGGCTGGTCTACGTGGCGGCGATATCGGCCACCGTCCATTTCGTGTGGGGCCAGAAGGCCGACATCTCCGAACCGCTTATCTGGGCCGCCGGACTCACCGTACTGCTTGGTCTTCGCGTGGTCTATGCCACCCGAAAGCGGGCTGCGGCGCGGCTGTCGCCGGCTCCCAGCCGCTGAGGCGATCACAATTTTGGTCGATCCGACCTGCCCGCCGGCGGTCCCATGCGCCCGTTCGGGGTCTGATTCTGCCCGCTCAGGACATTTCTGACGCCGGACCCCTCGGGGACGGCTATCCTGACCGAAATACACCGGGGCTCCAGACCTGTCCGGGTCTCAGCCGCAGTGTGGAGGTTTATGCATAAGCCAATCAAGTACGTCGAGAAGGGGTTGTCGGTCGCCGCCAAGGGCGCATGGGTTGTGTTCGACGCGCTCAACAGCATCAATCCACGGCCCGGGTTCCTTCCCAAGTGGTCGGACAAGCCGCTTCAGAAATCCTGGCAGAAGGTGAAGCCGCCGCTCGGCTGGCCGCGCGAAACCGATTCCCTCTGCCCGGTCTGCGTGCGTGAAGCCCGCCAGGAGATTCTCGACGGCAAGCGCGACGTCTCGGTGCTGCTCAACGAGAAGATCGGCGAGATCAAGGCGCAGATTGTGGAGCGCGACGGCAAGATCCTCATGATCAAGGATTGCCCGCAGCACGGGCACTTCGAAGACGTCATGGCGATCGACACGGAGTTCTTCAAGCATCTCGAGGAGACCTTCCCGGGCTCCGACATGCGCGCGCACAACGACGACAAGCTGCACAACCACGGCTCGTCGACCATCAAGTACGGCCGGGGCTCGGTGCTGACGATCGACCTCACCAATCGCTGCAACATGATGTGCGACCCGTGCTTCATGGACGCGAACCAGGTCGGCTTCGTCCACGAGTTGTCATGGGAAGAGATCAAGACCCTGCTCGACAACGCCATCACCATCAAGCCGAAGCGGCAGATGTCGGTGCAGTTCTCGGGTGGCGAGCCGACGCTGTCGCCGTATTTCCTCGACGCGGTGCGCTACGCCAAGAAGGTCGGCTACAACAGCGTGCAGGCGGCGACCAACGGCATCGAGTTCGCCAAGAGCCCTGATTTCGCCAAGGCCGCGTACGAAGCGGGTCTGCGGTTTGCCTATCTGCAGTTCGACGGCATCGGGAACGCCGCCAACTCGCACCGGCTCGTTGGCAACCTGTTCGACGTGAAGCTGCGCGCCATCGAGAACCTGTGGCGCAACGGCGTCGACATCGTGCCGGTCACCACCATCGTCAACGGCGTGAACAACGAGCAGGTCGGGCGGATTGTCCAGTTCGCCATGGACAACCCCAAGAAGATCAACTTCCTGTCGTTCCAGCCGGTGTCCTTCACGGGGCGCGACGAGGAAATCACGGAAGAGCGCCGGATGGCGCAGCGCTACACGCTGTCGCACCTGGCGCACGACGTCAAGAACCAGACGGGCCTCGGCGAGCCGGCGCGTGACTGGTTCCCGATCTCGTTCATGGGCACGTTTGGCGACTGGGCGGATCTCGTGCACGGCCCGGCCGAAGAGTGGGGCCACCTGTCGTGCGGCTGCCATCCGAATTGCGGCGTGGGCATGGCCGTGATGGTGGACAAGGAAACCAAGGAGTCGGTGCCCGTCACCAAGTTCCTCAACGGCGAGCGGCTCGCCCTTGACGTGCGCCGGATCAACGACGCGGCGCGCGGCCGGTTCCTCTCGGTGGCCGGCATGGCGCTGTCGCTCATGCGCAACTACGACCCGTTCGTCTCGCCCAAGCACTTCAAGCTGACCGACTTGTTCATGAAGTTCGACAAGGCGTTTGGCGCGACGGGCAAGAGCTACGGCAAGGTCAGCGCCGACCGCACCATCGAGGATGTCGAGAAGCGCCGGTCCGACCGCTGGAGCTTCCTGTTCATCGCGGGCATGTGGTTCCAGGACCTCTTCAACTATGACTTCCGGCGCACCGAGCGGTGCATCATCCCCTACGCCACACAGGAGGGGGAAATCAGCTTCTGTGCCTACAACACTGGCATCGGCTGGAGGAACATCATCGAGAAGATGCACATGACGGCCACGCTCACCAAGTGGTACGAGGAGCACGGCCGTCACGAGATCTTCGCGGGCAACAAGCACGTGGCGCTCGAAACGACCGCCCACAGCCTCGAGCTCGACGCGGCGGCGGTGAACAAGGCCAAGCAGACCGACCTCGACGAGAAGGGCATTGCCAAGACGGCCCGCGAGGAAAAACTGCGCGCACGCAAGGCGCAGCAGGAAAACCAGCGCATGGCCGACCTGTACCGCCAGGTGGTGCTGAAGGAAGCCAAACCGGAAATTGCCACCGGCCTGCAGATTCAGGGCCTCGGCAAGAAGAAAGAGACGAGCGACGAGACCGTCACGCACTAGACGCCGCCGCATCACCTCGCACACGCCACGGGCCGGCTGGGACATCCTCCCATCCGGCCCGTAGTCTATTTGCCAAGCCCCAAGCCCCAAGCCCCAAGCCCCGAGCCTCGAGCCTCGAGCCTCGAGCCTCGAGCCCCAAGCCCCAAGCCTCCTATAGAATCCCCCCGTGGACCTGAGGCAACTCGGGATTCTGAGGGCAGTTGCGGACACGGGGTCGTTTACGGCCGCGGGGCATCAGCTGCATCTCTCGCAGTCTGCCGTGAGCCGCCAGATTCTGCTGCTCGAGGACGAGCTCGACGAGCAGCTGTTTCTGCGTGTCGGTGGGAAGATCAAGATCACGCCCGCGGGCACCACGCTGCTCGCGCTGAGCCGGCGTGTGTTCGAAGACATCGACAGCACGCGGGCCAGCATTGTGGAGAGCCGCGAGAGCCTGGGCGGCACGATCCGTCTCGTGGGCGGTATGACGGTCTGTCTGTACGTCTTCCCGCCGCTGCTCAAGGAATTCAAACGGGCGCACCCGAACGTCGAAGTCAAGGTCACGCCCGCCGCCACGCCGCGGCTGGTGCGGCAGTTGCGAACCGGTGCCGCCGATCTGGGCCTGGTGACGCTCCCGGTCGACGACCCGAGCCTTGTCGTGGAGCCGGTCATGCGCGAGGAGCTTCTGCTCGTGGCGTCCCCCCAACACCCCCTCGCGCGGAAGAAGCACATCGTGCCCGGCGACCTGGCGCGGCAGCCGTTCGTCCTGTTCGAGGCGGGATCCAACAGCCGGCGCACGATTGAGGAGTTCTTCGTGCGCGAGCAGATCGCGCCGAAGGTGGTGACCGAGACCGAGAACGTCGAGATCATCAAAGCGCTCGTGCGTGTCCGGCTTGGCATCTCGATCATCCCGTATCAGGCGATGGCGCGTGAGGTCGGGGCCGGACAGCTGTTCTGCGCCCGAATCGTGGGCCACCAGCTGTTCCGTGAGACGGGCTGGGTTCACGTCAAGTCCAGCCGGCAGCCGCGCGCGGTGCTGGAGATGAAGCGCATGTTCGAGGAGATCCGCTCGAAGCTCAAACTGCTCCCAGACCTGCGGTAGCCACACTTTGTCACCGTCGTTGTGGCCGGTGTCCTGAAGCTGTCGAGCAGGGCAGAAGCTTGGAATTTCCGGCACGTGGTCAACCTCTCGCGGATTCATGCGTACCACGGAGTCAACGTCCGCCTGGGGTTACTCGTTGCTCGAAATTCGTTCTCCTCGTGAGGTGCTGGGCGATGAGTAACACGACGACGAAGACGTTTGACGCGGTGCAGGCGGTTCGCACGGTTCGGGACGAAATCAGCGCGAAGATTCTTACGATGTCGGTTGGCGAGGAGAATCGCTGGCTCCGGTCCACGGATTTTTCCGATCCAAGACTCCGCCGACTGATGGACTTGGCTGCCCAACAGAGCGCTGCAGCCGACGGCGCGGCGCGCCGCGGCTGAGAGCTGACGTTGGTTAGGGCTACTCTCCAGTCCGCCGTGAAAGAGCCACCGCAGGCGCTACTCGAGTTCCTCGACAAGTACGATCCGACGGTTCACCAGTCTCTTGGTAGCGGTTCTTTCCGGAACATCCCGGTCTCTTGCCGGGCAACACCTACACCTGAAACCCGGCCTTGTCCGGGTCCGCTGCCGCGCTGACACGATGCCTTTCGGTGGGCCGGTCAGTCAAGTATGTTGTTGCTCTTAAGAGACCCGGTCTCCTCTATACTGGCCTCCACGGAGGAGGCCCTATGTATCGCAGAGAGTTTCTCGGCACCGTCGCTGCTTCGCTGACCGCCGCCCGCACCGCCGCCTTGCAGGCGCCGGTGCCAGCGCCTGCCGCAGCCGCGCCTGCGGCCGCGCCGCAGCCGAGCCGGTACCGGCAGGGCGTGACCCGCGGTGTCTTCGCGCGCGGCACCAGCATCGACGACTGCTGCCGCGAAGCGGCGGCCCTCGGCATCAAGGGCTTCGATCTCATCGGTCCGGCCGACTGGCCCACCCTGAAGAAGTACGGCCTGGTCCCGAGCATGTACCAGGGGCCGGGTGGATCGATTGCCTCGGCCCTCAACCGGAAGGAGAATCACCAGGCCCTTGGGGCCAGCTTGCATGCCGCCATTGACCAAGCGGCGGCCAACGGAGTGCCCAACATCATCACCTTCTCGGGCAACCGCGCCGGCATGGACGAACGCGAGGGCGCTGACAACTGCGTGGCCTTTCTCAACGGCGTCAAGGCCCATGCCGAGGACAAGCAGGTCACCATCTGCATGGAGTACCTGAACAGCAAGGTGAACCATCGCGACTACATGTTCGATCACATCGCCTGGGGCGTGGACGTGATGAAGCGCGTCAACTCACCGGGGGTCAAGATTCTCTACGACATCTACCACGCGCAGATCATGGACGGCGACCTCGTGCGCAACATCCGCGACCACTACCAGTGGATTGGCCACTTCCACACGGGAGGCAACCCCGGTCGGCACGACATCGACGAGACGCAGGAGATCAACTACCACTTCGTGATGCAGGCTATTGCCGATCTGGGCTACACCGGTTTCGTGACGCACGAGTACTCACCCACGATGGGACACGACCCCATCGCGACGTTGAAGAAAGCGATTCAGATTTGCACCATCACGGTCTAGGGCACATGCGCCAGGCGAGCGTCGCAGCGGCATCGACGTCATCGTTCCGCGCAAGCCACAAGCCACAAGCTACAAGCCACAAGCCGTAACGTACTATGTATCTCACCCGTCACGACACACCGCAGGGACCCCGCTGGGCGCTCGACGGCGCCGCCCTGCCGCCGGACTTCCAGCTCGGCCTGCTGCTTCAGTTGCCGGCCGCGGCGATGGCGCCGTTTCTCAACGCCATTCCCCGTCCCACCGCTGCGATCGGGCCGCTGTTGCCTCCCGTTGAGGCCATGCACGAGGTGTGGGCCAGTGGCGTCACGTACCTGCAAAGCCGCGAAGCGCGCGAGGCCGAATCGACCGTGAGGGATGTCTACGCGCGCGTCTACGACGCCGAGCGCCCCGAGTTGTTCTTCAAGGCTTCCGGGTGGCGTGTCGTCGGTCACACCGCAGCGATTCGCGTGCGTGAAGACAGCCGATGGAACGTGCCCGAGCCCGAGCTCACGCTGGTGATCAACGCGGGCCGCGAGATCGTGGGTTACACGGTAGGCAACGACGTCTCGTCACGTGACATCGAAGGGGAGAACCCCCTGTACCTGCCGCAGGCGAAGGTGTATTCGCGATCCTGTGCGGTGGGTCCCGGCATTGTGCTCGCGGATGTCGAGGCACTCCGAGACCTGCCGATTGCGATCGCCATCCTGCGTAGCGGGCAGACCGTGTTCGAAGGCACGACCCGCATCAGACGCATGAAGCGCCGCCTGGACGAACTGGCCGAGTACCTCTGCCGCGAACTGGAATTCCCCCGCGGCGTATTCCTGATGACGGGCACCGGTATCGTGCCGCCGCACGAATTCTCGATGGTGGCCGGAGACATCGTTCGCATCACCATTGACGAGCTCACGCTCGAAAACCCAGTGACCTCGTCGCCGCTCTGACCGGTGACGCTTTTGTGGAGACTCTCGTGAACTCAAGACCCGTGCTCGTGGCCGGTGTGTGGCGGCCGTCACTCCACTCGAGCCAGTCCTTTCAGGCGTTGAATCCTGCGACCGGCGACCTGTTGCCAGATGTGTATCCCGTGTCGACGCTCGAGGACGTGAACGACGCCTGCAGCGCTGCAGCGCAGACGGTCGCCGATTTGCGCGAGCTCCCAGACGTCACCGAGCGCATAGCGGCCTTTCTCGAGGACTATGCCACCCGCATCGAAGGGGCCGCCGACGCGCTCGTCGAAATGGCGGCGGCCGAGACCGCCTATCCAGTCACGCCGCGCCTGCGCACCGTCGAGTTGCCTCGTACGACGGGACAGTTGCGCCAGGGTGCCGCCGCGGCGAGAGGTCGCTCGTGGTGCCACGCGACGATCGACACGGCCGCGAAGATCCGGTCGATGTACGCCCCGATTGCAGGTCCCGTTGTGGTGTTCGGCCCCAACAATTTTCCGTTTGCGTTCAACTCCGTTGCGGGCGGCGACTTTGTCGCGGCCATTGCGGCCGGCAACCCCGTCATTGCGAAGGCCAACACCAGCCATCCTGGTACCAGCCGCCTGCTGGCCGAGCTGGCCTTCGATGCCGTGCGCGCGAGTGGACTGCCCGTGGCGATGGTGCAGCAGCTCTATCGCACGGCAGCTGACGTCGGGTTTGCCCTGGTGTCGCATCCCAAGGTCGGGGCTACCGGGTTCACTGGCAGCAAGCACGCCGGCCTGCAGCTGAAAGCTGCGGCCGATCGGGCGGGCAAGCCGATCTATCTGGAGATGTCGAGCGTCAACCCGCTGTTCGTGCTCCCGGGGGCACTGCAGGAGCGCCTGCCTGCGATTGCCAAAGAGGTGTTCGACTCCTGCGCACTCGGTTCAGGACAGTTCTGCACCCGTCCCGGCCTGACCGTCGTGATCCGTGAGCCGTCGGGCCAGGCTTTCGTCGACGAGGCGTGCCGGCTCTTCCGGGAGGGTCCGTCTGGCACGTTGCTGGGCACATCGGGACGGTCGGCCATCGCCAACGGACTGGACGAACTCAAGGCCAACGGCGCAGAGGTTCTGACTGGCGGAGAGCCCCTGCCCGGGCCCCGCGTGGGATTCGCGAACACGCTGCTGAAGGTCAGCGGCGCCGCGTTCCTCGAGCATCCGCTGGCGCTGCAGACCGAGGCGTTCGGCACGGTGAACACGATCGTGCTCTGCGCAGACGCGGGCGAGATGGCCGCCGTGGCGTCGAACCTCGAAGGCAACCTCACGGGGTCGATCTACAGCGACTCGAGCGGAACCGACGACGCGATGTGCGGAGAGCTGTCGGGCATCCTGCGATCGAAGGTGGGACGGTTGCTCAACGACAAGATGCCCACGGGCGTCGCTGTGTCGGCGGCCATGAACCACGGTGGGCCGTATCCGGCCACCGGGCATCCCGGATTTACGGCCGTCGGAATTCCCGCTTCGCTCTTGCGTTTTGCTGCGCTGCACAGCTATGACAATGTGCGGCCGCAGCGGCTGCCTCCGGAATTGCAGGACCGCAACCCGACAGGCTCGATGTGGCGTTTCATCGATGGTCGATGGTCGACCGAGGATGTGATCTGATGACTGTGTGGACGAACCGTTCTCTCGCGATGGTGGTGCTGGCTGCTGCGGTGGTGTTCGCGGTTGCCGCCCGGGGCCCGCTCGGGGCGGCGTCGCAGGTCACCGGGCGCCTGATGTTCGTCGGCACGTACACAGGGCCCGCGAGCAAGGGGATCTATGCGTTCCGGTTCGCAGAGAACTCGGGCGCGCTGACGCCCCTGGGGCTGGTAGCCGAGACGCCGAGTCCCAGCTTCGTCATTGGCAGCGCCGATGGGCGTCTGCTGTTTGCCGTCAACGAGGTGTCGAACTACCGGGGCGAACCGGCGGGAAGCGTGTCGTCGTTCAGTGTCGACCGCGCGACCGGCAAGTTGACGTTGATCAACACAGAATCGACGCATGGCGCTGACCCGTGTCATCTCGCGCTCGACCGCACGGGACGGTTTCTCGCCGTCGCGAATTACAGCGGCGGCAACTTCGCGATCTTCCCGGTGGCGGTCGACGGTCGGCTCGGCCCCGCGTCTCAGGTGCTCACGCGCAACGGGTCTGGCGCCAACCGGGCGCGACAGGACGCACCGCACGCGCATGCGGTCGTGTTCGACGCGGCCAACCGCTTTCTCGTCGCCGCAGACCTCGGGACCGATCGACTCGTGACGTACGCCTTCGACGAGAAAACAGGGACGGCCACCCCGTCCTCGGAAACCGCGCTGCCGCCGGGATCGGGGCCCAGGCATTTTGCGTTTCATCCCACGCGGCCCGAGGGCTTTTCGATCAACGAGCTGGCCTCGACCATCGCGACATTCGGGTGGGAGGCGCCCCAGGGCCGGCTGACCCTCCGCGGAACCCCCGTCCGAACGCTGCCCCAGGACTTCAAAGGGGATAACTCGACCGCAGAAATCGCTGTCCACCCGAATGGCCGATTCCTCTACGGATCGAATCGTGGTCACGACAGCATCGCGGTCTTCAGCATCAGTGCCACCGGCACCCTCGCGCTGGTCGAACACGAGCCGACGCGCGGCGAGACGCCGCGCAACTTCGCCATCGACCCCACCGGGCGCTGGTTGATTGCGGCGAATCAGAAGACCAATACACTGGCGGTGTTTGCCATCGACCAGCAGCAGGGCCGCTTGTCACCGGTGGGAGATCTCGTCTCCGTCGGCGCTCCTGTGTCAATCCTGTTCCCGCGATGAGCACCACGGGCCCAGTTCTAACGGGGATAGAGAGACTGACGCGCCGGGCTTCCCACGAGGCCCGGCGCGTTTGTGTGAACGGGCCCCCGACTCAGTCGGGATCGCTTCCCACCTGCGCGTAAGAGCCGGCCACGCGCACGGCAGCGCCCTTCGACGTATAGACGTCTGGCATGCGCGAGTCGATGACATTCGCGATGACGGCTGCGACCTCTTCTGCGCATCGACGAGATGTTGACCACGTGACCCGTGCCCCGCGCCTTGAAGTGCGGCACCACTTCCTGCATCCCGTACAGCGCCGACTTGACGTTCACGCGCATAATCTCGTCGAGGTCCTCGTCTGTGAGTGCCGAGGGCGCGCGCGTGATGCCCTGCCCGACGTTGTTCACCCAGACATCGATGCGCCCGAAGCGGGCGATGCTGTCGGCGACGACCTGTTGCACCATCGCACGCGCGGTCACGTCTGCGGCAATCGCGTGCGCGCTGGCGCCGCATCGCCCCGTCACCGCGGCGAGCGCATCGGGCCGGCGCGCGACAAGCACAACCGCATCGCCGCGGCGTGCCAGCCGTTCGGCCAGGGCGGCCCCGATGCCGCTGCTGGCCCCGGTGATGACAACACTCGTTGGCTCATGCGCGCCCACAATCAGAAACGGATGGAGAGGCGCACGCCGTGACCGCGAGGGCCCATCAGAGGCGACACCGACACGCGTGCCGAGCCGGTCGGGGGCCGCGAATAGATGATCTCGGCACTGGATCTCAGCGCGTCGATACCGACCCCGGCCGCGGTGCCGAGCGCGCCGTAGATCAGCACGACGGCTGGTACTTGGCCAGCGCCAATTTCGCCCGCGAGGGCAATGCCGGCGAGTCCGCCGAATGCCGCGCCGACGCCTAACCCCCACTTCGCGCCATTCGCCAGACTGTCAGGCCGCTTCTGTCGTATCGTGCGGACGTCCTGTTCGGTAAGGGTCTGCGTCGTACCTCCCACCAGGAGCTCGAGCGATGTGGCAGCCAGCTGATTGAGCTGACCCCGCAGTTCCCGTCCGCGACCGTCGGTAATGACCAGGGTATCGCCAGCCCTGACGAGGACTCGTAACTGATTGAACGAACTGGCGAGCTCCTGCGCGCCGGCAGGCGTTGATGCGACGCAGCAGGACACGAAGAGGACACTGCACAGAAACTGACGCATGAGAACCTCCGCGGTGGAGTATGAGGGTGTACGCGTGCGGCCCTCTGTCGTGAAGCGAGTGGCGGCGAGTATAGATCAGCCGCATTCCGGCCGGAAGGCTGAGGAAGGAAGTGGTCGGGGCGACTGGATTCGAACCAGCGACATCTCGCTCCCAAAGCAGACGGAAAAAAGGGACACTAGTAGTCTCCCTTGTATTCTAATGCTCTGGAGTTTCACAGTGATGCGTCTAATGTCAGCGTTTAGACGCCTGTCACGGCGGAAGTTGCAATCGGTTGCAATCCAATTGAAGCCCTGAGATGGCAATTCTGGATCGACGCATCAGCGATGGGATCAGTGTGGCCACGCGCCGCACCATCAGCCTTGGGAAACAGGATCCCGAGGCGTTGAAGGCGGACCTTAGCGCGCTCCGGGAGATGTTGGCACGCGCGACGCCTAACTTCGAAGCGGCTATCGGGGCCGCGGAATCGTACTGGCGCGCTCAATCGTCCAACGCCGAAGGCGAATCGACAGAGCCGCTCACATTTGCCTGGTATCGCGATCGCATCCTTGCGGATATAGACCTGCTCCGTACGCTGCTGGCTAGAGAGGCAACTGACCGAGAGTTTCTCGTCGTGCTCGCTCTATCGTTGGGCTCGACCGTCGAAGAGGCGCTATGGCGGTTTGCGCAAGGGCCCAATATCCGGAGGGGGGTGAAGGCTCGAGCAAGAACCAGAGCTGGCGGGAAGACCCGCGGCAGCGACCAAAGTAAGGCGAGTGCCGAAAGAGAGCGCGAAATCCAGAGGATGGCGACCGCGTACATGAAAGACCACCCCGGGCATTCCCACCAAAGCATGGCCGCTTGGATTGGGCGGAAACTAACCCTTGCCCCAGCTACGGTAAAGAGACACCTCCGAAAAACCAGGATCAGCAGCTAGCTGCTGATCTCTAGACTGCATCATCCTGTCGCGCATGGCCCCGTGCGCGACCGACCAATTCATCACCGTCAACGAGGCGGCCAAGATTCTTGGCCTCAGCGCCGCGAGTGTGCGGCTGTGGGAGAACAGCGGCAAACTGCCCGCTGTGCGAACCACCACCGGTATTCGGTTGTTCTCGCTCGTCGAAGTTCAACGCGTTGCCGCAGCGCGCGGGACCACCAGCGTACGCGACTAAGACGGCGAAGGGCCGCCCGATGGACAAGATCGGACAGCCCCCGAAGGACCACGGAGGAGGTGGCCCAATGAAAAAAACCATAGCACGGCCCGCACAGTCCGCACACTCAAAAGCGTCCCCGTGGTGGACAGTTGAGCGTTGTAGCCTGGAGGCCCACTGCAGCACGAAGCTGATCTACCGGGCAGTGCGCGCACGGACCCTTCGTCACGCTCGCCTCGGCGGTGGCCGAGGGCCGATCCGAATCCATCGAGACTGGCTGCAAGCCTGGCTCGAGGCGCAGTCCGAACCAGTCGAGGTCCGATGACGGGCACGCCGATTTCCCAGCTGGGCCGAGTCAACGACCTCCGACGAGAGGCCGAGCGCGCCGGCGATCACAACGAACCACTCAGCCAGCGGCTACTCGATCAAGCGAACGCCATCGAGTGGGCGGCGCTGCAGATGGGAAAGGCCGTGCGGACCCTGGCAGGGATCGGCATAGCTGAGAACGACCGTCCGATCCCAGTGGACCGATGATGTCGATCGTCGCTGACCGTCCGCTCCCTCACAATTTGGAAGCGGAAGCCGCTGTGCTCGGTGCGTGCCTGATGGACCCGGATGCCTTCAGCAAAGCCTCGGCTGTTCTTGCGCCCCGTGACTTCTTTAGAAGCGCCCATCAACTCATCTTCGAGACGTTACCCGTCTTGCGTGACCGCGGCTTGCCGACAAACGACATGCTCATGTTGCGAGATGAGCTGGGCCGCACCGGTGCGTTAGAGGATGTTGGAGGCGCCTCGTACCTGTGCGCGCTCACCGACGGTGTCCCGCACTCCTTGAATGTCGAGTACTACGCGCGAATCGTGCTCGAGAAGTCGAAGGCCCGGCACGCCGTCGTGACGTTGAACAAGACGATCCGGCACGTGCTAGACGGGGATCGTCAGCTCGCGCTGGCCGATCTGCGGTCTCTGCTCGACGATTCAGCGCTCGGCCCGAATGATGAGCCCCTACTGGAACCCGCCGCTGTTGTCGGCGCGCGTGCCGAAACCGAACGCCCGAAGGAATTGATTCGCGGGCTGTTGTTCGCTTCGATGATTGCGCTGTTCTTTGGGCTGGAGCGCACCTTTAAATCCCTCGCGAAGCGTGAACTGGCCGTGGCCTTAGCATCGGGACCTGGCCGGTCACTCTTCGGCCTGGGGCGGCTCGCCATACTGGAGCAGGTTGCGGTCGCGTACGTCACCGAAGAGGACTCGGCGGGCGCTGTTTTTGAGCACTTGGACGCGTTCAGCAATGGGCAAGTCGGCCGCGGTGAACTCCCGCTGTATCTGTCAGCCTGCAAGGGCATCACGGTTGACGACGCTCGCACGCAGGACCGGATCATTCGCGATGTGGGAATGTGCGGTGCCCGTCTCACGATCCTCGAGCCGTGTCGCAGCCTGACCGCGTGTGTCGACCAAGGGCCGCGGGAACTGCAGCCCTTTACCGCGTTCGTGCGGCGGTTGATCCGGGAGACGGGAACCGCCGTCTTGCTCGGTCACCACGCAGTGAAGCCCGTGGCTGGTTATGACAACCGGAAGGGCTCGCAGCGGGTGTCTGGTGGCGGGCTCTTGTCGATCGCTGAGACGCCCGTCGAGTTCACGCGCATCGATGACATGACGGTGCTGTTCACCCCACGCGGCTTCAAGCACATTGCCACACCAGAACCTATCCAGCTCCGCCTGGAGACGCAAGGCGGCGTCGTGAGCCGTCTGGTAGCGGACGAGTTCGCGCCTCCACCTTCAGAGCAGCAAGAGGCAGAGAGCCGCGTGCTCGAGGCGGTGCGTAATGACCCCGGCCTTTCGTCCAGCGCCATCGCCACCCGTGTCAAAGGACGCAAAGGCGCAGTGCTTGAGGCGGTACGGCTACTGGGTCAGAACGGACGGCTCAAAGGCGTCCAAGAAGGGAAGGCTACCAAGTGGTACCCAGCCTGATTTATCGGTTCCGGGAACCAATGGGAACCGGTTCCCAATTATCGGTTCCCACGGTTCCCCCCCTTATAGGGGGAACCAGGGACCGGGAACCAACAGAGGGCGGCGCCTTCTTCACACCCTGGCTCGGCCCTGACTCTGCACAATCGGCGGTGAATCCCAGCGGCTGGGACGTGCACGCGGCGCTGCCATCACTGCCAGCTCTCTTGCTTCAGACGCGGAGTGTCGATGCCTGAAAACCTCATGAATTCCGGGGTAAACGCACCTGATTGCAACCCAGCTTGCAGGACTTCGGTGGAAACGCCCGTAGAACGGCCCGCCGGCTCGATTCCGTCTGGTGACGTTGGACCCATCACGGACCGTGACGAGCGCGGCCGGTTTGAACGGGGCAACCGCGCGGCGCAGATCACCGGTGCACGCTCTGTGCAATTCTGGGAAGCGGCGGACAGTCTGCGTCGTGACCTCGCTGCAGGCATCCTTCACGATCGCGGGTATAGCTTCGACGATGCACCCGTGGCGCTTCGCCTGACGGCGCTGGGGCTCGCTGAGGCGCAGATCGTCCGAGACTCGGCCTTCGCTCGCATGGTGGAACTCGGCGGCCCCCTGACCGGCAAGGACCGGGAGCGCGGCGCGCATCGGGTGTGGAGTCAGGCGTCCGATCGCGTGCTGCGTCACACGTCGGCGATTGGCTTCGAACGCGCGGCGCCACGGGTCAAGACGGCGATCGAGCTATTGCGAGGTGACGAGTGAGCACGGCGCCGGCCTGGCTGACCACGTTTCCCAACTTCCTGCGTCACTTCCCGCAGTTCTTGGCGCCGTCCTGGAGGGGCTGGCGCTCGATTGCCGCGGCGCTCTTCGGCCAGACACCGGAGGATCCTGCGTTCGTGCTGCGTGTCACCGGCCGATCGACACTACCGCTCCGTGCTCTGAAGGCTCTCTTCGCGGCGATTGGAAGAGGCGCCGGCAAGACGTTCTTCGCGATGGTCATCGCGGCATACGTCGCGGTCGGCCGCGTGTATCGCTTGGGGCCAGGAGAGAACGTCTACGTCTGCATCTTCTCGCCGACGAAACGACAGTCGACGATTGCGTTCCGATACGTGCTCGGGTTGATCAAGTCGGTGCCATCGTTCACACAGATGATCGTGCGTGAGACGACGGACACGATCGAGTTGAGCAACGGCGTGATCATCGAAACCGGTGTGCCCGACTACCGGACAGTCCGCGGCCGGAGCATGGTGCTCGCTGTGGTCGACGAAGGCGCGTTCTTGCCGACGGACGACTCAGCGGCGCCGGATACCGAGCTGCTCCGCGCCCTGCGTCCGGCGTTGGCGCGTGTGCCGGGTTCGATACTGCTGTTCGTCTCGAGTCCGTACGCGTCGCGTGGAGAGCTCTTCCGGGCCTTCGAACAGCACTACGGCAAGGACGCGAGTGACACGCTCGTGGTGCGTGCCAGCACGTTGGACCTCAACCCGACGTTTGACGCGGCGGCCATCGCCGACGCATTCAACGATGACCCGGTCTCAGCGGCCGCCGAATACGGCGCGCAGTTTCGCAGCGATGTCGAGGCCCTGTTTACGCGGGATGCCCTGAAAGCGGTTGTGGACCCGGGCTGCCTGGAGCGTCGACCGATGCCTAGTGTCCGGTACGTGGCGTTCCTGGACTTCGCCGGGGGCAGCGTCAAGGGTGACTCGGCGACGCTGGGGATCGCGCACACGGACCAAGCGACGGGTCAAGCGGTGCTCGACGTGGTGCGCGAGGTCAGACCGCCATTCTCGCCATCAGCTGTGATCGCAGAGTTTGCCCGGACGTGCATTTTGTATGGCTGCAGTAGTGCGACCGCCGACCGATGGGGAGGCCAATTTCCCGTCGAGGGTCTGTCGAGGTTTGGCGTGAGCGTGCGTCCGAGCGAGCGCGTCAAATCGGACATTTACCTGGAACTGATTCCGCTCGTGAATTCTCGGCGCGTGCGGCTGCTCGACGAGCCGCGGCTCCTAACGCAACTCGGCGGCCTCGAGCGGCGCACGGCGCGCGGCGGCAGGGACTCGATCGACCATGGCCCGGGCGGTCATGACGACCTGGCGAACGCTGCAGCCGGGGCCCTGGTGCTGACCGGCGGCACCACGCAGCGCGCGGCCTATATGGTGCCGTGTACCGGGCATGGCTTCGGCCAGTCAGACCCGCGGCCGCCCTACACCCCGCAACAGCGCTATCGACTCGGCGAGCTCTCTATGTTGGGCCATCCCGACTACAACTCCGATCCGGTCGCGCGGGATCACATCGTTCGCAAAGAATTCCCGTCTCCGTACGATCTACGCCGCGCGTCGCTCACGCGCTATTGATTCACTCGAAAGGACGCCCGGACCATGGATGCGACAGAAACGCCCCTTCAGCCGACCCAGCAGACGTATCAACGCGAGCAGCCGCCACCGATTCGAACGACGGTCGACGCTCTTCTGGACACCTATCAGAGCGAAGGCCTGTTCGCCGCGTTGCATCCGGACGATCGGAATCGCCTGCTCAACGCCGTGAATCCCGCCCGCAAGGACGTAGTGCTGCTGAAAGCCGAACGGCTGGCGATCAACAGCAATCGGAATCTCTCCCCTGAAGGCTTGGCGACTGAGCGCGTCGCCCTGACCGAACGCGCGAAGGCCATTGCCAATACATGGGCCTTCGCCAAGTTGAAGCAGGCCATCGACGACGAACGCACGGACCTCGAGGCGCGGGCGGTTCAAGGCTTTGTTGGTGATGCGCGCGGTGGCTACAAAGCCGCGGCGGCCTACGAACCCACGCCCCGGGATCTGGCTCGTGAGCCCGTTCTCCTGGCGCGGCTTTATGACCTTGAGGCGAAGGATCGAGGGGCCGTCGAGAGGCTCTACACGGCGGCGGTCCAGAGCGGTGGCGATCCCGAGCTCGTGCGCTGCGTGGAGGGCGCATTCAGTGCCTTCCCGCTCATCTCGCCGGCCACGGCGGCGGCCGTCCGGAAGCAGCGCATCGAGGCCTCGCCCCTGGCGGGTCGGCTCCGTCAACTTGAGGCGCTCAAGCAGGCCTGCACTCATTTCTCGGTGCGGGCACACGACGAAATAGGCGTCCCGGAATCGCTCTGATGATCGGCGACCACCTGTTCCCTCGTGTCTTCACGCCCGCTACGCCATCGGAGAACTACTGCTCGGTGTGCGGTCGCCCGTTCAAGGGCCGGTTGCACGATCGGTTTTGTTCCGCCCAATGCCGTTGGTGGAAACGTCGAGTCGCAGCCTTGCAGCGGACGCGTGCAGCGCTCGCGAACGACGACGTCGACACGGCGCGGCGATTGGTTGATGAGCTGCTCGCAACAGTGTCGGAGTGTCGACCAAGCACGAAGGAGTACCGATGAAGGCTTTCTACGCGCTCACCGGCGACAAAGAGATGCTCCAAAAGATCGAGGCGCTAGCGCGCAGCGTGCCACAGAAAGTCGCTGGGGCGCTCTACGTCGAGGCCGAGATCGAGATGGCCAAGATGAAAGAGCGCACACCGGTTGCATCCGGAACCCTACGCAATTCCGGGCACGTGGAACTCCCGGAGATCACGCCGAGCAGTGTCACCGTACGTCTGGGATTCGGTGGACCGGCCGCGTCATACGCCGTGTATGTGCACGAGGACCTCGAGGCGCGTCATGAGGTCGGGCAGGCGAAGTATCTCTCGTCCGTCTTGGATGAATCGGAGCCGTTTCTCCTCGGCCGCGTCGCCGCCCGGCTGAAGTTGATGGAGTAGCCAATGGATATCGGAGTGCTGAAGGGCCTCGTCGTCTTCGAAACATCGGGCGCTACAGGCCCCTTGGCGGGCTTGGGTGTGTCGCTGAAGAACGCCAAAGCCCAAATGGACTTACTGGGCGGCGCGACGGTGCAGACCAGCCGGGCCATCACGTCGGGCGAGCAGGCGATCGTGTCTCAGACGGCGAAACTGCAGGCGTTCAAGGCACGACTGGACGAGACCCACGGACAAACGGTGAAGGTCTCGTCCGCGATGACCGAGCTCGTCTCCGGTTTAGCGGCGGCGGGCGCCGTTGCGTCTGGGGCCCTGGTCACGGGTCTCTTCGCGGCCGGCGGTGTGGCGATTCACATGGCCAGCGACCTGGTCGCGATGAGCCGTGCATCGGGCATCGCCGCGTCCGAGCTGGATCGCATTGGACGTGTCGGCGGAGAATTCCGCATTTCGCTGGGACAAATCGACAGCGCGCTGTCCTCGCTCCAAAACAAGATCACGCACGGCTCGCCCGATCTGAAAGCGCTCGGCTTTGATATTGACAAGTTGCGAGATGAGAGGCCGGCCGCGCAGTTACAGCAGGTCGCGATGGCCATCGACCGGATTCCCCCCGGCGCGGAGCGCGCCGCGAGAATGGTGGCCCTGTTCGGCAACACGAACCTCAGTCCGATCGTGCATCAGCTCGCGACGGCGGACGCGAGTATGGGCCAGTGGTCCGACCATACGATCGAAAACCTCGCTCGGACTGATCGCGCCTGGGAAAACACGAAGACGTTCACCCTCAGCGCGATCGGTGAAATCCTCGGGGGCTACGCCGATCTCTCCCAACGGGTGAGCACGCTCCCCGGCATGCTGACCCTCGCGTCCGACACCCTGGCCGCGTGGCGCGTCGGCCTCAAACTGGGGCCGATGGCGATGCTCGCCTCAGCCGTCGTCAAGGGGCAGATGACCGATGAAATCAGCCGCATGCCCAAGGCGGCGAACTTCGGGCGGGATGTCAACCTCTCCAGTGGCCCGGCACCGGATGCGATCGCGCGACTGGCCGCCGCTAAAATCGAGATCAACGCGCTCACACGGTCGCAGGTCGACCAGATCGCGGCATCGTTGACGTTGGGCGAGAAACTCGATGATGTCGCGGCGAAATACGGGCTGTCATCGGACGCGGCCGCGATCTACAAGGAGGTCACCAAGAAAACAGCGGACAACACCCGCCATCTCGCCGACGTGCTGAGGGACCTCCGGGATGCGCAAGCTGGCGCTGTGCTCAAGGCTCAAGCCTGGGCCGCCTTCGCTGGGTCCGATCCGGCGACGTTGCCGCTCAAGGTTCAGCAGAACTACTACCACGCGCTGCAGGACGTCGTCGATCAGTTCGGGTCGCTGAAGGCGGCCGGGCTGTCGTCGCTCGACCTGGTGTACACCAAGCTCGACGCGCTCGTAGGCCTGCAGAGCGACTACGCGCTGAAGATCGCCGAGTCCAATCAGCAGTTGCGCTACCAGCAGGGGTCGTATGCCGCGGCCGCTGACGAGACGGCGGACTACCTCATGAGCGTCGGGCGAGCGAACGCCTTCATGGCGAGTGTGACGACGCCCAATACCGTGCGGCCGTTCGGCGGGGTCGGCAATCTGACGGCCAGCCCCATCGGCGGTCTCGGCAAGGCGCCAGGCAAGGGGTTCAGCGAGAGCGTCTTCGGCATGACGTCCGCGCAGTTCGGCACCGGGTTCAGCACGACGCTGATGAGCGCGATCACCGGAGGCGGGAGCGTCGCGAAGGCCGGCGGGGCATTCATCGGTCAGAGCATCGGCCAGAGCGTCGCCACGCAGACCGGCAAGGCGTTGACGGGCGCGCTGGGGAAGACGTTGGGCGGCGCCGTCTCCTCCATCCTGCCCGGCATCGGGACGTTGCTCGGACCGCTGGCCGGGAAGGTCAGTGACTGGATGAATGACCACCTGTTCGGCGGCATCGAAGCGAAGGCGAACAAGCTCCGCGACACGCTCAAAGAAAAGCTTGGTGGCGACGCGTCCGGCCAGGGTCTCGGCGATCTGGTGGCCTCGTTCGGCAACAACCAGCAAATCCAATCGGCGTATCAGCGTCTCCTTGGCGGCGGCAATGAAAAGTCCGTCCAGCGAGCGGCGACGGATCTTGAGGCGGCGCTAGAGCCTGTTATGAAGTTACGACGACCGGGACGGCGTTGGCCAGCATGAGACAGACAAACGCGAGATAGTGCAGGCCCGCGAGCGTCTGCGGGAGGCGTTCGTAGTCGCGCGCCAGGCGGCGAAAGCGAGCGGCCCACGCGAAGCTGCGTTCGACGACCCACCGTCGGGGAAGCAGGACGAACCCCCGCTTCGCTTCGGTGTGCTTGATGACTTCGAGGCGAATGCCGTGCGCCGCGGCCGCCTGCGCGGGTGTGTCGCCGGTGTAGCCCTGATCCACGAACCCGACCTCGACATGCTGCCCCGTGATGCGTTGAACGGCGGCGGCCAGGTCAGCGACTTGCGCGCGGTCTTGCGCATCGGCCGGAGTGACGAGCAGCGCCAAGAGGTGCCCGAGGGTATCGACCGCCGCATGTACCTTCGCGCCCTTGCGGCGTTTCGCGCCATCGTACCCCGCCCGCGCGCCCGATTCCGGCGTCGACTGCAGCGTCCGGCTATCGAGGATCATCGCCGTGGGCTGCGCGGCGCGCCCGGCCTGCTCCCGGAGCAGCACCCGCAAGTCGTGGACCAGCGCTTCAAAACACCCGGCGCGCAGCCAGCGCTGCAACTGCTGATACACCGCCGGCCACGGCGGGTGGTCATTGGGCAGCCAGCGCCAGGGGGCCCCGGTCCGTAGGAGCCACCGCACCGCGTTGAACACGGCGCGAAGGTCATGCGTACGATGGGCACTATCCTCCCGATTCAGCGCCAGATACGGGACCACGAACGCCCACTCTTCATCGCTGACATCACTGGGATAGCCGGTTGCACGAGGACGAGGCACACGTTTGGGCATCCCTC
>JBDSZL010000002.1:0-9814 GCA_039925145.1 Vicinamibacterales bacterium | reverse complement strand
TTCCGGGGCGCTTTCTGCATCCAATACACTGAACCCCCCATGGCAGTCGACCCGAACCCCCACAATTCGCCGGATTCGGCCCCGCTCACGAGCCTGGCCGAACGGATTGCCCAGGGAGACCACCGCGCCTTCGAGTCGATGATGCGGGAGCACAACGGTCGCCTGTTTCGCGTGGCCAGGGCCATCGTCAAAGACGACACCGAGGTCGAGGACGTCCTGCAGGAGGCCTACCTCGACGCGTACCGCCATATCGGGCAGTTCCGGGGCGACTCGGCGCTCTCCACCTGGCTCACCCGCATCGTCGTCAATCACGCCCTGATGCGACTGCGGCGCAAGCACCGGGATCGCACGGTGGTGGCATTCGACGACCGCGATGGCGCACACGGAGCCCAGACGGAGGCCAACGTGCCGGATCTGAAAACCGAGTCGCCCTCGAGCGCCGTATTACGAGATGAGCTGAGACAGCTGATCGAACGGCGCATCGATGAGCTACCTCTCAACTTTCGGACCGTGTTTGTCATGCGGGAGATCGAAGACCTGACAGTCGAGGAAACCGCCGACTGCCTGTCGATCCCGCCGTCAACCGTCCGCACGCGGCTGTTCAGAGCCCGCGCGCTGCTGCGCGAAGCTCTGGCCCGCGACGTCGATACCACCATGCTGGGCGTGTTCGCCTTTGCAGGGGCGCGCTGCGATCGCATCGTGGCCGGTGTGTTGACGCGACTGTTGGAGCGCGAAGAACAGCCCGACGACCAGAACGGACGAGCATAGCCCCGCGCCGGGCGGCGGGCAGAATCAGGGCAGGAACGAAAGACAGACGGCCGCGTGCCTGACGCTGATGCGCCCAGGAACGGCAGGCCGATCTGCGGCATCTAACAATCGGAGGAGTAATTCATGAAACTGTCAGCCATCGTATTCGCAGGATCGTTGTGTGTGTCGGCCGTCGCATTCGCCGCCCAGGGCGTGAACGACGCGCAAATCGCGTCCATTGTGGTCACCGCCAATAAGGTAGACATCGACGCCGGCAAGCTGGCCGTCGCGACGTCGACGAACGCGGAAGTGAAGAGCTTCGGCCAGATGATGGTCACCGACCACACGGGCGTGAACAAGTCGGCGACCGAGCTCGTGACCAAGCTGAAGGTGACGCCGGAAGACAACGCCACCAGCAAGAGCCTCCAAGAAGGTGGCGTCAAGAACGTCGCGAATCTGAAGACGCTCAAGGGGGCCGCGTTCGACAAGGCATATATCGATCACGAAGTGGCCTATCACCAGCAGGTGCTCGACGCTGTAGACAAGACCCTCATCCCGGGCGCCAAGAACGATGAGCTCAAAGCGCTGCTCGTGAAGGTACGTCCGGCGTTCGTGGCTCACCTCGAGCACGCGAAGCAGATTCAGACGGCGCTCGCAAAGAAGTAGCGATGGCGAGGGGCCGGCGTCACAGAAGCATCGTGTTTGCGGCTCCTGTCGCGCTTGCTCTGCTCTGGGCCGCTGGCTGCCGGTCCGTCACCTCGGCCCCGGTTCAGCCGGAGACGCACTCGGTCTCCATCGACGCGGTGCTGTTTCAACCGGCCGAGCTGTCAGTCAAGGTTGGCGACGTGATCGTGTGGGTGAACAAGGATCCGTTCCCTCACACGGTTACCTCGTCGACCGGTGGTTTCGATTCGCAGTCAATCGCCCCGGGTGCGTCGTGGCAGATGGCGGTCAAGACGCCGGGCGAGTTTCCGTATACCTGCTCGTTCCATCCCGTCATGAAGGGTGTCTTGCGGGTGAACCGGCCGTAGAATCGGCCCGTGACATCGGCTCCACAAACCAATCGATTCGATGTGCGCGCCTTTGGCGCGTCGGGTCGTCGCGCCGACGACGCCCCGTCGACGACACGCCCCTGCACCGTGTCTACAAGTTGCGGTAGCAGTTCGATCCGTCGCGCTGTGCATCTGCCGTGGCTGGATGTACGCTGCTTTCCGTGGACCTCACGCTCTCCATCGACATCGACGACACGCTCGTCGTGCATCTGCGCGAGGCCGACGCGCACACCACGGTCGCCGTTCGTCCATCACGCGCCGGGGCGGCGTCGCTCCGCCGGGCGGTGGATGCGGCCGTGTCGGAGGGCTACGGCGACTGCTTCTGGCCTGGCGCCACGGGGGGGCAGTACTGGTGGATCTTCAACCGTAGAGCGGAGACGCTCGAGGTCGTGGCGATGTGGACGCGCGGCGGCGCCTCGCTGTGGGAGCACGTATTCCGCGCCACCGACGCGTCGACATGGGTGCAGGATCGCCTCCGCAGCGAGGCCGATCGCATGGGTCTGCTCGCCGACTGACACGTCGGCGAGGGCGCAGCCTGCTAGGCGGCCTGGGCCCTGGTGATGATGTCGGTGAAGCTGCGAACGTCGAGGCTGGCTCCACCGATGAGCGCGCCGTCGACATCGGGCAGCGCAATCAGTGACGCGATGTTGTCTGGCTTGACCGATCCGCCATAGAGGATGCGGCACTGGTCGGCGGCGCTGCTGTGCCATTCGCGCAGCCGTGTCCGGATGTGCCGATGTGCATCGTCGGCTTCGGCCGGAGTGGCATTCTTGCCGGTCCCGATCGCCCACACCGGTTCGTAGGCGATGATGAGGTCCGCGACGTCCTGGTCGGCAATCGTGGCGAGTCCGTCGCGCAGCTGCCGATCGAGCACCTGCGACATCTGGCCGCTCTCGCGTTCGGTGAGGGTCTCGCCCACGCAGAAGATCGGTGTGAGATCGGCCGCGATCGCCGCTTTCAGCTTGCGGTTGATCCAGTCGTCGGTGTCTCCAAACATGCGACGCCGCTCGGAGTGGCCCACCAGCACATAGCCGGCGCCGGCGTCCTTGATCATCGCGGCGCTGACCTCGCCCGTGAACGCGCCCTCGGGTTCGGAGTGGAGGTTCTGCGCGGCGATACCGATCGTCGTGTTGCGGGCCGCTTCAGCGGCCACTGTGAGCGACGTGAACGGCGGCGCGACGACGACTTCGACGTTCTTCACGTTCTTGAGCAGCGCGCCGAGCTCGCGCATATAGGCGAGCGTGTCGTGCGTGGTCTTGAACATCTTCCAATTGGCGGCGAGGACCGGGGTTCTCATAATGGTCTCGGGGAGCAATGACGTCGGGCTGGCGTCAGGCGCGCTCGAGCGCGGCGACGCCGGGAAGGGTGCGGCCGCCCAGAAATTCGAGCGATGCGCCGCCGCCCGTGGAAATGTGGGTCATCTTGTCGGCGACTCCAGCCCGGCTCACAGCCGCCACCGAGTCACCGCCACCGATGATCGTGATGCCGTGCACGCGCGAGACTGCCTGCGCCACGCCAATCGTTCCCTGCGCGAACGCGTCAATCTCGAACACACCCATCGGGCCGTTCCAGACCACGGTGTTGGCGCCCCTGATGACCTCGCTGTAACGGGCCACTGTCTTCGGGCCGATGTCCAGCCCCATCCGATCGCCAATGGCAGGGTCGCCGACTGCCAGCGTCTCCGAAGGGGCTCCTGCCTCGAGCTTCGTTGCGACGACGTGATCGACGGGCAACTCAAAGGTGAGGCCGCGTGCTGTCGCGCGCGCCTGCAGGTCCTTGGCTGTCGCGACCAGATCTTCCTCGACGAGCGACTTGCCGACTGGCTGGCCCTGCGCTTTGAGAAAGGTGTAGGCCATCGCTCCGCCGATGATGAGCGCGTCGACCTTGGCGAGCAGGTTCTCGATGACTTCGAGCTTGTCGGAGACCTTGGCGCCGCCAAGAATCGCCACGAATGGTCGCTCCGGTGCGCTGAGCGCCTTGCCGAGATACTCGACTTCCGCGGCCATGAGGAGGCCCGCGGCCGACTCCGCAATCTGATGCACGACACCCTCGGTCGAGGCGTGCGCGCGATGGGCCGATCCGAATGCGTCGTTCACGTAGACGTCCGCCAAGCCGGCCAGCTGGCCCGCGAACGCCGGGTCGTTGGCTTCTTCCTCGGGGTGGAAACGCAGATTCTCGAGGACGATCACGCCCTTGGGGTTGGCCGCGATCGCGCCCGTCGCCGCCGGTCCGACGCAGTCTTCGGCAAAGGCGACCCTGCGGCCGAGCAGCTGACCCAGATGGTCGGCAATCGGCCGCAGGCTGTATTTGGGATTGGGCTTGCCCTTGGGCCGGCCCAGATGCGACGCGAGAATCACCGTCGCGCCCTGCTCGAGCGCGTAGGTGATTGTCGGCAGCGCCGCACGGATTCGCGTGTCGTCGGTGATCGTGGCGCCCTCGAGCGGGACGTTGAAATCGACCCGGATGAAGACCCGGCGCCCCTGCAGCTTCAGATCGCGAATCGTGCGCATGACCACGATTAGAGGCCTTTCCCGGCCATGTAACGGATCAGGTCGACGCAGCGGCTCGAGTAGCCCCATTCGTTGTCGTACCACGCGAGTACCTTCACGAAATTGCCGTCGAGCACTTTCGTATAGGGCGAGTCGAGGGAGGCGGAGTGTGCATCGCCGCGGAAGTCGATCGACACGAGCGGGGCGGTCACGTACTGAATGATGCCCTTGTAGGCGCCCGCGGCTGCTTCCTTGAACGCCGCGTTGATCTCCTCGGCGGACGCCGCGCGGCCGAGGATCGCGCTCAGGTCCACCATCGACACGTTCGGCGTCGGCACGCGCACGCTGATGCCGTCGAGCTTGCCTTTGAGGGCCGGCAGCACCTCACCCACTGCCGTGGCCGCGCCCGTGGTGGTGGGAATCATCGACAGCGCGGCGGCGCGTGCACGCCGCAGATCCTTGTGCGGCAGGTCGAGGAGCTGCTGGTCGTTGGTGTAGGCGTGCACCGTGGTCATCCAGCCCTTTTCGATGCCGAACTTCTCGTGCAGCACCTTGGCGATCGGGGCCAGGCAGTTGGTCGTGCACGACGCGTTCGAGATGACGTGATGCGCGCTGGGGTTGTACGTCTCATGATTGACGCCCATCACGAACGTCGCATCCGGCTTCTTCGCGGGAGCCGTGATCACGACGCGCTTGGCGCCAGCGTCTACGTGCTTGGCCGCGTCGACACGGTCGGTGAAACGTCCCGTGCACTCGAAGACCACGTCGACGCCGAGCGACTTCCACGGCAACTGCGCCGGATCCTTCTGCGCCAGTACCTGGAACTCGTCGCCATCAACGGTGATGCGGTCGCCCGATGCCGAGATCTCCGCTTTGAGATTCCCGAGGATCGAGTCGTACTTCAGCAGGTGTGCCAGGGTGGCCGAATCGGTCAGATCGTTGACAGCGACGATGTCGATGTCGTCGAACGCCATGGCTGCCCGCATGATGTTGCGCCCGATGCGCCCGAAACCGTTGATGCCTACCTTGATTGCCATCCTGGAAACTCCTCTCGAGAAGCCGACCGAAACAAACCTCAAATTGTATCAACAACAGCGCAGTGCCGCACTGGAACGCGTGCGGCACGCCGAGTATCATCCAGGCGTGCACCTGTTCTACACCGTGGCCGTCGTCGTGCTCGCGGCCGTGTTGTCGCCCTGGTTTCTGTACGAGGCGATCGCTTACCGCAAGTACATCGGCAGTCTTGCGCAGCGCATGGGGCACCTGCCGATCAGCTTCAACCTGGACCACGATGAGTCCATCTGGATTCACGCGGTGTCGGTGGGCGAAGCGCTCACCGCGCGCGCCTTGATCGACGAGCTCCGGTCGCGGTATCCCCATCTCAAACTGTTTCTCTCCACGACAACGCTCACCGGTCAGCAGGTGGCGCGGACGCGGTTGCAGGGGCTCGACGCGGTGTTCTTTTTTCCGTTCGATCTGCCCCTGTTCGTCAACCGCACCCTGCGACTGGTACGGCCCCGGCTCTTCATCATGATGGAGACCGAGATCTGGCCGAATCTGTTGCGGGCCTGCCGGCGGCGCGGGGTGCGGACGCTCCTCGTCAACGGACGCATCTCGTCTCGCTCGTACCCGCGTTACCGGCTGGCGCGGCCGTTCTTCCGGCGGGTGCTCGCCGACATCGACCGCTTCTGCATGCAGAGCGACGAGTCGGCGCGGCGCGTGATCCACATCGGCGCCGATCCGTCCCGCGTCATGGTGACTGGCAGTTTGAAATTCGACTCGCTCGAGTCACCGGCGCTCTCGGCCGGTCGCGGCGCCAGCCGGGTCCTCCGGTACTTTCGCATACCGGCATCGCGCCTGGTGTTCATCGCCGCCAGCACGCTCAGAGGCGAAGAGGCGCCGGTGCTGGCCGCATTCGCGGCACTGCGTCGATCGCATCCGAACGCCCTCCTGATCATGGCGCCACGTAAGCCCGACCGGTTCGACGAAGCCGAGACCCTGTCGCGCGCAGAAGGCTTCCGCGTGCTGCGCCGGATGGAGCTGGCGGTCGACGCCGAACCGCGTGCCGACGTGGTGATTCTCGACAGCATGGGCGAGCTGGCGCACCTCTTTCAGGTAGCCACGCTCGTGTTCGTCGGCGGCAGCCTTGTCGCGCAGGGCGGCCACAACATTCTCGAGCCCGCGGTGCACGGCAAGCCCATCGTCTTTGGGCCCCATATGCACAACTTCGCTGAGATCGCCGAGACCTTCGTCCGTGAGCAGGCGGCCATCCAGGTGGATAACGCCGCAGAGTTGACGACGGTCGTGCAGCGACTGGCCGGCGATGGCGTGGAGCGCGCCCGGTTGGGGGCCGCGGCCCGCGCCCTGGTCGAAGCCAATCGCGGCGCGAAGACGCGCACCCTCGACGTGATTGCCAAGCTGCTGCCGCAGCCGGGCCGGCGCGGGGTCGTGCGCCCGTTCCGACGTGGCTGACCGCGCCGCGCCACGCACGTCGCCCCGCGCCGCCGGCCCGCTCGCCAGTCGCGCCCGCGCGCCGGTGATCAGCATCGGCAACCTCGCGATGGGCGGCCGCGGCAAGACGCCACTCGTCGCCTATCTCGCGCAGTTCCTCGTGGACCGTGGCGAGCGGCCCGCCATCATCAGTCGGGGCTACAAACGTCGACGACCTGAAGCTGGCGTGGTGGTCGTGAGCGACGGCCACAGGCTATGCGCCGATCTGGACCGGAGCGGCGACGAGCCCCTGATGCTGGCCCGTCAGATCCCCGGCGCCGCCGTCCTGGTGTGTCCAACCAGGACGTTGGCGGCCGCGCTCGCAGAGACCGTGATGGGATGCACGGTCCTGCTGCTCGACGACGGCTTTCAACACACGGCGATGCGCCGCGATCTGGACATTGTGCTGGTGACGGCCGCCGATCTGGCGGATCGGCGCCTGCCGTTTGGCCGTCTGCGATCGCCCGTGTCGTCAATCGGGCGCGCGGATGCCGTTATCCTGGACGGCGTCGTGACAAGTGACGTGTCGTCGGCGCTGCTGTCGACCGGGTGTGCGCCCGTGTTTACCCTGACGCGCACGCTCGCCGAGGCCCGCTTCGTGGAACCGCCATCCGATATCCTCGATACCGGCGTGCGTGTTGTGGCCGTCGCGGGCATTGCGGCACCCGAGCGCTTCACGCAGGCACTCGCGCGCGCGGGATGGGATGTCGCGCGCAGTCTCCCCTTTGCCGACCACCATCGATTTACGCAACGCGACGTCCTGCGGATGCGCGCGGCCGTGCACGAGACCCATGCCGCCGCTGTGCTGACGACCGAGAAGGACGCCATCCGGTTGTTGCCGCTGCGGCCGCTCGGCGTGCCTGTCGCCGCCGTGCCGCTGCGAGTGTCTGTCGATCCCGCATCCGCCTTTCAGGACTGGCTCGTCACCCGGCTGGAGCGGGCTCGAGCGTGAGCGCCATTCTGTGGCGTCATCGCGCCGAGTACGCGGTGGTTGTCAGCGTGCGGGCGCTGGTCGGCGTGCTGCCGGCCTTCGCCGGCGGCTGGATTGGCGCGGCTGTCGGTCTGCTGTTCTACGCCGTTGACGGGTCGCACCGGCGACTGACGATCGATCAGTTGCACGTGGCATTTCCAACCCGCTCCGTCAACGAGTGCCGCGTGATTGCGCGCCGCACCTTCATGCACTTCGGCCGTTTGCTCGTCGCCGCGCTGCGCGCCAGCACGCAGACACCAGCGGCATTTCTCGACAGCGTCGACGTCGAAGGGGAAGAGCAGGTTCGCGCCGCGCTGGCCGCGGGTCATGGCGCCATCATCTTCTCGGGTCACTACGGCTACTGGGAGCTGCACGGCCTGGCGCACGCGCTGGTGCTCTCGCCGATGTCCGTGCTGGCCCGGCCGCTCGACAACCCCTACCTGCACACGCTGCTCGAGCAGATGCGCCGCGCCACGGGCAACAACGTCATCTACCGGCAAGGCGCACTCCGGAAGGTTCTTCGCGCCCTGAAGCACAATGAGTGCGTCGCCATGTTGATCGATCAGCACATCCAGGGCGCCGACGCCGTAAACGTCGAGTTCTTCGGCCGGCCGGCCGCGACGACGACGGCCCTGGCCTCGCTCGCGCTGCGCACCGGCGCCCGGCTGGTGCCTGCGTTTGCGATTCCCCTGCCGAACGGCCGCTGTCGGCTCGTGTACGAGCCGGCCGTGGATCTGCCTCGGCCAGGTGCCGCCGATCCGGTGCGCGAGCTGACACAGCGTTGCACCGACGTGCTCGAGATGTACGTGCGGCGCGATCCCCACCTCTGGCTCTGGATGCATCGCCGGTGGCGTGAGCGCCCGGAGACGGGACCGCACGCGGCCGGCATGTTTCCGGTGGCCGCCGATGAGAGTGAGTCGACCGAACGGTGAATCCTCCGCGCGCAGCTGACCGCGTCGTGGTTCGTCCGCCAAACTGGCTCGGCGACGCCGTCATGGCCCTGCCGGCGATGGCCGCAGTCCGGCGCCACTTCGCCGAGAGCCACCTGACCATTGCCGCCGCGCCAGGGGTGGCATCGTTGTTTCTTGAAGACACCGACGTGTCGCCCGATCGCGTGATCGAGTTGCCTCGGGACACCCGTGCGGCCATTGCAGTGCTCGAAGGCGGGGGATTCGGAACCGGAATCCTCTTGCCGAATTCATTTCGATCGGCGTGGCAGTTCTGGAGAGCCGGAATCCCCGAACGCTGGGGCCTCGCGCGTTCGGGACGCGGGTGGCTGCTGACGCGGCGCGTCCGCCGTCAGGCCGTACCGCGTGGCGTGCATCAGGCCGACTACTACCGGCATGTCGTCCGCGGACTCGGCATGGTGTGCAGCGACGACGTGGCGCCACGACTCGCGCCCAGGGCGCCGAGCATCGATCGGGCGTTGGCGTTGCTCGTGCGGCAAGGCATCGCGCCCGACACCCGTCTCGTCGGTCTCGCGCCGGGCGCGGCCTACGGGCAGGCCAAGCAGTGGCCCCCTGACCGGGTGGCCGCGGTGGCCGCCGAACTCGTGCGGCGGCAGGACGTCACCTGCGTGATTGTCGGCGCCTCGCACGACCGCGGCGCCGCACTGGCCATCGAGTCCTGGCTGAGCGCGCACGCCCCCGACGTCAAACCCCGCGTGGTCGATTTCACGGGGCGTACGAGCCTGGGCGCGCTCATCGGGTTGGCGTCGCGGATGACCACCTTCGTGTCCAACGACTCAGGAGCGATGCACCTGGCGGCCGCGGTCGGCCGCCCGGTCGTCGCCATCTTCGGGCCCACCGACGAGCGCGCCACGCGACCGATCGGCGATCACACCGTGCTGACCGACCCGGTCTTCTGCCGGCCCTGCATGCTGCGCGACTGCCCGATCGATCACCGCTGCATGAAGCGCATCTCGATCGACACCGTTTCTGCCGCAGTCGTGGCCCGGCTTGCGTCCGCCCCCGAGGTCTGACGATGCAGCCGGCTGTGTTTCTCGACCGCGACGGCACGATGATTCGAGACGTGGGCTACCTCAGCCGCGTCGAGGACCTGGAGTG
>JBDSZL010000001.1:0-75601 GCA_039925145.1 Vicinamibacterales bacterium | reverse complement strand
TCGCGAGGTTGGTTTCGCCGGCGAGTCAGGCACTCGCCAGCGGCTTTCAGCCGCTCGGCTCCGGCACGACTCACGCCGCCTCCACCATCTAAGTTGTTTATTTTAAACAACTTACAGACACACATTTTCACCTGTACCTGATTTGTACCGAAGTCGCCGTAGATTCCCCTATTCCGCTCGTGATTTCCGGCTGCCCGCTACGCCTGTCTCGAACACGACTCCCGCCGCCAGCGATGTCGGTGCTCGATCTGGGGCCAAGGCACACTGGTGGTGAATACTTGCGCCGGAGCCTTGACCGCGTGTTCTGGCGGGCCGCGCAAGATCGCATGTGTGGTCGGGATGCGTCTGGCGAAGTGAGGCTCATCCGCGCCGACATCCCGCCCGCGCTGCACAGCCGTGAATTGACCAGCAGGCCAGAAGACGCAGCCCGTCAAGACGTTCGAGGAGAGGATGGACCCCGCGACGAGACGAACTCCGAGTCGGGATCACGCGGGAGCCCCTCGCTCTCGTAGCAGGGCCACCGTCATTCCCTTGTCGGAGCGTGTTTCCTGGAACCGCAGCGCATAGCCGAGTGGCGTGCATTCAACGATCTCGCCTTGACGCTCGTAGTGCCCGGGCAGCTTCGCGCGGACCGCGAGGTCCGCCCCGCGGTCAGCGAGCAGCCGCGTTGCGGCCACGCCTCCATCGTCGGCCTGCGTGACAGCATGAAAGATCGCGGTTTGTCCACCAACGCCAGCCTCGTCGATCGAGGCGCGTCCGTTCACGTCGGCGCCACGGCCCAACAACAGGTGGATGGCGTCCAGGTGTCGATATTCGGCGGCCACGTGCAGGAGTGTTGCGCCTTTGAGCGTGAGCATGCGTCCGCCGGTCGCGCCGAAGTCGAGCTCGTCGAATCGTGTGCTGGTAAGTACCGGATCCGCAGCGATTAGCGCCGCCAACCGGTCCAAACGGCCGCAAAGCAGCTCGAGCACGCCGGGCCTGGCGTATTTCGTCACCCCACCAGCGGCCGACAGCAAATCGATGCACGTGGCCAGATCTGGTGAGCGCACGTACGTCCCGATGACATAATCCAACGCCGACGTGCCCTCACGGTCGGCGGCATTCGGATTGGCGCCGTGATCCAGAAGCCACGTGAGCGACGCGGAGTCGACGCCCTCGCAGGCGGCGAAGATGATCGGGAACCACCCGTCCCACCTGGCGTTGACGTCAGCGCCGAGCGACACGAGCAAGTCCATCATCGGTATGCGACCGCCGACGAGGGCCGCACGCATCAGCGGCCCGTCTCCGCCCTGGTGCACGTCAGAGCCGTGCTCGATCATCCATCGTGCGAGCGAGAGACTAGCCGCGCTTGGCGGCACGTCGCATTCAGCCACGAACGTCAGCGGACCGTTCTTGCCGTATCCGATCGGTGCGCGGTGGAGTCCCGGCTGGCGGGTCATCAATTGCTGGACGCGGGGCACGTCTTGCGCCTCGATGGCCCGACAGAGTTGCCTGACCTCGGAGCTCGTTAGCGCGATCGGTCCACGCGCCTCGAGACTTCGTAATCCCTCCTCGATCTCCGCCCAGTCCTTCACCTGAGCGAGCAGGGCGACCTGAGCCCGGGCCTCAGCGACCGATGTGGCAGCCCCGGAACTCATCAACTCCGACACGTGGGCGTTCACCATCGCGCGCATCCTCGTGACGTCATTCGCGTCGCGCGCGGCATTGAACTCTTCGTGAAGCGCTACGTGAGCCTGGAGCTTGGGCCAGCTCGCAAAACCGTACTGGCGCGCAATGATGAACTGCGCCTCCGAAAGCGACGCTGCGGCGCCAGACTTGACCAGGTCTTTCGCTTGGTCCTTCAGATGCCTGAGATTGGGGCGGGCAGGGAGCGGACGCGGGGTCTCGTTGGAATCGGTCGACATGCGACCTCCTTTCATCAAAACGCCCGCTGTCCGCACATCGGGCTGAAAGAAGGTTCGCGAGAATCGTACTGAGGTAGGTGGGCTTCTGCCCTTCCCGCGGACCGGAAGCGTCCTCGACGCTTTCGAGGACCTTACCCGACGGAACGATGCAGGGTCGAGATCTACCGCCCGCATCAGTCGAGACCTCCGTCGAACGAGGCCGTGCGGGTCGAATTCGTGCTGGCGGTCCCTGACGCGACCTTGACGTCATGTGCAAACCAGTGGGATAATCCCACCATGATTGTTACCCTCGACGCCAAGCGCCGATTGACGGTGCCCAGCACGTTGGCGCCTGCTTCGCCAGGCGACTATTTCGACGCGCGTTTCGATGCGGACGAAGACGCCATCGTGTTCCGACGTCTTCCGGCCGGAGAGGACTGGGTGGCGGTGCTGAAGGCGTGTCCCGTCAGCATGGACGACATCCCATCGCGTCGCCGGGACGCCGCGCGCCGCCGCAAGTTGTGAGCTGGCTGCTCGACACGGACGTCATCTCCCAGGCGGGAAAGCGCGCCGGCGATGCTCGCGTCGTGGCCTGGCTGGAACAGGAACGCGACAACTGCTACACAAGCGCCGTGGTGATCGCCCAGTTGGCATACTGGGTGCGCAGCAAGGAAGGCCGTCAGCGGACCGCCCTCCAGGCCTGGCTCACCCGGCTGGTCGCTGCGATGCAGGGCCGGATTCACGGGTTCAACGTGTCGGTGGCCCACGTCTGGGCCGAGCAAGAGCACCTTTTCGAGAAAGCCGGACGGCGCATGCCGGTCGAGGACAGTTACATCGCGGCCACAGCCAGACGGCACGGTCTGACGATTGTCACCGGCAATGACAAGGACTTTCGTCGGCCCGGCCTGAAGGTCTTCAATCCATTCAAAGAGCTGCCAAAGGCCTGACGCTTCTCCAGCCATGTGCGCACGTCGCACCAGAAGACGCCGCTGTTCTCGGCCTTCGGGATCCCGTGATTCTCGTCCGGCTACACGAGCAGCCACGCCGGCACGTTCATGCGCTGCAGCGCGGTAACATCGTGAGCGTGTCTTCGTGGGGCACGCGGTGGCGCAACTGCTGAATCGCCCCGCACCGCCCCTCGTGTACTTCCCAACCCGGGCCCCCCGACGGCCAACGGGCAGCCATCGCCGATCGACCGTGCTCGAGTCCAGACGCCGAACTCGCCTGAACACCGCTGAACAGATGGCCCAAAATTCGTGGACCTGATTGGCGGCCCGCTGGACGGGCTGAAACTCGTCGGGTTCGCACTGTGGGAGCTCAGGAACGGCGGACGCAATGTCACGTTCCCGGCGCGCCAGTATTCGGTGAACGGCGAACGTCGTAGTTTCGCGTTGCTGCGTCCGGCCGTCGACGCGACGTCTCAGGACAAGCTGCGCGACGTCATCCTCGAGGCCTACACACAGCACGAGAAGACGCTGGCGGAGGTCGTCTGACGGACCAGCCGGGGCGTCTCGCATCGCGCGGGGCGCTCCGGTCCTTCGTGACGTGAATTCACACTCAAGGCGCCACGCTGGTCGTGGATCTCGCAGCCCTCGCCGGACGGATCGGTCGAGCCATTCTTTGTGTGGGAGGTGATGTCCCGCCAGACGGCTAGCACTGGCGCTCCGAAGCCAATCGGCATTTCGAGGATCGGCGTCGGGATCGATGACGAGGTGCCCCTCTGCATCCTTTCCCACGGTTCGCTCAGGGCCCGCCAGAAACTGGAGGGCTTCCCGGAGAAACCCGATTACCGCCTCCCAATCGGCGTCAGAGAGTACCCGAGCCTCGCGCAGCGCTGCAACGAACTCGGCGGACGGATCATCAAGAGCGACTCGAAACCCCGCGATAACTTGCTGAAGCTCAACGAAGGACACCTTCTGCGTCGCAGGCTCTGCGTCCCGAATGAACCGCGCGACGCCACCAGGAAACCGACCTTCACGCCGCAATGCGTCGTAAACAAGCTGCTCGTCTTCGTCGAGGATCAGGTTTGTCCCACGGCTCTTGGTGATGTGTGTCATCGGAATGACGCTCCACGCGCCGCCGATCTTCTTGGGCAGCTCGCCGTGCTCTCGCAGGTGACGGGCGGCGCCACAGGCTGCGTACACGCACGCCGTCAGGCGCAGATCCGCGTCGCTCAAGAGGTTGAGTTCAGGCTGAGCGTCGTCGCCGGGTTGGACGGGCGCTTTCCGCTTGGCCATTGCTGCGCACATATTATCCACGACATCGCACTGTTCACGCCCACCATGCTCGGTCACGGTCCGTACGCTCCCCCTTCCCATCGTTCCGTCTTGAATCGCTCCGCGCCACCCCGGCGCCAAAGAGCGGACGGCCCCCGGCTTCGCAGCGGTCAACCGGCTTCGCCGGCTGCGCCAGGCACGCCTGATCACAGCCGCTGCAACACGCCTCGGCCTCGCCGGAGCGGCGCTCCGCTCGTGTCCTCGCGATGTGCGGGTCGGGTTCCTCAAGTCGCGAAGGAACCGCAACCCGCACAGACGGAGGACACGACCATGCAGACAGAAACGATGAGACTACGGGAGCTGACAGTACGATATTCAGTGAGGAAGGACAGCGCGGGCCACCCCGTGGTGCTCGGGAGACGGCTGAGGAATGTCAGCGAGACGCGGCGTCACTGATGACGCTCGTGCAGGACGAGGCGTCGGAAGTGTTCGGCATCCTCTGCGTGACGACGCAATTGCGGGTCATCGCGTATCACGAGGTCAGCCGCGGCACCCTTGATGCCGCGCTCGTGCATCCGCGCGAGGTGTTCAAGGCGGCGCTCCTAGCCAACGCCGCGGCGATCGGGTGAGCCACAATCACCCCTCCAGCGATCCGCAGCCGTCTCCCGACGATGTCGCCCTCACGCGCCGCACCGGCACGGCATCACCGAGATCACGGCCCGGGGAGCCCTCAGGTGCGGGGTCAGGTTGTGACATTCCTGTGTCGGGACTTCCGCGAGCGCTACCTCGTCGCCAAAAGGGGACGCCCGCGGCTTCGTCACGCGATCGAGTGCGCGCTCCGCCAGCGCTTTGGTCTACTTGTGAACATTCTCAAGAATCCAAACAGCCCCAGACATCTCCGTGACCGGCACGATTACTCGATCCCCGGACACTGCGAACTGAATCTGGGACTGATATTGAATCCGTTGGCCAGCCGTTCCGAACGACGAAACTTGCGTCGCCTCGCCTACAGGCCTTCCGTGGCCAGAATCAAACCCCTGCTTCCAGACGTTCCAAGAGCCTCCGCGATTGGACATGAAGTAGACCGCGCGGCCGTCCGGCGCCCACCTCGGCTTCGTGTCGTAGTAATCGGCACGAGTCAATGAAATCCATTTGCCACCCGTCGCGGGAATGATCGAGATCGCCGAGGATCTCGCATCCTCACTGCTGCTGACTGTGACCCAACGTCCATCTGGAGATACGCGGATTCCAAATAGATCGCGGCTGGGGTCCGCAGCGAACACTCTCAAGTCCGATTCCGCCGAAGGGGACGACGTAATGGGAAGTTGACAGACCGCTGATCGAGTCGCGACCCGGCAGCCGACGAGGAACGACTCGCCATCGGGCGACCAGTCATAGATCATTGACAGCGCCGATTTCGACGGCACGAGACGGCCTTCGCCGCTATTCACCGCCAGAACGACGACCGCATTGCCGCTTTCAACGGAAGAGGTCCTGAGATACGCGAGTTGCAGTCCGTCCCTGGACCAACGCGGCTGAAGGATCCCCGCGGTCGGCTCAGTGGTCCGTAGACGATCGGGATCCGAGCCGAAAGAATGAATCCACAACTCCGAACGCCCGCGGTTTGCCGTTCGGTAGACGATGCGGCGTCCCTCAGGAGACAGGTCGGCGACCTGAGCATCCGCGCCTTCGGGACTCAGCGCCTCACCCCGATTCGATATGCGTCCGGTCGCGGAATCGAGCGAATAAGAGAGGATCCTTGTCCGTTCGACTCGGCTGCTGAAAGCGAGTTTCGTGCCGTCGGGTGAGATTGCGATGGCGCTGTCGAGCCCCGCGCCGACAGTGAGTCGTTCGGGTCCTCCTACCCACGCCAGCGTTTTAGGGTCGATCCGAATCCGCCAGAGATTGCGAGTTTGATCGATTTGCGCTTCAAAGAATAGGCAGTCGCCGCGTGGTCCCCAGACGATTTGTCCGAGCGACAACTTCAAGTCGCGCAGGCGACTCGCCACTTCGGGGGCCACCTCCGACGTGATCGACGACAGCCCATCCAGAGGAAGTGTCGTCAGTGTCGGAGGTGCCCCTCGAATTCCGCCGTAAACAGAGATGCGTTTCCCATCGGGGTGCCAGGCTGCGCGTCCGGGCGTTCCCGTGAGAACGTCCGGCCGCACCAATGTTGGAGGACTGCCATCGAGACGGATGCAGTAGAGCCGCAATCCCGCTTGGACAACAGAGCTATAGAAGATGATGCGGTCCCCTGCCGGGGACCATTGCGGTCGGTACCCAAACGATGAGACGCGCCTGGCCGACCCTCCGGCACTCGCGACAATGAAAAGCCCACCCCCATCGCGCTCGGACCGAAAAACGACGAACTTCCCGTCAGGCGACCATGAAGGCTGCCAATCCTGTGCGGGATCGGAAGTGAGCTGCCTGGGAGTGGCGTCCGATATCGACTGAAGCCACAGATCTTCGTTGCCATCTCGTTCCGAGCTGAAAACAATCATTTGGCCGTCAGGAGACCAAGCCGGCTCCCGATCCAACCGCCCGTTGCCGGTCAATTGCCAGAGCCGCCGGTCAGTAACTGTGGAGGCTGGAGCGATCGTCCCGCGGTCTACCGCCAAGGCCACGCCGAGGGTGACCGCGAGGAGAAGTCCCAGAGCAAGGCCAACGCGCCAGGCCGAGCCACCCGTCACTCCCCTCAACGACGGAGGAGCCGGTGGCTGTTCTGACGCGTACGAAACGGAATCGGCCATTGCCGAGGCTTTCAGATCTGCGGACGTGCCGCTGACCTGGTCATCAAATTCGCCTCGGGTCATCGTGGCCACAGGCGTCGTGAACTGATATCCGCGGCCGGGCAAGGTGACGATGTGATCGTGATCCGGATCCAAATCGTGCAGCGCTCGCCGCAGCATCGAAATGTGTCGAGCTAGGTTGTTCTCCTCGACGAAGGCGTCGGGCCACACCTCCCGAAGAAGCTCCTCTTTTGTGATTGGCCGGCCGTGCCCCTCCACGATTGTTCGGAGAACCCCAAAGGTCTTCTTGGTCAGCGGAATCTCGACCTCGCCGCAATAGAGATGACCGACGGCAACGTCGACCACGAACGGCCCGAAACCGTACAAAACGTCTTGCGACTGGGCTGCGGAATTTCTCATGGACGTACCTGGAGGATGCCACTCTAGCTGAGACCCTGCGCGGCAACAAGGGCGCCCTACGGGCGCCCTACGGGTTGTCCCGCAGGTCTGACGCCTCGGACCGTCAGGGGGCTGGGCCAAAATCGACACCTGCTGACTCCGGAACCGGAGTTCGTTCTCGACGTCAGGCGCGGCCTATTGGCCAGCCCCTTTGAGTCCAAGAATCGACGCGATTTCATCTTCTTCCAACAAATTTCATCGCTCCTGACAGGACTCGCTCGGCCGCAATCGCTACGCTGCGAGTCTCTCAGGAGTCCCTGGCACGGCTTCGGGTGGGATCTTTCCCTCGACCTGGCTGGGACTCGAGAGCAGGGAGGCAATTTGATGAGTTCGCTCCGATCAGGTCTGATGAAAGTCGCAAACGTCGTGATCCTTCTGCTCGCGCTTGCCCACACGGCTGGCGCCCAAGTCACCACCGGAAGCATTTCCGGCACAGTCAAAGATGCTCAGGGCGGCGCAATTCCCGGCGCCACGGTCATCCTCGTCAGCGACACCCGCGGAACGAAGTCCGTCCCGGTCGTGAGCAATGGGGCTGGCGACTTTGTTTTTCCCAACGTCACCGCTGATAAGTACACCGTCCAAATCGAAATGCCATCCTTCAAGACAACCAAGCGTGCCGGGGTGGTCGTGAACGCGCAGTCACGGATTTCTTTGGGCACGATCACGCTCGATGTCGGCGGGACGGCCGAAGTGGTCGATGTCAAGGCCGAAGCGCCGCTGATTCAAGCAACCAGCGGGGAGCGGTCGTACACCGTGGCGACGGAATCGGTTGAGAACCTCCCGATTGCCAACCGCAGCTTCACGGCGCTCGCCTCACTGGCTCCAGGCGTGACGGGGACGACGCGCATCGGTGGGGGTGGACAGACCAACGTCATGATGGATGGCGTCTCCACTCTCGATACTGGAAGCAACGCAATCCTGTTGCAAATGACAGTCGAGTCGATTGCGGAAGTGAAGGTGCTGACGTCCAACTATCAGGCCGAGTATGGTCGTTCGAGCGGTCTGCAGGTCACGGCGGTGACGAAGAGCGGAACGAACAGATTTCGGGGCTCTCTGTATGACGTCGAACGCAATTCTGACTGGAACGCAAATTCCCGCACGAACATTCTGAACGGCGATCCCAAACCGATTACGAGGGAACGCGATTGGGGTTACTCGATCGGCGGCCCAGTGGGCAAGCCTGGAGGAAACAACAAGCTCTTCTTTTTCTACTCGCAAGAATACGCGCCTCGCACCGCCGGCAATAACGTCGTCCGGTTTCGAATGCCGACAACGCTCGAGCGCAAGGGAGACTTCTCCCAAACGACCGATCAGAACGGCAATCTGTTTCCATATATCTACGATTCTCAGTCCGGCTTGCCGGTCAGTAGCTGTGCCACGACCGTTACGGGCGTGCACACGGCTTGCTTCGCCGATGGCGGGGTTCTGGGAAGAATTCCGGCGGGGCGGCTCTACCAGACCGGGCTCAACATCCTGAACCTGTACCCCCTGCCCAACATCGCCAACGTCCCGGGCGGCCAGGCGTACAACTATCAGCTCACGCGTCCCAGTGAAACGGCCTTGGCCTGGGAGCCCGCGGTGCGTCTCGACTATCAGGCCTCACAGGCGCTGAGAACGTCGTTCAAGTACTCGGGCTGGGCACAGCGAAACCAAGTATTCAATGGGTCGATTCCCGGATTTAACGACGCACAGATGCAGCATCCAGTCGTGAGCACATTCGCCGTGACCGCGAACTACTCCCTGAATCCGACGACCTTTCTCGAGGGAACGTACGGGAAAAGTAAGAACGAGCTAGCGGGATGCGCACTCGCGCAGGGCGGCACCGGTCCGAGCTTCTGCACCGGCGCGATCCCCGTCGGCGTAACCGCCAACTTGAACAACGTCGGCCTGAGCGCCTTGCCTCAGCTGTTTCCGAACGCCTCCGTCATCGACCCCCGCTATTACACCTACGATGCCTTGCAGATGATCAGCTCGCCGGTGTTCCAGAACGGGCGAGTCGTAAAGCCGCCGACGTTCACGTGGGGGAATCGAGTCGCCAACGCGCCGCCGAGCATAGGGTGGCCGGGGTTTCTGAATGCGAACATTAGTCACGATGTCTCCATCAGTTTGACCAAGGTGGCCGGCAATCACACGATCAAATCCGGCTTCTACAACACCTACGCGTGGAAGGCTGTCGCCCTTAATCCGACGGCGTTTGGTTCCATCACGTTCTCAAACGACACGAGCAACCCGCTGGACTCCCAGTTCGGGTTCGCCAACGCGGCGCTTGGAGTCTTCAGCGCATACAACCAGTCCTCGAGTTTCGCGGAAACCGCATCGGTCTACACGAATACCGAGGGCTACCTCCAAGACAACTGGAAGATCGGACGTCGCCTGACGCTGGACTTTGGCGTGCGTTTGATCCACCAAGTGCCCCAACACGACTCCCTGGAGCAAGCGTCGAACTTTCTGCCGAACAAGTGGGCGCCTGGCGCAGCGCCCGCGCTGTACTCCGCCGGATGTCCTGGCGGTGTCAATCCCTGTTCAGCCGCAAATCGTCAAGCGATCAATCCGATCACGGGGCAGTCGCTGGGTGCGGGGTCCTCATTGGCGATCGGCACGTTGGTCCCAGGGACCGGGAGTGCGACGAACGGGTTGTTCCGTCAGGGGCAGGGCATCGCCGAGACGAACTTCGTCTGGCCGACGTTCGTGGCGGCGCCCCGATTCGGGTTTGCCTACGACTTGGCCGGCAACCAGAAGATGGTGATTCGAGGGGGCGCGGGCTTGTTCTTCGATCGCCCGAATGGTTCGACGGTCGTGAACTCTGTGTCGAATCCGCCGACGTCACGAAACGTCACCGTTCGGTACGGTCAACTGCAGACGCTCGGTCAGGGAGGGCTCAGTAGCGAAGGTGCGCCGGCGCTTTTGGGTCTCTGGGACTACGCCCCGGGCGGCTTGCCAGCGTCGGCTCAGTGGAATGCGGGCCTGCAGATGGCACTGCCGTGGTCGTCGAGCGTCGATGTTTCGTACGTCGCGCAGCACAGCTGGGACACCGTGCAGCAAGTGAATCTGAACGGCGTAGACTTTGGCACGGCGTTCCGGCCTGAGTACCAGGATCCGACCCTCGCGGCCTCGACAACCCCTGGTGCCACCGCGATGTCGACAGATCTCCTTCGGGCTTACCGCGGCTTCGGCGCGATGACCGCGCAATGGCAAACCGGGTGGCGAACGTTCCATTCCATTCAGGTGTCCTTGAGTCGCCGGTTCACGCACGGCCTGTCGTTCGGATTCAACGACACCTGGACGCTCTACGATCACCAGAGCACGACGCCGCGGCTGCAACATGCTTCTGGCGGCGACGTGTCGCAGCGTGCGGATCAAGCACAAGCGGACGCGCTGCTTGGTGAAGACATCGACCAGGTGCACATCCTGAAGGGAAACGCCGTGTGGGATCTGCCGGACATTAAGTCGAGCGAGAAGGCGCTTCGAGTCATCTCGTATGTTGTCAACGACTGGCAGTTATCGGCCGTCTGGTCTGGCGCCACGGGCAGCTCGTACGCCGCCGGTTTCACCTACTCAAGTGGCGGAGGCAATGTCAACCTCACAGGTTCTCCTGACTACTCAGCCCGGGCTCGCGTCGTCGGCGACACCGGGTCGGGCTGCAGTAATGATGTTTACCGCCAATTCAACGCCGCGGCTATTCAGGGGCCGCTCACCAACAGTGTCGGTCTCGAATCGGGTGGCGGATACCTGAGGGGATGCTTCACGAGCGTGCTCGATTTGGCGATTGCCAGGACCGTTCGTCTCGGAGGAAAGAGGACGCTGCAACTGCGGCTCGACATGTTCAACGCACCGAACCAGGCCATCATCACCGGCCGCAACTCGACGATCAATCTAACGAGCCCAGGCGATCCGGTCACGGCGTCGAACCTGCCCTTTGACGCGGCCGGGAACCTGGTGGTCGCCCGGTCGCTACCGCGAGGAGGCGGCTTTGGCGTGGCAACAGCCTACCAAGCGGCACGCAGCCTGCAGGGCCAAGTCAGATTCGCATTCTAGGAGTCGAGCATGAGAGCCATCAAGAGAAGGACCTCGATCATGATGAGAAACGCGGCGCTTGGCGCCATCCTGATCGTAGTCGCATTGGGAGTGGTTGCGTCGGGCCAGGCGCAGCGCTCAACGACTTCCGCCAGTCGCCCCAACTTCGTCGTTATTCTTACGGACGACATGGGGTACGCCGACTTGCACATGAACGGCAATCCCGTCATCAACACACCGAACCTCGATCAGATGGCGCGGGATGGGCTCCATCTGACATCGATGTATAGCGCCCCGCTCTGCACGCCCACGCGCGGGATGTTTCTCACGAGCCGTTATCCGCTGCGGACGGGGATTATCAATGTCACCGGCCCAGGCTCGCCCGTTGGTATCAGAAAGGACGAGGTGACGCTTGCGCAAGCGCTGAAGTCCCAGGGGTACCGGACCGCGATGTTCGGCAAGTGGCACATCGGCGACTTCGACACGGATGCGGGGTTCAATCCAACGGCGCACGGCTTCGATGAATTCCTCGGCTTGCCGTACTCGCACGACTACAACCCGGCGCCTGGAGTTCCGCTGTACCACAACACCGAAAAGGTCGAGCAGCCGGTCAAGTACAACCTGCTCACACAGCGCTACACGCAGGAGGCGATCAAATTCATCCGAGGCGCCAAGGGTCAGCCGTTTTTTGCGTATGTCGCACACAATCTGCCGCACATTCCGATCGGGACGTCCGATCAGTTCAAAGGCCATTCACGAGCGGGTCGATACGGCGATGTGATCGAGGAGATTGACTGGAGCGTGGGACAGATCCTCACCACGCTCAAGCAACTGGGAATCGACCGCAATACGATCGTGGTGTTCATGAGCGACAACGGCCCGTGGGTGAGTACGGCCGAGCAGACTTATGACCGACAGGACCGTGGCACGAAGGTTCAAGGCGATGTGGGGTGGCCCGGCATTCTGAGGGGCTCGAAAGGCCAGACGTACGAGGGCGGCGTGCGGGTGCCGGCGATCGTTCGCTGGCCTGGCACGATTGCGCCGTTGCGCACGTCAGCCGATGTCTTCTCGGTGATGGACTGGTTCCCCACGTTCGTAGGACTTGCTGGAGGGAAGATTGCGCCAGGACACGAGGTGGACGGCATCGACATTACGCCCTTTCTGAGGGGCAAAACACCGAGCCCCCGTCATGACTATTTCTACTTTGGCGGCGCGGCAATTCAAGCACTTCGGGAAGGCCCGTGGAAGGTGCGAGTGGCGCCTGCGGAAGGGGCGCGACAGGGCGGGGCCGGCGGAGGTCGCGGGGCCGCCGCGGGAAATGGCGGCCGCGCGGCGACCGACGGGGTCGCAGGCGCGGTCGCGGCGGGGGAGCCCAACGCACGTGGGCGCGCGAACCTCACGGCGCCTAATGCAGGTGCGGCTGCCCCGGTGGCTGAACCGCTGGTGGAGCTATTCAATCTCGACACCGATCCGGCCGAGCGTTTCAACGTGGCGGCGTCACACCCTGACATCGTGGCCCGGCTTCGCGCGCGAATGGAGGCATTCGGGGCTGCCCTGCGAGCGACCTCGCCGCCTGTTTCGAGCTTCGTTGAAAAAGTGTCGAAGATCGACTGAAACCCATCAGTCTCGTTGTGAGCACCGCTATGACGAGTCGAATCCTGCGCGTGTTCGCGCTGTTGACATTGGCGGCCTCGGGTCTTCCGTCACGTGAACCAGCCGTGGTCAAGCAACTGACGTCGGCGTCATGCTTTACCGACAGGCGGGCGATCGTATCGAGGTCGTTCGGGTGCTGAAGGGCCAGTCGACGCCAAAGGATGACATTCTTCCGGCCGGACGAACGCCTGCGGTTCGGGCCAAGAGGCGTACTGCGATCCACACTGCAGGAACCCCGGACGCGAAGCCGAAGAGTCAGATGGGAAGCGGATAATACCGGGGGAGTCGCCTGGTCGGGAGAAGATCCTCGAAGTTGGCGCTGAGGGTGGCTCTCTCGCCATTTTTCGAGAGCGTCAACCTGGCGGCGCTTGGCGATTCGTCGTTCTGAGGGATGAGACCCCTCTTGCCGACTTGCTCGCTTTAGATGATCAACGCGGCAATTCGTTCAGTGAGAAATCGGGGTCCGTAGACACGTTCGCTGCGGCCCTCAAGCTCATGGTTCGCTACTCGTGGCATCGACTCATGCCGCTCACGTTGCACGAAGAATACGCGGCCCCCGTGATGGCTGAGGTCCTCCGACGCGGCGGAACGAAGGAGGGATCCCGCTGGAGATCAGAATTGTCGCGCAATGCTGATGCCTGATCCAGTCAACGGCATCCCCTCCGCACGCTTGAGATCATCGGGCGAGCCGCTAAGGATCTGTAATTGTGCGCGTCGCCATTCCACCCCACAACGTCGTGTACCTGTTTTGTACCTGCCCCCATGAATTTCGGTGAATCTGACGTTTTGATAACTTCGTTTTCCTAGGAAAACCGCAAAACAGGCCTGTTTCGGATCGGCCGTCAAGTTCGACTCCCGCCGCCTCCACCAACCTCGCGTCGCGAGGTTGGTTTCGCCGGCGAGTCAGGCACTCGCCAGCGGCTTTCAGCCGCTGGGCTCCGGCACGACTCCCGCCGCCTCGACGCCACTACCACTCTGGAGCGACTATCCTTGCAATTCTAAACTGACACCTTAGAATAACAATGTAATGGACGTTCCGCGCCTCGGGTACGTCCGGAGTATCCGGGAGCGCCTCGAAAACAGTCCGGTGGTGTCCCTAGTGGGGCCGCGCCAGGCGGGTAAGACCACCCTCGCCCGTGCGGTAGCCGCAGTGTCCGCCACGGCCGTGCACGTCTTCGACTTGGAATCACCGGCGGACCTGGCCCGCCTGAGCAATCCGGAATTGGTGCTGCGCCCGCTCGAGGGACTCGTGATTCTCGACGAGGTCCAGCGCCGGCCAGACCTGTTCCCCTTGCTCAGAGTGCTGGCCGACCGCCGGCCCACGCCTGCGCGTTTTCTCGTGCTCGGCAGCGCCTCGCCGGACCTCGTCAAAGGCGGAAGCGAGAGTCTCGCCGGCCGCGTCTCCTTCGTTGACGTGACTGGTTTCTCCTTGGCGGAATTGCGCGATTCCGATCTCGCCACGCTCTGGTGGCGCGGCGGGTTTCCTCGCGCCTACCTCGCGCCGGACAACGCCGCGGCCCGCCAGTGGCACGACGATTTCTTCCGCACCTTCCTCGAGCGCGATATTCCCCAGCTCGGGATTCAGGTGCCCGCCACGACCCTGCGCCGGTTCTGGACGATGGTGGCCCATTTTCATGGGCAGATTCTCAATCAGGCCGAGTTGGCGCGGGCACTCGGCAGCTCCGAACCGATGGCCCGTCGCTATCTGGACATTCTCACCGGCACCTACGTGGTCCGCCAGCTCACGCCCTGGTTCGAGAACCTCAAGAAACGCCAGGTGAAGTCGCCCAAGATCTACATCCGCGACTCCGGTATCCTGCACGCCCTGCTGGGGATCACCAGCCCCGAGAGCCTGCAAGCCCACCCGAAGCTCGGGGCGTCCTGGGAAGGGTTCTGCCTAGAGCAGATCTTGAGTGTGACGGGCGACCGTTCCGCATACGTCTGGGCCACGCACGGCGGCGCGGAGCTCGACCTGCTGCTGTTCCACAACGGGCAGCGCCTCGGATTCGAGTTCAAGTTCTCCGAACGACCCGCCATCACCAAGTCCATGCGGGTTGCCCAGCAGGACCTGTCACTCGATCATCTCTACCTCGTCCATCCTGGCGAGCGCGACTACCCGCTGGACGAATCGATCACGGCCACTCCGCTGCCCCACCTGCTCAGTTTCCTCAGTCCGGACCCCGACTATGCCTGAGCAACAGCGCTCCGAGCGCGAAATGCAGAACCGCGTCGTTGGACTCTTCACCGCGACGCGACAGCCCTACCACTCTCTTTGGGGACGATCCCGTTCGGCCAGACCATACGGAGACCAGTCAGACCGAGCCTGACAGCGACTCGACCCGCTAATACCAGCTAGTAGCCTCCTTGGCCTCCTCAGCGATCTGGTGACTCCGCACGGACTCCGCCGAGACGCGCCACAGGCAGTGTCATGGGCCGGTGCCTAACTTCAGATCCTGCTTCTTCTTCTCGCCGTCGGCGATCGTGAGCTTGAGGGACGCTGGCGCGAGCTGGTCCAGGAACGCCGGGTCGTAAAGGTCGGTCCGCTCCACCGCCGTCACAGCGCATACGTAGTACTCACCCGCGGGCAGGCCCGTGACGACGAACGTCGTGGTGTTGCGCTTCCACCTCGCGCAGGTGCGCACGCAAGTCGTCCCTGCCCACTTCGGCGAACAGGGTCGATCGATCCTTGTTTCCCTTGCCGCTCCGGACAAAGACCAGTTCCTGATCGAAGTCGACATCCTTGATCCGCAGCTCGCAGCACTCGGTCACGCGCAGGCCGCCGCCGTAGATCAGCGTCGCCATCAGACGCGCCGTCCCCGACATTGCCTCGAGTAGCCCCATCGTTTCTGGCATGCTCAGAACGACCGGCAGGCGCTCACCGCGTTTCGCGCGGACGCCCGGCGACAGGTTTTCGACGTCGACGCCCAGCACCTCGCGGCACAGGAACAGAATCGCCGAACACGCCTGATTCTGCGTGCTGGCCGAGACGTGCCGGTGGACCGCCAGGTGCGCGAGGTAGTCGCGCATGACCTCGGGCGTGACGCGTGCCTGTGGCGTTCCCTGCTGTTCGGCAGCGTAGCTGAGAAACCGCCGCACCCAGTCAAGGTAGGTGCATTCGGTTCGATAGGAATAGTGACGAGTCCTGAGGCGTGTCCGCAGCAGGTCGAGCGCCGCCAGCGGACTCGTACTTCCCTGCTCGTCGACGACCGTGCTGGCCGGCCGTTGATGCCACTCGGTTCGCTTGAGGAAGTTGACGAAATAGATGCGAAGTGCCTGATCGGCCTGACGCACCTGCCAGGGTTCGGACCCGCCATTCCGCTCGAGTTCTTCGCAGAAGCCCCGAACCTGATCGGTTAGTGGCTCGTCCGAGGCCGGGCGCGACAGAAACCGCCGGACCCAGCGGACGAAGTACGGCGCGGTCTGCGGCCGAGCCAATTGAGCCTTGAGCAGAAACTCGCCGAACTGTTGCAATGAAGCTTCGAGCTCGCGCACGCGCCACCTCGGTCTCCGAACGAGCAAGGGGTATGCCACGTTGACGGATTCGTGGGCGGTCCGTCTCCATGCTGCAGCACCGGAACGGAGCGGGGACGAGGGCAAGGGCACGCCTCGGCTGCGTGGCACGGACATCGCTGCAATTGGCGCCCGCTATCTATCTCCGGATTTCCGGGTAGATGGCGCGCGCGCCAGTTCCGGGCTTGACGCCCCGTGGACTCAAACAAAGTGAAGAGTCAGAGCGACTTGTGGCTGGACGCATCGTGGATGACGTCGTCAATCGATGCCGCCTTCCACGCACGGACAGCGGCGGGCGTCGGCCGGCGCACCTGCAATTGGTGTCGTCGGGCTATCACTCCAGCCCTGGGAATGGCGCCGGCTATCTATCGGCAGCTTTCCGAACACATTGGCGCTGGCGCCAATTCCCGGGTTTCGCGCCGCCAGTATCGCGCAACTCAGTCGGGTAGAAGTCGTTGCGTCTCGACCGACCGGGGAACATAATGCCCGTGAATCGAGGGTAGCGCCGACATCGAGCAGTCGCCGAACCGGTTGTCGACCGGCAATTGGCGCGTGCTCCTCATACGACGTTAGGCCCCAGCACTGGCGCATCGACCCTACTTGCCGGTCATTCAGCTATACTCGCCACGTCGAAAAAGGCAGGGGCGTTTTTGGTAAGCGCGCCCCCCTTCCGCTTGCCGGAAGCTCTGCTCCGTGCTCTGCATGAGAACCCGCGACGATCCCAGCGCCTTATTGGCGTTCTTGGGTTCGTCCGCGTGGTTGCATGAGCCGATATCGTCTCATTGCACTGCGGCCGAGCTCGTTGGCCACTCGGAGAAATGCAATGCAACTCAACCACCTCGATCTACCCGTTCCAGACGTCGTGTCAACTGCGTCCTTCTTTGAGACCTACTTCGGTTTCACGCGAACAGAGACGAAGGGCAACAATGGAATGGCCGTTCTCAAAGGCGGCGGCGCCTTTGAGCTCGTCATAACTCGATCGCGAGAAGCTTCCGCGCTACCCCTTCCGAAGACGTTCCATATTGGCTTCCTACTTGCCTCGCAGCAGGCCGTGCAAGATGTGCATCACAAACTCACGGAAGCGAAGCAAGACTCAGTCTCACCGTTGAACAACATGCGTGGAAGCTATTTGTTCTACTGCCATGCACCTGGAGGCGTACTTGTCGAGGTTGCGCATCGACCGGGGGCACTAACCGGTGCGCCGCCGCGGCTGAAGCGGCGCCGTTGGCGGAGAGTCGTTGAGGTGTCGCGAGGGAGGAACTATCGCGTTGCCACGATGTTGCCAGGACGAGGGCTGATTCGAGGGGACTCCGGAGAACGCGAGAGGACAACATAATGACTGGAAGTTGATGAGGCCAGGGAACTTGTTGCCAGAAGTCCCACGCCGCCACCATCTTAGAAAATTGCGCCAAGCGGGTTCGACTCCCGCCGCCTCCACCAACCTCGCATCGCGAGGTTGGTTTCGCCGGCGAGTCAGGCACTCGCCAGCGGCTTCCAGCCGCTGGACTCCGGCACGACTCCCGCCGCCTCGACCATCTGCGCCAGCGAGAAGATCTTTCCACGCAAGACCGTAGCACCGGGCGAGACGGCTGAACCTGTGGCGGCTCTAGCTTTGGTTGAACTCCACGGAGGGCAACGTCCGAGCGTCGTGCTCCGGACCCGACAGGGGACGTTTTGCCGACCATCCGACCAGAATCAGACCCACGCCTGAGCCGACCAGTGTGGCGATCAGCTTCACAAGTCGACGCGACGGTCCGATGGGCGCCAACCGGACCTGAGGGGAATCGATTACACGAAAAGTCTCGCCGATTTCCCGCCGCTCAATGTTCAGCTTGGTTTGCGATTCTTGCTGCTTGACCAGCAGCTTCTCGTACTCATCCTTGGCGACATTCCGCTCGATGGTCTCCGGCATCACCGTTCCGCGGTCCTCCCGCTGAGCCCGGGCAAGATTCGCTTCAGCGTCGATGAGCCGCTGTTTGAGCCGTTCGAGGGTCACCTTGATGAACTGGTCGGTGTTCTCGGTCCGTGTCTTGCGAGCGCGGTTCGCCTCGTCCATGAAGAGGGCCGACAGACGTTGCGCGACCCGCTGCGCCACCCGCGGGTCATCTGCCGTGAACCCGATTTGCACATCTGGGCCTTTCGGCAGCACCTCGGTGTGGGTGAGCATCCCATCGACGACATCCTGCATAATGGCCGTCTTGCGCTCGGCCGGGTACAGGTTTAAATCCTGAATGATGCGTTCTAATCGCGTGCGACTGAAAATCTCATTCTTGATTGCCGGAATTCGCTCGCTCAAAGGAATGCCGATGGTTGGGCTATAGAACTCTGAAACGTTGGAAGGCTCCATCGAGATGACGGCGCTCGAGTGATACAAGAGGGGCGTCCTTGCGGACCAAACCGAGGCGCCTCCAAAACCGATGAGCGTCGGCACGATCCAGAGCCAGGCCTTGCTCCTCAGCGTGCGGACGAATCGACGGGCGAAGGTGGTATCAACGGTCATGGGCATCAGGGCCTCGGCAACCGCGGGCATCGCCTGGAAACGATCGGGTGGGTTTGGTGCGAGACAACGGCCGATCAAGGACGTCAGCCGGGGCGATCGATGCGCCGGTCCGTCGCCGAGTCGACGCTGCAGTTCTTCAGACGACGCGGTACGATCCGGAAACGTGCCGGTCGACAGGTAGAACAGCAGGACGCCGAGACTGTAGACCTCGCTCTGCAGCGAGGCCGGTTGTCCATCGAGGATCTCCGGCGCCAGATACGCCGGTGTGCCGCGCAGTGGCCGCCGTCCAGGCACCGGCGTCTCGGTCATGAGCTGGCGACCGGCGCCGAAGTCGGTGAGGACAATCCGGCCGTCGGTGGTGCGCATGACGTTCTGCGCCTTCAGATCGTGGTGTAAGAGCCCGGCCGTGTGCACGGCGGCCAGCGCCCCGCAGAGCGCCGTGGCGACCTCGATGACCGCGTCCTCCGAAAAGCACCCGCCGATCCGCAGTTCCTCCGCCAGCGTCTGGCCTGCGAGATACTCCATCCACAGGCCCACCCGGCCGTCGATGCGCTCGGCGCCGAAGACCGTGACGACGTTGGGGTGGCGGACGCGGGCCATCAGCCGGGCTTCTTCGATGACGGCCGACGCGCGTCGGGTCTGGGCGGAATCGCGGCGGCGCAACAACTTCAACGCGACCGTCCGGTCCAGCCGCCGGTCGTGCGCGCGATAGACGTCGCCATACGAACCGCCGCCAATCCGCTCGAGGATGGTCAGCGGGCCCCATGTCACTGCGGAGTCCGTCGGTTCCTCGGCACAATTCGGATCGCCGATCGGCGGTCCCACCGTCATCGATTCGAGCCCGATGTCGAAGGTGGTTTCCCGATGGGCCCGCACGACCCGCTCGATCAGACGCAATGGGGCGATCAGATCCGGGTCGAGATCGGTCGCCAGTCGGGCATCCTGGGCGTGCCAGTCGATGGGCCGCCCGTCGGCCATCGCCAGCGCCAGTTCATCGAGCCACGGTGTCTGGTCCACGAATCTCCTGCGCCAACTTGACCAGCGCGCGGCTGACGGCCATGCGAGCGGCGTTCGGCGTCGCCTTCCCGGTAGCCGCGGCGACTTCCGAGTAGCTCAAGCCCAGCTCGATGCGCGCAACGATCAGCGCGCGATCGTCCTCCGGGAGTCGGTCAAGGGCCGCGTCGTACTGGGCCAAGGCCTCGCTCCCCATCGCCATCTCCAGCGGCGAGAGGCCCGTGTCGGGCGCCTCCTCGTCGAGCGCCTCGGACGCAGGTCGTCGGTGCGCGCTCCGCAGCGAGTCCCGGATACGGTTCATCACGGCCTGGCGCAAGTACGCCTGAAACGCGCCTTCGCCTCGGTGCTCGAAACCGTCTATCTTCTTAAACGTCTGGAGGAGGGTGTCCTGCACAAGGTCCTGCGTGTCGGACACGTCTCGGGCCCAAACCGGCAGGCGGCCACGTGCCCAGCGGCGGAGCAGTGGCAGGTACCGGGCGAACAGATCGTCGAGTGCCTCCGTGTCGCCGGCCTTTGCGCGCGCCAATAGGGACAGCGTGGAGTTCCAGGAGGAATCGGCGTCAGCCATGGCGGCCGATGATAGCCCAGGCCGCGTGTTGTGCCTGTGCGATTCTCTGTCCCTGCGGGCAGGTGTACCGCACGTTCAAAGGCGCCACAGGCAGTGTCATGGGCCTGTGCCTAACTTCAGATCCTGCTTCTTCTTCTCGCCGTCGGCGATCGTGAGCTTGAGGGACGCTGGCGCGAGCTGGTCCAGGAACGCCGGGTCGTAAAGGTCCGTCCGCTCCACCGCCGTCACAGCGCATACGTAGTACTCACCCGCGGGCAGGCCCGTGACGACGAACGTGCCATTGCTGGCCGGCCGGACTTGCTGCACACGCCGCGATCCTTGCGTCCAGTAGGCGCGATCGGTTGAAAACACGACGATGGGAAATCCAGGCGTGGGGCGGTCCGCTGAGTCGAGGACCGTGCCCGACAACTCGCTCGGTCGATCGGTGAAGGTGACGACGACGCCCGCGACGTCGGTGCCCGAACGCATGTCGATGGGCGCGTCCGAGATGTCTCGGCCATTGACGAGCGCTGACTTGAGCGTCCACCCGCCAGCTGCCGCGCCAAATCCCGGCGCCAGGGCAGACGACATCATGCCGAGCGGCGTGTTCAACCGATAGGAACCCGGCGCGATGCCCGTAATCGTGAACGTGCCATCGGCCGCAATCTTGACGTCTGCCGCCCCGGCGCCAAGCAGCGCACTCGCAGCGGTCGTGGTTTCCGAGGCGGTCGCAGAGATCAACGTCAGTCCCGCTCGCGTCATGTCCGTAGGTGGCGCCTTCGTCGTGGCCTCGTAAACGATCCTGCCAGCGATCGTCATCCCTGGCCGGAGCATCAGTGTCACGTCCGAGAGATCGCGCCCCTCGACGACGATGTCTTCAGCCGCCCAGTGTGAGCCCGAGCCTCCGCCCATAAGAGCGAAGGCTTGCCGCATGGCCTCGGCGGGATTGGGCGGTCCGGCCGCCGATGCTGTGTCTCCGCGCGGGGTCGCGCGGACGGTGAGCGTGTAGGCACCGGGGGTGACGCCCTGAATCGTGAACGTGCCGTCCGTTTGCGTGCGCGCCGGCCTCATCAGCAAGGATGAGTAAAGATCGAGCGCGTCGGGCTGCGTCGGCCGCACCTGAACGGTTACGTCACTCTGCGGACGGTTCTCGCCATCGACCACGCGGCCACGAATTTGAGCCGTGGGTACAACCGCGAGCGCCAGGTCCACGCCGCCGCGCTCTTCGCTCGGGCCAATCGTCAGCACCCCGGCCTCGGCCGCGACCGTCGTCCCTGGGTAGTACACGGGCGCGTAGCTCACCGAGGGACCCTCGGGCGGTGCCGCGATCGCCGGCGCGGTCGATGGGCGGGCCGTCGACGCGGCCACCTTGTCGGCCCATGCCAGCTCCGCAGTCGTCATCTGCCGCACCTGCTGACCGGTCAGCCCGATGAGCGGCAACGAGACGATGTAGTCGCCTGGCGCGAGGCCGAAGATGCGATACGCGCCGCGGTCGTCGGTGATGACGCTGCCGATGCCGGCGTCAAGGTTTACGGCGCGCTTCTCCCCGCCAGCCGTCCTCACCATCAACGCCTGCACCTGCTGGTTCGGCGCGGGCCGGCCGCTGCTGTCGCGAACGATGCCCGTCAGCACGCTGCCTCGCAGCATCCGGATTCGTACCTCTGGGTTCCGCTGGCCTTCGACAACACTGACAGCCACACCGGGACCGCGTCCGGCGAGCAGCGATCCATAGAAGGTCCGCACGTAGCCGGGACGCGACGCGACGATGCGATAGTTGCCGGCTGTGAGCTCCCGGAACACCACGCGTCCTGCATCGTCGGTCACGCCAATGCGCGGGATGTCAATCTCGCCGGCCTGGATGGCAACGCTGACGCGTCTCAGCGGCTGGGTCGACGGCTCGTCCGTAGAGACGACGACCGTGAGCTCCGCACGACCGCTCGGGGTCGCGCTCGGGGCCGCGCCGGCGGTGCGCGCGTCGCGCGTCTGGACTCGAGCCTGGACTGGCAGCGCGATGGTCACGATGATGGCGCACGCGAGCAGCGACATCTTCATCGCCGCACCCGCGTCTTGGCCAGATCCAGCGTGCGGGGCGTGACGCCCACGACCACACGCGTGCCGATGCGGGAGAGCACTTCGATGAACGCCGGGTCCTGCACATCGCCTTCGTCCGCGCGGTCGATCGCCGCGGCGAAATACTCACCGGCCGGCACATTCGCCATTGCGTACGAGCCTGTGCGGCCCGCACGGACCGTGCGCGCGCGGCGTGGGTTCATGCCGGCGGTGATCCACGCGCGGTAGTCGGCGGGCACCAAATAGACCGACGTCTCGGAGAGGTCGGTCTCACCGCGTGAGGTGACCGTGCCCGACAGTTGCGCCAGTTCGTCGGCCATGGTCACGACGATGCCAGTGGCGTCGTCGCGTAGATCGAGCGGCGCATCGAGCACATCACGCCCGTTGAGCGTGGCCGAGCGCACCTGCCAGTTGCCCGCGTTTGCGATCGAAAGGAAGTACCGGCCGGCCGCATAACCTCTCGTACGGAACTCACCTTGTGCGTTCGCCCGATCGGGTTGAGACATGCCACTCAGCCCGCCGCCGCTCTGGCCGTCCATGGGCGTCAAGGTCACGGTCAGCGTCTGAATCTGGTTGGGCGGCGGTGCGGGACGGCCGGAGGCGCTGTCGAACACGATCCGTCCGGCCGCATGAAGACCCGGCGCGAGTCGCAGTCCAACGTTGTCGACATCGGCGCTACTCACGGTGACCGACATCGATCCGTAAAGCGCTTCTGCCGGCGGGCCGGCGGCGCCGCCGCCGAACATCATCTCCATGAGCGGACTCCCCGCGGCCATCCCCGCCGACATCGGCGGCCGCGGCTGCTTCTGCGCGCGTAGGAGGAACGGACCGGGCGGGACGCCATGGAAGGTGAACGTGCCATCGGGCCTTGTGACGGTGGTGGCCACGTCGAACTCCGATTCGTTGCCGGCGCCATCGGCAGGCGCCACGAGGCGCACACCGAGATTGGCGAGTGGTCCTTCCGGTCCGGTCGCGGCGCCGGTCACGCGCAAGGTCGGAATCAGCCGCAGCTGAAAGTTAAGGCCGGTGCGATCATCACCGGACCCGAGCGACAAGATCGAGGCCTGCGCCGGTGCGTCGACGCCCGGATAGAACAGCGTCTGATACGCGAGCAGCCGACCGTCGGCCCCCGAGAGCGGCACCGAGCCGCCGGATGCGACCATGTAATCACCGACGCGCACACCGCCCGCGAGTGCGTCGTTCGGATTCACTCCCGACGTGGCCAGATCGAGCAGCGCCAAGCCGCCGCCTGGGCTGCCGCTACCTGTCATGCTGCCCATCAGCCCTGTCAGGATCGCTGTCGGAATGGATGTCTGCGTCTGTGGCACGACAACCAGGTAGTCGCCTGGGACGAGCGACGAGATGCGATACATACCTCGGTCGTCGGTTCTGGCCGCTGCCCCCGGGAGGTAGCGCGCGCGTCCGGCCGTCATTACCCGGCGCGCCACCTGCACCATGATCCCGATGGCCGGCTCGCCGCCATCGTCGACCACCGTGCCGCTCACGACAGCCGTCTTCCAAAGTCGCAGCCTTATACCCGCAACGACCTCGCCTTCCTCGACGGCGATTGTGGTCGTCGGGCCCGTAGTCGTCGCGACCGCCGCGAGCATCGCGGCTGCCGCGGCAGAGCCGGCCGCGCTGACGCCAGCAGGGACGCCCGGTGCATTGAGGCTTCCGGTGTAGCCTTTCAGGCCGGCGCTGAGCTGGAACTGACCTGGCAGCAGTTCGTGGAACACGAAGCGGCCGTCCGCACCCGTCATCACGCGTTGCGGCGTGGCCGGTCCGCGGGCGGCACCGGCCGGACCTGCGCCCCGGCCGCCGGTCAACGTGACGATGGCATCGGAGATGGGCTGTCCGGTGGAGGCATCGAGCACCTGGCCGATGATGAGTGCGGTTGCTTTGGGCGGACCTGCCGCCGCGCCCCGGCCTGGCGCGGGGGGGGACTGCGCCAGTAGCAGGGGAGCGATGAGAACGGCGAGGCTGCCGACGATGAACAAAGAGAGACGTGTCATATGGGCCACGGCTTCAAGCGAGCGTGCGCGGAATTGGAGAGCGTCGCTGATGCCGACGTGCGTAAGTCCCGCGAGCAGCGGCAACGTGAGGCGGATTTCGCGCTCTGGCGGTGAGCTACTTTGGCACGCACCCCTGATGGCGTCAACCGTCCTGCTGCCTGTTCCGACCTCACCGAACGAGAGCCGCTTCGATCAGCGAGCGTCGCCACGCTGGGCTATGCGCGCAGGATTGGCGACGAACGGGATCAGGCCGAAGGAATAGCTATTGTCCCAGTCGTCGACGGCAGAGGAAATCGTCTGACCCGAGGCGATCAGACTCCGAACTGGCGCAGGTGGTGATCGAGATGTTTGTCCATCAGGATGGCCCAGCGCTCCGGCGTCAATCGCCCGAAGAACGTGTGCGGCTTCGTGGTGCAGCCGCGCGGCCCCGCTTGGGCAAACCTGTCGATCAGCGTACAGAGGCGGTCGCGTTCAGCGGCGAGGTCGCGAGGGTCGCTGACCACATACTGACGGGCGGTCGGCGCATTGCGCTGCAGCGGTTTGTCGTTCGACAGGACAGTGCGCGCGACCAGCGGCCCGATGAGGCGGCCGATCAGCATTCGGGGCGGAACTGTGTCGCCCAGTGCGGCTTCCAGTGCAATCGCGCAGTGGGCCATCGCCTGCGCCGCGTTCATGGTGCCCCATTGAGGCGCGGTGTCCGCGCTGATTTGCGCGACCCGCTTCTTGAACGCGTCGGCCCGACCGATCTCGAAAAGGTTGATCATGCGAATCTCCGGTCCTGATCCAGGTCCTCGGCGTGAATGACTGGACGAGAAGGTCACTGACCCTCTCGTGCCTTGCCTCGAGCGACCGCTTCGAGCACAGCGCGTCGAAACGACGATGCGTCAATCGCCGGGTAGCGGTAGATGTTATCCGCGATGGCGTCGAAGTAGTCCTGCAGGCGGTCCGGGTCGATGAGTCTACGATCCATTAGCGCCGCGACGTCAACACGGTCCGTTTCGTGGCTACGTTCAATTTTCGCCAGGGCCTGCGCGTAGAGATCAAAATGATGAAACGACAGCAATCCTTCGCGGCCGATGAACGGACTTCGGTCGGCCCATCCATCCTTCACGGGAATGAAGTCATCGGGCGAGGCCAGCTCCACGTTGACGTCGAGGGACTCTTTGATTTGTGGAATCGCGCGCAACAGCGCGTCCGCATCGGGGACCAGCTTGATGTCGACATCCAGCGTCGCGGCGCGCCACCCGTGGAGGACAGCCGTCGCGCCGCCAGTCAGGTACACGCGGCCGGACGCGACGGCGGCACGAGCCAACGCCCGCATGAATGCGCGGATGCGATCGGCGTCCGCTAACGCGCGCATGCCAGCGCCCGCTCGAAGCTGACCAGCCGACGCAGCCACGCGTTGTACGCCGAGTGCGCGTTGGCCGGCGCATCGCGCGCGATCAGTGCATACAGACGATGCTCTGGCAGCGGAGCACCGGGTGGAACGTCGATGCCCAACTCCCGCAACCTCGGGGCGCCGATCTCCACGAGCAGCGAAGCCACCGTCGTCCGCCCCGCATTCAGGTCGTTCAGGCCGCCGGTCACGATATCGGCGCCGGGCAGCCCGGCGTAGCGCTCTGACACCACGTCCGATTATGGAACACTCGGACGCGCCACGGTGGTGACTGAGCTTTGGGGGGCCAGGTTAGCGCTTGAGCGCGCTCCTAATCTGTTCCGCGCTCAAGGTCTCTGGCGACGCGAACGCGCTGATGCGACCGGTGGGATCGATGATGACAATAAAAGGTAACGAACGGATCAGGTAGTTCCCGTACGTCTTGTCTGCATCGTCGAGCACCAGGGTCGCGCGGATTGGATGGGCGGCGAGGAACGGATCGAGGACGGCGCGCGTTTCATTGGCGACCGCCAGGAAGGTCACCGGGTCGTTCTCGAATTCGGCGATGAGGGCGTTGGTCCGTGGAATGGCGGCCACGCACGGCACACACCAGGTGGCGAAGAAGTCCAGCACGACGACGCGGCCGGTGAGTGCCTTCGGCCTCAAGCCGGCCAGGGCACTCGTGCCCTGAACCACCGCGCTGAACGCGAACTCCGGTGCTGGACCACCCACCTTGGGGAGCGGAGGCGTCTGCGCCGATAGGGCGAAGAGCGGCGCGCACGCGAGGAGGAGCGCAGAAAAAAGTCTGATCATAGGGGTCTCCGTGACGTCGGCGACGTCCTGTGCGGATCGTTGCGCCACACGAAGTACGAATAGATCGCTGTCGAGAGCAGCGTGGCCATCAGCGTGCCGAACAGCACCGCCCGGCTCCTGTCCGGGTTGAGTACGGAGGCCACGACGATCGCGGCGCCGGAGGCGACGAAGAGCCAAGCCGCCAGCTGGTGGGTCTTGCGCCACGACTCCTCGCTCGTGAGCGTCCACGGCGTGCGGATGCCGACGAACCAGTTCGACTGGAGCTTGGGCAGATAGTTGCCGACGAGCATGATGACCGCGCCAGCGACGACGGGCATGAACAGGCGGCTGGAGGCAGTCTGTCCACGAATCCACAACTGGATGAACCCCTCCATCGCCAGGAGGAAACCGGCGACAGCGGTTCGTATCATGGCGTACGGCCGCCGAAACGCATCGTAGTTGCCGCGGCGCGGATCAATACGTGGGAGGAACAGCAGTATCAGATAGACCGCCGCCGCAATAAGCGGCAGACCCACGAGACCGGCGAACCTGCTGCCAAATCGGTCGGGCTCGCCGAAGAAGGTCCAGTGAATCGGAATACGTTCTGGCGCTGACGACCACGTGACGGCGGCCAGACCAAACATCGTGGCGAGCATCGCGAGGCTCGGCGCTTCGTCCTTCCAGATGACCTTCATGACTCCTCCGCCTGTGCCGGGGTGCGGGCAGTCGCCACCTCGTCGCCGATTCCAAGGGTGGCAATGAGCGCAGCGACCGTCTGTTCGAAGACCGAGAGATTCAGCTGATAAAAGATGGTCTGCCCCTGCCGGTCCGTTTGGACCAAATTGGCGTGTTTCAGCGCGGCGAAGTGCGCAGACAGGGTAGACCGGCTTTGCGGAAAGCGGTCCGCCAGCACGCCGGCCGACATCGGACCTCCGCGCAGCAATCGCAAAATCTCGCGGCGGGTGGGGTCAGCGAGTGCCTTGAATACCTCGTTCACGAACCAAGCGTAGCACGTATTTCGATGTTTGGCGACATATCGACTGAGGCCGAAATCTGGCGGCGCCGCTGGCCGCCTCGGCGCCTGCCTGGCGTCCGTTCAATGCACTAAGATGAACCGGTCATCCGGGCGTGGCTCAGCCCCGGTAGAGCACTCGGTTCAGCGCCGAGGGGTGGAGGGTCGATTGAGGGCCTTTTTGTTGGCCTGCACCGCACAGGTGCAACAGGAGGATGCCGATGAAGTATGTGATCAGCTGGTTCGAACGGCCGCAAGGTTCCCCCATGGAGTACGAGAATGCGCAGAAGCGGATCCTCGAAGTCTTCAGTCAATGGAAGGCGCCGGGCAATTTCAAGATCGACTTCTTCGTGATCCGCGTTGGTGAGTGGGGCGGGCACATGCTCATGGAATGCGACGATCCGGTGACCATTCACAAGTTCTGTTCGATGCTCCCGTCGTTCGTCTTCGAGGTGCACCCTGTGATCCCGGTGGAGGACGCGGTCCGCGGCGAGCTCGAGGTCATCGCCTGGCGAGACGGACTGAAACGCAACTGACGACCGGCGCTCGACCCGCGAACGGGCCACAAACTTCTGTGGCCGTTCGCGGAGGTTCAACGCGAGGAACAATCGGGGTAAGATCCAAATCACGCAACTGGCGCTGTAAGACCGTGAAGGTGGAACTGACCACTGGGGAGCGTTTCCTCGCCGCACCGGGCGCCTGGGTGTGGCGGCATCAGAGGAGACGCTCATGCACGTGCCACCGCTGCCATCCCTCACGCAACGTGACCCGAAACTCGCCTCGCTCATCGAGGACGAGGCACACCGCCAACACGATACGCTCCGGCTGATCCCCTCCGAGAACTACGTCTCACGCGCCGTCCTCGAAGCGACGGGCACGGTTCTCACAAACAAGTATTCCGAGGGCTACGTCGGCAAGCGGTACTAGCCCATGGGCGGCCATCTGACGCACGGTTGGCCCGTGTCCGCCACCGGGCGCTGGTTTCGGTCGGTGCAGTATGGCGTTCGTCGTGACACGGGCTGCGTCGAAATGGAAGAGGTGCGCGCCCTGGCGCTGAAGGAGCGACCCAAGCTCATCTTCTGCGGCGGCACCGCGATTCCCAGAACAATCGACTTCGCCGCCTTCGCGTCGATCGCGCGCGAAGTGAGCGCGGTGCTCGTCGCCGATATCGCGCACATCGCGGGTCTGGTGGTGGGGGGCGTGCATCCTTCTCCGGTCGGCCATGCTGACGTCATCTCGACAACGACTCACAAGACGCTCCGAGGTCCGCGGGGTGCGATGCTGATGTGCGGTGCGGCTCACGCCACCGCCATCGATAAAGCCGTGTTTCCGGGTCTGCAGGGGGGACCACACAATCACACAACGGCAGGGATTGCCGTCGCGCTTTGCGAGGCAGGCGAGGAGTCCTTCCGCGACTACGCGCGTCGCATCGTCAGCAACGCGAAGGCACTGGCGAGTGCATTGATGGATCGTGGGTTCGACCTCATCTCAGGCGACCGGGCCGTCTCGGCGGGCCACGAGCGGGAACTGGACGCGATCGCCGGCGAGGTGCGCGAGTTCATGAGTGATTACCCGATGCCAGGGTGGGAGCCGACATGAGAGAGAAGGCTTTGCGGCCGGCAAGGTGGATAGGACTCCAACCTTACAGGCTCAGGGCTGATCGCAACCGGGCGCCATGTCGCCTGGATAGCTCGACCGCGACGCCGCCGCGAAGCTCGACAGCGAGCGTGCCGTTGGGACCGACGGATGCCTTCTGGACCGCCTTCAGATTGATCATCTGACGGCGATTCGCCCGAAAGAATATCGATGGATCCAGCGTGACTTCGAGGGCATTGAGCGATCGGCGGATCAGAGGACGCTCCTTGCCGAAGCAGACGCGCGTGTAGTTCCCCTCTGACTCGAGCAGCACGACGTCGAGCACGCGCACGATCCAACAGCGGTCGCCGTCTCGCACGAAGATCTGCTCGAGTCGCGCCGAGCGGCTTCGCGGACGCACGCGCGTGAGGGCGGCAGCGAGCCGCGCCGGAAGGATGGGCTTGGTGAGGTAGTCGAGGGCGTTTACCTCAAAGGCGCGAAGGGCGTAATGATCGAAGGCAGTCGTGAAGATCGCGTGTGGCACGTCCACGAGTTGCTCGACGACATCGAACCCGTTCATCCCAGGCATTTCGATATCCAGGAACATCAGATCAGGCCTCGTCGCTGCAACGAGAGCGAGCGCCTCGCTGCCACTGCGCGCCTCTCCGACGACGTCAATCTCCGGGTGAGCCTCGAGCAGACGGCGCAGTTCCACGCGCGCCAGGCGTTCGTCATCGACGATGATCGCCTTCATGACGTGAGAGGAATACGCGCGGTGGCCAGAACCCGGCCCGCGCCAAGGTCGCCCACCTCCAGTGTTGCCCGGTCGCCGAAGAGAATGCGGAGCCGGTCGCGCGCGTTCGCCAGTCCGATGCCTGAGGCGCCGGTCGCGGGTGCGAACTGTCCGCTGTTCTCCACTTCCACGACGACCAGCTCCGGTTCGAGAGCGGCGCGGATGGTGATGTCGCCGCCCGCAGGCAGGGGCGCGATGCCGTGTTTGACGGCATTCTCGACGAGCGTCTGCAGCAGCATGGCGGGAATCATCGCGCCAGAGGCAGCCGGCGCGATATCTATATGAACGCGCAACCGGTCGTCGAAGCGCGCGGACTCGAGGGCGAGATAGTCGCCAACGGCGTCGCCTTCAGCGGCGAGCGACACGAGATGCTGGCCCCGGTGTAGCGAATAGCGCAGCAGGCTCGCCAGGCGGGTGATCATGTCCTGGGCCTGCGCCGGGTTCTCGCCGACGAGTGCACGAATGGAATTCAGGCAATTGAACAGGAAGTGCGGATTAAGCTGCGCTTCGAGCGATCGCAGCTCAGCGTCCTTGAGCGCCAACTCCAAACGCGTCTGACGCTCCCGCCGGCGCCGCGCTGTCGTAAGCATCAAGTAGTAGAGCAGCCACACGGTTGTCGCGCCGGTCGTCCCCAGGCCGACGTAGACAATCTGGCGGGGATCCACAAATGAACTGCTGTGTCCCTCCAGCGCCAGATTGATGGCGACGATCAGGAAGGTCTGGACGGTGCTGACGATGAGCACCCCGGCAGCGATCCCGAGCCAGTGCGTCGGCCACACGTCGGCGAGCCACTGGCGCCGGCGCGCTTCGCGACGAAGCAGCTCGGTCAGCGCGATGCTATAGACCGGATAGAGAAGGAAGCCGGCGATCAGCGGGGGCCGCCAGCCAACCGTTCTCGCGGCCGACCAGAGGCCGATGAGGGAGTAGCTGCCCCAGCCGCCGATCTGGCACGCCCAATAGAATCGGCTCCTCGATGTCATTGCGACTGTTGATCAGCGCCCGGGACGCACCGCAGGGCCAGCTCGTCCGCGTGCAGTATGGCGTACGCCGCGGTCACCCACACGACAAGTCCCATGCCGACGCCAATGAGGAGGAAGCGCAGGGAAGGCGGGAGGATTGTCGTCGGCAGAAGCAGGGCCGCCCCCGAAACCATCGATCCGGCAACGGCAGCGAGGATGTAAGGTCGCATGCGAAACAGCTGCCCGAGCGGCAGGAAGTGGAGACTTACGACGAGACCGATGCCTGGCCAAATGAGATCCTCGCGGTGAAGCCGCAGACCGAGCCAAATCGACAGCCCCGAGCCAGCCGCTTGGGCCAAGGAGACCCATCGAAACCGGTGCCTGATGACGCGCACGGTATCGGCCAGCTCCGGCCTCCGGAGATCGCGAACCGAGAATCCCAGTGCCTTCCGCCGGACCCGTATCGCGCCGGTGATGATGATCAGCGCCAGCATTGCTATGCCAGCGGCCCACCCGAGCACCTGTCGGCTATCAATCAAGACCGGGTACTTGTCCAACGGCCTCCATTCCGTTGAGAGCGCGGTTGCCCCGATCCACAGCCAGAACGCGCCTGCCACCGCCAGCACGGCGATTCCGTTGGACAGGCCCCAGTAAAACTGTCGAACATCGGTACGAATGGTGTCTGCGTTCATGACGCCATCGTGTCCCGGGCGCGAGGATGCATCCAGGAATATGGGATGGATGGTCCGGTCGGGGGATAGGCGGCGCGCCCAGGCGCCGCGGTCCACACATTCACGTGCGCGTGATGTCGGCGGCCTGGGGTATGGTTGCCGATGATGAGTGAAAAGGTTGTCATTGTCACGGGCGGAGGTCGTGGCATCGGCGCAGCGACCGCTCGCCTGCTGGCTGCGAATGGCTACACCGTGTGCGTCAACTATCGCGAGAACCGCGAGGCCGCCCAGGCGGTGGTGCGGACGATCGAGGCAACCGGGGCACGCGCGATCGCGACGCAAGCGGACGTATCGTCTGAAACCGATGTCGGGCGCCTGTTTTGCGAAGCCGATCAACTCGGCACTCTCGCTGGGCTCGTAAATAACGCGGGCGTTCTGGAAACACAGATGCGCGTCGAGACGATGGAGACCGCGCGCCTGCAGCGCGTGTTCGCGACGAATGTCATCGGGTCGTTTCTGTGCGCGCGCGAAGCCATCAAACGGATGTCCACGCAACGTGGGGGCACAGGTGGGGCCATTGTGAATGTGTCATCCGGGGCTTCCCGCCTCGGCGCGCCGGGTGAGTACGTGGACTACGCAGCGTCGAAAGGTGCGATCGATACATTCACGATCGGCCTCGCGAAGGAAGTGGCGGAGGTGGGGATTCGTGTCAATGCGGTACGGCCTGGATTCATCTACACGGACATGCACGCGTCCGGGGGCGAGCCGAATCGCATCGAACGCGTGAAGCAGTTCGTCCCGATGAAACGAGGCGGCCAGCCCGAAGAAGTGGCGGCGGCGATCGTGTGGCTTCTCTCGGACGCAGCCTCCTTCACGACGGGGGCATTCATCGACGTCACGGGCGGGAGGTAAGGGGAAGCGCCTTCAGTCCCGACCATTCGGCGCGAACAGGTGTCTAAGTGACGCGAGCGCCTGATGACGAGGATACCGATGACCAGAGAAGTCACCCGGGTAACGCTACCGACAGTGCTCGTGCTCATCGCGGCCGCGTCGCTCCCGGCGGCCCGACAAGGCCAGCCACCTCAAGCCGGTGAGATGCGCGTCATCGAGACCGGCGGTGGCGGGCGGGCGTCTCCGCTGCCGCCAGGTTCCGGACCGGGGGCGGCGATTGGCGGCCCGGCCGGGGGTGGCCTCGCACCGCAGGCAACCATCCCAGCCGGCACGGGGCTCATCATGGGCACGACGCTCGACGCCGGCAGCGCCCGGCCGGTCGGCGGCGCGCTCGTGACGCTCCGTTTACCCGGCGCGGCCCCGATTCGGGCGCTCTCAGATGGCCAGGGTCGATTCGTATTCAGGGGCTTGCCCGCCGGCTCCTTCACCCTGGACTCGACAAAGCCCGGATACGTGGATGGCGCGTACGGCCGCGCCAGACCAGGCGGTCCATCACGCGCGCTGGCGCTTTCCGATGGCGAGCGCCTCGCCACGGCCAGTATTGCCCTGTGGAAGTTCGCCGTCGTTGCCGGACGTGTGGTCGACGAGCGAGGCGATCCAATGGTCGGCACGACAGTGCAGGTGATTCGGATGTCGCTCGTGGGAGGAAACGATCGTTTCGTCCTCGGGCCGAGCGACGCTACCGACGACCGTGGCATGTATCGCATCGGCATGCTCGAACCTGGTAACTATGTGGTGGCGGTTCCCCGGTCGCAGCAGGATGGTTTGCGGTCGATCCTGGTCGAGACAGCTCGTACCGGAAGTGGGGGGCCGACCTCCCTGGCGATGGGATTGCCCGCGGTCGCGCTGCCGCCGCCCGATGCCAACGGGCAGCGCCCGTTCGTGGTGAACTTCGGAACCGACGTCAAAACCGATGCAAGCGCGGGCCTCGATCCAGACGGCCGGCCGCGTGTCTACGCCACGGTGTTCCATCCCGATGCTCCAACGGCGTCCAAGGCACTCAGCATGACCTTGACGTCCGGACAGGTGCGGAGCGGCGTCGACTTTCAGATGCGGTCGACCTCCACTCGCCGCGTGGCCGGCCGTGTGCGGATGCCTGATGGACAACCGATCAGCCTTTCGCTCACGCTCGTGCCCGTCGACAGCGATGGAATGCCATCGCCATTCGAAACCGCCACCGCGCTGGCCGATACGACCGGCGCCTTCACGTTCGCCGCCGTGCCCGAAGGGCAGTATCTGCTGCGCGCGGTGCGCGTCCCGCGCCGCTTCACGTCATTCTCCATCGGCAGCGACCAGCTTCGCATGGTCTCCGCTCTCATGGCAGCCTCCTCTGCGCCTGACCCGGGAGAGCTGACACTATGGGCCGAACAATCCGTCACCGTTGGCAGCGCCGACACCGAAGACGTGGGGCTCACCCTGCACAACGGCAACACCGTGAGTGGGCAGGTGGAGCTCGACGCCTCGAGCGGCCGGCTGACCGGCGACCAGATGCAACGAATCTCGCTGACGCTCGAGCCGCTCGGTTCCGGGTTGGCCGCCGTCGGCGGCCCCGTGTCTGGACACTGCGATGCCAGCAACCGCTGTGTGAGCGGTCCCGCGCTCCCGGGTCCATATGTCGTCCGTCTGTCCGGACTTCCACAGAATTGGTTCTTCCGCGGCGCTTCGCTCGATGGGCGTGACGTCACCGACAGCCCGCTCGATCTCGAGTCCAGCGATCTCAGCCGTGTCACTCTCACGCTGACCACGAAGGTGACCGATCTGAGCGGCATCGTTGTTCGCCCGATGGCCAGTCGCGCAGACGATGGCGACCTGGTCATTGCTTTTCCTGAAGATCGCGGCCAGTGGACGGGTTACGGGACCAGCCCGCGCCGGCTTCGCGCCGTCCGCGCCGACACGCGTGGAGCATTCTCCATCACCGGACTGCCCGCGGGACGTTATCTGCTCGCCGCGGTCCGAGACAGCTCCGCATCCGACTGGCAACGTCCCGCGTTCCTCGAGACGCTCGTCGCGGACGCTGTGAGGGTCGATTTGAGCGAAGGGGCGAAAGTCACACAATCCGTGAAGCTGGTGACACGATGACCCGACAAACCGTGCTCCTCATCTGTGCGGCCGCGGTGTCGCTGGCCGCCGGCGGGCAAGCCGGGGTGCGCGACGCCCGACCGCTTGCATCCAGCGTCGCCCGCACAGCGGAGTTGACAGGCACGATCCTCAACGACGCCTCGCCCGCGCAACCGGTCAATCGTGCCGTGGTGACGGTGACGGGCACCGAGGAGGCCGAGGCGTGGACCGACGAGCGCGGCCAATTCGCGATCAAGGGACTGCCGGCCGGACGCTACACATTGAGGGCCCGCAAAGCCGGGCTCGTCAGTACGGCATATGGCGCGAAGCGTTACGACAGACCGGGCACGACAATCGTCCTCGCCGATGGTCAACGCGTCGATCGTCTGAACGTCGTCCTCAGTCGTGGCGCTGTCATCAGCGGCACAATCACCGACCAGGGCGGCGACCCTGCCTTTGATGTGGAAGTACGGGCCATGCAATATCGTCCGCAACTCAACGGCGAGCGAACGCCCGCGCCAGTTCAGACGACTGGCGCGTCGGTATCGAACCGGACCGACGATCAAGGTGAGTACCGTCTCTACGGGCTGCCTCCTGGCGACTATCTGATCGTGGCCACCCCGCGCAGCCTGGGACCGGCCGAGATTCGGGTGTCGACCGACGAGGAAATTCGCGCGGCATTGGCTGAGATGCAGCGGCCAGTAGTGGGTGGCCGCGGAGGAGTCGGCGCCACGACTCCTCAGACGCCGGCAAGACCTGCTGCGCCGCCGACGGGGACCCTCGCCGCTGTCTATTACCCGGGGACGCCATCGGCATCGGCGGCGACCGCGATAAATGTGTCGGCCGGCGACGAGCGATCGGGCATAGACGTCCGGTTGCAGGTCGTCCGTACGGCACGTGTCGAAGGTCAGGTGCTGACACCCGGTGGTGTGCCGCCCGAGAGTGTGCAACTCATGCTCGTCGCGAACGCTTCGGCGACGACGCCATCGCTGCTGTCGGGGGCACTCATGAATCGGGCGACAGTGGCGAAAGACGGTCACTTTTCCCTGTCCGGCATCTCGCCGGGTCAGTATTTAATCAGCGCCCGCACCGGCGGCGGGCCGATGGTCATGCAGTTCAATGGCGGTGGCGGCGGCACGGCGACGATGACATCCACCGTGTTCCACGCCGATAGCTCAGCGTCAGGTCAGGCGGGGCCACCTTTATGGGGTCAGGCGGACGTCGTCGTCGACGGTCAGGATGTGACAGATGTCGTGGTGACGCTGCAGCCCGGGCTCACCCTCAGCGGTCGTGTGGTGTTCAGTTCGAGGCAAGGCCTCGCGGCGCCGGCGGATCTGTCGTCGGTCCGCGTCTCCATGACACCGATGGTCACGTCCGGCGGGGCCTTCTCGCCGCCTCAGGTGACTGTGGATGCAGCCGGACGGCTGACGGCGACTGGCATTACGCCAGGCAGGTACCGGATTTTCGGAGGTTTTCTGGCGGGCCGTTCGGGCGCCGCCTCTACCCCAGGCGCGGCCTGGAACTTGTTGTCGGCGATGGTCGGGGACCGCGACGCGCTCGACGTCGCGTTCGACGTACTCGCATCCGGCGCACCATCCGAGGCCGTGCTCACATTTACCGATGTCACGCAGGAGATCAGCGGTCGCCTCCAGGATGCATCGGGCGTGGCTGCTCCCGACTACACGGTCGTCGTGTTTCCCGCTGAGAGGGGTCTGTGGGAATCGATGCGCCGGATCAAGAGCACGCGCCCTGGCACCGATGGGCGCTTCACGATCACTGACCTGCCGCCGGGAACGTATCGGATCGCCGCGCTCACCGATATGGCTGCGAGTGATCTGAACGATCCGTCATTTCTCGACGGCCTCGTCGGTGCCTCGCTGCCCGTAACGCTCGCCCTTGGCGAGAAGAAGATTCAGGACTTCAGTATCACCTCGGGGCGATAGACGTCGCGCACTGGCCGACGCTCTCCCGCAACGGAAGCAGGTCGAGCATGAACCCCCCGCCCGCGGACTGCGGGGCGCCTGCGAACCCCGCTCGCTGCGAGCGGATCATCGTGCTCGACCCATCCATGGGCAACGTTGTGGCGCTGGCGCAGAAGGCGTCCCAGATGCGGTCCTGAACGAGGTACTGCTGCACGTTGGATGTGTAGAAGGTTGAGACGACCAGGCGGTTCTGGCGAAGGTAAGTCGCGACCGCACGCAGTGCCTTCGGGCCGCCGAAGTTGCCGACGATGGGCACGATCCGGTTCTGGGAGTGGAGTGTCTTGAGAAAGCGGTAGTTGTCCTCGGTCGCAAGATAGCTCCAGTTCTTGCCTGCCGCATCGCTCGAGGTCATCAGCGCGGCGTAGGTGGCGTTTGCGCCGCGGCCGCCGCCACGACCGAAGCCTCCGCCACCCGAAGCGGTCAACTGATAGCTGATCGCCGGCCCCGGCCCGAACCACGCGTCGTAGACGTACGCGATTCCCTGTCGATCTCCCTCCGAGAGCGCGAAGCCGCGTGTGGTCGTCAAGTACGTGATGACATCGCGATAGGTGCGGTCGTGCAGCGCCTGGCTCGGCGCGGCGCGCTCGAACGCGGCGAAAATCGCCTCGGCCGTCGAGGCCGTATTGAGCCCGGCAGGCCGCGGGCGTCCGAAGACCCGCGACACGAACTCCGCCCGATCCACCGAGGTCTCAAATAGTGCCTTGTAGAGCAGGTGCAGGTCGGTGTTGCCGCGCCGTATGTCGAGGATGAAAACGTGAGAGGGCTTCGTGGCGGCGATGTACGTGAAGTTCTGTTCCGAGCCGACGCCAACATAGGCACGCCCCGGCACGACGCGCTTGACCAGGTCGGGCACGATGTTCTGAAAGCGCGCTTCGTTCGAAACCAGATTCTCCGAGTGGAAAGTGCCGTCAGGCTCCGACAGCTCCGAGGTGAGGCGCCAGAAGTCTGCGTTACTGAGCGCGGGCAGGGCGGTGAGCGCCTGAACTGCGCTTGTCTGCGCCTGCTGAGGCGTTGGCGTGGCGGTGCCTGCCGGTGTCTGGCGGGCGTCGGGCGTGACCGCGAGCAGTGCGAGGGCTATGACCGTCGCTAGGAACAGCGACCCACGAGGGAATGAGGGGACCGAGCGCATAAGTGTCATGCTACGCGAACTCTGTGGAGGAGGATCCCGGCCGAGCCGCCAGTGCGTGCGGGCGTTGGCTGGATTCAGCGTCCCGTTTCCGAATGGGGCGCGTGGACCGGCTTCGACTCAGGCGATCCCCGCTGCCGCAGATAGACCGAGAGCCAGACCATGGCTCCCATGGCGAGGAACTCGCTCTGCCAGTTCTGCAGCGACTCGAACCAGAACCGCGCCGACAGGAGATAGTCCGCCAGGGTTCCAGGCGCCTCTCCGTGGCTGATCTGGTCGGACCGCAATTCCGCCCAGCCACCCAGGCCGTGGCCAACCCAGGACAGCAGAAACAGACTGCCGAGAGCGATGAGCAAGGAGTGCTCGTAGAGACGCAAGATCCACCCCCCTCGGCGAACCGGCCAGGGCACATCGGGCAGGTGTTTGAATCGGCGCGGGTCCGCGTCGACCAGTTCCACCGCGCCGGGCCGCCTCGACTCTGGCGAACCCTTCTGATACAGCCGCGTCGTGAGCCCGACGAACATGGCCATCTGGAGGAACTCGCTCTCCCAGTTCTCGAATGTGGCCTCCCAGACGTGACCGGTGACGAGGTAACCGGCGAGACCCACGGTCGCCTGTTGGTGCTCCCGCTGCTCGTTGTTGTACGCCGCCCATCCGGTCATCACCTGGCCGACGAGAAAGGCCACGAAGCACCCCATGAACACCAGCGTGAGGGACCGATCGTGGAGCCACTGCCTGGCCGTCCCGAGCGTTGTCGTGGTGGAGGAGTGAAGCGCGGTCGGCACAACAGGAAACGCGTCGGCCCCAGCCGGGGAGTCCACTACCGATCTCCCTTATCGCCCTGTCCGCTCTTTACCTTGGTCTTGGCCGTTTGACGACGATCGGTCGTGAGCGACTTTCCGACATCGTCGGACTCTTTGAACTGCCCGCTGGCGCCACGCCGAACAAAACGCTTGTCTGTCCCGGTGTTGATCAATTCGCGCTTGGTCGCCTTCTTTGCCATAGGAACCTCGCTGACGGCGTTTGCAAGCGAGATGCCGAAGTGGCGGACGGTGCGCCCGCTACGGTGTGATCGTTAGCGTCACGCGGGAGTCGCCGTCCCGTACGGAGAGCCGCACGCCAGTGGATTTCCATCGTGTCAGGCGAGCCGGGTCTGTTTCATCGCCTGCCTCCAACGGGGAAACCGCTACACAGACGTAGTCGCCAGGAGGGAGGCCAGCCAGCTGAAAGGACCCGTCTGCGTTGATCGATGTCGTGGCGATGTAACGTGTTCTGGGGCCCCACTTCGTCTCGTCGGGTGAGAACGCGACGACTGATGCCTCTGGCACGGGTCGGCGAGCGCCATCGATCACGACGCCAGAGATGGTGGCCATCTGGCGGGACACCATGACTTCCACCGGTACAGTCTGGCCACCGCCAAACTCATAGCCGAGATCGATGACGTCGGCCCCGGCAATCGTCACCGATTTCAGCGCCCAACCGGGCGGGGCATTCAAAAGCCGAAACAGATGGCGGCCGGCGATGCCGCTGATGGTGAAAACGCCGCCAGGATTGGGGCGTGCTGCCGTGGAAGCTCCTAGTCGAACTGCCATGGCTCCTGGCCCGACCGGCACTGCCACCACGATAAAGGCGCCGGGCTCGAGGTCTGCAGATGGTCCGTCACTGAGGAGCCGTCCAGCGGCGGAGCCGCCGGGTTTGGTGGTGATGAGCAGGTCCCTCAGATCCTGGCCCGCGACTGTCACCCGAACGGCGGCGAATTCTGGATTTGGACCGATACCGCGCGCTTGCAGGAAGTACTCGCCGCCCGGGACGCCCTTGATCACGAAGAAACCCGACCGGTCGGCTGCTGCCGACAGGCGGCTGCCGACCTCGAGCGCGTGGCCCGCGGCGACAACTTCTAATCGAAGGCTGGCGGGCACGGGTTCGCCCGCGGCATTGACGACCTGTCCGGATACGTCTGTCACCGTCGTGAGGGAAAGTCCGAAGGTGGCAGACGCCGACTCGCCGGGCACGACCTGGATCGAGCGAGCTTCGCTGACCGAGGGGGTGCCGGGGTAATAGCTGGTGGCATACCTGGCCCGGTCGTCGGATTGTCCAGCGACAATGTGGCCGTCGGTGGCCGAGACGTAATAGGTCCCGGCCGGCAGCCCATAGATTCGGTACTCACCCCGATCGTCCGTGAGGCCCCCGTTCGTGAAAGGCAGGGAACTGGAGGCAGCGGGAGACAGTGCTCGATGTCCGTCAACGAATGTGAGCCGCTGGGCTTGCACAAGCGCGCCCCCTGTCGGCTCACCTGCATCGTCGGTAATCCGTCCAGTAATCACTCCGCCTGCAGGAAGGATGATGTTCAGATCGTCACGTGCTCCCGTGCCCGTCACGTTGATGGGCATGGCCGGCCCGAAGGGTTTCCTCTGTCCAAAACCCATGCTGACGTAACCGTCTTTGGAGGCCGACACCGTGTAGGTGCCAGGGCTGACGTTCGCGAATGCCCACTCGCCGTTATCGTTTGTTGAGGTCCATCGCGCCGTCTGGAGGTTGCCAGTCCCCAGTTGGACCATTGCACGACGAAGAGGACGCTGGGAGTATCCCGCCGCTGTGACCCGGCCCGAGAGCCGAGCGGCGCTAACGGGTGGAAGTCCTGACAGGAGTGCAGGATCTCTGGGTGACTCGGCAGATCTCCCACTCTGTACCGCCCCAGCGGTGTGGCTCAGCAGCATCGCCAGGGCAGACGCGCACGCACCCGAGCGCACGATTGTCCCCCATCGCATCGTCGTCATTGCGCGGCCTGCCGTCGGTCAGTGGCGCGGAGCCGCTCTTCCACCGAGAGGCCCATCAGGAAGAGGAGAAAGACTTGCCCTATGGAGATGGCACCAAAGATGCTGTAACGCACGAACGGTTCCGGATGAAAGTGACATCCGATACTCGACGCGATGCAGCGCTGCGTGATCGCCAGTACCTCCCCATACTCGCGCGCGATGAATGTCACGGCACAGGCTAGGACGACCCCCGCACCGGCAATCGAACCCATGTCGTCGCCGACACGCATCAGCCAGAACGGAGACGCCACCACCAGGGCCCCGACGAGGGGGAAGACCAAGGCCACAAAGACCCACGTTGTGTTCATTTCGACACGCACCAAGGCTCCTCAGCGGCTTCGCTTCCCGCTTGACGCCGGCATCGTCAGTTGCCTGTAACAGGGTGAGTTACGACGGCCGAACTGCAGCAGTTGCACCGGGCGCGCCTGCGCGGCCCTTACGCGACGAGTGGCCCGCGCCTTGCTGTGACAAGGCCAGACGGTCCGATAGGAGGTTGTGATGGAAAAAGATGTGGTCTGTGGGATGGAAGTTGACCCGGCCGAGGCTCAGGCCGAGTCGCAGTACGGCGCACGGAAGTACTACTTCTGCTCGGAAGAGTGCAAGGCGAAGTTCGACGCCAATCCGGCGCAGTTCGCCCAGTAACGGCCGGCAACTGGTGTCGCTGGCCGTTACCTGGGTCAGAGGTTCCGATCAGAAGGAGATGTTCATCCCAACGTCGACCTTGCGCGGGTTCATCACGTTGGTGGGTTGGAGGAAGAATGGCGATGTCATGATGCCGCTGTAGCCCACGAAGTTGGCGTGGTTGGTGAGGTTATTGATACTCACCGACACGCTCGCCCGGTACCGCTGCGGCGCACCACCCTCGCCGGTCGAGGGGCGGACCGGGATGTTGTAGGCGAACCGGCTGGCGAGCGTCCAGACGCCCGCGCCGCGCAGCGACCAGAGGCCGGCCCCGTCGGGCCTGTCGTTGAGCAGTCCGTCGCCGTTGTTGTCCAGCCCCGTCATCTCCATGTAGGGTTGCCCGTCTGCGGCGTTGGCCGATACGTTGATCGTGAGGTTCCGCACCTGGGTGCTCGTCACTCCAACGTTGACCCGGTACGGGTTGTCGGCCGGACCGCGGCCCCACTCCGTGTCGAGGGTGCCACTCGCCGGCACATCGAACGGCCCCAGCGCGTTGCGCCGCGCATGCTGGAGTGAGTAGCCTCCGTTGACAGTGAGCCGCCGCCAGTTGAATGCCGCCCGGTTCGCCGCCGGCGATGGCGCCAGCAGGCTGAGATTGAAGTTGACGTACACCTCGTGGCGTCGGAGCTCGGCGTCGGTCACCGTCGAGATGATGTTGCCCGCCGTCGGGTCGAGACGCGCGCCGTTCACGATGGGGTTGAGGTTCATGCCTCGTGGCAATTGACTCTGGTTGTAATAGTTGTAGAGGACGTTCACGCCTGCCCGCGGCGAAAATCGTTGATCGATGCCGGCGCTGTATCGGTAGTTCTTGTTGAGCTTGTAGTCACCGAGTTTGTATGTCGTGCTGGCGCCAACGGCCTGAGCCGGCTCTGGGTCTGGATAGCGGGGATGGCTGATGAGGAGATCGCGCTGGTGCTGGCCGTCGGATCGCACGGTCTGCCACCAGATGCCCGGATCGAGCCAGCCGTGGAAGATTCCGCCGCTCGCGCGCAGCGTCGTCCCCCCATTAGGAAAGGGCGCCCAGGTAATGCCCAGCCGAGGCTCGAAGGCAGCCCGATCGCTCACGCGGGTTTGGTAGCTGTAGCGAATGCCGGGGCTGAGTGTCAGTCCCTTGCGCACCCGGATGTCGTCCTGAAGATAGGTGCCGACCCTCGCGTGGAAGAAGCTGAGCAACGGGTCGCCGATGCTCCGCGTATAGAGCAACGGAGTGCCAGCCTGGAACGCCTCGATATTGCTGAAGTAGTAGGTGCCCAGATAGTCGTTGTTCAGCGTGGCGCGATACCAGTCGCCGTAGATCTGTACGCCGGTCCGCCAGGAGTGGATGCCGCGGACGTAGTCGACATCCGAGGCAAAGTTCAGGTTCTTGCCGTCGACCCGTCCGGCGCGTTGCGCCCCACCTGAGGTGAACGCGTCCTGCACCACAATCGTCGGTGCCTGCACCACGGAGTCGTTCCCGAAGTTCATGCGGCCAATCGACAGGCGCGAGTTGATGAACGTGCGCCGCCCCAGCGGCCCCGCCTCGAGCACGCGGAAGTTGTACTGATTGTTGAACTGGGAAAAGGCACGCTCGGCCAGGTCGTAGGCGCCGATGCCCTGGTTTCGTCGCTCGTTGTGGTTCTGCGAATACCCGAACTTCAGCGTTTGATTCTGCGTCAGCGCATAATCCAGGGTCCCGCTGACGTTCACCGACGTCATGGGCTGGCGCAGGGACAACACATCGAAGCTCTTGCCGGTCGGTAAGGCGACGTTCAGGTTCGGGGTGCTGTAGCTGTTCTGACCGCTGACGTTGAGTGAAAACCCAGCCTTCTGCTGCACGAGCGCGCCAGCGATGTTGACGCCAATATTCCGGATCTGTTCCGGACCTCTGGTCGGCGTGAACTGGTTCTTCGCGCTCATCGAGCCGTCGCGAAACGAGAGGTTGGCTTGTCCTCGAATGGGACCCACGCCCGGCTGGGTGATGATGTCGACGAATGTCGACCCTGGCTGCTCGGTCTCGGCCGCGAACTGATCGCGGGTGACGTGGATGGACTTGATTTGGGCCTTCGGTGGTAACTGCTGGCCCTCGAAGCTGTCCACGCGGATGATGGCATCGGGCCCGGCAATCTCGGCGATCTGTCTGGCCATGTCAGCCGGATCGTCTGACAGTGCGTCGATCTGCTCTTGCGTCACCGTTAAACCGAACGCGCGCGAAGCGCGGGTCGCGCCTTCCGACTGGCGGTCGACGCCCACGGTCAGCGACTCATTGAGTTTCTGCAGGGCGAGTACGACGGCCTGCTTGTTCTCGCCACGGGTGATCCGGAATTCACGGAGCAGCCCGGCGTCGAATCCGGGGAACTCTGCCCGGGCCGTGTAGCGACCCAGGGCCATGTTCTCGAACACCGCCACGCCTTTTTCAGAGGTGGTGACGGCCGGAAGCGGAGTCACGGTGCTGGCCGCATCGAGTCCGGCCACTGTGACCCTGGCCCCTGCGATGACGCCGCCACTGGGATCGGTGACGGTCAGCGTGAGCCGTCCGCGATCCGATGGGGCTTGCGCTAACGCGGGCAACGCCGAGGCGAAGAGTGTTAAGACGAAATACATGAAGAACGATTTCAGATTACGCACAGGCGCTCCCGCGACGAAGGGTAGGCGAAGAGGACGAAGTCCCCAGCAGCAAACCGGGCGGCCGGTGGTCAGGCGCCGGTCGGGCTTATAGATAAAAACGCGAGCACGCGGTTGAGGTGTACAGCGTGCCCGTGTTCCTTACCCCAAACACGTACGGACAGCGCAAGTTTCAACCAGACCTAGCAGCATTGGACGTGCCGGATAGCCATCCGGTTCGCCAGAATTTACCGCGACCGGGGCTTTTGAGGCGGAGTGCGTCCCTCGCCAAAGTATTTCTCGCTGCGGTACCGCAACCAGATGCGCAACGTCTCCGGCACTTGCTCGCGTTCGGCGGGGTTGAGTGTCTCGTACAGGGCCATGGCCTTCGCGCGCTCACCGCGGCAGGCCCGGTTGTTACGCGCATCCCAATAGCTGCGCGCCAGGCGGATCCGGCGGTTGACTTCCTTCACCAAGGCCGCGCCGGTGAGTGTTCGCCCGCCCTCACCCACGAAGCCTGTCCTCCCCGGACTCAGCAGACGCTTGCGGGAACACGATGCCTACAGTCCCTCTCGTAGGGTCACGAGGGGCACGGGATACCTGGCGTGCCGCCGTGGCCGATCGCGATCGTAAAGCACGGGAATCGCCCCGCCGACGATGGGTGGCTGCTTGTGCGAGTGTTCGTATGCACCCGACCTGCGGGCGCCGCTTAGCAAGGTCCATTCGTAGGTCACGCGCCAGAACGTGCCGTGCTGGCTCTTCTTCTTGTCGACGCGAGTGATGCGGGCGTGCACGAGTCTGCCGTTCGCCAGCAGATCAGACTGGCGCCGGAACAGGGCAGCAAGCCCAATCACGCCGAGGGCGGCGGCAGCTGGTAGGGCAAAGGCGGGCCAGATCAGCCGTTCGGTGGGCGCGGAACCCTCGGGCCAACTCGACGCGGGCTCCGACGCGAGATACTTCACCGTCAGCGACGATCCAACGGCGTACCGATCGCGATCCCGGCGGCGGACCGTGGTCGCATGGGTGTACTCACTGGAACCGGCGACGTAGCGGTAATGGATCACAGTGCGCCGGTCGTTGCCGCTGCCGTGACGTTCGACTCGAACAACAGTGGCAGGTGTCGCGACCGCCTCCGACGCAAACATCGTCACGCGGCGCAGAGACGCCTTGGCTCCCGCGTGGACTGTCGCAGCCGCCCACAGGGCACCTGCCGACAGCGCCAGGACGACGAGCAGGACGGCAACCCCGCCCTTGCTCAGCCGGACGTCTCGTGGCGCCGATCGCAGCAGAGCCTTCGGCAAAGCGACGCTACTCTGAGTCTGGCTGCTTGTTCTTCGCATGGGGGCTCTCCGGGCGGGTCCCGCGATCGGATCCAGGCAGCCGGCCGGCTGCCTGCAGCGCGCACCGGAGCAGATACTCGATCTGGCCGTTCACGCTGCGCAACTCGGCGGCCGCCCACCGCTGCAGCTCGTCGTAGAGCTGAGGATCGAGGCGAAGTGGGAAACCCTTTCGTTCGGCCATCTATTGATACAAGGTGCCCGCGTTGACGACGGGCTCGACCCCTTTTTCGCTGCACAGCACCACGAGGAGATTGCTCACCATGGCCGCCTTGCGTTCTTCGTCGAGCTCGACGACGTTCTTGCGGCTGAGTTCGGCGAGCGCCATCTCCACCATGCCGACGGCGCCCTCGACGATCTTTGCGCGCGCCGCCACGACCGCGGTCGCCTGCTGCCGCCGCAGCATCGCGCCGGCAATCTCGGGAGCGTAGGCCAGGTGGCTGATCCGCGCTTCGATCACTTCGATTCCGGCCTTCGACAGCCGGTCCTGAATCTCGTGGCGCATCCGATCCGCAACTTCTCCACCGGCTGATAGCCGCAGGGAGACATGCGCATCTTCATGCGAATCGTAGGGATAGGTGGTCGCCAGGTTGCGGACGGCGGCTTCTGTCTGGACGTGGACAAAGTTTTCGTAGTCGTCGACATTGAACACTGCCTCGAACGTCTCCACGATGCGCCACACAACAACGGCGGCGATCTCAATGGGATTGCCGTCGCGCTCGTTCACCTTCAGCTTGCGGCTCTCGAAGTTGCGCACCCGCAGCGACAGCTTGCGACGGGTCGTCAGCGGATTGACCCACCAGAAACCTGCGTCTTTGATCGATCCCTGATAGACGCCGAACAGCGTGACCACCTTGGCCTGATTAGGGTTGACGACGGTGAGGCCTGCCAGACAGGCAATGTCGAGAACCAGCAGCGGAATGGCGACGAGCTTCACGCCGTCCAGATCCAGATTCACCAGAGACCACACCGCTGCAGCTGCCACGAGGATCACAAGGAGGATTCCAAGCCAGCCAGACAATGCCTTCAGTTGCTTTTCGACCATCTGCGTTTCACCTCGACATCATAGTGATATCACTATGATGTCTTGTCAAGCGTGGACGCGCCAGGCAATACGCACTGGAAGGCGAACTTGGGAGAGCACTTATTTCGCGAAGGAGAGCACCCAGGTGCTAACTGTGATGCCTCTCGTGCCCCACGAGGGTTGCGGTACCTCAGTCAATGTCGGGTAACCCCTGGCCATCGTTTTGCGGCTGTGCACCGCAGTGGACCGCCTCGGACGTCGGCTCGCCGACCTGATTCATCGCACACTCGGCGCCGGACGAGTGCCCCACCACGCGCCCGGTGACTGGCCGCTTCTCTATTCCGGTCATCCCGGCAGCGTGCAGGCTTCCGGCCCGCAGCCGCGTGTTCAATACCTCGAACCAGGGTCCTCTCTACATCGATCCCGGCCGGTCGGCGCGGCCGTGGGACTCGCACTGTTGGTGGGGATGCTGATTGGCGCATGGTGGAGCTGGCACCAGGCGGACAGGAAGTCGTTGTCTTCCGAGGTCGCGGGGCAGACGACAGTCGACCCGGCGGAGCCGCCGCCGACGACCCCGGCGGTATCGGCCGCCGGCATTCCCCGGATGCGCGAGGCGCCTTTGCCATACGCTGGCACGCCGCCCTCTCCCGACACCCCAGATTTCGTCGACGACCCTAGCGAGCTGCCCGCGCCACGCTCGACGGCGGCAGCGATTCCGGTGAAGCAGGTAGAACCCATCTATCCCCCAGCCGCGCGGCAAGCTGGGGTCGAAGGGCTGGTGGTCGTCACCTATTCCCTTGGCCCGGACGGCAGGCCGCGCAACCTGAAAATCACGAAGTCCATCCCGCTGCTGGATGAAGCCGTGCTCACGGCGCTACGTCAGTGGGAGTACATGATGCCCACTGGCGAGCCTTCGCAGGTTCTGTATCGGTACAACGCAGAGTTCTCCCTCCACTAGTTCCGAGGCGGTACCTCCCGTCACACCGCGGCGACAACATGCCGGTAGAATGGCAGCGCATGCCTGCCAGAGTCCTCGTGGCCGAGGACGATACCGATATCGCCGAGTTGGTTCTCCGTTACCTGACGAAGGCGGGATTCACTCCCGAGCGCGTGGCGTCGGGCCGCGATGCGCTGTCGTCGATTGCCGCCAGGCTGCCCGACCTGCTCGTACTCGACGTGATGCTGCCTCACGTCGACGGCTTCGAAGTCTGCCGCATGCTCCGCGCCAGCGACAAGACGTCCCGACTGCCGATCATCATGCTGACCGCCCGCGCCGAGGAATCGGACCGCATCGTGGGTCTCGAGCTCGGCGCCGACGACTATCTACCCAAGCCGTTCAGCCCGAACGAACTGGTCGCGCGTGTGCGGGCGCTGCTGCGGCGCGCGCAGCGCAGCGATTCGGCCGGGCCGGCGGCGCTGTCGTACGGACCGCTGTCGCTCGACGCCGAGCGCCACGTGGTGTCCTTGAACGGCGCCGAGGTCGCGCTCACGGCCAAGGAGTTTCTCCTCCTCGAATACCTCATGCGGCATGCGGGCCGGGTGCTGTCGCGCGATGTGCTCCTGACTGACGTGTGGGGCTATCGCTACACGGGCGGCACCCGCACCGTTGACGTCCACGTCCGGCGTCTTCGCGAGAAGCTGCCTGTGCTCGCCGAAGGGCTTGTCACCGTCAAGCAGTTTGGCTACAAGCTCATCCCCCTCCCCGTGACGCCGTAGCGCGATGCTGCCACGCCTGCGCGCGACCTTCCAGGCCAAGCTGTTCTTGGCGGCGCTTTCTTCTGCGGTGATCGCCCTGGCCGTGGCGGGCGCCTTCTTTGCCGGTGCGATGCGCGGCCAGGTCAATCAGCGCATCGAGAAGACGCTGATCTCCGAGGCGCGTCTCACCGCGGACCTGCTGTCCCAAGACGCCCCGCTGGCCGGGATGGCGGCCATCGACGACGAGGCCGATCGACTGGGGCGATTGACGGCCAGCCGCGTGACGCTCATCGATCGAGACGGGACGGTAGTGGGCGATTCCGCCGAGACGCTGGATGCGGTGCGGGACATGGAGAACCACGCGCAACGACCAGAGATCGTCGACGCTCGCACCTCGGGGATCGGGCGGGCCCGTCGATACAGTGCGACGCTCCGGATCGACATGCTCTACATCGCGGTGCCGGTACAACATCCCGCGATCGCGTTCGTGCGTGTCGCGCTCCCGTTGACCGATATTCGTCACCAGCTCCAGCCGGTGCTGATGGCGACGCTCGCCGCCCTCGGACTCGCCCTCGTTGGCGGCGCGGCGATCGCGTGGTGGGTGTCTGCACGGATAGGGAAGCGCGTCGGCCGCATCGCGCAGGTCGCGGACCGCTACCGCGCGGGCGATCTCACGCCGCCGCGTCTTGGTTTCGGCGACGATGAGCTCGGGACTGTGGCTCGGGCGCTCGACGACTCGGTGCAGGAGGTCGGGCGGCAGCTGAAGCAGCAGGCCCGCGATCGGGCCCGGATGGAGGCCATCCTCTCCGGCATGATCGAAGGGGTCATCGTCATTGACCTCGAGTCGCGGCTCCAGCTCGTCAATACGGCCGCGCGGCGGATGTTGAGGCTCGATGAGGCGGTGGCGGGACGATCGTATGTCGAGACAATCCGGCTCCCGGCCATTGCTGAACTGGTGACCGAGGCGCTGGCAGGCCGCAGACCCGACGCCGTTCAGTTCTCGCCAGCACGCGACCCATCCCACACCATCCTCGCGACCGCCACATCGACCGCCGGGCCCGCCGACCATGGGGTGATCCTCGTGCTGCACGACATCACTCCGCTTCTGCGGAGCGATCAGATCAGACGCGACTTCGTGGCCAACGTCTCGCACGAGCTTCGGACGCCGCTCACGGCCATTCGAGGCTACGTGGAGGCACTCTCAGATGGGGAGGTCTCTGCCGAGGAGGCGCGTCGGTTTCTCGGCGTCATCGCGCGCCACACGGCGCGGATGGAACGACTGGTCAAGGATCTCTTGCGGTTGGCCAGACTCGACTCGGGTCAGGAGACGCTCGACCTGCGCTCGCTCGACACCGCCGCGCTGATCGCGGAGGTCGTCGACGACACAGCTCCTGCGGCGGCGCTCCGCCGGCAGGACGTGACGATGGCCATAGCGCCGGGCGCCGACATCCTTCGAGCAGATGGTCCGAAGCTGCACGACGCGCTGCACAACCTGGTGGCCAACGCCATTGCATACGCGCCGGAACACTCGACGATCTCGATCGACGCGGCCGGAGCCGGCGACATGGTGCGCATCGCCGTGTCCGACCAGGGGCCCGGCGTGCCGGCCCCCGATCTGTCACGCGTCTTCGAGCGCTTCTATCGTGTTGACAAGTCTCGAGGTGCGGACGCGGGCGGCACCGGCCTTGGACTGGCCATCGTGAAGCACCTCGTCGAGCTCCACGGCGGCACGGTGACGGTCGAGAACCGCGCGGAAGGCGGCGCGCGATTCACCATTGCGATCCCGGCGGAGACTCAGGGCGTGTCGTCGGCGTGATGGCGGACGTCTCTCGCTGACACCATGAAGATGACGTCTTCGCCGATGTTGGTGGCGTGGTCGCCGATGCGCTCGAGGTGTCGCGAGACCAGAATGAGGCTGAGCGCCGGCTCAATCGTGGACGGGTCCTGCAGCATATAGGTAATCAACTCGCGGAACACCTGCGTTTTGAGATCGTCGAGCAGGTCGTCCTGGTTGAGGACGCGCCGGGCCATCGCCATGTCTCGGCGCACGAAGGCGTCGAGCGCGTCACGCAGCATCGCCTGAGCGATCGTGGCCATGCGGGGGATGTCGATCAACCGCTTCACCGGTGGATGATCGAGGTACTGCAGCGACGCCTCGGCGATGTTCACCGCCAGATCGCCGACCCGTTCGAGGTCGGTGTTGATCTTCACCGCGGCGACGATGGAACGGAGGTCGACCGCCATCGGCTGGTAGAGCGCGAGGAGCGTGAAGCAGCGGCCGTCGACGTCGATGTGGAGGGCGTTGAGCGCGCCGTCGCCGCCGAGAACCCGGCCAATGAGCTCCCTGTCGCGTTCGACCAGCCCCTTGACCGCGAGCCGCACCTGTTCTTCGGCGAGACCGCCCATCTCGAGCAGACGCACTTTCAGCTGCTCGAGCTCTTCCTGAAAGTGTCGAACCGTTCCCTCTGAGCCCGGCGTCATCCAAACCGTCCTGTCACATAGTCTTCGGTGAGCTTTTCAGAAGGCGCCGTGAAGATCCTGGTCGTGCGATCGCACTCCACGAGCTTGCCGAGCCAGAAGAATCCGGTGGCATCGGAGACGCGCGCGGCCTGCTGCATGTTGTGGGTGACGATCACGATCGTATAGCGCGTCTTCAGCTGATAGATCAGCTCTTCGATGCGCTGCGTGGCAATGGGATCGAGGGCCGACGCCGGCTCGTCCATCAGCAGCACCTCAGGTTCGACTGCCAGCGCGCGGGCAATGCACAGCCGCTGCTGCTGACCGCCCGACAAACCGAGTGCCGGTCCATGGAGCCGGTCCTTGACTTCGTCCCAGAGCGCCGCCGCCTTGATGCTGGCCTCCACACGGCCCTCGAGTTCCTCACGTGAGCGTGTAATGCGGTTGATCCGAAGGCCGTACGCGACGTTTTCGAAAATGGACTTCGGGAACGGGTTGGACTTCTGAAACACCATGCCCACACGCCGGCGCAGCTGCACCGCATTGACCGATGAGGCGTAAATGTCCTGGCCGTCGATCGAAACCGACCCTTCGACCCGAGCGCCCGGGATCATGTCGTTCATGCGGTTCAACACGCGCAGGAAGGTGGACTTGCCACAACCCGACGGACCGATGAGGGCCGTCACCTCGTTGGCGCGCACGGAGAGGGACACCTGCTCGAGCGCGCGGCGGGAGCCGTAGTAGAAGTTCAGGTTCTCGACCGCGATCTTGGCTGGGGCGTGCGTCACGTGGCTCGGCGCGGCGGCGACCGTCGCGGGCGGAAGCGTGGCAAAGGAGTGGCCTGCCGACTGAATCACCCCTCCACGATAACGGGAGGTGAGCGGCGCAGTGTTTCGGCGGTGTTAATTCATTCGCGACACGAAGACCGCGCGTCGGCGCCGCTTGATTTGGCCGCAGAATTAACCGCGTGGAAACGTGCGCGAGACGATGACGATACAGCGGGAACCTATCGTGAGTGCAGCTCCGGGGCACCCGTCCGGGAGCGGGAGGTTTCATTGCGCTGTATCAGTCCGACGTGGAAGACATCGTTCATTCTCGCCACCATGGCCCTGTTGTGCTTCGTGACGCCGACGCTCGTGTCTGCCCAGATCACGCCCGCCGGCGGCACGGCCGCCGGCGACGACACGCAGCCGCCGTCGGCGCGAGTGGGCGCGGTTGTGTTCTATGACTACACCTTTCAGAACATCCCCAAGGCGACCGATGCCGCGGGCAACGCCATCTCGCCGAATGCGTTCAACGTCGCCCGCGCCTACGTCAACGTCACGGGCAACATCTCGCACCTGGTGTCCTACCGGATCACGCCCGACATCAACGCCACGAGATTTGCGCTGGCGGGCAACAACCTCGACGGCAGTTACGTGTTCCGTCTCAAGTACGCGTACGCACAAGTCGCACTGACTGACTGGACGGGCGCCTGGGGCGGATCCTACGTCCGCGTCGGCGTGCAGCAGACACCGTTTATCGACGGTCTCGAGTCGGCGTACCGCTATCGCTTTCAGGGAACGGTCTTCGAGGAGCGCGACGGGGGCATGAGCTCATCCGACGCCGGAGCGACGTTTCACGCCAACTTTCCGAAAAGCTATGGCGACTTTCACGTGGGCGTTTACAACGGCGAGAACTACAACAAGGCCGAAGTGAACGACCAGAAGGCCATCATGGCGCGGGTGACCGTGCGCCCCATGCCCAGCGGCGGCGCGATCGCGCGCGGTCTGCGGGTGACGGCCTTCCGCGACAACGACCATGTCGTCCGCGGCGCGGACCGCATACGGACCGTGGGCGGGCTCGTGCTGGAGCAGCGGCGGTTCAATCTCGGGGCGGACTACATGACACGTTCGGACCAGACGCTGCCGACCGTGGCCAAGGTCAAGTCCGACGGCTACACGATGTGGCTGACGCCCTTCTTCAAGGAGAAGGGCAACGGCGTCGAGATGCTGCTTCGCTACGATTCCTTCCGGCCCAATTCCGCCAACAAGAGCGCCAGACAGAATCGGACGATTGCAGGTCTGGCCTATTGGTTTCCTCATCCGGGCGGTGCCGGGACGGCAGCGCTGATGCTCGACTACGAGCAAGTGGCGTTCAAGAATCTCTCGGCGGCCAAACAGCAGCGGGTGACGCTGCACGGCCTCATCAATTTCTAACCAAGGACAGCCTGGCTGAATTTCGCCGTCCCACGACGGCCATTGGGAGCAACGGAACATGACACAGAAACTGAGTTTGCGCGGATGGCGACTGGCAGCAGCCGGAGCGTGCGTGATAGCGCTCGGCACCAGCGTCGCCGCGCAGAAGATTCAAATCAACGGGGGCGGTGCGACCTTCCCCTATCCCATCTACTCCAAGTGGTTCAGCGAGTACAACAAGCTGCACCCCGCGGTGGAGATCAACTATCAGTCGCAGGGCTCCGGATTCGGGATTCGGCAGCTGACCAGTCAGACGATTTTCTTCGGCGCCACCGATGGTCCGATGACCAATGATCAGTTGCTGGCCGCGCCGGGCCGCATTCTGCACTTTCCGACCGTGCTCGGCGCTGACGTGCCTGTCTACAATCTGCCAGGCGTCACCGCGCAGCTGAAGTTCACCGGACCGATCCTCGCCGACATCTTTCTCGGCAAGATCACGAAGTGGAACGACCCGGCCATCGTCAAGGTGAACCCCGGTGTCGCGCTTCCGGGAACGAGCATTGCGGTGGCGCACCGGTCCGACGGCAGCGGCACCACCTACATCTGGGTCGACTACCTGTCCAAGGTTTCACCCGAATGGAAGAAGCGGGTTGGCGTCGCGACCGCGGTCAACTGGCCAGTCGGCCTGGGGGGCGCTGGCAATGAGGGCGTCGCTGGCCTGGTGAAGCAGACACCCGGTGCCATCGGCTACGTCGAGCTCGTGTATGCGCTGCAGAATAAGATCAGCTACGGCACCGTGCAGAATTCTGCCGGGGAGTTCGTTCAGGCGAACGTGCAGTCGGTGACCGCCGCGGCTGCCGAGGCCGCCAAAGCCATGCCTGCGGACTTCCGCGTGAGTATCACGAACCCGCCTGGCAAGGACGCGTATCCGATTTCGTCGTTCACCTGGCTGCTCTTCTACGAGAATCCGAAGGACAAGACGCAGGCGAAGACGATGGTGGAGTTCCTCCGGTGGGCACTGGCGGATGGTCAGAAGTTTGCCGCCGAGCTGGGGTATGCGCCGCTGCCCGCGTCGGTGGTGCAACTCGAGCTCGAAGCGATCAAGAAGATCAAGATCCAATAGGCACGTTGATGACGACGAGAACCGGTACGGCGGATCGGGGCTTCCGATGGGGAACCGGCGCATTCGCGCTGGTTCTCGTCGTCCTTGTCGTGAGTATTGCGATCGTGCTGTGGATGGAGTCGCGACTCTCCATCAAAGCGTTCGGATTCAATTTCTGGCGGACGACCACGTGGGACCCCGTGGCGGGACAGTTCGGCGCGTTGCCCTTCATCTGGGGCACCCTGTACTCCTCCATTCTGGCCATGCTCATAGCAGCACCTGTGGCGCTCGGCATTGCCATCTTTACCGCCGAGCTGTCGCCGTACTGGTTGCGCGCACCCATCGTGTTTCTCACAGAAATTCTGGCGGCCATCCCGTCCATCGTCTACGGTCTCTGGGGCATTTTCGTACTGGTGCCATTCGTCCGTCAGATACAGCTGGCGATGCCGGAGTGGCTTGGTAATTTCGCCTTGTTCAGCGGGCCGCCCTACGGCGTCAGTCTGCTCGCCGCCTCGCTCATTTTGGCCGTGATGATCGTGCCTTACAGTTCGTCCGTCGCGCGGGAGGTGCTCAAGGCGGTACCCGGTGCCCAGCGCGAGGCCGCGCACGCGCTCGGCGCCACGCGGTGGGAAGCCACGCGTGTCGCGTTGCACTACGCGCGCACGGGCATTGTCGGTGCGGTCATGCTCGGGTTCGGGCGCGCGCTGGGAGAGACGATGGCCGTCACCATGGTCATCGGCAATAGCCCGCAGATGTCGACCTCGATGTTTGCTCCGCAGTACACCATGGCGGCGGTTATCGCCAACGAGTTCAAGGAGGCCGTGGAGGACTTGCATCTGCACGCGCTCGTCGAAATCGGACTGGTCCTGTTCGTGATCACGTTGATTGTCAATCTAGGCTCCCGCGTGCTGATCTGGAGCATGACGCGCGAAAGGACCGTGCGCCCGGTCGCGGGAGTGATTCCGGCCGGAGAATCAGCCGCATGACATTCCAAGACCGCCGGCGTCAGGTGACGTCCGCCGTCATGACCGGTTTGTGTCTGGCTTCAGTGCTCTTGGCGCTGGTGCCGGTGGCATTCGTCCTGTTCTTCGTCGTGAGGCAGGGCATCGGATCACTCGACTATGCCTTCTTCACCGAGATGCCCAAGCCGGTGGGGGAGACGGGCGGGGGCATGGCAAACGCCATCATGGGCACGTTGATCCTCACCTCACTTGGGGCACTGTTCGCGATTCCGATTGGCATCATGACCGGGATCTATACTGTCGAATCTGGCGGAACGCGCCTCGCGTCGCTGGCGCGCTTCGCCGCAGACACCTTGAACGGCGTGCCTTCGATCGTGATCGGCGTGTTCGTGTACGCCATTGCGGTGCTCCCGTTCAAGACGTTCAACGCGATGGCCGGGGGACTGGCCCTCGGCGTCATGATGATCCCCATCATCACGAGAACGACCGAAGAGCTGCTACGCCTGGTGCCGATGTCGCTGAGGGAAGGCGCGCTCGCACTCGGAGCCACACGCGCCAAGGCCGTGTTCACCGTCGTTCTCCCGGCGGCGCTGCCGGGCATTCTCACCGGCGTGGTCCTGGCTTTGGCACGCATCGCGGGCGAGACGGCGCCCCTACTGTTCACATCGTTCAACAACCGGTTCATGTCAACAGATCTGACGCAGCCAATGGGGTCGCTCACCGTGCAGATTTACACGTACGCGATTTCACCCTACGAAGACTGGCATCGGCAGGCCTGGGCCGGCGCGCTGGTACTCGTGGCCCTCGTCTTGATGTGTTCGGTGCTGGCGCGTCTGGCAACCAGGCGACTCGAGCGACTCAGTACCGGACGATAGACACTCGCGGGCGAACGCCAGACATCGACGCGACGCCCTCGACTGGCGTCTCGCACACACACACACAAAGGGCCGGCGCTCTGGCCGGCCCTCGGTGTTCAAGCGGGGAGAGTCTTAGCGACTGCTCCCGGTGCTTTTTGTCATAAATGCACCTCCTGGCCGCGACCGTATAGTGGTGCCTCCGGGTGTCGAAGGCGTGGTCGCTACAAGCCCGTTTTCCGCCGCTGTGCGGCGAAATTCCAGCATAACATGCGGCAGGCGGCCCGCGCCGCGACGTACTTCATTCAAGTCCCGATGCGGAAAGTCCGATACGATTTCCCCGGAGATCCGCCATGAACAGCATCGTCCTTTTCAGCGGGAACGCGCACCCGACGCTTGCGGCGGCGATCTGCCGGCGACTGAAGACCAGCCTGTGTCCGGCGCCAATTACGCGTTTCAGCAATGACTGCCTGGGCGTGCAGCTGCTGGCCAACTGCCGCGAAGCAGACGTGTTCATCGTGCAGCCGCTCGTGCCCCCGGTGCAGGAGAATCTGATGGAGCTGCTGCTGATGCTCGACGCGGCGCGTGGGGCGTCTGCCGCACGCATCACGGCGGTCGTGCCGCACTTCGCCTACGCGCGCTCCGACAAGAAGGATGCCCCGCGCATCTCCATCGCCGCGCGTCTGGTCGCCGACCTGCTCGCGACGGCCGGCGCGAGCCGGGTGTTGACGATGGCGCTGCACTCGGCTCAAGTGCACGGGTTCTTCAGCGTGCCCGTCGATCACATGAACGCGCTCAAAGTGCTGGCCGGCCACTTCCGTCGTCGGTCGCTCGCCAATACCGTCGTGGTCTCACCGGACCTCGGTAATGCGAAGTCCGCGACGCACTTCGCCCGCATGCTCGGTCTGCCGGTCGCGGCCGGCAGCAAGCAGCGGCTGAGCGACGATCGCGTCGTCATCGACGCGATCGTGGGCGACGTGCGCGGCAGGAACGTCATCGTGATCGACGACGAGATCGCCAACGGTGGAACCATCGTCGAGCTGCTCGCGAGGTTGCGAGAGCGGGGCGCCAAGCGGATGTCGGTGGCGTGCACGCACGGGCTATTCACGGGCAAAGCCATCGCCCGGCTGCGTGCGGAGAAGGACGTCGCAGAAATCGTCGCGACCGATACCGTCCCCATCGCCGACGAGAAGCGACTGCCGAACATGACCGTCTTGTCCGTCGCGCCGCTGCTCGCTGAGGCGATCCGTCGGATTCACGTGGGCAAGTCGGTGAGTGGGCTGTTCGATGGGGGGACCGAAGCGGGCTGATCCGCCCCGGCCGCGTGGCGCGACCGAGGGACCCGCACTGTCACACCGCACGGCGATACTGTCCTTGCACCACTAATGCACGATCCATTCATCGACCAGCTGAAGGGCCTCTGCCGCGATTATCCGACCCGCGCGAAATGGGTGTTCGTCCCCACGCGATCGCTGGGGCGCACGATTGGCGACCGCCTCGCACGTGAGGGCGGCGGGTGGGTGAACCTGCGGTTCGTCACGCCGCTGGATATCGCGTTGCGCATGGGCGCACCGTTTCTCGTGGAGCGAGGGATCGACCCATCCGAGGAGGGCTTGGGGCCCGCCCTCGTGATGCGACTGCTCTTGCAGTTGCCCGAGGACGGCGGGTACTTCCGGCCGCTCGCCACCCAACCTCAGCTCGCGTCGGCCCTCTGGTCGATGCTGCGTGAGATTCGGATGGCAGGTCTCAGCTCCGCAGACCTGCCGGCCGAGGCGTTCGTGTCGAGGGACAAGCACACCGAGCTGGTCGCGCTGGCGCAAGCCTACGAGCAGTTCCTCATCGAACACCGCCGCGGCGACCGGGCGACCGTCTACACCGAGGCGCTGGCCCATCCGGACTGGTGTCCGATCCAGGCCCACGATTGTTGGACCGAGGTGCCCGACGTCCTTTGGGCCCCCCTCGAACGCCGCCTCCTCGCCACGATCCTGCCGGCATCGAGGAGACCGGGTCTCTTAAGAGACCCGGTCTCCCGAGGTGCGTCCACGCACAATCAGCCCAATTTCACTGATCGGTCGGGTCAGGATGCTCCCAGAAGACCGGGTCTCTTAAGAGACCCGGTCTCCTCCTCGTGTTCGTTCTTTCAGGCGGGCGGGGCAGAGGCGGAGATCGAGGAGGTCTTTCGCCGGATCCTCGCCTCCGGCCGTCGGTTGGACGAGGCGGAGATCGTCTGCGCCACCCCGTCCTACGCGACCCTGATCTGGGAAAAGGCCATTCGCCACGACTGGCCCGTCACTGTCGCGCACGGCGTCCCGGTCGCGATGACGCGACCGGGACGCGCGCTGCTGTCGTTGGCCGACTGGATCGATGACGACTTCGCCGCCGGGCGGCTGCGTCGCATGCTCCAGTCTGGCGACATCCGCCCAGGCGCCGCGCTCGCGGTCTCGTCAGCCCGCGCCGCGCGCCTGCTCGTCAGGGCCCAGGCCGCTTGGGGCCGCGAGACATATCGGCTCGCCTTCGCGCGGCTCTCGGCGTCCTCCCGTCGCCGCGCTGAGCGCGACGACCTGCCGTCCGATCAGCGCGAAGGTCTGAAGACGCGCGCCGCCGAAGCCGATGCCCTGGGCGCGTGGATCACCGCCCTCGTCGAGGCGGTGCCGCAGAATGACGCCGTTCAACGGACCGTGGCGCTCGCCGACGTGGTCGCGTGCGCGCGGGGCTTCGTCGACAGCTGTGCGGCCACGGCGAGCGCGCTCGATCACCTGGCGGCCGCAGCGCTCATCGCGTCGCTCGATCAGCTGGCGGCACTCGGCGACTTCCGCTGTCCGCTCGACCAGGCGCTTCGTTTCATCGCGGGGCGCGTCGCCGACCTGGCCGTCGGCTCCGATCGCCCGCGCCCCGGTCACCTCCATGTGTCTTCGCTCGATACCGCCGGCTACGCCGGACGCCCACTCACGTTCATCGTCGGACTGGAAGAGGGGCGAGTGTTTCCCGCTCCGTTCGAGGATCCCATCCTGCTCGATCGCGAGCGCGCCGCGATCGGCGCCGAGTTGAAGCAGTCGACCACCCGCACGGACGAAGCCGTCGCGGCCGGTCTTCGACGAGTTGCGGCGATCATCGCCGCACCCGACACAGCGGTCTCGTTCAGCTACTCGTCGCGCGACGTGCGACAGTATCGACAGACGTACGCGTCCTGGCTGATGCTGCACGCCTGGCGTGTCGCCACGGGTCGTCCCACCGCCACATATCAGGAACTGCACGCCGCGCTGGGCGCCCCGAAGTCGTGCGTGCCCGCGGCGTCCGATGTCGCGCTCGACCCGTCACGTTGGTGGCTGCGCGGTGCAATGCGGGCGGGCGACGCGGCCAGGGCTGCGGTTTGCGATCGCTATCCCTTCATGGCTGGCGGTGAGAGCGCTGCCGCCGCCCGCGAGGCGTCGACGTTCTCTGCCTTCGATGGCCACGTGCCGGCGGCCGGACCGAAGCTCGATCCCTGCCGCGACGATCTCGTTATATCGCCGACCCAGCTCGAGGATGCGGCGAGTTGCCCGTTCCGCCACTTTCTGCGCCGAGGACTCGGCGTGGAAGCAATCGAGTCCGGCGAGCGCGACAGAGACGTGTGGCTCGATCCGCTGCTTCGTGGCTCACTGCTCCACGACCTTTACGCCGGCCTGTTGCGGCGGTGTCGGGCCGGCGGGCGGCGCGTCAGCGTCGCTGAGGATCTCGACTGGATGCAGGCGGAAGGCCAAAGCACGCTCTCGCGCCTCGCCATCGAGATGCCGCCGCCGAGCGCCGAAGTCGCCGATCGCGAGTCCCAGTTGTTTCTCGGCGATCTCGCGATCTTCGTCACCGCGGAGGCCGAGCTCGACCCGGCGCACACGCCCATCGGGTTCGAGATCGGCTTCGGCCGCGGCGGCTCAGACGACCAGGACGACGAACCGTTGGCGCAGGAGATGCCAGTCTTCATCGATCTCGGCGATGGGCTGAAGCTGCGGATTGCGGGGCGCATCGATCGCATCGACCAGGTCGGTCCATCCAGGTTCGAGATCATCGACTACAAGACTGGCGGCTACTGGAAGGACTCGTGGCAGGGGATATTCGCTGGTGGAGCGCGGCTGCAGCACGCCCTCTACGGCCTGGCGGCCATGGAACTGCTGCGACGCATCACGCCGACGCCGACGGTCGTGAGCGCCCAGTACTACTTTCCGAGCGCCAAGGGTGGTCAGGAGCGCAAGCACATCCCCATGCAGTCGCGGGCAAAGATCGCGGAGGTGCTCGCCGATCTGCGCCGCGTCATTTCCAAGGGTGTCTTCATTCACGCGGCGAATGCGGAGGCGTGCAGGTTCTGCGACTACGGCTACGCGTGCGGCCTCCGCGCGCACCAGAAGGCACTCGGCAAACAGGGGGATCCCGAACTGGGGCCGTTCCTCCAACTGGGGAGCCATGAGTAAGGGCACAGGCCCGCTGCGTCCATCGGATACCCCGCCGCGCGTCAGATCGATTTCGATCGGAGAGGCGGGCGCCACCCAGCAGGATCTGCTCGCCGCCGTGCAACTCCACGATCAGCCGGCTCGCGATCGCATCGTCGCGGATCTTCGCACCAATCTCCTGGTCGAAGCAGGCGCCGGATCGGGCAAGACGCAGAAGCTCGCCGAGCGGATGGCGGCCGGCGTGGCCACCGGGGCGTACGAACTGGAATGCATGGCGGCTGTCACGTTCACGCGAAAGGCGGCGGCCGAATTGCGCGGGCGCTTTCAGGCGGCGCTCGAGTCCGAGCGCGAGCGAACGACCGATCCGGCTCGTCTCACGCGCATCGAACATGCCCTCGGCAATCTGGAGCGGTTCTTCGCGGGCACCATCCACGCGTTCTGCGCGCGGCTCCTGCGCGAGCGGCCTATCGAGGCCGGTGTTGCGCCTGGCTTCACCGAGCTGGACGATGCCGAAGAGGCGCTGCTGCGGCAGCGCAGCTGGCGAGACTATCGATCGCAGGCGCGGGCAATCGGCGATCCAGACGTGATGGAACTGCTCGATGCCGGGATGACTGCAAAGCAGCTCGACCGGGCATTCGAAACGGTGTGCGTCTACGAAGACGTCACGTTTCCCGCGGGCCACGTGCCGATGCCTGACGCTGGCCCGGTGTGGGCGGCCACCGCACATTTCTGGCAAACCCTGCATGCGATGCTGCCGACCACGGTCGACGCCGCGTCAACGTGTAAAACGCAGGAGCGCTGTGCCCGTTTCCAGCGACTCTGGCGCGCGCATCAGGGCGGGCGTCACGACTTGCCGCTCCTGGCGGAACTTCTGAAGATCTGGCAATCAAAGCCTGCGGTCGTGCAGATGTATTGGGAGAGGGGTGTCGGCAAACGCGCCAGCGACCTGCACGGCGAGTTTCGAGACACAACAGTCCTGCCGTTTCTCACGGCGTGGCGCCAGTACCTTTACGGACGGTGTATCGCGCTGCTCATCAAGGGCCGGGATGCGGCGCGCGATGAACGTCGGCGGCGCAACGTGCTCAGCTTCAACGATCTGCTGCTCACCACCGCGGCTGTGCTGCGATCGAACCCCGAGGTGCGGCACGCCCTGCAGCAGAAGTATCGGTGGCTGCTTGTCGACGAATTTCAGGACACCGACCCCGTGCAGGCCGAGATCATGTTCCTGCTGGCTGCCGATGAAACGCGCGCATCGGCCGCGAGCGGTCAGGTCGAATCGGACCAGAAGGACTGGCGCACCGTGGCGCTACGTCCTGGCGCTCTCTTTGTCGTCGGGGATCCGAAGCAGTCCATCTATCGGTTCCGCCGTGCGGACATCGAGATCTACAACGATGTGCGAGAACGCCTCCGTGGTGCGGAGGGCGAGGGGATTGTCAGGCTCACGGCCAACTTTCGTTCTGTGTCCGGTCTGTGTGAGTGGGCCAACACCGTCTTTGCCGGAGTGTTCCCGGCCGAGCCCACGCCGCAGTCGCCGATGTTCGCCCCGCTCGAGCCCGCGCGCGAAGCGGCTGCGGCACCCGCCATCGCAGTCCTCGATCTCGCCGATGTCGGCGATCCCCGCCGTGTTTCAACCGAAGAAGCCGACCGCGTCGCTCGGTACATCCGTGGAGAGGTGGACGCGGGCCGGCGTGCCTTCGGCGATTTTCTGATTCTGACGCGCAAGAAGAAGGGCCTGCGCCCCTATGCGGCAGCGCTCGAGGTGCTGCACGTCCCGATTGAGGTGACGGGCGCGGGCGCGTTCGATAACTCTGACGAAGTCCGTGAACTGGCCCTGCTGCTCATCGCGCTCGCCGACCCTCAGGATGCGGTGGCGCTCGTGGGCGTCCTCCGCGGCCGGCTCTTTGGTCTGAGCGATCGCGCGCTCTTCGACTTCCGGCAGGCGGGCGGCTACTTCAATCTTTTCTGCACGACGCCCGATCGTACGGCGCCCCCTGCCGACGACGCGATGGCCGTCGCCGCCGCCCTCGAACAACTGCGCACGTGGCACGGGTGGACGCGCATGCTGCCGGCCGGCGCGGCCCTGGAGCGCATCCTCGCAGACTCGGGATACCTCGCGCTCGCCGCCACTTCTCGAGGTGGCGTGGAGGCCGGCGACTTGCTCCACGCCGTCGACCGTGTGCGGGCCGTCGTCGAGACGGGCTTCACGATCGCAGAAGCGGCCGAGGCGCTGGCCGCGTGGTCGGGGCTCGACGACGAGGGCGTAAAGGAATCGACCGAAGTGGACTCCTTGCCCCTCGAACCCGGCCGCCACGACGTTGTGCGGCTGATGAATGTTCACAAGGCGAAGGGCCTCGAAGCCGATGTCGTGTTTCTGGTCGATCCGCATGGCGGATACCCGTCGACGGCAGACATCCGCATCGTGCGTGATGGCGCCGACGCGCGGGGCTACTTTCAGATTGTCGAGGAGACCGAGAGTTTCGGAAAGAAAGTGCTGGCCGAGCCGCCAGGGTGGGCCGATCATGCGGCGGCCGAGGGGCTCTTTCTGGATGCCGAGTTGGAGCGGCTGATGTATGTCGCGGCCACACGGGCGAAAGACCTGCTCGTCGTGGGGGTGTGTCCGCCATCGGGGAAGTACAAGCCGGCGTGGCCGACGTTGACGAAACATCTTGCCACCGCGCCCAAACTCGCGGTGCCGGCCGCAGTCACTGCGCCTGTGGCGGATACCGTCGACCTCAGCCGCACGGCCGCCGATGTGGCGCTCGCGGCGAGCGAGGCGGCGCACACGAACGCTCGGCATCCATCGTGGCAGGCCACCTCCGTGACGTCTGAGATCAAGCGGCTGCCCAAATTCACGATCGACGTCGCGGACGAGGACGATCCAACGCGCACTGTCGTGCCGAACACGCCCAGCCATCGCGCAGACGCGGGGCAGGCCTGGGGCACGCTAGTGCACGGCCTGCTCGAGCACGCCATGCGCTATCCCCACGCTACGACCGACGATCTGCGGCGGCTTGCGCTGTGGCTGATCGTCGATGAGCCCCCGTTGCGGACCGTCATCGACCAGGCGGTGGCCACCGCGCAGGCGGTTTGTGCATCGGACGCCCTGGCAGCCGCGCGGGTCGCGGTCGAGCGTCACGAGGAAATTCCGTTTGCCGTCGCTCGTGCCGATCGCGGTCAGCCACCAGTCGTGGTCTCGGGGACAATCGACCTGGCCTACCGCACCGGCGACGAATGGCGCATCGTCGACTACAAGACAGACGTCGACACCGCGGCGACCGCCGCGAGCGCCACATACGACGCGCAGGTGAAGGCGTACTCGGACGCGTGGGAGCGTGTGACAAGAGCAGTCGTCACGACGACCGTGGTGCCCGCGCGCGATTGACGCGCTACTTCACGTCGCCGCAATCAGCACCAAGCCACTTGCCTGTCAGGCTCAACGTGACCGCCATATCCCGGCCACGCGTGCTGGTATTGGACGTGACACTGCCTTTGAAGCTCGTGGACGACGGTGCTTCGGTGCGCGAAACCGATGTGGACGCGCGCTGACCGGTGCACGTCATCGTGTTCTCGAGGAGCGTGCGGGTGTTGGTCTTGACGGCCTGGGTGCAGGTCGTTCCCGGCATCTGGGTCGGGGCCAGTTGTGTCGTGAGCTTCTCGGTCGTCATGCATGTCTTGCTCACCGAGGTGCGCGACCCCAGTGCGCCCGCCATGGCGGCGCGTTGTTCGGGCGTCATCTTGCTCGAGTCGACCGCCGACGAGGCGCCGCCCAAGGTCGTGACGGTCGTGACTTCCCACAGCCCCATCCGAAGGTCGAGTGCGGGTTTCACCGGTGTCTGCGCGAGAACGACCGCGGTGAGTGACAGCGCGAGGAGAGAGAATCCGAGCGAGCGGAAGGACCTGGTCATGGCAACTCCTGAACAGAGACGGCGTGAGCATTGTAGGACTCTTCCGAACTCAGGCGGGCTCCTCACCAATCTCGTCGTCGAGCCCGGCCACCGCGTCGCCGAGCTGCTCGCCGGACGACGTCTGACCGATCGCCTCGGCTGCGATGGTCCCGATGCTCTCCATGATGGTGCCTTTGACGGCGTGCGCGGCCCTCGTAGACACGCCTTCGATCAGCGCAAACGCGTCGAGCAGCCTGTCGATTTTCTGGACGTCGACGTCGCGAATCGGATTCCCGCGCGTCTGCATTCCAGCTGCCTGGTCGAGCTCCGGATACGGAACGGGAACCACCTTACCTGTCTTCCGGTTGAACAGGACGCCGCCACCGCTGCCATGCAGCGGAATGAACACCGTGTCCGTGTCGAACGGATCCTCCCACTCGGTCACCGATGTCTGCACATAGGCCTTCGCGCTGAAGAGCTCCTGCATGCCGGTTCTCGTGTCTGTCCACACGATGCGGAACCCATTGCTGTCGGCATCGAACCCAAAGTACTCGCCGATGAACGTCACGTTGGGATCGCCGTGAGCCCAGGGCGCGCCCGTTCTTGGGTTCCAAGGCTTCACGCTCACTGATTCGCGCAGCGTGAATGTGACCCCGCCATCGAGCGATGCGACCAGGACGACATCGATGACGTACCGAAGGTGATTGCCCAGCCCCGGTGTCAGCACGTCGCTGAGCCGATAGCCGAATTCGTAGAAGGCACATCCAACGGTGCCGTTGGGCAGGGCGAGAATCTGCGGGTGGAATTCCTGCGCGGCCGAGTCGGACGCGATGGCCCCGCCAACGAGTGGCTGCCCGCTCGCGGGTCCGTCCCATGTGTTGCCGCCATCGGTCGATCGCCTGAAGTAGATCCGCGCCACGTCATCGCGATAATCGGCCCACGCCACCATGAGTGTCTTTGCCCCGACCACGCATGCGGTGACGAGCGTGATCACGCGAAAGGTGCCTCCGGGAAAGTGCGGCCAGCCACCCGTGGACGGCGCGTGCCCACGAATGCTCGTCATGCCGGTGACCACGGTGCGTGCCGCCGTAAAACTCTGGCCGCCGTCGTGTGAGGTGACGAGCTCAATCGAATTGGAACCGTCCTTGTGCCAGAAGATGTAGACGGTACCGTCGGGACCGACCGAGACTTCTGGCCCGAATGTCTTGGCGGCGAGAGAGCTCTGTGCTGGCGTCTGACCGCCCGGGCCGGTCCAGGTGTTGCCTGGATTGTGACTACGAGCGAAGTGGAGCGGCGTCTCCGCGCCCCAGGCCACGTAGACATTGCCGTAATGTGGGCTGCCGGCCCCCGTGTCGCTCGCCGCCCACTGCTTGTCGTCGTCGCGGTTGCTGCTGACGGGAATCGGAGGTCCCCAAGACTTGCCGCCGTCCTTCGAGATGTATACCCACACGCCGATGCCGATGGCGGGGCTGCCGACCGCGTCGGCGGGGTTGTTGCTCTTCCAATGTGGACCGACGAAGAGGTAGGCCCAGCCCTGGCCGTCCCAGGCAATCGTCGGGTCGGACATGCCGGGATTCACGCCCCAATCCCTGTGCAGGGCGAGCGGCGTCGGTGTCCAGGTCTTGCCGCCATCGAACGAGGCGGACGGCTCGACGATGAAGTCGTAGGTCCGGATGTTCCGGAAGCGTTTGGAGGCCGCGATCAGGTTCTGACCGTCCGTGGGGTTAATAGACACCACGGATTCGCTGCGCGCCTGGTTGATGTTGCCGCTATAGGTAACCTGCACGTTCTTGGAGATATTTAGCCGAGGCGGGATCGGTAGAAATGTAGGCATGGGTTCCTCTCGGGGCTTCTAGGACTCGGACGTGCGGGGGAGCGGGGAGTGTATCCCGGATGTGCGCGAAGTGCGGCTCAAACCGCGACGGTGGCCGGATGATTGGACGTTGGCTGCCGCGATCGGATTGCCGATGAATTACGCTGGTCGCGTATGACGGCATCTGACTTCAAGCGAATCGCGTTGGGCTTCGAGGGTGCCGAAGAGGGGGCGCACATGGGCGCGGTCGACTTCCGCGTGGGTGGACGCATTTTCGCCACGCTGGCCTCGGTCAAGGAGGGCTTTGGAGACTTGATGCTCACGCCTGAGGTTCAGGCGGACTTCGTCACCGAGGCGCCGGACCTGTTCGTGCCGGTGGCTGGCGGCTGGGGGAGGATGGGCGCGACACACATTCGTCTCGCCAGGGCGAATCGCGATCAGCTGATGGGTGCGCTGCAGGCAGCATGGCAGCTTCGCGTAAAGAAGAATGCGTCCGCGTCGCGCGGGGGCGGGACCCACCCAGGAAGGGTCACCGGCGTTTCACCGACAGGCGGTCGATCGCGTCGGTGACGCCTTCGGTTTCACGGGCAAGCTGCAGCGCCCGGCGGCGTTGCGCTTCGTTGAGCACCGTGCCGTTGAGTGTGACGGTCTGGCCATGGGTGTCGACGTCGATGCCACTACCTTTCAGGGTGTCGTCGAGCTTGATCTTGAGAGCCACCTTTGCAGTGAGGCTGCCCTGACGCGCGACTTCCTGGCCGCGCTCGACGCCCTTGGCCACCGTTTCGCCAATGGCCGCGCCGGCCGCTCGCGCACGATCGCGGGCGTCGTCGGCTGTGCGGTCGGGAATCGGCCGGGCGGCCCCTGGGGACGTGCGAGCCTGGGCGGGCTGCCAGTCACTCCAGCGATAGCCCAGGAAAAAGGCTGCCGCAGCGGCCAGGACCACGATCAACAGGAACAGCCGAATCAAGACTCGCAGCATGGTGATCCCTCCACTGACTCATAAGCATGCCCTGTGCCCATGAATGGCGCTCGCCGCGCGGGCTCGTCGGCCGGCGGACCAGCTCGAGGCACACCCACGTGCTACAGGTTCTGGATGAATTCGCCCCGCAAGTAGGTTCTGATTTCATCCCGCACCGTTCTGAAGGCGTCGAGCCGCTGCGCTGCTGGGCCCTGCACGGCCGCCGGGTCTTCGAAGGCACGGTGTGCCCGCTTTGTGTGACCGGGGTACACCGGGCAGGTCTCCTTCGCGCTGTCACAGACCGTCAGCACGAGATCGAACGACTGCCCTGCAAATTCCTCGACGACCTTCGATCGATGCGTGCTGATATCGATCCCAAGCTCGCGCATTACGGCGATGGCCTCGGGTCGCACCTCTGTCGCGCGAGTACCCGCGCTCTCCACGTCGAGTCGATCGCCCGCGTCGTGCCGCAGCAGTCCTTCAGCCATCTGGCTGCGTGCGGAGTTCGCGGTGCAGAGAATCAAGATTCGTGGTCTGGTCGAGGCCGCCGACGTTCGTTGCGCGCTCGCGTCTTTCGTCATCGCGGATCTGCAGGCCAACAAGAGTTGACGCTCACACGCCCGCGCTGCCTGGCGCGAGGGCCCTCGCCAGCGCGCTCTCGCTGATGCTGTAGTGCGCCGCGTGCCAGATGACGACGCCGTCGCGGATCAGCAGGACCTGCGGTGACTCGTGTCTGATCCCGAGCCGCTCAGTGATGGCCCGGACGATGGCCTGACTGCGGAGCACGTCCACGATGTACAGGTCGGCCGAGACGTGCGGCTGCGCATCGAGCCACGCGTCGATCTCTTCCTTCGCGAAGGCGCTCTTGCCACAGGTCACGCTGTGTTTGAAGAGCAGCACGGGCTGTCTCCACGACGCCGCCAGGGCGGTCTCGAGCTCCTCGACCGTAGTCAGCGGACGGAGGGCGGCTGATCGTGGCGCAGCAGACACTCCTTCAGTGTACAGCGAGCTCGTGGCCTCACGTTCCTGAAACTTCCCGGTTTACCGCGGGTTTGACGCCCATGAGCGACTGGCGCTTCGCGGTCCGGATGATTGCTGTCCACCGATGGTTTTCCCTGGCCATCATCGCCACGCTCGCCGTCGGGATTGGCGTCAACGCCACGGTGTTCACGCTCTCGAGCGCGGTGCTCTTCAAGCCGTTGCCGTTTCAGGATGGCGAGCGCGTCGTCGTCGTGGGCGCCACCGATAGGCTCAAGAACGGTCGGCTCGGCATGTCGTATCCGGACGTTCTGGACATGCGCGCTGCAGCAACCACGTTCGAGCAACTCGAAGCAGTCACCGGAGGGGGAGGCGCCGCAGTACTGGCTGAGTCAGAGCGTCCACCGGAACGGTTCCGCATGGTGCGCGTCACAGCCGGGTTCTTCCATGTCTTTCGCACAGAAGCCCAGCTCGGTCGTGTGCTGCGCCCCGACGATGAGGCCCTGGGTGCTCCGATGGCGGTCGTCATCAGCGATGACGTGTGGCGCAACCGCTACAACAGCGATCCGCATACCGCTGGTATGACCATTCGCTTCAACGAACAGCCGGCGACCATCGTCGGCGTGATGCCCAAGGGGTTTCGTCTACCCGAGGCCGAAGATGTCTGGGTCCCGTTGCGTCGGTCGGACAAAGGACTGATGGATCGGACGAATCGGATGCTGACGGTGTTCGGCGTACTCGAGCCTGGTGTGTCAATCGCACGTGCGCAGAACGATCTGTCGGTGGTGGCCGCCCGTCTGCAGACCGCGTACCCCGACTCCAACAAGGACATCAACGCTGCCGTCAAGACCATTCACGAGCGCTACGTCGGGGGGAAGGCCAAGACGATGTTCTCGCTGATGCTGGGCGCGGTGGGGCTGGTGCTTCTCATCGCGTGCGCGAACGTGGCAAATATGATGCTCAGCCGCGCCGTGGGTCGCGAACGCGAGATGACCATTCGCGCGGCACTTGGCGCCACGCGCTGGCGCGTGGTCCGGCAGCTTCTGGTCGAAGGCCTGATCCTCAGTGTGTGCGGCGGCGTGCTGGCGCTCGGCGTCGCTGCGGTCGCCGTGCCGGCGTTCGATCGTGCGCTCGTCGACGCGCAAAAGCCGTCGTGGATCATCTTCTCGCTCGACTACCGGGTGCTGGCCTACACCGGTGCCCTCTGCATCCTCGCGACCGTGCTGTTCGGTCTCGCTCCAGCCATCCGTGCGTCGAGAGTCGATCTCACGCAGGGGCTGAAGGAAGGCGGGCGCGGCGGCAGTGCCCGCGTGGGCTGGACGTCGGGCGCGCTCGTTGTGGCGCAATTTGCTTTTGCGGTGGTGTTGCTCACGGCCTCCGGTCTGCTCATTCGCAGCTTCATGCAGGGACAACACGTCAACCCGTGGCTGCCCGGTGCGTCGATCATGAGCGCACAGGTCGACCTGCCGAGGGAACGCTATAGCGACAGGGAGGCGCGTCGGCGCTTCTTCGACGAAGTGCAGACACGCCTTGCCGGCCTGCCTGGGGTGGTCCGCGGCGGCCTGGTGTCGCGGCTGCCGGGTCTCGGCACCTCCCGGACACGGATCGAAATCGACGGCGCGACCACAGACCAGCGAGACACGCGCCCGAGCGTCTTGTGGGTGATGGCGTCGGACAGCTACTTCGAAACCGTTGGACTGCCGATCGTGCGCGGCCGGGGGTTCGACGCACGGGATGGGGCTCCGGGGGGTGAGGCGGCGGTGGTCAGCCGCACGTTTGCCGCGCGCCACTGGCCTGACAGCGACGCTGTTGGTCGACGACTCCGGTTCAACGACGACTCGCCCGAGCCGTGGATGACTGTCATCGGCGTCACCGACGACATCGTCGCATCCGTTCAAGAGGCCGCTCCCGAGGCGGTCGTGTTCGTGCCGTACCGCCAGCAGGACCCGAGCTCCCTCGTCCTCGCCGTCAGAACGGCCGGCGGTGCGACGTCAGCAGCTGGGTTGGTGCGCACCACCGTTCAGGCACTCGATCGGGATCTGCCGCTGTACAACGTGAACACCGTCGATCGGCTCGTCTACGCCGAGCGGTGGCCGTATCGGGTGTTCGGCACCGTGTTCTTCGTGTTTGCGGCGTCGGCGCTGCTCATGGCCGCGGTCGGACTCTACGCCGTCGTGTCGCAATCCACAGGGCGGCGCACGCGTGAAATCGGCATCCGCATGGCGATTGGCGCCACGCCTCGACATATCCTGATCGACGTTCTCAGAGGCGGCTCCATTCAGATCGGCATCGGGCTCGTACTCGGCGTGCCCGCGGCGTTCGGCCTCGCGGGTCAGATGCGCAATCTCCTGCTGGGCGTCGTGCCGACGGATCCCGTGGTCTTCCTGTCAACGACGTCACTGCTTGTCACCGTGGGGCTTGTCGCTTGCTGGTTGCCGGCTCGCCGAGCCGCTCGCATTGAGCCGGTGCGCGCATTGGCGGAGGCGGAGCGAGCACGGTAGCAGCGTCATCGACAGACGAGAGGGTTAGCTGGTTCGTGTCGGGGCTCCCGGCACCGGTACCCATATAATCCGGTCCCATGGCATCAGAAGACAGCGTCACCCGGCGGTCGTTCCTGGCGGGCGTGGCGGCCACCGCCACCACGGCTGCGGCGTTGGCGCGGCTCGAGGCCCAATCCGCGCCGGCCATTCCCATCATCGACACGCACATCCATCTGTTCGATCCGACACGGCCCCAGGGCGCGCCCTATTCCGGTCCGCCCACGCCCGGCGTTGCACCGATTCCGTCGTTCCCTGACCGTTACCGCAAACTGGCCGTCCCGCTCGGCATCGTGGGGGCCGTCAAAGTGGAGGCGAGTCCGTGGATCGAAGACAACCTCTGGGTGCTGCAAATCGCGCAGACCGACCCCATCATCGTCGGTGTCATCGGCAATCTCGAGCCAGAGAAGCCGGAGTTCGCGGAGTACCTCGATCGGTATCGCAAGAACCCGCTGTTCCGGGGCATCCGATGCGGCAATCTGTGGGGGCGCAATTTCACAGCGCAGGCTGAGAACCCGGCGTTCGTTGCGGGCCTCAAACGGGTCGCCGACGCAGACCTCGTCGTCGACCTCGCGAATCCGAATCTCGCATTGCTCCGCGCGGCTGTGCGCCTTACCGATCAGGTGCCGGGCCTGCGCGTCGTCCTGGATCATCTGCCTGCCTACGATCCGACCGCCACGGACCAGTCGGCCTACGACGCCGTCATCCGCGAGCTCGCCCGGCGGCCGCTGGTGTTCGCGAAGCTGTCGTCGATCATCCATCGCGTGGGGGGCCAGGTGCCCGCCACGCTGGCCGCCTACCGGCCGCGCGTGGATGCGCTGCTCGGGCTTTTCGGCGAAGACCGTGTGCTGTTCGGCAGCGACTGGCCGAATAGCGACGGCGTGACGACGATTGACAGGGTCGTCGCGGTGGCGAAGGAGTATTTTTCGACGCAGCCGCGTGGCGTGGCCGAGAAATACTTCTGGCGCAACTCGACGCGCGCCTACAAGTGGGTCAGGCGCGACCCCACGCAGCCGGCGTAGCGAGCCGCGGGGCGGCGCATCCGTTCATGTCGACTCACACCCGTCCGACTGCCTGCCGTACCCGCGCGAGGTGGTGGTAGCTGTGCCGTACGGCGTGATCCTCCAGAAAGAACTGACACGTCAGCGGCGCGTCTTCGTAGAGTGATACTGGGGCCGCCGCGGCGAGCATCTCGTCCGTCATGGCGCGAATGGCCTCTGCGGCGGCCGTGCTGTTGCGCTGGAGCAGATCGAGCGCGTCCGCCTTCGAGACGTTGGCGTAGTCGAGGGCATGCTGCGCGTTGATGCCATGCACCGTGGCCCAAAGGACGCCCGTGATCGGTTGCCCGCCGGCCAGGACGTGCGCCAATTGCATCTCGATGGGGTACATGTTGCCGACGTGATGGACCACCACCCCCACGGAACGACCGTCACCCGGCACCGGGATCTGCCATTCGGCGTCGGTGAGGGTGCTGGCAAAGGCCGCGAGTTGCTGGGCGCCCCGTTCCAACCGATCGGCCAGGGCATCGGCGCGTGACGTCCTCTGCACTGGATTCTCTGCGGGCTTGCCCGAGTCCACATTCATCATAGGCTGCTCCTTTACGCGACGCGCTCAGTCCCAGTACTGACCCGCCGTATCTCCACCCACTGCCGCGACCGTGCCCGCCACTTCCTCATCCGGATCTTTGGGCAGCGGATAGTCGAGCGAACGCAAGGCCGCGCGGAACTTCGAGATCTTCTGCACCTCGAGGCGAAACGTCTCGACCATCGGCTTGACGATGGCGGGCATGGTGGCCCGGTATTTGATTTCGATAATCGTAAACCCTTCGAGGAACGGCATGCCAATTCCCGGTAGAAACGCGAGGGCCGGCATGGGCAGGGCAGTGAGATTTGCGTCGATCGTGAGTCTGACTGGGCCGGTCGACGACATCCCGATGCGCGCGACGCGGTCGTACGACAGCTGCAACAGGGGCTGCAGTCGTCGGAGCACGATGCGACGATGGAACCAGAAGCCATCCCAGGCCGGATCCGGGTGCTCGCCCTCGAGTTGCCACAGGTCCGAGGCCAGGACGGTCGTGCGCCGCTTCGCCAGCAATTGGCTCGTCCGAAACTTCCGTTCGAGAAATACCGGTCCCGAGGCGCCGTACTGCCTGACCCGGTATTTGCTTCGTCCGTAGGATCCTCGTCGTTGATACACGTCGAACCCGCGCGTCTCGAAGTAGAGCGTCGAGGTCGAGTACTCGTCGGCGTAAATGCCGGCGCCGTGTCCGTCTGGCTCCATGTACTGGCGCGCCCAGTCGATGATGTCGGCGCGCAGGGCCAGGGGGGCAACGAATTTGATTTCCCGTGCAGCGAGACGCGTTTCCCGGATGTTCATACGGAGCCTTGTAACGAATGCGGAACAGCGATGGTGTAACACGAAACCACCGCCTAACGCGCACCCGACACCGTCTTTTCATGATTCCGACGTGCGTTTGCCACACGCACCCGATCGAGGCCATTCTGAAACACGTCGCTCGGGGTTAGGGTGGCAATAGGACCTGGCGATCACAAGGAGCTGGATGAATGAGCAAGAAGGTCGGCATTATCGGGTCGGGTATCGTGACGGCGGCCGGCATCGCAAATCTCAACGGCAAGACCGTCATCGACACCACCAACCCGATCGCCGATGCAGCGCCGGTGAACGGCGTCCTGCAATACTTCACGGCTCAGAACGAGTCGCTCATGGAACGACTCCAGAAGCTCGCTCCCGAGGCGCGTTTCGTCAAGTGCTTCAGTTGCGTCGGCAACGCCGTCATGGTCAATCCGGCCTTCGAGGGCGTGAAGCCAACGATGTTCATTTGCGGCAACGATGAGGGCGCGAAGACCGACGTGAAGACGGTCGTCGATCAGTTCGGATTCGACGTGTCGGACGTGGGTGCCGTCGAAGGCGCGCGCGCGATCGAGCCGCTCTGCATGCTCTGGTGCGTGCCTGGATTCCTCAGCAACACTTGGACGCATGCCTTCAAGCTGTTGACGCAGTAGCGCCCGTTTCCCTTCCAGAGTGGGCCGCCGCAACGCACGCCTGGCTCACAGCCGTGGCAAGATAGTTGAAAGGAGGCGCCCGGCGGGTACGGTCCTGCCGACGAAGAACGCCAATGAGACGAAAAATGCTGCTCCTGACCGCGTCATCGATCCTCGCCATGGCAATGGCCATGCGTGGCTTGGCACTGGCGGCCCCTCAGGAGGCGCCGCCGATTGTGCCCTCCGGTGAAGGCCTGCCCGACGGAGCCGGCAAAGACGTCGTGGTGAAGACCTGCGGCGTGTGCCACGAAGCACGACGTGCCGCATCGGTGCGCTTGACACGCGAGGGCTGGGAAACGGTCATCGCGGAGATGGTGAGACGAGGTGCGAAGGGCAGCGAGGCCGACCTCGCGCAGGTGCTCGACTATCTCGCGGTAAACTTCCTTGGCGAAGCGATGCGGCCGGTCAATATCAATAGTGCGCCGCAAATCGATCTGGAAACGGTGATCGGCCTGCGACGGACCGAGGCCGCAGCCCTCGTGGCGTGGCGCAACAAGGACGGCCCGTGCAAGTCGCTCGACGAACTGAAGAAGGTCAAGGGCCTCGACTTCAAGAAGATTGACGCGGCTCGCGATCGCGCCGTCTGCTTTTGAAGCCAACCACCTGACTACTGCTTCATCGAGTTGCGGTGGCCGAGGTGAAACGCCGTTATAACACGGCACGCCGCGGCATGCGTCGCTACGACCTGCCGCGCCGGTACGCTGATTCCTGGCCGGGTGTATCGTACCAGTCGTGGCGCGTTCGCTCCTGCTCTCCGCCGCACTCGTGCTGCTGGTCGTCACTCCGACTCCAGGTCAGGTGCCGGCTCCGGGCCGATCCCCGTCACCCGCGCTCGAGGCCATCGATGTCGCGCAGCCAGATGGGTGGGATGAGAACCTGACGCTGCCGCAGCCGGCCGATCTCAACCCCGATCCGCGTATCCTCGAGTTCAACCTCGAAGCCAAGATCACCAACATCGAGATCAGGCCCGGCGTCACCACCCCCGTCTGGACGTACAACGGCATGCTCCCAGGTCCTTACATCCGCGCGAAGGTCGGCGACACCGTGATCGTGCACTTCACGAACTCCCTGCCAGAGGAGACGACGATCCACTGGCATGGACTGCGAGTGCCGAACAACATGGATGGGACGCCAGGCATGACGCAGGATCCCATCACGCCCGGCGGCGAGTTCCGTTACGAGTTCGTTCTCAAAGACGCGGGCACCTATTGGTATCACCCGCACCTCAACTCCTCAGCGCAGGTGGGCTGGGGGCTCTACGGCCCCATCGTTGTCGAAGACTCGACCGACTCGAAAGCCTTCGGCGACGACCTGGTGCTGATGCTGTCGGACATGAGCCTCGATGATGGAGGACGGCTGCTGCCAAAGGATAACGGCGGCGCATTCGGCGATCTGTTCGGCCGAGAAGGCGGCGCACTCCTCGTGAACGGGAAGGTGAGGCCGCGTCTGAAGGTCCGCGCCGGCAAGCCGCAGCGCTGGCGCATTATCAACGCCGCGCGTGCGCGGTACATGGCGCTCGACGCCAGACGTTCCACGTTCGTGCGCCTCGGCGGAGACAACGGCCTGGCGGCCGAGTCGAAGCCGCTCGACCGTCTGCTCATCGTGCCCGGCGAACGACTCGATGTGGTCCAGACGAGCACGGCCGATCCCGGCACCGTTGTCACGGTGCGCTGGGTACCGGTGAATCGCGGCTATGGAACGACGTTCGGGCGCCCGTCCGAGCCGATGATGGATATCGAAACGGTAAACCTCCCGGCGGTCAGGCCCCCGCCCGTTCCCGAACATCTGCGCGACATCGCCCCGATCGACGTCAGCAAGGCCGCAGAGACGACGCTCGACCTGACGATCCAACTCGACGGCAAGATCGTGGAGATGGGGATCAACGGAGCGCCGTCGTGGAAGGCGGCACCGCTGCACGCGCGCATCGGCGACACCCAGGTGTGGACGCTGACGAACAACTCGGTGTTCGATCACCCGTTTCACCTGCACGGCTACTTCTTTCAGGTGCTCGACGAGACCCGCGTGCCCGAGTGGAAAGACACGATCAACGTGCCGGTGAAATCGACGGTGCGCATCGCTGTGAAATTCGACGAACGACCCGGTATGTGGATGTTCCACTGCCACATCCTCGATCACGCGGAGGTCGGCATGATGGGACACGTGCACGTGGAGTAGCGGGGCACAGGGGCGGAGAGCAGCCGGGGCGTCTATGGCAGGCACGGGGCGACCACGGCCCTGTTGTAGCGCAGTAGTAATGTCCCCTCGGTAGCGCAATAGAAATGTCCCCTACGCTGGCGATCTCCTGGGAGGTCGCAGATTGGGACGGACAGCGATGAGTGTGCGGGACTTGACACGGGTCGAG